>CAYXRG010000058.1:14506-29045 GCA_964467575.1 uncultured Caldilineaceae bacterium | reverse complement strand
GAGGTAATCTTATTCTACCCGAAGCGCGACAAAATGCAAGCTATTGGGTCGCTCATAGTTCGGTGAGCAGCGCGGTGAGCAAGGCTGCACGGCCGGGCAGTTGGTCGATGACGATGTGCTCGTGGTCGGCGTGTGCGCCGTCGCCGGGCACGCCCAGTCCGTCGAGCGTGGGGATGCCAAGCGCGCCGGTGAAGTTGCCGTCGCTGCCGCCGCCTGTGCCGCCTTCTTTCAGGTCCAGCCCTATGGCGGCGCCGATCTGTTGGGCGCGGGCGAAGATGGCGGCGGTGGCCTTGCGCTCCAGCGGCGGGCGGTTCCATTCGCCCTCGACGCGTAGCTGCGCGCCGGGCGTGACGGGGGTCAGGCCGTAGATCGCCTGTGTGATGCGGTCGGCGTCTTCTTGCGTCCAGGCGCGGGCGTCGATCTCGGCGACGGCTTGGGCTGCGACGACGTTAGCCGCCGTGCCGCCGGAAACCATGCCGACGTTTACGCTGGCGCCGGTGGCGGGATTGGAGAGGCTGTGCAGCGCCAGGATTTGATGGGCTAATTCTTGAATGGCGCTGACGCCCTTTTCCGGTTCGGCCCCGGCATGCGCCGGTCGTCCGCTGACGGCGAGCGAGAAGCGTCCGACGCCCTTGCGCGTGGTCTTGAGCAGGCCGGGGGGAATGGGCGGCTCCATCACCAGTACATGCGCGGAGGCGAGGGCTTCTTCTTCGATCAAGCGGCGCGAAGTCTGGCTGCCGACTTCTTCGTCGGCGGTCAAAAGGATGGTGAGCGGACGAGAGAGGGTCAGCCCCAGTTCGCGCTGCGCAGCGAGGGCGAATTCGACGAGAACCAGGCTGGACTGCATGTCGAAGATGCCGGGGCCGTAGGCTTTGCCATCCTCGATGCGAAAAGGGTGGGTCGCCAAGCTGCCTACGTGCCATACGGTGTCCATATGGCAGAGGATCAGCGCGGGCTTGGCCTGTTCGCCGGCGGCGAAACGGGCGCGGACGTGGTTGCCGCGTTCTTGGACGGGGACGATCTCGACGCTGCCGCCCAATTGGGTTAGGCGTTCCGCCATGCGCTGGGCAAAGGCGTCGAGACGGGGCTTGTCATGGGTGGGCGTCTCCTCTTCGACCAGTTCGCGAATGCGGTCGAGCATGTCTTGCCGCTTGGCGTCGAAGTAGGCGAAGAGCGTCTGCGCTTCAATCATGGGCATTTCCTCCCTGGGGCGAGTTGTGTGACTGTGGCTTGTCTAGTTCTGTCTGCTGCTGTCTGTTCGAGGCGTTGTCCCGGCGACGTTTTGCCGGAATCTGCGGGCTTCCGGCAAGGCAGATAGCCCGTGGGAATGCAACCTCCTGCGCATAAGCCTACCACAAGATGGAGCGAAGGGGACAGATTCGCCTGGGCGCGTCCCGTTGCGAAATAGGGATTTGCCCGGCGCCGAAGAATTGCCTATAATGCCGCTACCGCACGAGCCGGAACCGCGTGATGTAGCATGTCGACGATGAACGGCGATGCGACCGATATTACGTATTACGCGACTATTACGCGACGTGAGAAGCCGGCGCCCCTTGCCGGCAGTTGAGGGGTTACCGAATGACACAGTTGGTTGAACAGGCGCAATCCATTCCGGTCGATTTGGAGAAGAAGCAAGCCGCTAACAAGAACCTCAAGTTCATCATCGGCGGCATGTTGGTGATTGCGCTAATCATCACCCTGATTGTCCAGGCCACTGTTTCTACGGGCGCGTACTATTTGACCGTGACGGAACTGGCGGAAAAGACGCCGGGCATCGTCGGCGAGCGCGTGCGCGTCAGCGGTGCGGTGGTGGATGACAGCGAGGATTGGAATCCCCAAGAGGTTACGCTGCGCTTTGCCATCAGTGATGAGGACGGAGCCCAACTTCCCATCGTCTTCTACGGCCCGCGGCCGGATAACTTCCAGCGAGCCGCATCCGCTATCGTCGAGGGCGAGTTGCTTCCCGACGGCACGTTCCAGGCCGAGACCTTGTTGCTCAAATGTCCGAGCCGGTATGAAGAAGAGCCGGAAGAGATCTTTGTCGAGTCAACGCGCTAGCCGGCCCCCGGCGCGCCCGCGCCTATTCTTTGCGCCGTTTCTTGCCGCGCCGGCTCGGGTTCCTCTCTTTTCACGCATCATATTCAGCCTCTAGAGGTCGCCCGCCATGCGATGTTGGCCGCGTATTGTCATAACTCCTCACCGGCGCAGCGGCGTCTTGTTGCCGGCCGTGAAACTCCTGAATGTGGCGAGTCTGTTCGTCGCGGCGGCGATCGTCGCCCTGGCGCACGTTTCGCCCCTATCCGCCCAAGAGCAGCGCCCCGATTTTGACATCGAGCAGGTAACGATCCCCGACAGCCCTCCGGCCGCCCGTCTAGGCATAGGTTCGTATCAGCAGAACTGCGCGCCCTGTCATGGGTTGTTGGGCATGGGCGACGGCCCGGCCGCAGCCGACTTGCCTGGGCCGCCCACTGCATTTGCCGATCCGGACGCGCTGTGGGAGCGCAGCCCGGCCGAGCTTTTCCACACGACGAAGTTCGGCTGGCTGGAGAGGCTGATGCCGCCGTGGCAGAACCAACTGACCGACGCCGAGATCTGGCACACGACGGCCTATGCCTGGAGTTTGCACACTGCCCAACAGGAGCACACGTTGGGCGCTGACCTCTACGCGGCGAGCTGTGCAAGCTGTCACGGCGAAAGTGGAGCCGGCGATGGGCCGGAAGCCGCGGAACGGCTGGTCGATTTTTCGGATGTCGTCTATGCTATGACGAAAAGCCAGGCGAATTGGATGGCGGGCTGGCAGGCGGCGCACCCGGAGATGGGCGAGGAGTGGTCGCTGGCCGAACAGCGCGCCGTGCTCGAGTACGTGCGCGCCTTCAGCTATGCGCCGGTCTGGGAGTCAGGTCTGCGCCCTGGCAACGGCGTGGTTCGCGGGACCGTCGTGCAGGGGACGGCGGGCGGGCCGGAAGTTGAGCGCGCCACTGTGACGCTGGAGGCGTTTGCCGATTTCCAACCGATGGCCGCTCTGACGACTACGGTCGGCGCAGACGGGCGATTCGAGTTTGGCGGGTTGACCGTCGATCCGAACGTGGTCTATCTGGCGTCCGCTTCTGCTGCCGGGGTGCGCTATAGCAGCCCAATCGTGACCTTGACGGCGGAGCAGCCCGAAGCCGAGACGGTTGTCACTATCTACGAGACGACCGGCGATGCGAGCGGGGTTGCGCTGGACCGGGTGCACTGGATTCTCGATTCGCAGCCCGGCGCGTTGATCGTCTTGCAGGTGTTGGAATTCGGCAATAACGGCGACCGCACCTTTATAGGCGAGCAGGCGGCGGGCATCGACGAACCTGTAACGGTCGCCTTCCATGTGCCGGCGGAGGCTGTAGAGCTCAGTTTCGAGAACGGCGCGCTGGGCAGCCGTTTCAGGCAGGCCGGCGATCTGATCTACGATACGACGCCCCTTGTGCCCGGCCCCGCCACCAAGCAGATCGTCATGCAGTACGCGCTGCCCCACCAGGGCGACAGCATAACGCTGGAACAGGAATTTCTGTATCCGGTGGCCCTGCTTAATATGCTGGCCGCGGATTTGCCGGGGTTGACGATTGAAGCGCCCAATCTGACCAATACGGGTGTGCAGGACTTTCAGGGCGTCAGCTACCAACTGTGGCGGGGCGAGCAGCTTGCAGCCGGCCCAGTGGCTCTCAGCCTGTCCGGCCTGTTGCGCAGCGGCGATCTAGACCCGCGCGCGACGATTGGCGCGACGGCAGGCAGCGCTTCGGGTAGCGGCGCAGTGCGCGCTGTCGAACCTTTCGCGCCGTGGATGGCCTGGGCGATGGGGCTAGGGGTGAGTCTGGCGTTGGCGGGCGTCGTAGCCTGGTCATGGCGTGAAGGCCGCCTGGAGAGCGGCGACGCGCCGGAGAGTCTGCGTCGCCAGCGCGATGATCTGGTGCGGCGTGCGGCGCGGTTGGATGACCTGCACGCGTTGGGCGAGGTCGGCCCGGATGAATGGCGGGTGCGGCGGGCGCAGATCAAGACCAAGCTGATGGAGATCGACAGTCGTCTGGCCGCGCGCGGCCAGAAAAATCATGTTTGACACGTGTGGGAAAAGCGCTTACACTCCGTAAATCCAGACAGACGCGTAAGCGGTTCCTCTCGCAAGAATCTGTGGCCTGATTAGCCGTATAGGGGCCCCATCACATAGGCGACGGGTTGCCGTTTTGCACACTCCAAACGCCGGACAGCGCACAAAACCAATTCCAAATAAAGAAATGGCGAAGCGAGGAAAGAAGGGGGGCGGTATGAGGCGACTGGTCGCAATGGCGGCATTGCTAAGCGTCGTCCTAATGATAGGCGCCTGCGCCGGAATGGCGGGCCAGCCGGGTCCCAAAGGGGATCCGGGTCCGATCGGCCCGCCCGGCCCGACCGGACCGACCGGCCCAGCCGGCGAACCGGGGCCGGCAGGCCCCATCGGCCAGCCGGGGCGAGATTATCAGCCGCCAACCTATGTCGGGTCCGCGGCATGCAGCGAATGTCACGCGGACCTCTATGCTTCGTATAGGCAGACGGGCCACCCCCATCAGTTGAGCAAAGTGATCGACGGCCAGCCGCCGGAATACCCGTTTTCCGCAGTTTCCGCCCCGCCCGAAGGCTATACGTGGGACGACATTCTCTATGTAGTAGGCGGCTATGCCTTGAAAGCCCGCTTCGTCGACAAGCAGGGCTATCTCATAACCGGCGATGCGAACGCCAAGACCCAATTTAACTTCTTCAACCGGAGCGCGGGCATGGGCGACGAGTGGGTCGCCTACCATGCAGGCGAAGAGAAGCCCTATGACTGCGGCTCCTGCCATACGACCGGCTATGTCTCTGCGGGCAACCAGGATGGTCTGCCGGGCTTGATCGGCACATGGGCGGAGGACGGCGTCGGCTGTGAGGCGTGCCACGGGCCGGGCAACGACCACGTCAACAACCCCTACCGGATCGCCATGACCATCGACCGCGATCCAGAGTCGTGCAACCAGTGTCATTTGCTCGGACAAGCCGAGGATATTGTTGCCGGCGACGGCTTTATCCAACACCACGACAGCTACGGCGATCTGTTTCCCGGCAAGAAGAGCGTGATGCGCTGCGTCGATTGCCACAATCCGCATGCGCCGGTCAAGTACGAACGGGCGCCGGGCATCGAAGTCGGGTGCGAGAGCTGCCATTTCGAGGCTGCGCAGTACCAGAAGATCAGCGACCGGCGTCATGCCAGTTGCGTCGATTGTCACATGCCGGCCATCATCAAGAGCGCCACAGGCGACCCGGCGCAACATACGGGCGACGTGCGTACGCATATGACGGTTATTAATCCGCAGGCCATCTCCCAGTTCAGCGACGACGGCACGACTGTGCATCCCTATTTGACGCTGGATAGTTCATGCAAGGGCTGTCACACGGATCATGGTCGCGGCGGCGAACTGCCGGATGAGCAACTGATCGAGACGGCGACCGGCTACCATGATCGGGACCTGGCCGGCAGCCTGAATCGCCGGCGGTAGGCGGATGAGCGCGCATCCGCAGAAAGCGAATCGGTTCAACTACAGCGTCAGGGCCGGCCCAACAGCCCGGCGCTTCACAAACTCGAGCGGGCGAACTGGAGTGGGTGATTCAATGGATACATGCCGGTGCGCCGGAATCTCGCGTGGTGCGCCCATCCTTATCGGCAAGTTGCTGCTTATTGTGGGAGCCGTTGTTGTGTGGAGTTGCCTGACGGCTGCTCCAGCGCAGGCGCAGGCCGCCGCGCCGCCCGACACAGCCTGCAAACTCTGCCATGTGGATAATGAAGGCGAGATCACGCTGCCATCGGGAGAGACAATTAAGCTGGGCGTCGACCTTGCCCCGCTGTCGGAGTCGGTGCATGGCGCGCACGCCGCCGAGTCAGTCTATTGCATGGATTGCCATGCGAGCCGCGATCGCTACCGCTTTCCGCACCAGCCCAACCCGGCCATAGACCGGGCGGAGTTCGAGGCGGATATCGCGCAGAACTGCGAGCGTTGCCACACGACGATAGAATCCCACAACCCCGGCCACTTGCTGGCAAAGGATAACCCCAATTTGCCCGGCTGTACGGATTGCCACGGAGGGCACGACGTCGCTCCTGTGGCGAGCATGGCCGCCGATCCGGTTGGAACTTGCCAGGGCTGCCACCAGACCTATGCCGACCCGGTCGTGCAGAAGACGCACGAACAGATCGCCGCTAATTTCTCCGCCGAACAAACCTGCCAGACCTGTCACAGCGATGTCGTTTTGGCCGAGGACGCGCTGTGCAAGACCTGCCATAGTCTGCTCGACGGCGAAGCCGTGCTGCCGTCCGGCGAAACGCTCCCTCTGCATGTGGACCCGCAGATAATCGTCGATTCGGTGCATGGGGACAGAGAGATTCAGGACGTGGCATATTCTCCGCTCCAGTGTACGGATTGCCATCGGGAGATTCAGGAGCAGGGCTTCCCGCACGACCCCCTGACGACGGGATCGCTGCGCGAATGGAAGCTCGAAAAAGCGGACTTGTGCGGCGCGTGCCATACGGATATCGCGGAGAAGCAGCCGCATGATATTCACTTCGCCAAGATCGCGGAGGGCAACCTCGACGCGGCAACGTGCACCGACTGCCACGGCTACCATGCGGTGCAGCCGCCCAACGAGCCGCGGCAGCGCATCTCGGAGACGTGCGGCGCTTGCCACTCGGCCATTAATGAGCAATATGCGCACAGCGTGCATGGGGCCGCTTTGTTGGGTGAAGACAACCCGGATGTGCCGGTTTGTATCGACTGTCACGGCGTCCACGGCATTGAAGACCCGCTGACCACACAATTCCGGCTCAATTCGCCGAACCTGTGCGCCGAATGCCATGCCGACGAGCAGTTGATGGCTCAATACGGCATTTCCACCGATGTGTTTGACACCTATGTGGCGGACTTCCACGGCACGACGGTGATGTTGTTTGAGAGGCAGTCGCCGGATCAGCCGGTCAATACCGCGGTCTGTTACGACTGTCACGGCGTACATAACATTCTGCCGGCGACCGAAGAGAATTCGCAGATCATGAAGGAGAACCTGTTGGCGACGTGCCAGCAGTGCCATCCGGATGCCACCGCCAATTTCTCCGATGCATGGACCAGCCATTACCGGCCCTCACTGGAGCACAACCCGCTGGTCTATCTGGTCGACCTGTTCTATATGATTGTCATCCCGGTCACGGTCGGGGGCTTCGCGCTCTTTATCGGCACGGATGTTTACCGGCAGTTGCGGGAGCGGCGCGGACGGAAGGAACGGGACTGAGAATGAGCAAACACGCGCGCGAGTATTTCCGCTTTAATGTCTCGCACCGGATCGAGCATATTTTGCTGCTGCTGACCTTTACGGTCCTGACGGTCACCGGCATCCCGCAGAAGTACGCGAGTGCGGCCTGGGCCAGCGGGGCCATCGGGCTAATGGGCGGCATCGAACTCACGCGCCAGATCCACCATGTCGCCGCGGTCTTGTTGATGCTGGCAGCCATCTATCATGGAGGCGCGGTGACCTATCGGGTCTTCGTGAAGCGGGTGCGGCTGACGATGATGCCGGGTTTGCAGGATGTGAAGGACGGCTTTCAGGCGATGGGTTATAACGTCGGCCTGGTGAAGACGCCGCCGCGCATGGGCCGCTATAACTTCGGCGAGAAGATCGAATACTGGGCGGTGATCTGGGGCACGGTGATCATGGTCATCACGGGCTTCATGTTGTGGAACCCGATTGCAACGACGAAGTTCTTGCCGGGGCAGGCCATCCCCGCGGCCAAAGCGGCGCATGGCGCAGAGGCCGTGCTCGCCGCGCTCTCGATCATCACATGGCATGCCTACCATGTGCACATCAAGTGGTTCAATAGGAGCATGTTCACGGGTTCGCTGACGCACGAGCAGATGGAAGAGGAACATGCGCTGGAATTGGAGGAGATCGAAGCGGGCGTCGAAGAGTCGCCTATCCCTCCCGCGGTGATGCGCCGGCGGCTGTTGGTCTTCTACCCGGCGGCGATCGTGATTTCCGTGACGCTGCTGGCTGCGGTCTATTGGTTTGTGACGCTGGAGGAGACGGCGATCACGACGATCCCGCGCCAAGACGCGCCGGTGTTCGTGCCGATCACGCCCACGCCGGAAGGCGGGCTGTGAGGGCTGCAGCGCTCGGTCTCCGCCTTATGAGTTTTGATTGATTCCAAATTTCCGGGCGATGGGGTTGTAATTATGGGGAAGTCATAGTAGGATAGAGACAAGTTCGAGTTGCTCGAACTGAAGGCGCCGTAGTTGCGCCGCCTCTGCAACAGCCGTGACAACAGCCGCACTTATTTGCGTTTTGCCGGCGCGTTTCGCCCGGCCTTCTCCCGGCGGTCCAATCCGTCGGGCGGGCAATTCCGGCGTATGGAATAAGGCAGTCTCGCCGCATTGCTCCTAAGGCTTGGGCGGTTCCCAAGCGTCACCGCCGGCGCATGGACCGGTTGCGGCTCTTGCCGGACCTGAGACGGCGCAGACTCCCCCGGCGGCGGTTCCGAAGAATTGTGCAGCAGACTTCGACATGCGTTTCTCACGCGGCCGCGGTGCTCAGGCCGGCTCCAGCCATTTGACATGGCTAGAGAGGAGGTCGTCCATCCAAAGAGACAAAGCCAACCGCACGGGCATCATGTATGAAGTCAGACTCTAATTGGGAGACAATCAGTTCATTGTGTAGTTCATCGTGCGGCAAGCGATGAGCCAAGTCTTTGGGGAGGAGGTTTTATGAGACGAAACCTCGTGTTCGTTTTCGCATGCCTGACTGCGGCATTGGGGTTGGCGTTGTTTGCCCAGCCCGTGGCCGCGCAGGAGGACATAGAAGATCCCACTATCAGTCCGACCATTCCGTTCCTCGAACAGTGGCAGTCTTCCGCCCATGCCGCTTTCGACACAGAGGCTTTTCGCCACTGGGATGGGGATGACCCGGCGGAAGTGCCGGCGAGTTGCGCCAAGTGCCATAGCTCGGCGGGTTATCAGGACTTCCTCGGCGTAGACGGCAGCGAGGCCGGCGTGGTGAACAGCCCGGCGCCCGTCAATACTGTGGTGGATTGCGTGGCCTGTCACAACAGCGTGACCGCCGTCAAAGACAGCGTCGTCATGCCCTCAGGCATTGAATTGACGGGGCTGGGCGGCGAAGCGCGCTGCATGGAATGCCACCAGGGGCGCGAGTCCAAAGTAAGCGTGGACGCCGCCATCGCCAACGCGGCGGTGGACGACGACGCGGTCAGCGAGGATCTCGGTTTCCGCAACATCCACTACTATGCCGCGGCGGCTACCAAGTACGGCACGCTGGCGCAGGGCGGATATGAGTACGAAGGCAACACGTATGACGCCGATTTCCAGCATGTGGAAGGCTATGAGACATGCGTCGGCTGTCACAGCCCGCACACGCTCGAAGTGAAGATCGAGGCCTGCGCCGAATGCCATGCGGGCGTGGAGACGGTCGAGGATCTGCGCGACGTGCGCATGGCCGGTTCTGAGGTCGATTATGACGGCGACGGCGATGTAGATGAGGGCATCTACTATGAGATTGCAGGGTTGCAGGAGGCGCTGTTCCAGAGCCTCCAGACCTACGCCGCCGATGTGGCGGGCGCTCCGATCGCGTACGACTCTCACAACTACCCGTACTTCGTGGGTGATCTCAACGGCAACGGCGAGGTCGACGAGGATGAGGTCGGCGGCGGCAATGCCTATCGCTCCTGGACGCCGCGTCTGCTGAGAGCGGCGTACAACTATCAGGTATCGGTCAAGGACCCGGGCCAGTACGCGCATGGCGGCAAGTACATTATTCAGCTTCTGCATGATTCGATTGCCGACCTGAACGAGGCTCTGGCGGCGCCTGTGGACATGACGGCTGCGCGGCGCATTGACGCCGGGCACTTCGCCGGTTCCGAAGAAGCGTTCCGCCACTGGGATGCGGAAGGCGTCGTGCCGGGCAGTTGCGCCAAGTGCCATACCGGCACGGGCTTGCCCATGTTCCTGGCGGAAGGCGTGACGATCTCGCAGCAGCCGACTGACGGGCTGCAATGCGCCACTTGCCACAACGACTTGCAGGAGTTCACCTTGCACGAAGTCGCGTCCGTCACCTTCCCCTCCGGCGCGGTGATCGACAGCGGCGACCCGGAATCTAATCTGTGTCTCAACTGCCACCAGGGACGCGAGTCGACGGTAAGCGTCAACCGCCTGATCGGCGACACGCCCGACGACGAAACGTCCGAGAGCTTGCGCTTCCTGAACGTGCATTACTTCGCGGCCGGCGCGACCCGCTTCGGGACCGAGGCCAAGGGCGCGTATGAATATGCCGGCAAGGAGTATGCGGGCTTCTTCAACCACTCCAGAATGGCGAACCAGTGCAATGACTGCCACGGCACGCACAGTCTGGAGGTCGATTACGTCTTGTGCGCCGACTGCCACGACGACATCGAAATCAATTCGGCGGAGGACCTGGCGAACATTCGCTACTACTTCGACGATTGGGATGGAGACGGCGATGCCGATGAAGGCTTGGCAGGCGAGGTGGACACGCTGATCGAGACGTTGTACGCGGTGATGCAGGCCTATGCGACCAGCCAGGCGGGCGTCGGCATCGTCTACGACTCGCACGCGTATCCGTACTTCTTCAACGACACGAACGGCAACGGCGTGGCCGATCCGGAAGAACTGCAGCGCACGAACGGCTTCAACTCGTGGACGCCGCGCCTGCTGCGAGGCGCCTACAACTATCAGTACGCGTCGAAGGACCCAGGCGCCTATGCACATAATGGGCCGTACATCATCCAGACGCTGCAAGACAGCATCGAGGATTTGGGCGGCGACGTGTCGGGCATGATCCGGCCGTAGGCGCTGCGTACAGCCCTACCAAGCAAGCAGACCAGGAGCGGGACGTCACCCGACGTCCCGCTTCGATTTTCCTGGTGCAGTGGGCGGGCTCGCTTAAGATTCCTCTAAGGGTTGGGGAGCGCGTCTTGTGCTATAATCATGCAACGCTTGCACCGGCAAGCCCAAGCGCTTGCCCGGCGGCGTTTCGCCCGCGTTTCCCCATAGGCCGCACCCACGGTGCGGAACAGGTTCTTGTTCGAGTTGCTGACTATGAAATTTAGGACAAAATCCAGGATGAACCGAATCGGCAGAGCGCTGTTTGCGCTGGCGGCCCTGATTTGCTTGGCGTGGCTGGGGTCCGGCGCCGTTGCAGCCCAGGACGCGCCCACCTCCGGACCGGTCGAAGAGGTGACGCTGAACGACGTGAACGAGGTTGCGCGCGATCTGTGGTGCCCGCTGTGCAGCGGCGTACGCCTGGACGCCTGCGAACTGAAGGCGTGCGATCAGATGAAAGACGTGATCGCCATCAAGTTGGCCGAAGGCGAGGACGCAGCGTCGATCAAGGACTATTTCATTGAGCAGTACGGGCCGCAGGTATTGGGCGAGCCGCCGCGCGAGGGGTTCAACTGGCTGGCATGGATACTGCCTTTTGTGGCGCTGGCGCTGGGCGGCGTCTTTCTGTGGCGACAGACGGCGCGTATGATGCGGCCGGCAGCGGAGACGTCTGCCGCAGACGCGGGGGTCGCACCTCCCGGCGCGCAGAAGCAGACGGAGGATGATTACGCGCGCAAGCTGGACGAGGAGTTGGCAAAGTATGGCTGATCTCTCCGACATTCGCTCCGAGACGCCTGACGCGCAGGCTCCAGCCCCGGCATCGGGCATGGTGGTCGTGTGGCGTGCGATCTTCGTCGGTATTCTGGTCCTGTTTGTCGTCCTGTTGGCCTGGCGTTTGTGGGATACCAATAAGTCCGAGCATCGCGCGTCGGGCATGGCGCCGCCGTTTACTTTTACCACCTTCGAGGGCGAGACGATCAGCCTGGACGACCTGCAAGGCCAGGGTGTCGTGGTGAACTTCTGGGCGAGTTGGTGCGATCCGTGTCGTGATGAGGCGGCGTTGTTGGAGCAGGCCTGGCGGCGTGAAAAAGACAACGGCATCGTCTTTATCGGCCTGGATTATCTGGACCAAGAGCCTGCGGCCAAAGCGTATTTAGCCGAGTTCGGCGTCACCTACCCGAACGGCCCGGATTTGCGCAGTGAAGCCGCGCGACGCTACGGCATCAAGGGCGTGCCTGAGACGTTTTTCATCAACTCGGCGGGCGAGATTGTACAGACAGTCATCGGCCCGATTGTGAACGAAGCCCAGATGGAGGCCTATCTGGCCGAGATCCGCCCCTAGGCTGCATTGCTTCGGCAGGCGACGAAAGGCGCGCCGCCTGTGCGCAAGTCGTGCGTTGATTCGTGTGCGTGTTGAGAGGAATTGCCATGATCTTTCATATCGGCTATCTCATCCTGATTACGGCTGCCGTTCTGGCGGTGTTCGGCATGATCGCCGGCTTTTGGGGGGGCAGGCAGCGCAATGTCAAGCTAGCCCTAAGCAGCTATCACGCTGTGTATGCGGTAGCCGGGCTGGTTTCGTTGGCCGCCGCCATCTTGTGGTATGCGCTGCTGACCGACCGGTTTGAGGTTGCTTATGTGTGGAATCACTCGGAGCGCGCCCTGCCCGTTTTCTACAAGTTCTCGGCGTTGTGGGGTGGACAGGCGGGCAGTCTGCTCTTCTGGCTGTTAATTCTGTCCGGCTTTGGCGCGGCCGCGGCCTTCGCCAACCGCCGCCGGCACTGGGCGCTGATGCCGTATGTCAATGCGGTCATGCTCGGCACGTCGCTCTTTTTCGCAATACTGCTCATCTTTGCCGCCAATCCGTTCCGGCTGGCGAGTTTCGTTCCCCAAGACGGCCAAGGCCTGAACCCGCTCTTACAGAACTACTGGATGGTGCTCCATCCTGTCATGCTCTATTTGGGGTATGTCGGGCTGGCCGTGCCCTTTGCCTTCGCCGTCGGCGCGCTGCTCAGCAAGCGGCTGGATAATGAGTGGGTGCGCACTGTGCGCCGCTGGACGCTGATCCCGTGGATGTTTCTCTCCGCGGGCATCCTGATGGGCAGCCAGTGGGCGTATATGGAACTGGGCTGGGGCGGCTATTGGGCGTGGGACCCGGTGGAGAACGCCAGCTTCCTGCCCTGGCTGACGGCGACGGCCTTCCTGCACAGCATCGTTGTTCAGGAGCAGCGCGGCATCCTCAAGGTGTGGAATGTGACGCTGATTTGGATGACCTATTTCCTGGTGATCCTGGGCACTTTTACCACGCGCAGCGGCGTGCTGGAGAGCGTACACAGCTTTGCCCGCAGCGATGTCGGGCCGTTCTTTCTCGTCTTTATGGTCATCATCCTGTTCGGCTTTCTGTGGCTGCTCTTCAAGCGGCTGCCGCTGCTGCGCGATGAGCAGGCGATTGAGTCGTATACCAGCCGCGAGGCCGCCTTCATGGCGAACAACTGGCTTTTCGCGGGCATCGCCTTTGCCACGTTGTGGGGCACGTTCTTCCCCATGTTCAGCGAGATCCTGACGGGCGACCGCATCAGTGTGGCGGCGCCGTTCTTCAACAAAGTCAACGGCCCGCTCTTCCTGCTGTTGATCCTCTTGATGGGGGCGGCGCCGCTATTGGGCTGGCGTCGCACCAGCCGCCAGGCCTTTCGCAAGCAGTTCACATGGCCGACGCTCATCGGCGCGGCGACGGGCGTCGCCATCTGGCTGCTGTATGACGCAGGCTATCCGGCCATTGGGCTGGCGGCCTGCGCCTTCGCCGCGGCGACCATCGTGCAGGAATACGTGCGCGGGGTGCAGGCCCGGCGCATCACCAGCGGCGAGAGCATACCGGCCGCGATGGGCAATTTGTGGCGGCGAAACGGGCGGCGCTATGGCGGGTATTTGGTTCACCTCGGCATCGTGCTGATCGCGACCGCGGTCATCGGCAATGAGTTCTTCCAGCAGAATACCAACGTGACGCTGGCGAACGGCGAGTCGGTGACTTTGGGCCGCTACGAGATCGCCTACACCGGGCTGGAGCCGAACCGAAAGGTGAACCATATCGAATACGGCGCCCGCCTGATGATATTTGATCAAAAGAGCGGCAAGACCCTCGGTTCCATCCTGCCGCGGCGCAATATCTATGACAAGACGCCCGAACAGCCGACCAGCGAGGTCGGTCTGCGCATGACGCTGCTCGAAGACGTGTACGTAGTGCTGAACGGGTGGGAGACCGGCGGTTCGACCGCCACCTTTACGATGTACGTCAACCCGTTGACGATCTGGATGTGGATCGGCGGCCTCGTGCTCGTTCTGGGCACGCTGGTTGCGTCCTGGCCGCATCCTGGCCGGCGACGTTCAGAGGCGGCGGCCAGCATCGCCTATGCCGTGGGCAGCGCAGGAGACTAAGGAGCAGCCATGCCTATGATCGTTGCAGCAGTCGTCGCCGGCCTGCTCTCCTTAGCAGCCGTCGTCTATGTGGTGTGGCCGTTGCTTCGTCCCGGGCCGGCTCCGGTCGTGGTGGAGGATGATCGCCTGACCGAGTTGGTCGGGCGCAAGGACGCGGCGCTAGCCGCCATCAAGGA
>CAYXRG010000058.1:0-14406 GCA_964467575.1 uncultured Caldilineaceae bacterium | reverse complement strand
GCCGAAACGCCGCGCTTCTGCACCGAGTGCGGCCAGCCCTTGCAGCCGTCCTACAAGTTCTGCGCGCACTGCGGCGCGCCGGTCGCATCGGCGTCGCCGACGCCAGCCCCGCACACCTAGGCGGCACAGTGTCCAGTCTTCAACAGGCCGCTCTTGGAGAAGCCGCCGGCTTCCCATAGGGCGACCTGTTCTTTAGTTCAGCGCTTGATCCAGGGAAAAAGAAGCGCCCGGCTCGACCACGTGTACGTCAACGGCGGGCGCAGTGTGTGCAGCGTGCTGCGCAAAGGCCAGCGGCGGCGCGGTCAGGAAGCCGGTCGTGAAGTAGTGCATGGCCGCAGGGCGCAACACGCCCCAGTGGATGGGGATCGCCAGGCGCGGGCGCAGCATCGACAGCGCTTCGGCGGCGCGCGCCGGGCTCATGTGCCCTGCGCCAAGGGTGGGGCCCCAGCCCCAGACCGGCATCAGCGCTACGTCGAGGTCTTCATAGAGACCGTCCATGCCGGGGAACAGATCGGTATCGCCGGGGAAATAGAGCGAGTAGCGGCCAGAAATGATGTAGCCCAGGCAATCCGCTTTGGGGCCGAAGGGCTGCCGCGCCGGACTGTGTGCGGCGTAGGTGGCGCTGATGCGCAGCGGGCCAAGGGGGGCGTCTGCGCCGGCGCTCATCTCGGTGATGCGGCGGAAGCCCTTGCGCCGCAGAAGGTCGCCGGCTCCTTTGGGCACGAAGAGCGGCATATCTTCGCCCAACATGCGCAGCGAGGGCGGGTCCAGGTGATCGTGGTGCAGGTGCGAGATGAGCACGCCGTCGATATCCTGGAACGTGTGCGGCGCGACTTGCTGCGGCTGGTGACGGCGCAGAAAAGCCACCCGGTCGCGCAAGATGGGATCGGTGAGCAGGCGCATGCCTTCCAACTCGATCAGCAGGGTGGCATGGCCGATGTAGGTCAGGGCCGCCTTGTGTTCGGCGCGGCGGCGATCTTCAAGCGTGCGCGACAGCATAGCAGTTGTTTTCCATCGAAAGATGCGCCCATTGTACACGCGGCGCGGCGTCCGGCCCAATTGTTCGGGTTGCATACCTAGAGCAGTTTGCCCACGTTGTCGAGCAAGAGGAAGAGGCCGAGCGCTACGACGAAGACGGCGAAGCCGGTGCGCAGTTGGCCGGGGCGGATGTAGCAGGCCAGGCGTGCGCCCGCGAATGCGCCGGCGAAGCCGCTCACCACGAAGAGCGCGATTACGCCGTAGTCGAGCGCTGCCAGGCTGAGGTGACCGAGCAGGCCCGCCAAGCTGTTCATGGCGATCACGACGAGCGATGTGCCGACGGCCTGCTGGATAGGCAGGCCGACCAACATGACCAGCGCCGGCATGATGAGGAAGCCGCCGCCCACGCCCAGAAAGCCGGTGAGCGCGCCGACGCCCGCCCCGCTTGCCGCGATGATGGCCCAGCCGCGCGGGGGCGCGTCTAGTCGCTGCGGACTTCGGCTGATGATCATCCAGCCGCCGACCGCCAGCATGAGCAGCGCAAAGAGGACGAGCAGCATGGCGGGCGAGACGTGGGCGGACAGGCCCGCCGACAGGAAGGCTGCGACCATGCCGACGCCGCCGAAGAGCAGGGCCACGCGCCAGTTGAGGGGATTGCGCCGGCGATGGAAATAGGCGCCGAGTGCAGCGTTGGTCCCGACGATGATCAGCGAGGCTGTGACCGCGGCCTGGGGATTGAGGCCGACTACGTAGACCAGCGCCGGCACGGTGAGGATCGAGCCGCCGCCGCCCAGGAAGCCAAGGGCCAGGCCGATGACGAGGCCAAGCGCGATGTCAATCAGGATGATCTCCACAGCCTGGTCGCTTTCCGGCCTCGGTCAGCCGTTTTCCCGCGCCGATTTGGTCTCCAACTCGGTGGACCAGACGTCGATGCCGTCGACGAGGTTGACGATGTTCTCGAAGCCGTGCGTGCGCAGCAGACTGGCGGCGATGGACGAACGGAAGCCGCTCATACACTGCACGACGACGGTGCGATCGCGCGGGATCTGGTCGAGACGGCCGGGCAGGAAGCCCAGCGGGATGTTGCACGCGCCGGCGATGTGTTGCTCCTGGTATTCGCTGCGCCCGCGCACGTCGAGTAAGAACAGCCCGTTTTGGGGCAGGCGTTGCGCCAACTCGTGCGCGGTGATGCCGGGCAGGGCGACGGTTTCGCTGCGTATGGTGTCGGGAGTGAAATAGCCGCCTATGTTGTCGACGCCGATGGTGAGCAGCGCGGCGATCAGGCCGGGCGCTTCATCCAGGGAGGGGACGATCAGGTAGACGGGCTTGTCGTAGTCAAGGAACCAGCCCACATAGGTGAGAAAGCTGTTGTCGCCGGCTGCGATGTTGACGGCGCCGCGAAGGCCGGCGCGTGCATACTCGTCGTTGCTGCGCAGGTCGATGATGAATTCGCCTGCTTCCAGGGCGGCGTCGAGCGCGGCCGCGTCCAGGCGGGGCGGGACGGGCAGGTTCTCCAGCAGTTCGGGGCCTTGGCGGTTGACGCGTTTCATCCGGCTGAAGTAGCGCGGGACCTCCGGCTGCCCATCCAGCAGCCAGTCGACGAAGGCGTCTTCGTTATCGAACTGGAAGGCGGGGTTGAAGAGTTTTTCGTAGCCTAGGGTGGTGGAAGGGATGGCGCCCAGCGCCTTGCCGCAGGCGCTGCCTGCGCCGTGGCCAGGCCAGATTTGTAGATAGTCGGGCAGTTGCTTAAAGCGGGCGACGCTGTGAAACTGCTGCCGCGCGCCGGCCTCGCTGCTGCCTTTCGCGCCTGCGGCCTCCTCAAGCAGGTCCGGGCGACCGACATCGCCCACGAAGAGGAAGTCGCCCGTGAATGCGCCGATCGGCTTATTCGCTGCGACGGTGTCCGTCACGAGAAAAGTGAGATGCTCAGGCGTGTGGCCGGGCGTATGCACCGCCTCGATGCGGACATTGCCGACCATCCAGTTGTCGCCCTCGCGCACGAGGATCACGTTCGGCTCATGCGCAAATCTGTATTTCCAGTCGGCGTCGTCCATGTCGCTGAGGAAGAGCATGGCGCCTGTGGCTGCGGCCAGTTCGCGGCTGCCGCTCACGTAGTCGGCGTGGATGTGGGTCTCGGTGACATGGGTGATGCGCAGGCCCTCCTGCTTCGCCGCTTTTAGGTACTGGTCGATCTCCCGGTTCGGGTCGACGACCAAGGCTTCGCCGGTCTTCGCGCAGCCGACCATGTAGGACGCCTGGGCCAGCTTCGGGTCGTAGAAATACTTGAGCAGCATATTGGGTCCTCTCCCTAGCGTATGCAGACCGCGCCGAAACGTCAGCGCGGCGTCTGCAGGGCGAGACCCTGGTTCTGCCAGGCAATGATGCCGCCCAGATCGTATATGTCGGTGTAGCCGGCCTGAGCAAGCTGGCGCGCGGCGGTAGCGCTGCGATTTCCGGAGCGGCAGTAGACGACTACAGGCTGATCTTGCGGGATTTCGTCCAGGCGCTGTGCCAGCGAGTCCAACGGGATGTTGACCGCGCCTTCGATGTGACCGCCGGCGAACTCGGCGGGCGTGCGCACGTCTACCAGGAAATGCGGCCGAGCCGGCGCCATGAAGTCGGCCTGGTACTGCTGCGGGGCGATGCGCTGCAGCGCGGTGAGACCGGAGACGCTCCCGCTCTGCATCTGCATGCGAATGAAGAATGCCGCTACGGCGAGGACGGCAATGGCGATAATGATGGACATCATACGGCTATTCCCCTGTGTCTGCTTCTGCACTTTTCTGCGCGACATAGCATCTCCCCTTCTCTACGGCAATCCGCCGGAATGCCGGCGGCTGTTTTCGCTCAACACAGGGCTAAGTATATGCGAGAAACGTTGCAGGAGACACCCCGCATCGCTTATAATTGGCATAAGTAATTGCTTATGGAAGAGGCGCCATGTTGGACTTGCACAAGTTGGAGATCTTTGAATGCGTGGTAGAGGAAGGCAGCTTCAGCGCGGCGGCGCAGCGGCTGTTGATGACGCAGTCCGGTGTGAGCCAGCACATCAGGGACCTGGAGCGCAGCCTTGGCGCGAAGCTGTTCGTGCGCGGCCGGCGCGGGGCAACGTTGACGCCGGGCGGCGTCGCCCTGTTCGACTATTCGCAGCGCATTCTGCGGCTGGCGGCGGAGGCCAAAAACGCTGTGACTGACGCCGCCAACCTAGATGGCGGGCAGGTGCTGGTCGAGGCGACGCCCGGCGTGAGCATCTATGTGCTCAGCGAGTGGGTGCACACTTTTCGCGAGCAGCATCCGAAGCTGACCGCGCTGCTGGAAACCCGCATCACATCCCAGATTGTGGCGGACGTCTTTGCCCGTCGCGCCGACATCGGCTTTGTAGAGGGCGAGTTGGAGGCCGGCGCAGAGGCGAAACTGGGCGTGCAGCGCCTGGAGACCATCGTGCAGTATGTGGTCGTCGGCCCGCGCCACGAGTTCTGGCCGCGCGCCGAGGTGACGATGGCGGAGTTGGACGGACGCGTCTTCATCATGCGCCAGCCGGCCAGCCAGTCGCGCGTCTGGCTCGACCAGATGTTGCGCCGACATCAGGTTACCCCGCGCATCGGCGCCGAGTTCGACAATATGGAGTCGATCAAGCGGACGGTGGCCGCGGGCGCGGGCCTGACGATAATGCCTAAATATGCCGTGCGCGACGAGGAGGCGTACGGCGCGCTGCGCACCGTGCCCATCGCCGGCGAGCCGCTGACGCGCACGCTCAAAATGGTGTGGGATGCGCGGCATTATTTCACTCCTGTCACCCGCTCGCTGTTGGCCCACCTGGCGCCGCTCTACCCGGCGCTCAAGCGCCTGTTACAGTAAGCAGGGTATCCCCGCGACCGGGGATGAGACGGCTCCGTATAGTTTTTACAGAATGTGAGCGCTGGTCTATGCTTGCGTATGAGCACGCATAGCTGCTATGTTCTCACGCAGTTAGCGGGCAGTTGCACAGAGAGGCAAGAACATGATCCTCAAGAATCTGTTGCGGCGAGCCACGCGCAGCCTGTTGACGGTGATCGGCATCGCCATTGGCGTCGCGGCCGTGGTCTCTTTGGGCGCGATGGCCAAGGGCATGGCGGTCAACTACGGCAGCGTCATCGGCGTCAGCAACGCCCTGTTGATCACACAGGCCAACTCCTTGGACGTCGCCTTTAGCAACTTGGATCAAACCCTCGGCCCGCGCATTGAGACTGTCGCCGGTGTAACGAATGTGGACGGCGGTGTCTTCGGCTGGATCGCAGTGGGCGACACACCCTACTTCCTAGTCTACGGCTACGAGCCGGGCAGCGTCGCCATGGAGCATTACCGCGTCGTCGAGGGCAAGCCCGTGACCGGCCCTAAGCAGATCGCCATCGGGCGACGGGCGGCGGACGCGCTGAAGAAGCGAGTGGATGACACGCTGCGCCTCAACGGCGTGCCCTATCGCATCGTGGGCATCTACGAGACCGGACAGGGCATGGAGGAGTCCGGCGGCGTGGTGACGCTGGAAGACGGCCAGAACATCGTGCAGAAGCCGCGGCAGGTCAGCTTGTTTCAGGTTGGGGTGCGGCCCGGCGCCGACATTGAGCAGGTCAAGCAGCGCATCGCCAACTTGGACAGCGATCTGACGGTGAGCACCGCCAGCGACTACGATGTCAGCGAGCAGTGGAGCGGCATGTTGCAGGCCTTCGCCTGGAGCATCGCCGCCATCGCTATCCTGATCGGCGGGCTGGGCATGATGAGCGCCATGGTGATGAGCGTGAAAGAGCGCACGCGCGAGATCGGCACGCTGCGCGCCGTGGGGTGGAGCCGCAACCGGGTGCTGTACATGATTCTGGGCGAGTCGATTGGCCTTAGCCTGGTCGGCGGCCTGTTGGGCATAGTCCTCGGTGCAGCGCTGGCCTGGCTGGCGGGGCGAATTCCTGGTGTGGGGGCCTTCTTCGAAGGGGTGTTTACGCCCGGCATTTTCGTGCAGGGCCTTGTTACCGCTTTGGGCCTCGGCGTCATCGGGGGCCTCTTTCCTGCCTGGACTGCGGCCAATCTGCAGCCGGTGGAGGCGCTGCGCTATGAGGGCGGCGCGGCCGAAGGCTCGACCGGGCTGTTGGCGCGCGTGGGCAGCCAGGGCTTTCGCAACCTGTGGCGGCGGCGCACGCGCACGCTGATCTCGGCGTCCGGCATCGGCATCGGCGTGGCGACGTTGGTCATGTTGGGGGGGCTGGTCGACGGCATGATGAGTGAACTCAACGGATTGGCAGGCAGCGGCAGCGCCGGCAGCCTGACGGTGATGCAGCGCGATGTAGCCGACATGAGCCTCAGCAGCCTGGATGAACGCGTGGTGCGCGCCATCCAGGCAATGCCCCAGGTCGAATCCGCCAGCCCGTTCGTGCTGGGCTTTATCATGTCGGAAGAATTGCCCTTCTTTATGTTCGGCGGATTGGACCCGAATTCGACGGCCATGAGGCATTATAAGCTGGCCGAGGGGCGCTACATCCAGAGGCCGAACGAGATCGTGCTGGGTATGATTGCGTCCGATACGTACAAGGTCGGCGTCGGCGACACGTTCGCCATCAACGAGAACCGTTACCGGGTTGTGGGTATCACGGAGACGGGCAACGCCTTCGAGGATGGCGGCGGTACGTTAGCCCTGCGCGAGGCGCAACGTCTGTTGGGCCGTCCGCGTTCGGTGACGTTCATCTTCGTGGATGTGAAAGAGCCGAGCCAGGCGCCGGCTGTGATCGAAGCGATCAACCAGCGTTTTCCGGACGCGCGCGCCAGTTTGAGCAGTGAATTCGCCCAGAACACGAATGACATGGAGTCGATGCGCGCCATGACCGATGCCATCCGCATGTTGGCGATGATCGTGGGCGGCGTGGTCGTCGCCAACACCATGATCATGGCGATCTACGAGCGCACGCGCGAGATCGGGACGCTGCGCGCGGTGGGGTGGCGGCGCTGGCGCATCCTCAGCCAGATCATGCAGGAGAGCCTCTACCTCTGTCTGACCGCGGCGCTGTTCGGGTCGGCGTTGGGCGTGATCATGCTTGCGCTGCTGGTCAGGCTTCCCTATATGAATGGCTTCCTGCGCGCCGAATGGTCGCCTGGGACCTTCTTGACGGCGACGGCGTTGGCGCTGTTGCTGGGCTTGCTCGGCGGCATCTACCCGGCGTGGCGGGCGAGCAAACTGCAGCCCGTAGAGGCGCTGCGTTATGAGTAGGGCGCGCGAAGAGGGAGTCTGAAGGGGCAGGTTCGAGCGCCTTGCATCCCGTGCGCTGTGCGCGGGGACTGATTTATCATTTGCCGGTTCATCCCGTCGACGGGAGTTGTTGCGATGAAGCGCACGATTGTCATAGTTGTCGTTATCGTCATAGCGGTCGCCATCGGCTGGTGGGCTTATTCAACCTATTTCGCCCCGGCCCCGGAGGAGACGGATGCGGAGCGAGAGGCGGCGGCTGCGCTGGCGGAGATGGCGAACATCATCTGGGCCTCCGGCAAGCTGGAACCGCTGCTGTGGGCCGACCTCAGTACAGGTAACAGCGGGACCGTGGCCCACATATCCGTGGCAGAGGGCGATTGGGTGGAGGCCGGCGCTTTGCTGCTGGAGTTGGATAACGCCGTTTTGCAGAGCGAGGCGCAGATGGCCGCGGCGCAGGTGAACGAGGCGCAGGCCGCGCTGGATAAGCTGTTAGCCGGCGCCACTGCCGCCGAGATCGCGGCCGCGCGCGCGCAGGTGGCCGCGGCCGAGGCGCAGGTCGCCCAGGCGGCGGGCCAGATGTTGGAAACGCAGTCGGCCATCGAACTCGCCGAGACCCAGGCGACTATCGCCGAACGGGAATACGCCGAGCTTGCCAGCCACCCTACTGCGGCGGAACTGAACGCGGCGCTGGCAGAGGCGAGCATTGCCCAGGCCGGGGTGAACCAGGCCCAGGCCGCGTATAACTTGGTGCGCGGGGACCCGAACATCGCCGCGCGGCCGGAGGCGATGGCGTTGCAGCAGGCGACCGCCGCGCTGGAAGCGGCCAACGCCAAGTTGGACTTGGTGAAGCAGGGGGCCACGCCGGAGCAACTCGCGGTCGCCCGCGGCCATGTGGAAGCGGCGCGCGAGCAGGTGGAAGCGGCGAGAAGCCGCGCGCCGGCGGCGGAAGCGACCGTGCAATCTGCGATGGCCGGCTTGGCCGGCGCGCAGGCCTCGCTCGACCGGCTGTTGGCCGGCGCGACTGCCGAGGATGTCGCCATGGCCGAAGCCCGGCTGCAATCGGCGCAGGCTGCGCTGGCTTCGGCGCAAGCCCGGCTCGACCTAAGCCGCATCACAGCGCCCTTTGCCGGGCAGATCGGGACGATCAACCTGCGGCCCGGCGAGACGGCAGCCCCGGGGCAGATCGCCATCCGTATGGGCGATCCAAGCCGGATGCACGTCGAGACGACCGATCTGCGCGAGACGGATGTGGTCCGTTTGCACACGGGCATGCCGGTCGAGGTAACGTTCGACGCCTTGCCCGACCGCATCTTTCAAGGCGCGATCACGAGGATTGCGCCGATCAGCAGCACCGAACAGGGCAGCACGAACTATACTGTTGAGATCGACGTTGAGGATTTGGACGAAAGCCTGCGTTGGGGGATGACCGCGTTCGTGAACATTGCGGCCCCCTGATCGCAGCGAGGAAGCGCCCATGCGGGAGCAACTGATCCGTATCAGCGGGTTGACAAAAGTATACGGCAGCGGCGAAACTGCCGTCCATGCGCTGGACGGGGTTGACCTGACGGTGGAGGAAGGCGAGTTCCTGGCGATCATGGGGCCGAGCGGCTGCGGCAAGAGCACGCTGCTCAACATGATCGGCGCGCTGGACCAGCCCACCGAGGGCGAAGTGTGGGTCGCGGGCGAAAACCTGGCCCGGCTCAAGAACGTGGACGCGTTTCGTGCACAGACGGTCGGCTTTGTTTTTCAACTGCACAACTTGCTGCCGACCCTGACCGCGCGCGAGAACGTAGAGACGCCCATGCAGGGACAGAGCGTCGGCGCGCACAAACGCCGCGCTCGCGCTCTGGACTTGCTCAGGCTAGTCGGTTTGGAGGATCGCGCCGACCATATGCCCAGCCAGCTTTCCGGCGGGCAGCGCCAACGCATCGCCGTGGCGCGCGCCCTGGCGAACAACCCGCGGCTGATCCTGGCGGACGAGCCGACCGGTTCGCTCGACAGCCAGAGCGGTGAGGAGATCATGGCGCTGCTGGGCGAGCTCAACCGGACGCAGGGCACGACTGTGCTGGTGGTGACGCACGACCGCCGCGTGGCGCAGGCGACGCAGCGCATCGTGCGCATGCACGACGGGCGCATTGTGGAGGACCATCGCCTGCTCGACCCGATGGAGGAAGACCTGCGCATGTTGGCGCGCAGCAAGCTGGGGCAGGCTATCCTCAACGAAGACGACATGCCTCTGGTAAATATTACGCCGGAGGAGGAAGCGGTGCTGCGCCAGGTGCTGGCGCGCATCGACGGGGCCGGTGAGGAAGCGTCCTCGCCGGCGGATGTACGCGTGAACTGAGCGAGCAAGGCCGGCGCGCATCGCCGCCGGCGAAAGGGGGGACGGTGAAACGTGACGACATGCTGCTGTTGATCGACTACAACTATTGGGCGCTTGCGCGCGTCTTGGATGCGGCCCAGCGCGCCCTGGAAGGCGAGCGCGATTTGTCGGCTTCGTTGAGCTGGCAGGCAATCCTGCGCGCGCTCATCCATACCATGAGCGCGGAATGGTTATGGCGGATGCGCTGCGAGGAACGCAAGTCGCCGCGACAGGGGTTGGACCCGAACGACTACCCGACGCTGGACGCCCTGCGCACGCGCTGGCAGGCGGAGGAGCAGGCCATGCGCGCTTATGTGGCGGGGCTGAACGACGCCGAGCTGTCGGGTACGGTGCGTTACGCCAATACCAAGGGCGTCGAGTTTGAGCGGGTCCTGTGGCAGATCTTGGCGCATGTAGTCAACCACGGCACGCAACACCGGGCTGAGGCGGCCCTTCTGCTGACCGAGATGGGCTATTCGTCGGGCGATGTGGACCTGATCTACTTTTTGGCCGAGCGCAACTGAGTCGCCCGGCTGGGCGCAATTGAGCGAGGGTGATATGCAAGCAGACCTGCGGTTCCGGGCGGACGGCGCATTTACTATCGCGCAGTTCACCGACCTGCATGTTCAGAACGGCGAACCGGCCGACGCGCAGACCGTCGCCCTGATGGCGGACGTCCTAGATGCGGAGCAGCCCGACTTGGCCGTCCTGACGGGCGATGTGATCGACGGCAAGCACAGCCGGGACCCGGCCGCGGCTTGGCGCTATGCCGTTGCGCCGCTTGTGGGGCGGGGCATTCCGTGGGCCGCGGTCTTCGGCAACCACGACGACGAGGGCACGATGACCCGCGCCGAGTTGATGGCATTGCAGCGCACGCTGCCGTACTGCCTGTCGCAGGCGGGGCCGGCGGACGTGTCCGGCGTCGGCAACTACGTGTTGCCCGTCCGCTCCGCCGGCGGCGAGAAAACGGCGGCGACGCTCTACTTCCTCGACTCCAACAGCTACGCCGAGACCAAGATCGGGGGGTACGGCTGGGTGCGGCGCGACCAGATCGCATGGTACTTGCAGACGGCGCAAGCGTTGGCCGCGGCGAACGGCGGCGAGCCGCTGCCTGCACTCGCCTTTTTTCATATTCCGCTGTCCGAATACAACGAGGCGTGGGACCTGCATGTTTGTTATGGGCACAAGTTCGAGCCGGTTTGCTGCCCGCTGATCAACACGGGATTCTACGCCGCGCTGCACGAGGCCGGCGACGTGATGGGCACGTTCGTCGGGCATGACCATGTGAACGATTTCGAGGGCGAACTGTACGGCATCCGGCTCTGTTATGGCCGCGCCACAGGTTTCAACACCTATGGACGCCAGGGCTTTACGCGCGGCGCGCGGCTGATTCAACTCCGGGAAGGCGTGCGCGACTTCCGCACCTGGCTTCGGCTGGAGGGCGGTGAGGTCGTGACTGAACAGCCTCAGCACGAGCCGCTGTTGCAACGCCGCACGTGTATCCTCTAGCGGGCTGGAACGGCCCGCACAGGCGAACGGGTCAGCGTCATGGCGCAGGGCCAGGCCAATACACGCTCTTTGCCGCGCCGCGTCTATGCCGATGTGGCGGCGTTGGCGGCTGCGACGCTGTTGCTGGAAGGGGCGCTGTTGCGGCTGCTGGCCGTAGCCCAGTTCTACCACTTCGCCTTCTTGGTGGTGAGCCTGGCGCTGCTCGGTTTCGGCGCGAGCGGCACGCTGCTCAGTCTGTCCCCGCGGTTGCGAGTTCTGCCATTGCCGCGGCTGTTGCCGTTGGCGGGCGCGGCTTTTGCGTGCAGCGCGGGCCTCAGCTATGCGGTCGTCAACTGGCTGCCGTTTGACAGCTACAGCATCGCCTGGCAGCGGCGGCAGATCGTCTATTTCCTCCTCTACTATCTGGCGTTGACCGGGCCGTTTTTGTGCGGCGGCCTGGGCGTCGGCGCGGCGCTGGCGCAGAGCGGCGGGCGCAGCCACGCGGTCTATGCGGCCAACCTGGCCGGGTCGGCGCTGGGCGCGCTGCTGGCGTTGGGCATGTTGCGGTTGGCAGGCGTGCCCGGCGCGGTGATGGCCGCGGCCGGCCTGGCGCTGCTGCCGGCGTTTTCGGGCCGGCTGCGCGTGCCCACGGGCGCGTTGCTGGCTGCGCTGGCGTTGGGTTTTGCGACGTTGGGCGTGCGCAATATGCAAGGCCGGGCGGATATCGGCCTGACGATCTCGCCTTATAAGGGGCTGTCGTATGCGCGGCAATATCCCGGCAGCGCGCGCATCTTCGGCGCGTGGGATGAGATCGGCCGCGTTGACGTGATGCAGGATGCGGGCACGCGCCAGCTTCCCGGGCTGAGCTACGCCTATGGCGACAACCCGCCGCCGCAGCATGGCCTGGCGCTGGATGCCGGGGCGATGCTGCCGGTGACGCTGGTCGAGCCGGAGGCGTTTGCGGCCGCGGGCTATCTGCCGGAGGCTGTCGCTTACGCGTTGCGGCCCGATGCGCGCGTGCTGGTGCTGGAGCCGGGCGCGGGGTTGGCGGTGATGCAGGCGTTGGCGGGCGGCGCGGAGCAGGTAACGGCGGCGCTGGGCAATCGCCTCGTGCGCCGGGCGGTGGCGGCGACCGCAGGCGAGTACGATGTCTATGCCCACCCGCGTGTGACAGCCGTCCTGGAGACAGGGCGGGTCTTTGCGCATCGCGAGCGGGCGCATTACGACGTGGTTGCGCTGCCGCTGACGGACGCGTATGAGCCGGTTACCAGCGGCGCGTATAGCCTGGCGGAGACGTACATGCTGACGGTGCAGGCGCTGGCCGATATGCTGGCGCGGCTGGAGCCGGACGGCATCCTCGTGGCGACGCGCTGGCTGCAATTGCCGCCCAGCGAGGAGGTGCGACTGCTGGCGACGGCGGCCGAGGCGCTGGAGCGCAGCGGTTTCGGCCCGGCGGCAGATCGCCTCGTCGCCTATCGCGGCATCCAGACCCTGACGGTTCTGGCGCAGCCGCGCGGCTGGAGCGAGGACGAGTTGGCGGCTGTGCGCGCTTTCGCCGCGGAGCGCCGTTTCGACCTGGTATGGATGCCGGACCTTGCCGCGGACGAGGCGAATCGCTATAACCGGCTGCCGGAGCCTCTCTATTACGCGGCGGCGCGTGAACTGCTGCAGGGCGACCGCGGCGCCTTTTACCGCCAGTATCCGTTCGCGGTCGCGCCGACGACTGACGATCACCCCTTCTTCTTCCACTTTTTCCGCTGGCGACAGACGCCCGACGTGCTGGCGACGTTGGGCCGCACCTGGCAGCCCTTCGGCGGCAGCGGCTACTTCGTCCTGCTGGCGATGCTGGCGCTGGCCTTGCTGCTCAGCACGGGGTTGATTGTGGCGCCGCTGGCCTTTGCACGACGGGGCGGCGAGGCGCGTTCGCCTGCGGAGCGCGGGGTGCGGCTGCGCGCGCTGGCGTATTTCGCGCTGCTGGGGCTGGCGTTTCTGCTGGTGGAGATTCCCTTGATCCAGCGCTGGATTTTATTGTTGGGCCATCCCAGCTATGCATTCGCCGCCGTGGTGCTGACGCTGTTGATCTTTTCCAGCATCGGCAGCCTGTTGGCGCGACGCAAATGGGCGGGGCATCCGGCATTGTTCGCCGCGCTGGTGGCGTGTGCGCTGGCGACGCCTTTTGTGACGGCCTGGTTTGCGGAGATCGCATTGGGCTGGCCGCTGCTGGCGCGTGCGGGCGTGGCCGCGCTGCTGTTGGGGCCGCTGGCCGTGCTGATGGGCATGCCCTTCCCCAGGGGCATCGCCTGGCTGGAGCGCGCCGCGCCGGACCTGACGCCGTGGGCTTGGGCGGTGAACGGCTGCGCGTCGGTGGTGTCGGGCGTCTTGGCCGCGATCATTTCCTTGAGCGCGGGCTTCGCTGCGGTGCTGCTGCTGGGTGCGGCCTGTTATGGCGGCGCGTGGCTGGCGTTGCCCGCGATTGGGCGCGCGGATGCGCGTGCGTCAGTCGCCGGCGGCGCGCGTGAAGGGGACGAAACTGACCGCGCCGAGATTGGTCGCCTCTAGCTCGCCGTCGCGCTTCTCGAATAGCCAGAGCGTCTGGACGCTGCCGACCGGGCCGATGGGCACGACCAGGCGCCCGCCTTCGGCCAGTTGGTTGGCGAGCGGCTGGGGCAGGTGGTCGGGCGCGGCGGTGACGATGATGGCGTCGAAGGGGGCGTGCTCTTCCCAGCCGAAGTAGCCGTCGGCGTTGCGCACCTGTACTTCTGTGTAGCCCAACTCCTTCAGGCGATCCGCCGCTTGATTCGCCAGTTCCGGGATGATCTCGATGGTGAAGGTTTCCGCGCCGAGTTCGGCCAGGACCGCGGCCTGGTAGGCGCTGCCCGTGCCGATCTCCAGCACCTTGTCGCCGGGGCGAACTTGGAGCGCTTCGGACATGAGGGCGACGATGTAGGGCTGGGAGATGGTCTGCCCGTAGCCGATGGGCAGGGGGTGATCGGCGTAGGCCTGGTCGATCAGGTCCGCGGGGACGAAGCGGTGGCGGGGCACGGTGCGCAGCACGTTCAGTACGGCGACATCGCTGACGCCGCGCTGTTCGATTTGGGTCGTGACCATCTGCTCGCGTTGGGCGAGGTAAGGGGCTTCATCCGGCAGGGCGGCGGGGACGGGCGCCGGCGCGGGACAGCCTGCAAGCAAGAGCGCGCTCAGAAGCACGGCGCGTGCGAACCATCGAAACATGGGGGCCTCCTTTGGCTTGGGCGGCGGGCTTGGCCGATCTGATCCGGCGTAGATTTTCCGCCGCGCGGCACAATCCGCTTATCATTGTATAGCAACTATCCGCCGGCGGAAGCCCCAATTTGCCGGTCTTCCGCGCCAA
>CAYXRG010000057.1:4549-29740 GCA_964467575.1 uncultured Caldilineaceae bacterium | reverse complement strand
TGCGGGCAAGTATACTTCCCGCATGGCCCTATGTCAATTCGAGTTTATGCCGCCTGGTCAATAGCGTGGGGCTGCATTTCTAGTCGCCCATGCGGCTACGCTTTCGGCTACATTATCCGCGTAAACGGGCTATAACCGCGTAAACGACCTTACATTGGCGCAAGTCCGGGGGGCGCACAGCAGGCGCTCAGTCGATCTGCACCGGGTGCTCGACGATGGAGACGACGCGCGCCTCGGTTTCTTGCCCGGCTTCCTGTTGGTAATAGACCACGTAGAACGGGGGCGGCGCGGCCGCGGCGATACCCGCCAGCGCCGGGGGGATCGGGCTGTCCGCGGCCTGGTAGTAGGCGAACAGGCCCGGCCGCGTCTCGTAGAAGTCGAGCGCGCTCAGCAGCGCGGCTAGGTCCAGGTCGAGAAAATGCGTCGTCATCCGGTAGGCGCGGATCACCGGCGCATCGTCATGCTCCAGCGAGCAGATGAAGTACAGCGCGTCCGGGTAGTTAGCGTTCCAAGCGTCGGTAGCCGAGGGGTAAGCCTCGGAGATCGGGTGCGAGTGGTAGACGCCCATCAACTCGTCGCCGGTCTCTTCAAACTCGAACTGGAGCAAGAGGGCCTTGGGGTCTACCTCGTAGTTGTTGATGCGGTCTTCTGCGACATTGGCGACGGCGATCGCCTCGAATGCTTGCAGCCCGCGGCCGCGCAGGACGCCGCAGATTTCCTCCGGCTTGCCGGCGCGCGCCTGGTCGATGATGGCCGCGGCGATGGCGCGGGTGATGCGGGCAGGCTGGGCGGTCGGGTCAGTTCGGTCAGGCATGGCGGGTCTCCGGTCTACGCTAGGCGGCTGGACTCATCAACGCGGCGCATTCTAGCAGGCGCGGCGCGTTGCGCAAAAATGGCGAATGGCGGCATAGCGATCGGCGTTATCTTGGCCGGTCGACGTCGTACCACACTCTCAGGGCCGCGCCGGCTGCGAGCCAGGCCAGGCCAAGCGTGAGCAGCAGCAACCAGGCGCGTTCGCCGGCTAGTGTAGGCGCTTCGGCCAGGTACAGGGCTATGCCCGCGGCCAACGGGTAGGTGCGACGCCCGCCTTCGAGGACGATCTCCGCCGCCGCCTGGTTGAGGGTGAGCAGCGCGGCGATTAGGGCCGCCATGTACAGGATGGCCTGTCGGTGCGTTTGCCGGACGTTGGCAAGTCCGTAGGCGATCAGGCCGGCGGAGTTGCCGGCCGCGCCCGCCAGCATGAGCCGGCTGTCCACGCTCTGCGCCAAGCCAGGGAACTGCGTGACGACATAAGGCCAGATCGAGAAGGCAGCCGCGCCCGCCGCCACAGCCGTCCACGCCAGAAGGTCGCGGCGCGGCCCGCGCGATAGGTCGCCCGCGGCGATGGCTGCGGCGATGAGCCAGGCGAGCAGCCACACGAATACCGTATTGGCGAGCCAGTGGAAGTAGCCGAGGCGCATCAACCCGGTTAGCGATGCGCCGGGCGCGGCGAGTTGCAGATGCGGCGCGTGCAGCGCCAGCGGGGCGAGGGCCAAAGCCGCGCCAAGGTAGGGGGCTAAGCGCACACGGGGAGCGGGCGACGCAGCCGGCGTGATTCTGCCAGGCGGGCGTGTGACCAGATAACGGAGCAGCCCGGCGAGCAGCGCGCTGGTAGCGGCCAGGCCGCCAAGCATGACCGCGCCGTGTCCCCACAGGCGGGATACCCATACGGTGTGAAATGCCCAGCTTGCCCACACATGAGTGGCGTTGAACGGCTGCCCGCCGGTGAGCAGAAGCAGTGTGCCGGCGTCGAGCAGCGTGAGCCAGAGCGCGACGAGGCCGGTAACGATGGCGGCGCGCGGCGCGCCTGCGTGCTTCGCCATGCGCTCGGCCAGGAAACTGAGCGGCAACAGGCGCCAGGCAAATACGAGAGCGACCAGCGCCAGGGCCAGATTCGGCCGGTTGGCGAGGTCAACGTGGTCGAAAAGAGGGCGCCAGAGCAGGGCGGCCGCGGGCGCGGGCAGAAACAGCGGCGCGACTGCCAACGCATCCCATACGGACCAGGCGTACCGGACGGCGGAAACCGTGCGCAGGCGCAGCAGGGTCGCCGCGAACATCAGCGCAAAGATCAACGCAGCGACCAGCAGCGTGTTGCGCAGCGCCTGGCGGAACAAATAGCTGCGCGCCGCACCCAGCAGGTTGCCCGCGGGCGGTTCGCTTGCGGGAATGCCCGGATGCGGCGCGTAGAGGGCGGCGAATGCCGTCAGAGCCAGCGCGCCGAGCGCCAGCAGCAAGGCCGCGGCCAATGGCAGCCGGGCCAGGCGGCGCATTTACTCAAAGATCCACGGGTCGGTGCAGCGCTGCCACTCGATCAGGTCCTCGCCGAACCACAGAGCGATCTCGGCGACGGCGGTCTCCGGCCCATCGCTGGCGTGTATCAGGTTGCGCCCCACCTCCAACCCGAAATCGCCGCGGATGGTGCCGGGAGCCGAATCGCCGGGGCGGGTGCCGCCGACCATGTTGCGCACAACCGCAATCGTTCCCGTGCCCTCGACGACTAGGGCGACGACGGGTGCGCTGGTGATGTACTGGATCAGTCCGTCAAAAAACGGCTTGCCTTCGTGGACGGCATAATGCCGTCGCGCCAGGTCGTCGCTCACCTGCACCATCTGCATCGCCACGATCTTCAGCCCGTGCCGCTCGAAGCGCGCTATGATCTCGCCGATCAGCCCGCGCTGTACGGCGTCGGGCTTGAGAATGACAAACGAACGTTCCATTTAGCTCTCCTAATTTCGCTCGAAATGGTTTGTAATAAAGACTGCCTAATTTAGGGCGGCGCACCGCCTCGCCATCTTATGCCGGCGCGCCCGGCAGCGGTTCTTCCGGCAGAAATTCATCCTGCGGCGTTTCGGCAAGCAAGGCCGCCTCTTCCGCTCGAACCGAGATGCTCATCGCAGGTTCGGGCCGGGGTATGCCCCATGTCTCCGCCGCGAACTCGCCGTCCGGGTCCATCGTGGCGATGGGATTGGCGGCGAGGGCGCGGTCGTTTTCGTCGCCCGTGGCCTGCAATACCACCCAGCCCATCAATAGATGCGGGTGCTGGCTGACCAGATGGCGGGCCAAGGCGTAGGCCTCATATTCCTCGCCGCTTTGCCACAGCGCCACAGCCAGGCAGACCTGGAAGTCCACGCGGCGGCGGTCGGCCTGTACCAGCGAGCGGTAACTGCGCGCCGCTGCATCCCAATGCAAGCCGCGCAGATAGATCGCTGCCAGACACGCCGCATTGTAAGCCAAGGCGCTGGGCGGGTCCAAACTGGTGCGGCTCAGACCGGCGCGAATCTCGGCGTCGTAAGGGCTTACCTCAAAGGCCCGCTGCCAGATCGTTTGGGCCTGGGCGCGGCGGTTGCGCTGCTCCGCGGCCTGGGCCAGGGCGCGCCAAGCCAGGGCGTTGCCCGGGTCGGCCTGCAAGAGACGCCGGCCCCACTCCTCGCCCTCGTCCCAGCGTCTGGTCTGCCAGGCGATCTTCAACAGGCGGCTGTAGATGCCTAGGTGGCGCGGCAGCCGGCGCAGCGCTACGCGCGCCAACCGCGCCGCCATCTCCGTCTCGCCGTATACCAGCGCCCGATCGATGGCATTGGTCCAGGCTGCAAGAGGCGTCTGCACCTGCTCGCCGCTGGAATCGTTCATGGCGTCCGCTTCCCGGCTAGACATACGGAATTGAGTGGTGCGGCGGGTCTGCGATGCCGTGCATGCGGCGCAGTTGATCGACCAGCCCCAGCGCGTCGCGCTCGCCGGCCGGCGGCGGCCCAAAGGGATCGCTGGGGCCTAGCTCGCTGCCGCTGAGAGTGCGCAACGAGGTGAGGACGCTGTGCGCCAGCACGTCGACGTTATAGCCGCCCTCCAGCACAGCCGCCAGCCGTCCGTGGCACAACTCGTCCGCGAGGTCGAGCAACTCCTGCATGATGCGGCCGTAGCCGGTGATGCTGAGGCGCATGTCGGCCAGCGGGTCCATCCAGTGGGCGTCGAAACCGGCGGACACGAGGATTAACTCCGGCTCGAACTCGCGCGCGGCGGGCGCCAAAATTTGCCGGATCGCAGCCAAGTAGCCTTCATCGCCTACATAGGCAGGAAAGGGGATGTTGATGGTTGTGCCCTTGCCCTCGCCTTCACCGGTCTCGATGGCCGCGCCAGTGCCGGGGTAGTGTGGAGACTCGTGGATGCTGAAGAACATGACCGAGGGATCGGCGTAGAAGATGTCTTGGGTGCCGTTGCCGTGATGCACGTCGAAGTCGACGATCAGCACGCGGTCCACCTCGCGCCAGTCTTGCGCCCAACGAGCGCCGATGGCGACGTTCGCCAGCAGGCAGAAGCCCATGCCCCAGTGGGGCAGGGCATGATGTCCGGGCGGCCGCACCAGGGCGAAGCCGTTGTCCGCCTCGCCGCTCAACACTGTGTCGATGATCCGGATCAGGCCGCCGGCGGCCGCCAGCGCCGCGGCATAGCTGTGGGCGTTGACATAGGTGTCCGAATCGAAGTGAGCGCCGCCCAACATCGAGGCAGACTGGAGCCGTTCAATGTAGAACGCTTCGTGGATGCGCAGCACCGCGTCCAGCGGAGCAGGGCGAGGCGGCACACGCAGCAGGCTTGCCAAGATGCCGTCGCCTTGCAGCAATTCCCAGGTCTGTTGCAGGCGCTGGGCGTTTTCGGGGTGCCCTTCCAGGGTATGCAGGCGGTTGATGGGGTCGTAGGTGATTGCCGTTCGTCTCATGAGCCGTTCAGCCAAGTGCGCATGCAGCAGGATAGGGAGCTACGAACGCGGTTCGGAGTCTGATGCAAAGCGGGGGCGGTAACTGTGTACGGTCTTGGGCGGGGCGTCGCCTTCTTGCGCCCGCTGCATCTCGAAGCGCAGGTCGAAGTTGAATTCGCCGGCGCCGACAGCGCGTATCTTGTCGTAGAGCGCCACCGGTTTGCTGCTGTGGACAGGGGAGGTCGAATGTAGGGTGTCGCCGTCCCAGACGAGGCTGATCGAGCGCTCGCCCAGGGGGAGGTCGAGCAGCGCCCACCAATGCGGAGAACTCGCCGGTTCGACGTGCAGTGCGCCTTCTGTCCAGTGCAGTCCGGAGACGGCCCACGCCATGTCGCCGGCCAACTTGATCCCGGCCAGCGGGTCTATGAAGCCCCAGGGGCGGTCAGTGTGAAATTGCCAGCCGCTCTGCGCCGGCCACTCGTCGAGCGAGAATTCTGCCGGGGAGGCTGCGGGCGCCGGGGAAAGCGCAGCGGATTCGCTTTCCCAGCGGACCGCATTGGCGCTGTCGCCGTGCTGCGTCGCCAAAGCGGCCGCGGCGTGCAGGCCCAATGCCGCGGCCGCGAGACCGGCTTCGTCGAAAATCCCCTCGGCTTGCCAACGGCTCTGCACGAGGGCTTCGGCGCAGGCCGTTGCCGCGTCATAATGCCTGGCGAGCAGGTCTGCGTCGGGATGGCGCTGCATGTGGCCGCGCAGAGCCATCAGGTAGGCCGAATTAGTCTGCGCCAACTGCGCGCCCGGATCGGGCAACTCGTCTTGGGGCCGGACGGGAAAGAGTTCCGGCAGCCTGCCGCCGCTCTTCTCGGCTAGGCGGCGCACATGCGCCAGCACGTTGCGGCTTTCCGTCACGTCGCATGCGTCCAGGCATTTGACGAGAGCGGGCGTCTCGCACACTTGGCGCGAGGCGGGGGCCAGGCCCGTGCGCATGCGCTGCACGCGGCGCAGACAGGCTAGGCGACCGGCTTGCAAGGCGCGGTTCAACTGCGGGTGCGGCGTCCACAGCCGGCCTGTCTTCACGGCCTTGTCCCAGGCTTCCACGCTCAACTCGAAGGCGCGCTCGGCGTCGCGCATCGCCAGGAAGCCGTTCCACGCCACCTGCTCGCCCACGTCGCTGATCGTCAGCAGCAGCGGCACCTCGACGATGCCGTTGATGAGGATGTAATAGCTGAGGTGCGCGTGTCCCTGGTCGTCGAACTCGTAGGACGAGGGCCGCCCATAGGGGTTGCCGAACACGCACGTGAGGTCGGCGTTGCGCTGGGCGTAGACGCCCTGGGCGCGGCGCGGGTTAAGCTGGGCGACGAGCAGCCCGTCGACGATGCGCTGCGTCAGCGGCTCGCCCCAGTCGATCTCGATGTCCAGCCGCACGAGCAGATCGCCTTCGGCTTGGCATTCCAGCATCCACAGCGCGGCGCGGTCGTAGCTGCTCGCCAGCGGAACCGCCAGCCGCTTGCTGATGATCATGCCCTCGCGGCCGAGGATCGTTTCCTGATAGCCGGGGTAGTAGCGCGTGACCAGCGTCATCAATCCCTCGCCGTGCGGGTCGCTGATCTGCATGCGGATGTGGCGCACATAGCGAGAATCGGCCCAGGGCCAGAAGAGGTCGTGCAGGTCCGAATTGGCGTCGACGTCGAAATAGAGGTCTTGGTTTGCCAGGCGATAGGTCGCCGCCGGGTCGATCTCGTCGTAGTCGATGACCTGGGGTTGATCCAGGATCGGATCGAGAGGGTCCATCATGCGCTCCGGCTTACCCGGCTTCGCCGGTGACGGGAGCGGGTTCTTCGCTGCGCGCTCCGGCCATCAACAGGCCCAGGCCCTCGCGTGTCGCTTGGCTGCGCGGTACGATGTCCACGATCTCGCCCTTGTACATCACCGCGATGCGGTCGGACAGAGCCATGATTTCGTCGAGTTCGGCGCTGACCAGCAACACGGCCGCGCCCTCGTCTCGTTTGGCTACGATCTGTTGGTGGATGAATTCGATGGAGCCGACGTCAATGCCGCGCGTCGGCTGCGCGGCGATGAGCAGCTTGACGGGCCGGCTGAACTCGCGCGCTACGACCATCTTCTGCTGGTTGCCGCCGGAGAGGTTGGCCGCGTGCACCAAGACGCTGGGCGTACGCACGTCGTAACGCTTCACCAGGTCCTCGGCATGGCGACGGATAGCCTGCTCGTTGACGGTGAGGCCATTGGCGAAGGGCGGCTGGAAATAGGTGTTGAGCACCAGGTTGTGCGCCACGGTGTACGCGTCGACCATGCCGTAGGCGTGCCGGTCTTCCGGTACATGGCAGCTCTGGCCGTCCTGTGTTACGCGACGCGGGCTGGCGTTGGTCATGTCGAGGCCGTTGATGGCGATACGGCCGCTATCGTGCGAGCGCAGACCGGTCAGCACTTCGACCAACTCGGTCTGCCCGTTGCCCTGGACGCCGGCCACGCCGACGATCTCGCCGGCGCACACCTGGAGCGAGACATTGCGCAGCGCGGGTTGGCCGTGGTCATCCTGCGCCGAGACCTCCTGCATGTCAAGGATAACCGGCCCCGGCTGCGCCTCGTCTTTGTCGATGGTGAGGATGACCTCGCGGCCGACCATCATCGCGGCCAGCGTCGATTGGGTCGCGGTTTTGGGGTCGGCTTCGCCTACCACCTTGCCGTCGCGCAGCACCATGATGCGGTCGCTGATGCGCAAAACTTCCTTGAGCTTGTGCGTGATGAAAATGATCGATTTGCCCTGGCTGCGCAACAGTTCCATTACGTCGAACAGCCCGTCGATCTCCTGAGGCGTCAGGACAGCGGTCGGTTCGTCCAGGATGAGGATATCGGCGTTGCGATAGAGCGTCTTGACGATCTCGACGCGCTGGCGCACGCCGACGGGCAGGTCTTCGACCATCGCGTAGGGGTTCACCGCCAGCCCGTAGCGCTGTGACAGCTCCTCGATGCGCGCCGCAACCTGCTGCGTATCCAGCAGCCCGCGCTTGATCGTCTCGCTGCCCAGCATCACGTTCTCGGCCACGGTCATGACCGGCACCAGTTGGAAGTGCTGGAAGACCATGCCGATGCCCAGCCGGATGGCGTCGTTTGGGTTGCTCATCTCGACCGGCCTGCCGCGCACGACAATCTCGCCCTCGGTCGGCTTGTACAGGCCGTAGACGATATTCATCAGCGTCGATTTGCCGGCCCCGTTCTCGCCCAACAGGGCCAGAATTTCGCCGGGATAGAGCTTGAGATTGACGTCTTCGTTGGCGACGACGCCGGGGAACCGTTTGGTGATATGCCTGGCTTCTAGCACCGGCATAGCTGCTTCGCTCAAGTCCGTGCTCCTCGCATCTCCAGTCAGCCTGTCGCCGGTTATTCGGACGACCCTTCCGTCTCGTAGACCTTGCCTTCGGCCGCGGGCGGGCGGACGCGGCCGACAAAGCCGGATACCGCCACGATGGTGACCACGTAGGGCAGCATGCTGATAAACTGGCGCGGGGCTTGGGTGACGCCGGCCAGCAGCAACTCGTTTTGCAGCGCCTGCGTATAGCCGAAGAGCGTCGCCGCGGCCAGCGCGCCGAACGGGTTCCAGTTGCCGAAGATCATAGCGGCCAGCGAGATAAAGCCGCGGCCGGCGGTCATGCCCTCTTGAAACTGACCGACCGCCTCCAGCACCAAAAAGCCGCCGGCTAGCCCCGCCAGCGCGCCGCCCAGCATGGTGTTGAGGTAGCGATAACGGTTGACGTTGATGCCGACCGTGTCCGCCGCGCGCGGGTGTTCGCCGCAGGCGCGGCTGCGCAGCCCCCAGCGCGTGTAGAACAGCCCGACATGGACGATGACGACGAGCAAGAGGGCCATGTAGGTGATGGGCGGGTTTCTGAAGAGAATCTCGCCTATCACCGGAATGTCGGCCAAGAGCGGAATGCGCACAGGGCCGAACTTGCCCTGTGCGACGGCGTTACGGTCAAACAAATAGGCCGATGTGCCTGCCGCCAAAATGATGATGACGGTGCCCGAAATGATCTGGTTCATCCGATAGCGGATCGACAGGGTGGCATGCAGCAGACCCATCAGCGCGCCGACCGCCAGCGCGATCGCTACGCCGAAGAGCAGGCTGGCCAGCAACGGCCAACTGTTGGTCGCCACTTTGGCAACAAACGCAGCAAAGGCGCCGGCCAGCATCATCCCCTCGATGCCGATGTTGATGATGCCGGTGCGCTCGCACAGGATGCCGCACAGCGCGCCTAGCACCAGCGGCACCGAGGCGCGCAGCGTGAAGTTGAGCGCGCTGACGCCAAAGAGCACGCGCAGCCAGGTATATTCGCCCAGCGCGGTCGTGTTGACCAGCACGGCCATCACTACTGCGGCGACAGCCAGCGCTGCCGCGATCCATTGCGTATTCTTTAGGACCCCGTTCTTAGTCATAGTTTGCGCTAGGCGGCAGGAAAGTGCCGGCGGAAGCGGGCGGACAGCCCCTGAACGTTCTGACGATGAGCAATTTCCTGCATCCTCCTCTATTACGGGCCAAAGACGGAGCGAATCACGTTCAGCCGCCCCAACTGGTGCGCAGCGTCGTCTCTTCGATTTGTTCGGGTATGCGCCGCAGACGGAACAACTGGCGAATGATGGCCGGCGCGGCGACGAAGGCCAGCACCAGCGCCTGAATGATCTGAATGATATCAGCCGCCACACCGGATTGAAACTGCATCCTGGCCGCGCCGGCGTCCAGCGCGCCTAGCATAAAGGCCGCCAGGATCACGCCGAAGGGATTGGTCTGGCCGAGCAAGGCGACGGTGATGCCGTCGAAGCCGACCGCGCCGCTGAATTCGGGGGCGAACTTGTGGTTGAGTCCCAGCGTTTCGATGGCGCCGGCCAGACCGGCCAACCCGCCGGCCAAGACCATCGCCAAGATCACCATGCGCGACACGCTCATGCCCGCATAGCGCGCGGCCTGCGGGTTTTGGCCCACCGTGCGCATCTCGAAGCCGACAGTGGTGCGGTAGATCAGCCACCATATGACAATGGCGGCGAGCAGCGCCAGAGCGACGCCCCAATGCACGCGATAGGGCGGGCCGAAGATCCACGGCAACTGCGCGCTGGGAAAGACGTCCGCCGTTTCTGAGATGGCGCCGGCCGTCGGGTCCCACAACGGGCCGGGGCGCTGGCCCTGGGTGCCGCCGGCATAGACCGTCCAGCCGGCGAAGAGTGCGCCCACGTAGTTCAACATGATGGTGACGATCACCTCGTGGGCGCCGGTGAGGACCTTGAGCATGCCGGGGATCGCGCCCCACAACATGCCGCCAAGAATACCCGCCAGCAGCGCCAACGGCAAATGCACATAGATGGGCAGGCTCTCGAAGTTGACGCCGACTGCCACCGAGAAGATCGTGCCTATCAGGAATTGCCCGGATGCGCCGATATTGAACAGCCCGGCCTTGAACGCCACCGATACCGACAGCCCGGTTAGGATGAGGGGCGTCATCTTGCGGATTGTCGTCGACCAGGCTCGTCCGCTGCCAAAGGCGCCGGAAAAGAGGCCGCGATAGGCCGTCAGCGGATCGTCGCCGAAGATCAGCATGATGATGGCGCCGATAAGCAAGGCCATGATCACCGCCAGTACGGGGACAAGCAACGCCTGGCCGATTCTGCGTAAAGAGATGCCGCCCATGAGAACTCCGCTGGTGCGCTATCAAGACGCTGACGTTGGACTAAAACGGGAGGCGCCGTCCGAACGCCTCCCGTTTGTCGTTGCACGCTATCGCAACAACCTGTTGCTATTCGCCATATCCGGTCGAGATCGAACCGTCTGCCAGACCGGCGGAAACCTCGGCCAACAGGTCTTTCACCTCTTGCGGCACGTCATCTTCGAAGTCGTGGAAGGGGGCCAGGCCGCCGCCGGCGAAGTAGTTGCCGCCGGGCGCCTCGCCAGCCGCCACCTGCTGCAGCAAGTCTACCAGACCTTCAGTAATGGGTTTGGTGGCGCTGGAGACCAGACACGGATGCGCAGCGGGCAGGGTTTCCCATTGGTCGGTGTCGACGCCGATGCAGTACAACCCTTCGTGTGTCGCCACTTCTTGCAACGCGCCGTTGCCGGTCATGCCGCCTGCGCCGAAGACCACGTCTGCGCCCTGATCAATGGCCTGCTTGGCCGTCGCCGCGCCCCATTCCGGGTCGGTGAAAGCTTGCGACAGTTCGCCCGGATGGTAGGTGGAGATGAGGTTGACGTCGGGGTTGACGGACTTGGCGCCGGCCTCGTAGCCTTCCTTAAAGGCTACCACGGGCGGGACGAGGTCTGTGCCCAATACGGCGGCGATGGTGCCGGTCCTGGTCAGGGAGGCGGCCAACACGCCGGCCAAGTATCCCGCGTGATCCTCCTTGAAGACCAAGCCGGTCAGGTTGGGCAGTTCCTCGCCCTGGAACTGGTCGACGCCGATGAAGTGGATGTCGGGGTTCTCTTTAGCCGCCACAACAGTCGCATCGCCCAGGGCAAAACCCACCGTGACGATCACATTGAAGTCGGCGTCGATGAATTGCTGCATGTTGTCCGCGTAGTCTTTGGCGTCCTGGGTTTCGATGTATTTGATGTCGCCTTCGCCCAGGCCAAGCTGCGCGGCCGCTTGCTCTACGCCTTCCCAAGCGGACTGATTGAAGCTGCGGTCGTTAACGCGACCCACGTCGGTGACCAGACCGATCTTGAAAGTCGCCGCCTCCGGAGCAGCCGCTTCCCCGCCGGCAGGCGCAGCCGGCGCTACACAACCCGCCAACGCCAGAACTGCGATCAGCGCCAAGCCGAGGAGCAGTGAAGTGTATCTAGATGGTTGCATATGGTTTTGTCTCCTATACGCTAGAGTGTAGAATGGAACGCATGTCGTAATACATGCCAGCGCTTAGCTGTCGTCATGTGGGGGTCCGCCAGGCGGAGAGGCTTCGGGCGGAAGGCGGCGGACAAGATAGCGCGACTATCTGCCTTCCATTCAGAATTATACCCAACCCGCAGCATAGAAGCAAAGTGAATTCGTTCACCAATCGTCGCGGCATGTCAGCCCCAACGGGAGCTATCGACTCGATTTCGTCCCTTTGCAGGATAACCATTGATACCCGACGAACCATCAAGCAAAGGATAAAGTCATGTCCATTTCACTCGGCGTGCGCCGCGCCTTGCAGCAATGCGCCCAACCCGACAGCACGTTCGCCATGCTGGCAATGGATCAACGCGGCAGTTTGCTTAAGGCGATCAACCCGGACAACCCGGCCTCCGTGCCGCGTACCGATGTCCTGGCGCTGAAACGCGCCGTCATCGGCGCCCTGTCTCCCCACGCCAGCGCCACGTTGATGGACGTGGAATATGGCTATGGGACTTGTGTTGCAAGCGGCGCGTTGAGCGGGCAATCCGGCCTGCTCCTCGCACTCGAAAAAAGCGGCTATGATGGCGACCCCACCGAGCGGCGCACCAAGCTGCTCGACGACTGGAGCGTGGGCCATTCGCGCCGCGCCGGCGCCACTGGCATCAAGCTCCTCGTCTACTACCATCCCGACGCGCCCAATGCCGCCGATCAGGAAGGCCTCGTGCGCGAGGTGGCGCAGCAATGCGCCGAGTGGGAACTGCCTCTCTTCTTGGAGCCGCTGCACTATTCCATCGACGCCAACGTGAAGACCCTGCCCAACGCGGAGCGGCGGCGCGTCGTCGTCGAGACCGCGCGCCGGCTCACCCCGCTAGGGGCTACGGTCCTCAAGGCCGAGTTCCCCGTCGACGTCAAGCAGACGCAAGATCAGGGCGAGTGGGCCGCGGCCTGCGCCGAGTTGAGCGCGGCCAGCGTCACGCCCTGGGTGCTGCTCAGCGCCGGGGTGGACTTTGACATCTTCCTGCAGCAGGTGCGGGTGGCCTGTACGGCCGGGGCGAGCGGCGTGCTGTGCGGCCGCGCCGTCTGGAAGGAGTCCGTGCCGCTGGCGGGCGAGGCGCGCGCCGAGTTCCTCGCCACGACCGCGGTCGACCGCTTCCGCCGCATCGCAGCTCTGGTGAGTGAGACGGCCCGTCCGTATACCGACTTCTATCCCGTATCCACCGGTGAGACGGCCGCAGGCTGACTCTTTCTGAGACGCGCACCACTATCCGAATCCGGGCCAAACCTATGACCTCACCTAGCTCTCACCGGCCCCTGGTCGGCATCGACGTTGGCGGTACGTTCACTGACTTTGTGGTTCTGACGGACGGCGGCCTGGCTGTGCATAAGGTTCCGACCACGCCGGCGGATCAAAGCCGCGCCATCGTCGCCGGCCTCGATGCGTTGGGCGTGCATGAGGCCGACGTGGTCCACGGCATGACGGTCGCCACCAACGCGCTGCTGGAGCGACGCGGCGCCCAGACGGCGCTGCTCACGACCGCTGGCTTTGCCGACATCCTCATCATCGGCCGCCAGAATCGCCCGCAGCTCTACCATCTCAGCCAGCAGCGGCCCGCGCCGCTGGTCGAGGATCGCTGGCGGCTGGAGGCGCCCGAACGCCTCGACGCGGCGGGCAATGTCCTCGTCGAACTGGACGAGGCGCGCGTGGCCGAACTGGCCGCGCAACTGGCGGACGGGGATGCGGAAAGCCTGGCGATTGTCTTTCTCTTCTCGTTCCGCAATCCCGCCCACGAGCAGCGCGCCGCCGAGATCATCCGTGCGGTATGCCCGGATCTGCCCATCTCGCTCAGCAGCGACATTCTGCCGGAGTACCGCGAGTACGAACGCACCGCCACCACGGTGATCAACGCCTATGTGCAGCCGCTCGTGGCGCGCTATCTGCACCGGCTGGAGCAGGCCTTGCCCAACAGCCGCGTGCGCATCATGCAGTCCAACGGCGGCGCCATCGGCTTGGCGCAGGCCGCGGGCCAGGCGGCGCGCGTCGTCCTGAGCGGGCCGGCTGGGGGCGTGGTGGGAGCTTTCGCCCTGGCAAAGCAGGCGTTGGATACGGAGACGCCGCAACTGATCACCTTCGACATGGGCGGCACCAGCACCGACGTGGCGTTGTGCCCCGGCTCTATACCTGCCACGGCCGAAAGCACGATCACCGACTTGCCGTTGCGCCTGCCGGTGATCGATATTCATACCGTGGGCGCGGGCGGCGGCAGCGTGGCTTATGTGGACGCCGGCGGCGGCTTACGCGTCGGCCCGCGCAGCGCCGGCGCCGTGCCCGGCCCGGCCTCCTATGGCCGCGGCGGGATCGAAACCACGGTCACCGACGCCAACCTGGTGCTGGGCCGGCTTGACCCGAGCGGCTTCCTGGGCGGCCGCGGCGATGTCGCGCTGGATGTGGACGCGGCGCGCGGCGTGCTCTCGGAACTGGGCGCGCAGCTTGGCCTGAGCGCGGAGGAAGCCGCCCTGGGCGTTGTGCGCATCGCCAACGCCACCATGGAGCGCGCCTTGCGCCGCGTCTCGGTGGAGCGCGGCTATGACCCGCGCTCCTTCACGCTTCTTCCCTTCGGCGGGGCCGGCCCGCTGCACGCCTGCGACTTGGCCGACGCGCTGGACATCCGCGACATCCTGATCCCGCCCATCCCCGGCGTGCTCAGCGCCTATGGCATGCTCGTGGCCGACATCGCCAGCGACGCCTCGCACAGTGTGCTCCAGCCCGCCGACCACCTGGTCACAGACCTCTCGCCGCTGCATGAAATATACGAGGCGTTGTGCGCCCGCGTTACTTCCGTGCTGGAAGCCGAAGGCGTGGTCGTGCCGCGTATCGAAGCCGCGCTCGACATGCGCTATCGCGGCCAGAGCTACGAACTGACTGTCACGCTGCCCACGCCGATCACCGTGCGGCATCTGGTCGACGCCACCAACGCCTTCCACGCCGCGCACGAACAGCGCTACGGCTACGCCATGCCCGATGAGCCGGTCAACGTGGTCAACCTGCGCGTGCGCGGCATCGGCCCCGGCGCACAGCCTGGCCTGCCCAGCCTGCCGCTACAGGGCGAGGACGCTTCGGCCGCGCGCCTGGCGGACAAGCCGGCTTGGTTCAGCGCGTCCGGCCCAACGCCGACGGCCTGTTATGACCGCGCCCGGCTGGCCCCCGGCAACCGCTTCGCCGGCCCGGCCATCATCTACCAGTTCGATTCGACCATCGTCGTGCCGCCCGCCTGGTCAGGACGCGTCGACCAATTCGCCAACATCTGGCTGGAGCGAAAGTAGCGCCCTATGGACCCGATTACGCTGGAGCTTTATCGTCACCGCTTTGCCGGCGCCGCCGAAGAAATGGGCGTGACTCTGCGCCGCACCGGCTATTCGCCCAATATCAAGGAGCGGCTGGACTTTTCGTGCGCCATCTTCGACGGCGAAGGCCGCATGATCGCCCAGGCAGCGCACATCCCCGCTCACCTGGGCGCCATGCCTGCCAGCGTCCTGACCATCCTCGACCGCTTCGAGGTGTGGGAGCCGGGCGACGTGGTGATCGTCAACGACCCCTTCGAGGGCGGCAACCACCTGCCCGACATCACTATGATCTCGCCCGTTTTTGCGCGCGGGCAGGGCGATGCGCCCGACTTCTTTGTCGCCAGTCGCGCCCACCACGCCGACGTCGGCGGCATGACGCCCGGTTCGCTGCCCCTCTCCACAGAGATCTACCAGGAAGGCATCATCATCCCGCCGGTCAAGCTGCATAAGCGCGGCGTGCTTGATGCGGACTTGCTGCGCGTGATCCTGCGCAACGTGCGCACGCCCGACGAGCGGCGTGGGGACATCGCCGCCCAGCGCGCCGCCGCCGCCATCGGCGAACGCCGTCTGCGCGAGATGGCGGACGCCTTCGGCATCGACGAGGTGCTGGAGTATGCTGCCCGTCTGCGCGAGTACAGCGAACGGCTCACCCGCGCCGCCATCCAAAGTTGGCCGGACGGCGCCTATGCCTTCGAGGATGTTATCGAACTGGTGGAGGACGAGGAGGTCACGCTCGTGCCTATCCGCGTCACCGCCACCGTCGCCGGCTCCGAGGTGACGTTCGACTTCACGGGGACGGCGCCGGTCATGAACGGCTCGCTCAACGCCGTGATCGCCATCGCGCAGTCCGCCTGCTATTACGTCGTGCGTTGCCTGGTGGGCGACCAAGTTCCCATGAACGCGGGCTGCTTTGCACCTGTTCACGTCGTCGCGCCGGAAAATACCGTGGTCAACGCGCTGTCGCCAGCCGCGGTGGCGGGCGGCAATGTGGAGACATCGCAGCGCATTACCGACGCCGTGCTGGGCGCGCTGGCGCAAGCCTTGCCCGACCGCATTCCCGCCGCCAGCCAGGGAACGATGAACAACGTTACCATCGGCGGCATGCTCGCCAATGCCACGCCCTTCGCCTACTACGAGACGATTGCGGGCGGCATGGGCGCGAGCCGCGAAAGCGACGGCCCCAGCGGCGTGCAGGTACACATGACCAATACGCTCAACACGCCGGTTGAGGCGTTGGAACTGGCCTACCCCTTCCGGCTGGAGCGCTACGCGCTGCGCCGCGACAGCGGCGGGGCCGGCCTTCACCGCGGGGGCGACGGCATTGTGCGCGAATATGTGATGCTGGCGCCGGCTACGGTCACCATGCTCAGCGAACGCCGCGCCGTCGCGCCGTGGGGCCTGGCAGGCGGCGGGGACGGCTATCCGGGCCGCAACATCCTCTACCGCGTCGACGGCTCGACGGAGGAACTGCGCTCCAAGTTCACGCGGCGCGTCATGCCGGGCGACCGGCTGCGCATTGAGACGCCGGGCGGAGGGGGGTGGGGGACGCCGCCGGCGTAACGCTCCGCGAAGTGCGGCACACAACCGACCAAACAGATCTTGTCCTTTCGCCCAGGCGCACAACCTTGCGCTTGGGCGTCTTTTTGCGCGCTGTCTATGCATGCAACTCCGCATGCAACATTGTGCGCCGCTCCTGCGTCATATGTGCGCAAGCAGCGATCTGGCCGATTGCCTTGCCTCTGAAACGCACCTATGGCGAGCGTAGGATAACGGTCCAAGTCAGATCCGGGTGCGATCCAGCGAGCTTTTTCGCCGCCGCCTATACTGGAGACAGAAAGTGAAGCAAACGCCGGCAGACAGCAATGCGCCGGTTGGCATAAGGAAGAGCGGAGGCAGCATGAACACCCGACGCATCATTATCGTGGCGATCACCTTAATCCTGTTCGGTTCTGTGGCGACGGGCGTCATCCAGGCGCTGGAGGCGCACCCCAACGCAGTTCACACCATGCCTGCCCTTGAGAACGTTCGCTATTATATGGCCGCAGGCGAGCCGGACGGCGTCAACTACGCCGTCGACGCGGGCGTCCTCTTCGCAGGCGCGCCCGGCGCTTGGACGCAGATTCGCACGCCGGACGGCGTGATCGTCTCGGCTGTGGCGGCCGATTCGCAGCATGAGGACGCGCTCTACATCGGCGCGGCCAATGAACTGGCGATCTACCGGTCGCTCGACGCCGGCGAGAACTGGCTGCGCGTACCGCTGAGCGACGAGGCCGGCGGCGTGACCGACATCGCCCTTGACAGCGTGCAGCGCCTGGTGTATGCCGGTACGGATACGGCCGGCCTCTTCCGCCTGCGCGACGTCGGCTCCAGCGTCATCCTGAACAGCCAACTCCTGCTCGACGAGCCTGTGCGCCAGGTCGTCGCCGACAGTACGGGGGCCGGCCTGGCCTTCGCCCGCACCGACTTCGCCCTCTACCGGGCCGAGAACTACGGGCTCACCTGGCTGACCGTGGACAACCTGTTGAGCAGCCCGACGGCGCTGGCCGTGGCCAACACCATCCCGGCCACCTTCTACGTCGGCACGACGGACCGCGGCGTGCTCACCAGCACGGACGGTCTGACCTGGACGACGGCGAACGACGGTTTGGACCTCGTGCCCGGCTCGCGGCTGCACGTCGACGCCCTGGCCGCCGACCCGACCCAGCCTGGCCTGGTCTACGCCGCGACGAGCTATCTGTATGGCAGCGCTACGCTGCACCAGACGCCCAGCCGCGTGTCGCTGACCGACCCTGCGGCGCAGACATGGACGACGCTGCACAGCGACCTGGATGTGTCCGTGGCCGAGCTGCTGCCGGTGAGCGGCTATGCGGGTGCAGTCTACGCGCTGACTACGACCTCTCGCAGCCCGTTGGCTCTGGGCAATGCGCCAATGCAAACGGCAGTTGCGTCGCAGGTTGAGCCGGCTCCTGCCGTCGCCGTCGCAGCGCCCGCCGCTGACGAGGGCGTGACCGGTCCGTTGGCTTGGATCATTGCCGGCTTCGCCGCCATCGCGCTGCTGTTCGCCGTCGCCTACGACGTGACTATGCGCCGCCGCACTGCGGCCCCGGCCAAGGCCGCCAACGGCATGCTGGAAGCCCAGCCCGTGCGCAGCAAGAGTTAAGCGCTCAACGTTCTAGAAGATCTGACCGCAACGCTGCCGGCCCCGATGTCACCAGGGCCGGCAGCTTATTTTTGGGTGGTTGCCTTGCGGCTGCGGCATGTCGGCATCCTTGCTTTACAAATCGAGTTCCTCCTAGAAACTCCGTTTGTGCCGTTCAGATCACGCAAAGGATGGCGAACTAGGGGCAGACGCGGCAAGTGCGCTAAGCGTCCCTGACGCACCCATACGGCCATACGGCCAAAATGCTTTGCCGCGCGCGGCAGGTGGTGATACAATCTGGGCAGACGCTCATCCGTTTGCCCACCGGTTCAGATTGCATGCCGCGAGAATCCAAGAGACAGACAATCGACCGCAGACCTGTAAAGACGCCGGCCGTCCGAACTGACGGCGATGTCACCGCGCCGCCTAGCTCATTTCGTGTGGCGTCTTTCGTCGTTTCGACGCTGCTTCTGGTCGCGCTGGCTGCGGTGATTGTCTTGGCCGTGCGCGATAACCCGCTAGGAGAGATTCCCCCTGTGGCCGTGGCGTCCCCGACGAGCGGAGTAGCGACGCCGGAGGATTCCGCCGCGACCGCGCCGGCGCCGCCCGCCGATACGCCTTCGCCAGTAGCGGAACAGCCCAGCGAAACGACGCCTACAGAAACGGCGACGCCAGGCGGCGCCGGAGATACGGTGCAGTTGGGGCAGGAGCGCCGCGTTGAGGAGGCGGGCTTCTCTTTCCGCCCGCCTGGGGACTACGCCCTTGAGTTTGCCGGCGTCTCTGTCACCCTGTCTGCGGCCGAACGCAGCCCGGCTTCCGGCTCCGTCATGCTGCTGCGCGCCGATGTCGCCGCCGAACTGCTTCCCGAATCGGCGGACAGCCTTGGGGAGGCCTTCGCGTTGTTTGTCGCCGCCTATGCCGCGGAACGGGACCTCGTAGCGAACGAGGCCGAAGCGGTGCGCGTCGGCGGCGAGGCCGCGCTGGGCGCGGACTTGGCGGACGCCGGCGACGGGGCCGGTTTCGCCGGGCGCGCGGTGATGACGGAGCCGGCGCAAGATCGTCTTTTTATCATGGTTGGCCTTGCGCCAGTCGAGGCATGGCAGGCGCAAGGCAGCGCCGATTTCGACGCAGTGCTGGATTCTGTCGCCTTCTTTACGCCCCGCGCGACGCCGACCGCCGCCTCGCCCACTATCACTGTCGAGATGGCGCCGACCGCTGAAGCGACGCCCGAAGCTGAACCGACTATAGAGGCCGAACCGTCGCCGATCCCCATTTCGCCCATCGGGCCCGAATCGAACTGGCGCATCTACTCCAACGGCAACTTCGTCAACTACCTTGCCGTCTTGCGCAGCACCATATGGGCCGCGACCGATGGCGGCGCTACGGCTTGGAACAAGTCTGCCGGCAGCCATGTCAAGTTCACCACGCTGGACGGATTGTCGACCAACCGGCTCACGTCCGCCGAACACTGTCCGCTGCCCGGATTGGGCGTTCTTTTCGGCAGTGATTTGGGCTTGCAGGTTTTCGATACGGAAGGCGGCAGTTGGAAGACGCTCAACAGCGCCAATAGCCCGATGAGCTTCGACGATATCGTGGCGCTGCACTGCGATGTCGAGGCGCAGACGTTGATCATCGCTTATGCGCGGCACGGCCTGGATATCTTCGATGCCGCGACCGGCGACTGGACGCACATCGACGAAAACGACGGCCTGGAAACGGGCATCATCCGCAACATCGCCGTGACTGCGCCGCAGACGATCTGGCTCGCCTCGCAGCTTGGGCTAACGCGCTACCGCGAGGGCGAATCGACGCTTTATAACGTGGAAAACAGCCCGATGACCAGCAACGTCGTCACTGCTATCGCCGGCGACGGCGCGGACATCGTATGGCTGGCGACAGCGGGCGACCTGTATCGCGTCGACGGTGAAAGCTGGGAGACCTACAGCCGCGCCACGGTCGCCGATTCGCAATTTCCCAACGGCAGCATCACCGGCCTGGCCCTGGCAGCAGACGGCAGCGTGTGGGTCGGCACAGACCAGGTACAGCTCTGCCGATTGGACCCGGACACAGGCCGCTGCACCGAGTTCTTCAGCAATGAAGAGGGCATGGCCCTTGCTCCGCTGACAAGCCTGCGCCTCGACGAGGACGGCAATGTCTACTACACCACGGCCGGCGCCGGCATCAGCATGTATGACGGCGAACGTTGGCAGATACTCCTGATCGAAGACGAACCGGTGGCCGGCAACCGCATCCGCGACCTGGCCCGCGGCCTGGATGACACCGTGTGGATCGCGACAGGTTCCGGCGTCAGCCAAGTGCAGGCTGCAGACGGCGCGCTTATCACTCTGCTCACCGCGGCCAATACGCCGCTGCTCAGCCCGGACGTCCGCGTGATCCAGCCGGACGCTGCGGGCGGGCTGTGGTTAGGCGCCGGCGGAGCCAGCTTCTATAAGGAGCCCAACTGGACCAACTACTCCCCTGTGGAAGGTCTGGCTGGGACCGAGGTGCAGGCCATCACCATCGATCGCGAAAGCCGCACTTGGCTCGGCTCCAAGACCGGCCTCAGCATCTGGACGGGCAGCGCTTTCTTCAACCTGACCACCGAAAACGGGCTGCCCAGCGACGACATCCGCGCTTTGCTTGCCGACGACAATGTAGTGTGGATCGGCACCGGCGGCGGCCTGCTGCGCTTCCAAGACAACCAGCTCCAGGTGTTCAACACCGCCAACATCAACCTGCCGAGCGACGTCATTACCGCGCTGGCGCTGGACACCGACGGCACGCTCCTTGTCGGCACGGAGCGAGGGCTGGCGCGCTTCCGGGACGACCGCATCATCGCCATCCCGGACATTGCCGCCGCGCCCATTGTGGATATCGCGGTCGGGGACGACAGTACGGCATGGGTCGCCACGGGCGAGGGCGAGTTGTATCATTTCGACGGCGCATCCTGGATGTCCATCCCGGAACTGACGCTGCTGCCGTCGCCTGCCATTTCCGCCCTGTTGCTCGACAGCGCCGGCGACCTTTGGATCGGCGCGGCGCATGGCGGCGCGGCGGTTGTGTCGCCTTAGTTGTTTTCGCTGCGCTCGCTCTTGGGGGCGGACGCCTGTTAAGGAAACGCGCCATGCCTGAAGCCATTCCCCTGGTCGTCCACGCCACCCACGAGGCCGGTCTCAAACTCGGCGGCATCGGGGCTGTGCTGGATGGTTTGCTCAGTGCGACGAGCTATATCGACAATGTTGATCGCACGATCCTCGTCGGCCCCATGCTGGCCGGCGACCCTGTTATCTGGGAGCGGCTGTCTAACCCGCGCAGCGGCATCACCCTGCGCTACAGCAGCCTCCACGGCATCTTCGCCGGCGTGCCCGAATGGCAACGCATCGCGCTGCAACAGGTGGAGCAGACCTTCGCCGTGGCGCTGCTCTATGGCACGCGGCGTTTCGGCGACCACGAACATGAGATCATCCTGGTCGACGTCAGCAATCCCAACTGGGATGAGATCAACTTGTTCAAGTACTACGTCTGGCAGAATTACGGCTTCGACGCCGCGCGGTATAGTTGGGACCCCGAATTCAACTTGTACTTCATGATCGCCGGGCCGATCTTCGCCGCGCTCAAGGCGATTGGGGCCGACGCCGGCCTCGGGCCGGAGCAGAAGGTCATCGTCGCCCACGAGTGGCTTGGCCTGCCGGTTGTCTTTGCCGCGCAGATGACGGAGCCGGGGCAGTGGCGTTCGGTCTTCTATGCGCATGAGACCGCCACGGCCCGCCGCCTGATCGAGGACCACGACGGCCACGACACGCGTTTCTACAACGCGCTCTACAAGGCTAAAGAGTGGGGCTTGAGCCTGGAAGCCGCTTTCGGCAACCAGGATCATCTGTACAAAAATCCCCTGCTCAAGTTGGCTGCGCGCTGCGACAATATCTTTGCCGTGGGCGATCTGGTGATGGAAGAATTGCGCTTCCTGGGCGGCCCGCTCTCCAGCGCCAATATCGACCTGGTGTATAACGGCATCACGCCCGCCGGCATCACGTTGGAGCAGAAGCTGGCCTCTAAGGGACGGCTTCAGGCGTACTGCGAAAGTCTGCTCGGCTATGTTCCCGATTACGTGTTTACGCACGTCACGCGCATGGTCCCATCCAAAGCCCTGTGGCGCGATATCCGCGTGCTGGAACACCTAGACGGGATGTTGCGCCAGGCGGACAAGCGCGCGGTGCTGTTTGTTCTCAGCACGAGCGTGCCCGCAGGGCGACGACCGGAGTGGGTGGCGGCTTGGGAAGAGCAGTACGGCTGGCCCGTCGGCCATCGCGGGGACAATGGCGACCTGATCGATCTGGAAGCCCCCTATTTCTTTAACGACGTCGAACCGTTCAACCGCTCGGCCACACAGAGCCGGATCGTCCTCGTCAACCAGTTCGGCTGGAACCGTGAGCGCTGCGGGCAGCGCATGCCCGCCGACATGGAGTTCCCCGACATTCGCTTCGGTTCCGACCTGGAGTTCGGACAGAGCATCTATGAGCCGTTCGGCATTGCGCAGGTGGAGCCGTTGACCAGCGGCGCGCTGTGCTGTATCAGCAACGTATGCGGCTGCGCCGGCTTCGTGGCGAGTGCAGCGGGCGGCTTGGAGAACGCGCCGAATCTCGTGGTTGCCGATTACGTCAGTTTGCCCCCCGGCTATTGGCTGGGCAGCCCGTACGATGCGCTTGCCATAGACGGCGGCGTGCGCGGCTGGATCGAGCGCTCGAACAGCTACACAACCGCGCAGACCATCTTCGAGCGGCTGCCCAAAGACGAAGCCGAGATGCAAGCGCTGCTTGAATCGGGCCAGACTATCGCCCAGCGCATGAGTTGGGACATTGTGGCGCACGACATGCTCTTGCCCGGCCTCGCCCGCGCCCTGCATTCGTAGTGATCTGGAGCCTATGAACCTAGCGCGCTACCAACGCCAAACGCTGTTCCGAGAGATTAGCCAAGACGGACAGGAGCGGCTGCTCGCCGCAACCGCGGTCATCGTCGGCTGCGGCGCGACCGGCTCCGCGCTCGCCAACCTGCTTGTGCGTGCGGGCGTGGGCCGCGTGCGCATCATTGACCGCGATTTCATCGAACTGAACAACCTCCAGCGCCAGATCCTCTTTGACGAGGACGATATCGCCGCCAACCTGCCCAAGGCGGAAGCCGCGGGCCGCAAACTGCGCCGCGTCAACAGCGAGATCGCCGTCGAAGCCGTCGTGACCGACGTCAACGCCGGCAACGTCCTCGACCTGATCGGCGACGCAACCGTCGTGCTGGACGGGACGGACAACTTCACCACGCGTTTTCTGATCAACGACGCCTGCATCCGGCTCGCCCTGCCGTGGGTTTATTGCGGCGTGCTTGCGTCCTATGGCATGACCGCCACCTTTGTGCCCGCAGGCGCGGCCGAAAAGCTGCCGGGCGAGCGGGCTGTCAGCGGCTGTCTGCGCTGCCTGATGGGCGATGCGCCTGCTCCCGGCGCCACGGCAACGTGCGACACGGTGGGCGTCATCGGGCCGGTCGTTACGCTGCTCAGTTCCATCGCCGCGGCCGAAGCCATGAAGTTGATTGTGGGGCGGGGAACGCTTAACCCCGGCCTGCTCCATTTTGACCTGTGGCTGCACGAGTACGAGCAGTTCGGCGGCGGCGGGCCGCGCCCCGGCTGCCCGGCCTGCGACCTACACCGTCTGGAGTTCCTAGAGGCCGAAGCGGGCGCGACCAGCGCCGCGCTCTGCGGGCGCAACGCAGTCCAGGTGAGTGTGACCGCGCCTGGCGGGCGCGCGCCGCGGCTGGACCTGGCGCGGCTGGAACGGCAGCTTGCGCCGGTCGCCTCGCGGCTGGCGCGCAACGAATATCTGCTGCGCGCCCAGATCGACGACTACGAATTCACGGTATTTCCGGACAATCGCGCCATCATCAAGGGCATAGAAGACGAGAATTTGGCAAAAGGTCTGTTCGCTAAATACATCGGGGGATGATGTCTCCGGCCAAGTCGCTCTCAGAAGGCTTCCGCCCACGCACCCAGTTGCGCGCCATGCGCCGGCAGGACTTGCCCGCCTTGGTCGCGTTTTGGAATCGCGCTTTTGCCGGTCGTCGCAATTTTCGCCCCATCTCTGTCGAGGAATTCCGCAGCCGCATACTTCGCTGCCCCGCGCATGATTCCGCCGGCCTGATCCTGGCGTGGCGGCGCGATGCGTCCGCCGATCGCGCGCATGTCTCTACGAACGGAACCGAAACGCTTGTTGGGTTGGTGCACGCCTTTCGCCCGCCGGAACAGACCGGCCACTACCGGCGTTGGCGGGCCGGCCATGCCATTGCGACGCTCTACGTGGATCCGTCGTATCGCAAGCAGGGGATTGGCAGCCGTCTGTTGCAGGCTGCGGAGAATTGGCTTTACTACTGCCCTGTCGACTTCGGCGGCCAGTCTTTGCCCTGCTATGGCGGCGTCGAGGGGCCGCGAGCGCCTTTCTACGGCAGCAGCCAGCATCTCGGCGTCAGCGCGCGCGATACGGAACTGCTGCGCTTCCTGTCCAAGCGCGGCTATGCCGTGAGCGTCCCCGGCGATGTTTCGATGACGCTTGATCTGGCAGCCAGAGTGAAGGCGCAAGGCGCCGGCAGAAGCGAGCCGTCCGCCGAAAGGCCGGCTGCGTTTGGCCTGCGTGTGATCGCCATCAGCCGCGAAGCGCCCTTCACCGGCCGCGAGCGACCGGAGCGCGTCGAATATACGCTGTGGGGCGATAACGGCGGCAGCCCCTACGCCGGCCTTGTCCTGGCGGATGGCGAGGAGATGCTACAGGGCGTCATCAGTTGGTATCCGCTGGAGGAGGGCAGCCGCGCGGGAATTTTCGGCTTTTGGCTGGCCCCCGAACTGCGCGGGCGCGGGTTGGGCGCCTATTTGCTGGACCGGGCGCTCGACGAGATGGCCGCCGCCCCGGCCCCGCGCGGCGGGTATGCTTTCGTCGAAGTGCAGACGCACCTCGTCCGCCATGCCACGGCCGTCCAGTTGTACGAAGCGCGCGGCTTCCAAGTGGACGAGGCATGGGTTCATCTGGTAAAAACGTGAGCAGTACGCGGCGCGCAGCCCGTAGGGCTGCCCTGATTCG
>CAYXRG010000057.1:0-4449 GCA_964467575.1 uncultured Caldilineaceae bacterium | reverse complement strand
CCCTGATTCGACCGATTGGCGAACTGCGCAACTTCGCGCCCTAGACGCGCCCGCACAGACGAGGCGCCATTCAACGAGGATAATGACAATGGCATCCAGGAAAACGAGCGCCCCTTCCCCCAAACCGCCTGCCACCACAGTTGCCGACGGCGATATTGCCGCCATTGTCCACGGTTATCACGGAGCGCCGTTCAACGTTCTCGGTTCGCACGCGGTCTCGGTGAAGGAGCGCACGGCGGTCGCGATCCGCGTCTTCCGTCCGCTGGACGCTGCTGTTTTCGTGCTCGACACGACCTCCGGCGAACGCACGCCCATGCAGCGCGTGGACCCCGCCGGCTTCTTCGAGGCCGTGTTCGAGGACCGCGCCGAGCTCTTTCCCTATCGCCTGATCGTGGTCGACCCGGCGGGCGCGGAACACGAGTTGGAGGACCCGTATCGCTTTCCGCCGGTCCTGACCGACTACGACCTCTATCTGTTCGGAGAGGGCAATTTACTCTATAGCTACGAGAAGTTGGGCGCGCATTTCGTGACGATCGACGGCGTGCGCGGCGTCAGCTTCGCGCTTTGGGCGCCCAACGCGCAGTGCGTCAGCGTAATCGGCGAGTTCAACGCCTGGGATACGCGCACGCATCTGATGCGCTTTCACGAAGGACCGGGCGTATGGGAGCTTTTTATCCCCAACTTGCCGGAGGGAACCCACTACAAGTACGCGGTCCAATCGCGCTTTCTCGGCTACAAGGCCGACAAGTCTGACCCCTACGGCTTCTATGCCGAAGTCCGCCCCAGCACCGATTCCAGGGTGTGGGACATCGACCGTTATGTGTGGAACGATCAGGAATGGCTGGAGCAACGCGAAAAGCGCCAAGCGTTCGACCAGCCGATCAATATTTACGAAGTTCACCTGGGCAGTTGGCGTCGCGTACCTCACGAGGAAGGCGGCGGCTTCCTCAGCTATCGCGACCTGGCGCACCAACTCGTCGAGTACGTCACCGAGATGGGCTATACCCACATCGAGTTGATGCCCATCACCGAGTACCCTTTCGACGGCTCTTGGGGCTACCAAGCGGTAGGCTACTTTTCACCCACCAGCCGCCACGGTTCGCCCGACGATTTTATGTATTTCGTCGACTACTGCCACCAACACGGCATCGGCGTGATTCTCGACTGGGTGCCGGCCCATTTCCCGCGCGATGCGCACGGACTCGCCTTCTTCGACGGCACGCATCTCTACGAGCATTCGGACCCGCGGCTAGGCGAACATGTGGACTGGGGAACCAAGATCTTCAACTTCGGGCGCAACGAGGTGCGCAACTTCCTGTTGAGCAGCGCGCTCTTCTGGCTCAAGAAGTATCATATCGACGGGTTGCGCGTCGATGCGGTCGCCTCCATGCTCTATTTGGACTACAGTCGCGAGGGCGGCGGATGGGTCCCGAACAAGTACGGCGGCCGCGAAAACTTGGATGCCATTAGCTTCATACGTCGTTTTAACGAAGTGACGCACGGCGAGATCCCCGGCATCATCACCGTCGCCGAGGAGAGCACATCCTGGCCGATGGTCACGCGCCCGACCTACATGGGCGGACTGGGTTTCGACTACAAGTGGAACATGGGCTGGATGCACGACATGCTCAGCTATATGGAGAAGGATCCCATCTTCCGCCGCTATCACCAAAGCCAGATCACCTTCAGCATGATCTATGCCTTCAGCGAAAACTTCATCCTGCCTTTCAGCCACGATGAGGTCGTTCACCTGAAGCGCTCGATGCTGGACAAGATGCCGGGCGACGTGTGGCGCAAGTTTGCCAACCTGCGCACACTCTACGCCTATATGTGCGGCCATCCGGGCAAGAAATTGCTCTTCATGGGCGGCGAATTCGGCCAGTGGCGCGAGTGGAACGAGGATGTCAGCCTGGACTGGCACCTTGTAGAGACAGCGGAGCATCACCGCCTGCAGCGTTTCGTCAGCGCGCTCAACGCCCTGTATCGACGCGAACCGGCCTTGCACGAAGTCGACGCAAGCTGGGAAGGCTTCGAATGGATCGACTTCAGCGACGCCGACCACTCGGTGATCAGCTTCGTCCGTCGCGCCAAGGACCCCGGCGACCAGGTGATCGTCGCCTGCAACTTCACGCCGGTGCCCCGCCTCGGCTATCGTATCGGCCTGCCGCTCGACGGCGCCTATGCGGAACTCCTGAACAGCGATGCCGAGGAGTTCGGCGGCAGCGGCGTCGGCAACCCGCACGGCGTCGTTGCGGAGTCCATGCCGTGGCAGAACTGCCGCTACTCGGCTGCGGTGAATCTGCCGCCGCTTGGCGTCGTTTTTCTTAAGCGCAAGAGCTAGGCAGCAGGGGGCGGGCGAGGATGGCGGACACCCTGTACATTGCCGGCGGCCAATTGCCGGCTGAGTTTCTCCCCGGCGCGACGCAGACCGAGCCGGGTTTTGCGCGCGGCGAGGTTCTTCTTCGCGGCGGGCGCATTGTTGCGGTTGGCTCGTCGCTTAAGGCGAGCGCAGCGTCTACGCTCGACGTCAGCGGCGGCTATGTGCTGCCGGGCTTCGTCGACGTGCATGTGCATGGCGCGGCCGGCCGCGATACGATGGACGCTGACCCGGCCGCGCTGGACGACATGGCGCGTTTCTTCGCCCGTCACGGCGTAACCGGCTTCCTCGCCACGACCATGACCGCGGCGCACGCGCCCACGCTGGATGCGGTGCGCGCCGTGGCTGCGCATGGCGGCAAGACGCCCGGCGGGGCCAGAATCCTGGGCGTGCATCTGGAAGGACCGTACCTCAGCCCCGAATTCCCCGGCGCGCAATTAGCATCCGACATCCGCCCGGCCAATCTGGTCGAGTTCGACGAGCTGGTCGAGGTCGGACGCGGCGCAGGCGCGGTGCGCATGATTACGCTGGCCCCGGAACAGCCGGATGCGCACGCCCTCATTCGCGCGGCGCGCCGCCGCGGCGTCACCGTCGTGGCGGGCCATACCAGCGCCTCGTATGAGCAGTTCGAGGAAGCCGTGGCGCTGGGCGTCAGCCAGGCGACGCACACCTACAACGCCATGACCAGCCTGCACCACAGGCGACCCGGCGCGTTGGGCGCGGTCCTGTCCGACGACCGCGTCGACGCGCAGTTGATCGCGGATAACATCCACGTCCATCCCGCGGCCATGAAGATTCTCGCCCGCTGCAAGGGCGCGCATCGCACCGTGTTGGTCACCGACGCCATGCGCGCGGCGGGACTGCCGCCGGGCGAGTACGAGCTAGGCGGGCAGCCGGTCTTCGTGCAAGAGGGGATGTGCCGGTTGGCTGACGGGACGCTAGCCGGCAGCGTGCTTACGCTGGAGCGCGGGCTGGCGAACTTCATGGCGGCGGCGGAGCTGAGTTTGGCGCAAGCCTGGCCTGCCGCCGGGCGCACGCCCGCTGTCTCCATTGGGCTGGGCGGCGAGATGGGCCGCATTGCGGCGGGCTATGGCGGTGACCTGACGGTGGTCGACGCGCAGGGCGAGGTGATCGCCACGGTCGTCGACGGGCGGGTGGCCTATGTGCGCGAGGCGGAGCGTCTAGGCGGCGACGGTAGTTACGAGCACGCGCTTGGCCCCGGCGGCGAGTAGGGCGGCGCGCACCGGCTCCACAGCCTCATCCTCCACTAACGCGATGATGTTACCGCCGCCGCCGGCCCCGCTCAGTTTGGCGCCGCCGGCCCCTGCAGCCCGCGCCGCCGCCATCAGACGCTCCAGCGCAGGCGTGCTCACGCCGATCTGCGCCAACAGCGCCTGGTTGCGGTCGAAGAGCGGGCCCAGTTCGGCGGGCCGCCCCGCTTCGAGGGCCTGGCGCGCGGCTTGGACGATCTCCCCGATCTCATCGAACCATCCGTCGTAGCGAGTCGGGTTCGCCGCGCGGCGAGCGCGCACCTGGTCCACCATGACGCGCGTGGGGCCGGTTGCGCCGCTGTCGGCAATGGCGATGCGGAACGGCGCGGCGCAGGCGAAGATCGCGGGCGGCTCGCCGCGCACGAACCAGACCGGCTGCCCGTAGGCGACGACGGTGTTGTCGATGCCGCTGGGCGTGCCGTGGTGAACCTCCTCGCCGGCATAGGTCAGTTCGCTGACCACTTCCGGCGCGAGCTCCATACCGGCATGCAGCAGGATCGCTCGCACCAGCGCGGCGCTGACCGCGGCGCCGCTGCCTAGCCCGCCCGCAATCGGCAGGTCGCTGTCGATATTGATGCGCCAGTCGGGGTCGCCAACTAGTCCGGCGCGGCGTAGCGCCAGGCGGGCGACCAGCGCCAACGGTTCGTCATGCGGCGCGTCAGCCAGGCGGATTGTCTTGCCCAGATCGCGCGCATGGATCACGCAGCCCGCGCCCGCAGCCCCGTTGCGCACTTCGGCCGTCGCCACAGCCTCCCACACAGGGACGGCAATGGCCGGGCGGCCGTAGACCACGGCGTGCTC
>CAYXRG010000056.1:0-29930 GCA_964467575.1 uncultured Caldilineaceae bacterium | reverse complement strand
TCGCCACTCTCGCTCCCCCTGCTTGATTCTCGCCAAAACCCTGGGACGCACCCCGGAGATCGGCGCGGGTTGATGGGCTGTGCGCCGGCTGATATACTATGTCTATGTCTCTAGTCGTTCAGAAAACGCCCAACCCCAACGCCCGCAAATTCGTCTTGCCGCGCATCATGTTCGAGCGACCGCGCAATTTTGCGAGCGTCGAGTCCGCCGCGCAAGACCCTCTGGCGGCGCGGCTGATGGCGCTGGATGGCGTCTATAACGTCTTCTGCGCGCAGGATTTTGTGACGGTGAACAAACGGCCGGAAGTCGCTTGGGATTCGCTCGAAACGGCGGCGTGCGCCGTGATCGAAGATTATTTTGGCTTATCGATAGGCTGACCTGAAGATTAGGCTGTCTGCAATTTGTCTTGTCGAAGGATTCGCAATGTCAAAAATTGCGACTGATCAAATAAAGCTTGGCTCTGCGATTACAGCAGCGCGTTGTCATGAAGTGCAAACTACCCTGGGACAGCGGGACGTTCCAGAATTTGACCAGTTGGTCTTGATCGGCATGGCAGTTAGGGTCGCGTTGCACATCCGCGGATTGCCGCTGATCGAGTACGAGATTCTCAAGCTGGTTTGTAACCATTACCTCGACATTCCGAGCACTGTGTTACCAAGAATACTTGCTCTCTTGAGCGAGATCGAATTCGTGTACCTTACGACTAAGCGCAAGACGATCAAATCGGTTTTGCCTAATGTGCCCTACTACGACGACCTTTATCGGGGCGTTGGCGACTACATAGACACCGAAGCTTCTTTCACAGAGCAGGAACAGCTAGCCTTGGCGATCGTCAACCGGCTTGCTGCTGCGCCGGACAACAGTGATCGTCTCCAGGCAGCTTTGGGTGCCGATCAAAAACTCTACCGGCGCAACATACAGATTGGATTGGAAGGCGGATTCCTAGTCGTACGGCGCCACAGGGGGCGTGACATCATCATTAATCCGGTCTACTTTTCGGAGAACGCGGAGATCTTCGCCGATCATGTGGCTGCGACGAACTCAGCAGATGTTGCGCAGTTGCTTAGCACACTCAAGCAGCACCAGGGGTGGCCTCTCGAACTGATTAAGGCAAACGCAAGGATTGATCGGATTGATATCAAGCCTGACCAGCTCATCCTGTTGGAGAGGCTTGCTCAAGAAGGCATGATCAAACCCCCCGCGATTGCGACCACCTATTCCGGCAAAAACCATTTTCTATTTACTCCGACTCCGACCGCAGCTAACCTGAGTCCTTTGAAACGAGAGATCCATGAGCGGGCGATGGCTATCGTGTCAGCTGTTCGCCAAGGCCAATTGCTTCCGCAGCAATACTCGATCCGTTCGCCTGCAGCGGTCATCAGCGCACTAAGGCGGAATCTGAGACTATCTCGTGCGACTACTGAATTCAGCCAGCAGTACAAGAGTCTGGTTCGCTTACGTATCGGGCAACTGATTCACGTCGGCAACGACTACTACGAGTTTCGAATCATCGATACAGAGGAGAACAAAGAGGCGCTGGACATGGCATATTCGCTTGTTACAACAGGCGAATACGAGGGTCTAGAGGTTGATGATGAGGCTCGGCGCGCTTTACTTCAGTCGGATCCGGATTACGTTGAGTCCTTGGTGGCCGCCGAGCATCTGCGGCAACGCGAATCAGTATCACTCACGGAGGAGCAGGAGTATCAACTGAGCAACCTGCTGCTCAAGGTTACGTCATGATAATTAACGATCGCCGCCAAAAACAGGCCGCCCTAGCATATGTCATTAGCAAAGGGTGGTTCCCACAGATTGAGCTGATAATCCAGCCTCCAAGATCGGCGAACCGAAAACCATACGAGATCACTGACATTGATGTCTACGGCGCGGCCCCAGACGAACTCAGTGGCTACCGATCCATCGTGTTCGACTGCAAAGGTGGTAGGCAGGCGTCAGCCGTGACGCGCGCAATGTGGCTGAAAGGCCTGATGACTTATCTGGATGCCGAGTGGGGCATCTGCGTACTCGCTGACCAGAAGATGATTCCGTCTGATCACCGTGAGGCAGCCGGAGAACTGGGCGTTTCCTTGATGACGCTTTCGGAGTTCGACGTGTTTGCACAGGCAACAGATGGTTCTTCCGAGATGCCTATAAGTCATCTCGCCAACATCGACCACTGGGGGACATATATCAAGATAGGGGAGAAATATCCACAGCTTCAAGCAGCCGTAGACTTCTCGCGTGGCAAGTACTGGGCGCTGGCTTCCGGAGGGGACGCGGTTCGCCATTCCATTACCTTATTGCGCCAACTACGAGGGGAACTAGACCCGGCGAAGCGGGAGCACTTGGTGGCCTTCGGAGATGTTCTCGCCCTGTTTCTATTCGGACTCGCCAAGGTGGGACATCGTCTGTTTCGCGCTTATCTGCAGCCGGCATCTCGTAACGAGCTAGATGCGGTGTTGCTCCCCTACATGTATGGTGGTCGAGAATCGTATTCGCTTGTGGAGCAACTGACCTTGCTCATCGAGCGAAGGCCTCGCCTCCATGGTCAAGCTGAGATAGCTTTCCCCGAGTGGGATTCCTTTCTCCAGCTAACTAGAAGCCTTCTCGATGCCCCGATGCAGGCTTTGGCTGCACCATTGTTAGCACGTGAGGTCGCATGGTCCTTTTTCGAGTCCTCACCTGGATTTGAGTTTGCCCAGATGCTAGCGCGATCAAAGCGCCAGACAGGCAAGTTCTGCTTGCAGGCAGCGAAATACCTGGGAACTGCTGCAAAGCTTCCGCCTGAGTTTGCAGACCAGTTTTCCCGTATTTTTCTGATGATTCAGGTCCCAGACTAGATAACTCTGGCACGCGCGGCGAATGACGAGGAGTCTGAAGATGACACTTATTATAAGCATTGGCCCTGCTGGAGTATCTCTGTATCTCTTTTCTGCCGCCAGAGGTTATACCGTCCTATGACTCGTGGGCGGTCACTCCAGGCAAAAAAGTTACTACCCAGAAGGAATAGAGGCGGAGAATGGCACAGGTCGGCACTTTGACCAGGGATGGATCCAGAACCGCGCTGTCTGTGATGGCAGCCAGTGAGAACGGCCGGGCCGGCATGGTCGCGGCGATGGCCTTGCTGCGTAAGGGCGGCCGTGCGCTCGACGCGGTGGAATTGGCCTGCCGCATTACGGAGGATGACCCGAACGACCATTCGGTGGGCTACAGCGGGCTGCCCAACGTGATGGGCGAGGTGGAGTTGGATGCCAGCATCATGGACGGGCGCACCTTGCGCAGCGGCGCGGTGGCTGCGGTGCGCGGCTACGGCAACCCCATCACGCTGGCCCGGCAGGTGATGGAGCAACTGCCGCATGTGCTGGTGGCGGGTCGCGGCGCGGAGCGTTTCGCCGCCGCCAATGGGCATGCCCCGCAGGATCAGCGCACCGAGGAAGCCTTGCAGCGCTGGCGCGAGCGCTTCGCGCATTATGGGCTGGACCCGGAGGGCGATGCCGACCTGCGCGAGTTGGCGAACACGCTGACGCGCCCGCTCAATTTAGCGGAGGCCCCCTTGAGCGCGGGCGGCGAGAGACGCTTCGGCACGGTCAACTTCCTGGCGCTGGACCAGTACGGCGATCTGGCGTCGGCGGTGAGCACCAGCGGTCTAGGCTGGAAGTACCCCAGCCGCGTGGGCGACAGCCCGATCATCGGCGCGGGCAACTATTGCGATAACCGCTATGGCGCGACCGCGTGTACGGGGATGGGCGAATTGGCGCTGCGTGTGAGCACGGCGCGCAGCCTGGTGCTCTATATGAAAATGGGCATGTCGCTGCACGAGGCCGGGCTTGAGGCGCTGCGCGACCTGGCCTATTTGGGCGGCGTGCCGGGGCGCTACATGAACATGGTCGCCATGACGCCGCAGGGCGAGTGCGCCGGCTTCACAACCGTGCCCGGCAAGAAGTATCTGTATATGAGCGAAGAGATGGAGGAGCCGGCTTTGGCCGAGCGCGTGCACCTGGAGGATAGCGCCTAGGCGCGACTCCGGCGGAGCAGATGCCGTTGTGTGGATTGGCAAGGTGCGTTAGCGGATTGAAATGAGATTCGGCAGGCGTCATTTGTATCGCGCTTGCCAACCGTACACGGACCGGCGCGCCGGCTCGGATGACGCGGGCCGGGCGCACAATGGCTGACCCGACGAACCAACCAGAAAGGGCGTAAAGAGCCATGAGCAACTACGATTATGACGTAGTCGTGCTGGGCAGCGGGCCTGGCGGGTATGTGGCGGCGATTCGTGCGTCGCAACTCGGGCTGAAGACCGCGATTGTGGAGCGCGAGAACTTGGGCGGCGTGTGCCTCAACTGGGGCTGCATCCCCACGAAGGCGCTGATCCACAACGCTGAGGTGTTGGAAACGCTGCACGATGCTGAGAGCTTGGGGTTCACGTTTGAGAACCTCAAGGTGGACTATGCGGCGGCGGTCAAGCGCAGCCGGGACGTCTCCGGGCGGCAGGCCAAGGGCGTCGGCTTTTTGATGCGCAAGAACAAGATCGACGTGATCGAGGGGCACGGCGTTTTTACCGACCCGCACACGCTCCAGGTCTCGCCTACCGAGTATTTCCCCGAGTCCAAGGAACGCACGGTCACCGCAGCCAATGTGATTATCGCGGTCGGAGCGCGGGCGCGTGGGCTGCCCGGCGTCGAGATTGACGGCGACCGCATCATCCAGTATCGCGATGCCATCGTGATGGACAAACTGCCCAAGAAGCTGATTGTCGTCGGGTCCGGCGCTATCGGCATGGAATTCAGCTACATCTACAACGCCTATGGCGTCGAGGTGACGGTAATCGAGATGCTCGACCAGGTGCTGCCGCTGGAGGACGCCGAGGTCGCGGCGGAAGTCGCCAAGGCTGTGCGCAAGGCGGGCATCAACGTGATGGTGAGCACGCGCACCGAGGGCGCGGAAAAGACCAAGAAGGGCGTCAAGGTAACCGTCAAGAACCTGAAAGACGACAGCACCGAGACGCTGGAAGCCGACAAGGTGCTGATGGCGGCGGGCGTCCAGCCCAATACGGACAAGGCCGGCCTGGATGCGGCGGGCGTCCAGCTCAGTGAGCGCGGCGGTTATGTCGAGATCGACGAGGTAATGCGCACCAACGTGCCGCACATCTACGCCATCGGCGACTGTACGGGCAAGCTGGCGTTGGCGCACGTGGCAAGCGCACAGGCTCTCGTCGCCGCGGAGACGATCGCAGATGTGGCGACCATTCCCTTCCCGCCGGAGCGCTACCAATTCATGCCGCGCTGCACGTTCTGCAGCCCGCAGGTCGCCAGCATGGGCATGACCGAGGCGCAGGCCAAAGAAGCCGGCCACGAGATCAAGGTGGGCAAGTTCCCCTTTATGCCCAACGGCAAGGCGCAGGCGTTGGGCGCCCGCGTCGGCTTCGTGAAGATTATCGCCGACGCCAAGTATGGCGAGATTCTGGGCGCGCACTTGGTAGGGCCGGATGTGACCGAACTGCTGCCGGAGCTAAGTCTGGCCCAATTCATGGAGATCACGCCGGCGGAGATCGCGCGCAACGTACACAGCCATCCGACCTTGAGCGAGGCGATTATGGAGGCGGCCCACGCCATCGAGGGCCATCCGATCCATATCTGATGCCGGCTAGAGGGGATGGAACAATGGAGTCGACGCGTGCATCCGGGGGCGATCAGCCTCTGGACGCAACGGTCGCCGTTATCGATGTGCCCGTGCGCTTCGCCGAAACCGATGCCATGGGCATCGTGCATCACAGCAACTACTTGGTCTGGTTCGAGGCCGGGCGCATTGCGTGGATGACCGCCGTAGGCATGCCGTACAGCGAGATAGCCGCCGGCGGCCATCACTTTGCCGTGACGAGCGTCAGCGTGGCGTATCGCACGCCGGCCCGCTTTGGCGAGTCGGTGCGCGTGGCGACGCGTCTCACTCGGCTGCGCAGCCGCGAGGTCGCCTTCGCCTACGAGGTGCGCCGCGCCGGCGATGATGCGATTCTGGCGAGCGGCGCGTCGGAACATATCTGTGTGGACTTGCAAGGCCGGACGGCCAAAATACCGCACGAGGTGATGGCGCGACTGCGGCAAGGCGTTGTCGCAGCCGCGACCGGCGCGGGAATGTGAAAGGCCCCGTATGATCCACGTTGAACAGCATGGTCCGGTTCTTTGCATACGGCTGGCACGCGGCCTGATGGGGCGCCCGATCCATTGGGCTGCAGCCTATTGGGTGGAGGGGCTGCTGATCGACGCGGGGCCGAGTTGCGCGGCCCCGCAACTGCTGCGCATGTTGGAGCACGTCTACGTAGACCAGATCGCGGTGACGCACTGCCACGAAGACCGCATCGGCGGGCTGTCGCTGCTGCGTGATCGCTTCCCGGAGGCGCCGATCTACGCCCCGCGGCGGGCGCTGGCTGCCATCCGAGAGCCGGGGCGGCTGCGCCTGCCCGTCTATCGCCGGGTGATGTGGGGCAGACCGCGCGCCGCGTCCGGCGTGCGTTCCTACGACGAAGTCGGCGACGTTGTGCGCACGGCTTCCTACGCGCTGCGCGTAGTCGAGACGCCCGGCCATAGCCCAGACCACGCCAGCCTTTTCGAGCCGGATCAGCGCTGGCTGTTCAGCGGCGATGCGTTTACCGGCGGCGAGGAGCGGACATGGCCGTGTGAGGCGGACTTGTTTGGCGTGTTGAGCAGCCTGTGCACGCTGGCAAGCCTGCGCCCGGAGCGGCTGTTTCCAGGGAGCGGAGCGGTTCGCCGTTCGCCGCTGCCCGCCATCCAGGCGAAGATAAACCGGCTCAGCGAACTGGCGCAGGATGTCGCTGTACTGGAAGCCAAGGGAGCGACCGCAGCCGAGATGGCTGCCAAGCTGCTGCCCGGCGCTCCCTTGGTCGCAGCCATGCGGTTTTGGACCGGCGGGCAGCTTTCTACCGCTAACCTGATCGAGGCGTGTCGCAGCTACAACGCGCTGATGATGCACGGCCCGCACACAGCGCTGCGCAGGTCGCCGCCTACGCTGCCGAATACCGGCGAACAGGACTGGGCGGATCCGCCGGCGCGTTGGTCGCACGACCGTGATGATGTGTTGCGCTGAGGCGTTGAAGACGACCGGTCGATTTTCGGGACCAATGGCGACGGTGCTATACTTGCCGCCATTGTTGTTTGGGCGCGGTTGGCGCGCCGAGCGAGCGGCGGAGAGGAAAGAGGAGCAGTTATGCGTGTTCTTGTGACCGGCGGCGCCGGGTTTATCGGCAGCCGGCTTGCCAACCAGCTACATCGCAGCGGCCACTATGTGCGCGTGCTGGATGACCTGAGCAGCGGCGATCCGTCTCAACTGAGCCAGGGGATCAACTTCAACCGCGGGGATGTGCGCGATGTGCCGAAGCTGTGGTCCCTGCTGCAGCGCGTCGACGTCGTATATCACCTGGCGGCGCGGGTCAGCGTGCCGGCCTCGATTCTCTATCCGCGCGAATACAACGAGGTGAACGTCGGCGGTACGGTCAGCCTGCTGGAAGCCTGCCGCGATGTCGGCGGGGTGCAGCGGGTCGTATTTGCCAGCAGCGCCACCGTCTACGGCGACCAGGATGTGCAGCCGGTCAACGAAGCGATGGCGACGCATCCGGCCGTGCCCTATGCCGTGAGCAAGCTGGCGGCGGAGCAATACCTGTTCACGTTAGGGCGGCTAGGCGGCTTCGAGACGGTGGCGATGCGCATCTTCAACGCCTACGGGCCGGGTCAGCCCGTTCCGCCGGCGCACGCGCCTGTCATTCCCCAGTTCGTGCAGCAGATCTTGGGGGGCGGCTCGGTAGTGGTGAACGGCGACGGCGGCCAGACGCGCGATTTCGTCTACATCGACGACGTGGTAGAGGCGTTGATCCGGGCGGGCGAGGAATCTGGCGTGGACGGGCAGATTATCAACGTCGGCAGCGGCGAGGAAACCTCGATCCGCGACCTCGTGGAGACGATCAGCCGCATCGTGCGGCAAGATGCGAATGTGCTGTACAATCGCGAAGCGGCAGGCGGCATCGCCCGGCTGGTGGCTGACGTCACTAAGGCGGGCCGGCTGCTGCACTACCGGCCGCGCGTGCAGTTGGAGGCCGGTTTGCGCAAGCTGTTGGAGCGCGACGCCGGCCTGCGACGGGCGGCTTCCGGCATCCATGCGCCATCCGCAACCCACAACGCGTCCGGCGAGCTCCCGCCGATGGGCGCCACAAGCACAGGCAGCAGTTGATTATGCAAAGACGGAGTTGGATTGCCGCGCTGTCGGCGGTCGTAATCGGCGCGGTCACGTTTCTTGGCGGATGTAGCAGCACAGGCGGCGAACGCGTGCTGACGGCGTATTTGAACTCGAACTTAGCGGCGGTGGACAAGCCTGTGAGCGTCGACAGCCGGCCGGTGCGTTTTGTGGTGGAGCCGGGCACGCCGGCGCGCACCATCGGCAAGAATCTGGTGGCAGCCGGGCTGATCGAAGACGACTTGCTGTTCGAAGCGTATGTGCGCGTCAACGGGCTGGCGGCGCGGCTGGAGGCCGGCACGTTCATCCTGGCGCCTTCGATGACGATGGCCGAGATCGTGGAGGCGTTGCAGCAGGCCGAAGCGGCGAGCGTGACGATCACGATTCCGGAAGGCTGGCGGCTGGAACAGATCGTAGAATACCTGGATGAGGCGGGCATCTTTGCCGGGTCCGAAGGCGCGCTTGAGCAGTATCGCAGCCAGGTAATCAGCGGCGACCTGACCGGGCTGGACCCGGCGCGCTACGCCTTCTTGCAGGACAGGCCTGCCGGCGCCAGCTTGGAAGGGTATCTGTTCCCGGAAACCTATGAGATTCCGGCGGAAGGAACCCTGCCCGCCGATGTCCTGAGACGTCAACTCGACACGTTTGCGGCGCGGGTGATCCCTGCCTACGAGGAAGCGGTGCAGGCCGGAACCACAGCCTACGACCTGCACACGGTGTTGACGCTGGCCAGCATCGTGGAGCGCGAAGCGGTTGTGCCGCAAGAGCGGCCCGACATCGCCGGCGTTTACCTCAACCGGCTTGCCGTAGGCATGCGGCTGGAGGCGGACCCCACCGTGCAGTACGCTATGGGCTACCAGGAGGAATCCGGTCAGTGGTGGAAGACGCCCGTGTTCCTGGAGGAGTACAGCGGCGTCATCAGTCCGTATAACACGTACTTAAACGACGGTCTGCCGCCCGGACCGATTGCCAGCCCCGGTTTGAGCAGCATTCAGGCTGTATTAACCCCGGCGCAGCACGAGTACCTCTACTTCGTCGCCGTGCCGGACGGTACGGGCCGGCACGTCTTTGCCCTGACGTTTGACGAGCACGTAGTGAACGTGCAGCGGTATTTGACGGGGCAGTGATACGTCACAAGTCATGACGGATGACTCGTGACGGATGACGCCTAACGCCATTCGGTGCAAACGCACTCCCTACTCCATCGGATAACGCATACCCCACTGGGCGCGGATGCGGTCCATGGTCTGCATGATAGCGAGCGTCTCGTCCAGCGGCATGACCTCGCTTTCGAGCTTGCCGGCGCGCAGACAAGCGTGGACCTCGGCGGCCTCGTAGTTATAGCCGTTGCCGGTGAAGGGCAGTTCGATGAGTTTCGGGTCCTTGCCCGCCTGATGAAGCGTCATGGCCTTAGGAACCCACCACTGGCTGTGGATGCGGATAAAGCCGTCCGTCCCCATGATCGTGGCGTCTTGCGGCGTGGTGGTGCGCACCGCGGTATAGAGCACGGCTAGTTGTCCGCCGGGATAGCCCAGGACCATAGCCGACTGCTCGTCGACGCCGGTTTCGCCCAACTCGGCCATCGAAGCGATGCGCTCCGGCTCCCCTAGCAGCATCGAAGCCAGAGAAATCGGATAGACGCCCACGTCGAGCAGCGCGCCGCCGCCCAGTTCCGGGTTGAAGGTGCGCCGTTCCGCGTTGAAGGGAGCGCGGTAGCCGAAATCGGCGGCGACCATGCGCACCTCGCCGATGGCGCCGATGGCGATCAGGCGGCGCACTTCCGCCATGATGGGCAGATAACGCGTCCACATCGCTTCCATGAGGAATAGGTTGCGGCTGCGCGCGGCGTTGATGGCGGCCTGCGCTTCTTCGGCATTGATGGTGAAGGGCTTTTCGCACAACACGGCTTTCCCCGCCTGCAGACACAGCAGCATATTGTCTTTGTGCAGCGAATGAGGCGTGGCGATATAGATGACGTCGACCGCAGGATCTGCGGCGAGAGCGCCGTAGCTGATGTGCCGGTTGGCGATGGAGAACTCGCCGGCGAAGGCATCCGCGGCGGCCTGGCTGCGCGAGCCGACGGCGACGAGGTCCGCGTCGTCGAGCGCGGCGAGGCCCGTGGCGAACTTGCGGGCGATGTTGCCTGTGCCGAGAATGCCCCAGCGTATCTTGTCCGTCATGACAAGCTCCTATGCAAGTGTGGATTGGAGGCGGCGAGCGCCCCGGTTAAGCCGCGGCGTCTCTCAGGACGCGGGCGCGGACTGCGTGCGGGTGACCGGCGCCGGTTTGCCGTTGGGTTGGTAAAGCGTCTCCTCGCGCCCGACGTCGAGACAGAGCAGCGCACGATGCTCCGCAGGCAGGTAGCGCATCTCCTGGCGGTAGCGGCGCATGCTGTCCAGGTCGTCTAGGGCGAGGCCGTGGACGGTGCGCACGAAGAGAATGGTAAACGGATTCTCGGTGGGGAGCAAGCTGATGTTGAACTCGTCGAGCAGGGCGCGGCTCAGTTCGCTGCCGGCGCTGCCGGAGGCGGCGGCGAAGTCGACGGTGACGCCATAGACCGCCAGCCGGTCGGCGACGTCGTAGTTGGCCGCAGGCTTGGCGCGGTTCCATGCGGACTCGACATAGCGCCGGTCCGTCCACGGGGCTTGCTCTTGCCCCGTCTCGGTCGATGCGTCGAGAATGCCCATAGCGCGCAGGCGGCGGTTGATGTCCTGGGCGTCGGCGGCGCTGCGCCAGAGCAGTTGCTCGATGCCGAACTCATCGGCTAGGGCGCGCAGCAACTCGGCGCGGATGGGGCTGGGCTCTTGGAGCGATACCGGCGCGACCGACTCATGTACGGTATGGCGGATGAACTCGGCGATGGCGCGGGGCACGGCTCCATCCGCGGGGACGGTGCGCAGGATGCGCTCGATGCGCCGCCGCCACTGGGCCTGCCCCCACAGGGTATCGAGACGCTCTTCGCTGCGCTGCCCGTGCGCGTCGAGGTGGGTGCGCAGATAGGCCAGACAGCGGTCCCAGAGGTTCTGGTTGAAGTAGGGCACGTAGAGGTGCGTCTGCACGATACCGGCAGGCGGCACGGCGGGCATCTCCGGCGGAGTGCTGAGTTCGCGCAGCTCGTCCATAGCCTCGCGCAGCATCTGCTGCCAGCCCTGCAGGATGCGGATCAGCCGCGTGTGGCAGCGCACGAGGCCGTCATGGGCCTGCGCTTGGAGTTGCGCCGTGAGTTCGGCGCGCGCCAGGTTCAACCGCGCCCGGCGCAGGCGGGCGATGCGCGCCTGATGGAGGCGGTACGTGGCGAGCCCGGCGGCCAAAATGCCGGCGGCAAAGCCGGCGAGGGTCAGGCCGTCGCGCACGGGGTTCCACGCGCCGTGAACCAGCCAGAGGTAGGCCAGGGTGATGAGCGAGACGACGCCGATAGCCGCCAGGCCGCGCAGCAGTATGGCCGTCAGCGCGGGCGCTTTGGCGACGGCGGCGGCATATTTGATGCGCCATTCGTGCAAGGCTTGCTCGCGGCGGATGCGGCCCAACTCGCGCATACTGGGGGTGAGGGCGATCTCCAGCCGCTGCTGGGATTCCTCGGCTTCGTGCAGCCACTGACGCGCCTGGTCGTGGGCGCGGATCAAGCCGGTAGGCGAGGCGGACAGCAGGTCGAGCAGGCGTTGGTGCATGCGCGCCAGCAGTTGCGGGGCGAGACGGTCATCGCCCTCTAGGCCGGCGGCAAAGGCGGCGCCGGAGTCCGCGCCGGCAGTCGCCAGGCCCCAGGCCTCGTCGACCGCATCGGCGCCTGCGGCCAGCTCGAAAGTGCGGCTCACTTCCTGCATGTGGTCGTCGAAGGCCTGCGCCCAACCTGCCGGCGCGTCAGGCGGGGCGACCGCGCGCAGTTCCGCGGCTGCGACCGGCGAAAAAACGAAGGACTCGCGCACGGCGAGATCGGCTACACGCGCCGCGCCACCGTCGTTGACGGGGTCGTCGAAAAGCTGAGGCAAGCGCGCGGCGAGCAGTCCCAATGCCTTGGCTTCAGAAAAGCCGAGGTCCTTGAGGCTGAAGTTAGCCTGGTTACGGTTTGCCTGCTCACGCAGCCGGGCGAGCGGATGGCCGGCGGGCGGTTCGTCCGGCGTGCTGCGCAGCACCCATTCGCGCACCAGGCGGCTTTCCTCCTGGCGGTTGACGGCGTGCAATATCTGCTGCACGGGCACGTAGTCGCCTGCGCTGCCGACGAGGCTGTAGGGGCGGCGGTCGCCGGGACGCAGAGAATAGCCCAATTGCTCCTGGATGTAGAGGTCGGCGCTGCCGGCGACGAAAGCTTCGAGCGCGTTGCCGGCGAGGACGGCCAACTCGTGGCTGTCTTCGGCTAGGCCCTGGTTGCTCTTTTCGCGGTCGAGCAAATAGATCTGGTCGAAGAGCGGCTGGCCGATCTGGTCGAGGAGGAGCGGGTTGCCTTTGCCGATGCGCAAGCCGAGCGCGGCCTGGGCTTGGTCGTCGCTGCGCAGGCCGGTGAGCAATTCCAATTCGGAGAGAGCGGCATAGGCGGCGGCGTCTTCGAGCGGCCGCGTGCGGTCCACGGCGTAGCTGCCCATGGCAAAGAGGGCGACGACGTTGGAGATGTGGCGGCGGCCCAGCCGGCCCATGAGCGCGGCCACGACCGGCCAGATTAGAGCGGAGGCCAGCGGCTCGAAGAGCGGCGCGACCACGTAGAGCGTGGTCTGTACGAAAGAGTCATCCGGCGAGAGGATGTCCTGGCGGATGGGGTCGATGAGATGCGCTTCGAGCAGGCGCGAGACGGGGTCGGCGTGCTGTACGCCGGCCTGCATGAAGTCCTGGCGCGTGGCGCGGCGCAGGTTGCGGCCGGTTTCGGCGTCGGGATGGCGCAGCGAGATGGCGGCCCCCGCGGCAGGGGATCGGAAGGGATGACCCTCGAACTGGAGCGTCTGCAGGACGGATTCGGACGACCGCAGCAGGGCGACGGCGCGCCGTTCGGCGTGGGTGAGTACAGCCCCGGCAACGGAGTCGGCGGGCTTGGGCGGGGCGCCGTCGATCTCGACGAGGATGCGCTCTACGTAGAAGGGCGTCAGCGGGCGGTCGCCGCGCAGTTTACGTAGGGTGAACTGCACCTGGTCGCTGCCGGTGAGCAGCGGGTCGGGCAGAACGACGCCAAAGCTGGTGATGCGGTTGAGGTCGGGGTCAGCCGCGCCCTGGGCGGCGCGCTGCTCCTGTGCGGCCTGAATGCGCGGGGCCAGGTGCAGCAGGGTCTGCAAGCCCCAGCCGCCGAAACAGAGAATAGCCGCCCGGCTATGCGTGAAGGTCACTGGCATGCTTTCCGCCGCTCACTCAGTTGAACGTGCGCCGCGGCACGGCGTCCGGCCGCGGTACGAGACTCGGACTAGGCGCGCGGTCGCCATGCTCCGGCGTAATTTCGGGCAGATCCGCCCACGCCGGGTTGAGATGGAACTCCTCGCGCACGGGAAAGTCCAGGCTGTTTTCGTATTGGGCGCGGAATTCGTCGAGCCGTTCCAGCAGCGTGACAGGCAGGCCGTGGACGATCCAAACCGCGTCCATGCGCATGTGGTCGCCCGTCGGCACCCACTTGATGTCCTCTTGGCCCACCGTGGCGGCTAGCAGGCTGGAGTCTTCCTGGCGGCTGGTGGGGACCGCAGCCAGGCGGATGTGCTCCAGGTTGGACTCATGGAAGCTGAAGCGGTCGGCGTCCCAGCGGATGTAGGGGTTGAGCCGGTCAAGCCACTGGTGAATGCGGTTATCCGGGCGCTGGCGGGTGCGCTCCACCTCTTCGCCATGCTGCACGGTGATGATGTGGTTGATGTCGACCATGCTGTGCACGCGGTGGAGCAGGCCGGTATTGTCCGCGGTGGCCGCGTTCAGTTGGGCGTAGATGTCGTCGGCGGAGATGGCGTTGGCATCCTGCAGGAGTTGCGTAAAGAGCGGCGCAAGCGCATTGTGCCAGTCCGCCGAGGTGACTGCCGACGCGGCCCGCCCGTAGAAGTGCTGCAGGTAGTCCCGGCCGACTGCGCCGGTCTCCAGTTCGTAATAGGTGCTGGTGCTGGGCCGTCCGTCAGGGATGCGCGGGTCGATGCGGTCGGCCATACGGCCGGCGTCCTGGTTGGCGCGGGCGAGGGCCATGGCGCAGGCGTTGATTTGGCTGCGCAGGGCCTGGCGCAGGATGCTCGCCTGTTTGCCGATCTGGTCGACGATGGCGACTTCGAGGGCGTCGCGCTTCTGGTAGATGCGGGCGCGGGCCTTGCGCGCGGCCAAGTCTCTGGCGCGCTCGCGCGCCTGGCGCGGGCTGAGGGCCATCATCGCCAGTTCGCCGAGGCCGCCGGCCAATTGCTGCGCCTGTTCCGCAAAGCCGCCCTGCTGGGCGAGGAGCTTGCGCCATTGCAGGCGGTCCTCTTCGGTGACGGGCGCGCCGTCGACCAGGAAGAGGCGCTGGCGGGCCAGCGATTCGGGTGGCGCCGTGGCCGCGGCGGGCGGGCTGAGCAGATCGCACAGCGCGAGCGCACCGCGGATGCCCGTGTCCATCAGCGCGCGCTGCATGGTCTGGCGGATGGGTTCCCAGAAACCGAGCCAGGCGCCCTGCATCTCCTCGACTTGCTCCAGGTCGGCGTCGAGGCGGTCGTTGTCCAGCGCGGCGAAGCGTCCGGCAAGGTGCGAGAGCAGCGTCTGCCACAGGTTCTGCACGCGCTGCCGGTCCGCTTCGGGCAGAGGTTGGCGCGGGTCCGACAGCGAAGGCCCGGCGGCGAAGCGGCGGATCAGGTCCGCCACAAAGGCGCGCTGCCAGAAGTCGACCAGCGATTCATGCGGGGCGACGAGGGCCGAGGCGGCGAAGCTGCTGTAGACGAGGAAGTGGCGGCGTCGCGAGATGCGTTCGCCCGTAACGTGGCCAGCCGCGCCCTCCAGCTCGAACATACGCTCGCGCACGACGTTGACCTCCAGGCCGAGAATTTCGCTGCTGAGGTGGCTAATGGCCGTAAGCTGGATCAGGTGCGCGGCCATGTTCTCGGCGTCGGATTTGCGCGCCAGGCTGCGGCCGTCGCGGTTGGTGCGGCCCATGAGGAAGATGAAGTCGAAGGGCGCGTAGGGCGTGTCGGGCAGTTCTCGCTGCTCGCTGGGGTAGAGCGCGCGGAATTGTTGCGTCTCTTGGAAGTGGTTCATCTCCTTGAGCGCGGCGTAGGCGTTGGCGCGGATGCGGCGGCGCTGCAGGTCGCTGGAGATCTCGTTCTCCAGCACGTCGGGCAGGAAGAAAATGCCGACGATGCGGGCGTTGTTGCGCACCTGGGCGCGGATGCGATGCACCACGTCGAGGAACATGCCCGCGCCTGTGCCGCCGCACAGACTGCTGACGACATAGATGAGTTGGAAGTTGCCGACGACCGGGAAGCCGCGGTTCTGCGCGATCTCCATGTCGCGGATCTTGTCCAGATTGGTCAGCTTGGTTTCGAGCAGTTGCTTAAAGGTGACGTAGTTGCGGAAGAAACAGAGCCGCCCAATCGGGCGAAGCTGCTTGGCCCCGTTGTGGATGTAGCCAAGCGGAATGGAGGGATAGCTCCACCACTGGGCGATCTCCGGGTGCTGGTCTAGGTTGGAGACGAGGCGGGTGGCGTCGAACTTGCCCATGTAGGCGAATTCGTCGGCGAATAGCGGCTCTTGATCGAGCCGGTTGACCAGCGGCTCGGTGTCCAGCGCTAAGAGCTGGATCATACCGGGCAGTTGATCGCCGCCCCAGACATTGCGAAAGCGGCGTTTGACGGCGCGCACGGTGTTGCTGCCCATGCCGCCGACGCCCACGACCATGGTGGGGTAGATGGTGGGCTTATCATAGCGTTGTACTGGCTCATTCATGGCCGTGAGGCTCCTACCAACTCGAATTCCACGGGTCCGCGCCGTGGCCGTTTGCCTGTGCGGGCGACGATTTGACCGGCTCGTCGGGCGGGGTTTGCGCACCCCATACCGTTCCCCATTCGGACGCGCCCCAGGCCGGCGAAGGCGTGTTAGGCGCGACGGGAACCGGCGGCTCGACCGCGGCGCCGGCGGTTTCGTTCTGGACGGCGACCGTCTTGATGGCGGCAGCCATGGCCGCTTGCTCCACCTCGTCCGGGTTGAAGCCGCGACTGCGCACACGGGCCACGATAACCAACAGCAGCAGCAGCGTCAGCGGGCCGGTGCAGAACAGCCAGGGCAGGCTGTAGACGGGCACGACGACCGGCGCCAGATAGCGCTGGTAGAGGCTGGGGCTGCGCAGTGAGATGTTAACCTGGCGCGGCGCTCCCTCCAGCCCGGCAATGCGCAAGCCGAGCCGGCCCGTATAGAAGGAGCCGCGCAATGCGTCGTGCGGGATGGCCTGGCGCGCGATTAGGGTGACGGGGACAAGATAGGTCCCGTCACCCTGAGGCGGGCCGTTGACCTCGACCGGCGGCATTTCGATATGCTCGGATGTCAGGGCGCTAGGCCCACCCTCAGGAACGTTGCTGCCCGCGGCCTGGAGGTCGTCCATCTCCAGCACGAAGGGCGTCTTGCCGTTGAAGCGGAGGCGAAGCGTCTGCTCGCTGCGTGCGCCGGCATCCTGCAGGTCGCCGAGATTGAGGCTGCCGTCGACGAGCGACCATTCCACGTCGGCTACATGCGCCTGCCAGTCCACGCGGTCGGGCGTCACGTCGTAGTCGCCATCGGGGCCGGTGAAGCGAATCACGCCGGAGCAGGCGCTTGGCAGGACGCGATCGAGGCTGGTGAGGCGCAGGGGCAGCACGGTCTGGCCCATGCGGTCTTGCACATCGCCGGCGGTGATGGCAAGGCCGGCGCAAGACGCGCCTTCGAGACTGGGCGTCAGGGCGAACGGCTTGCCGGTGAAGTCGACGGTGAGGAAGGCTTCCTGGTTAAGCCGGAAATTGGGCGAGGTGTCGAAGAGCACGTCGCCGAAATCGACGGCTTGGCTGCGGATGCGGGCGACCGGTCGGGGCACGGTGAGGCTGACGTCGATCTGCGCGGCGGGACGCAGCAGGACGTTCATGGGCAGCCCGGCCGGGCTTTTGGCCTCCAGCGTGATTTCTCCGGCATAGTCTCCGGGGCGCAGTGCGTCCAGCCCTTCGATCAGCAGGTTGGCGGCGATTGCGCCTTCTTCGGGCACGTCGTGCTGGAAGTCGAGCGAGACGACGTTTGCCGCCTCGCCGGTGTCGGCGTTGCGCAGCGTGATGGCGGCGGTAAGCAGGCCGATCTCTTCGACCGTGCCGGAAGTGAGTTCGACGGGCCAGCCCTCAGCGGGCATCTGCGCCAGGTCGAGTTGGGCGGGGATGCCGCGCAGGTAGACCGCCGGCTCCAGGCCGACGCTGGTCTGCGCCCAGTCGCTGAAGCGCAGATCGCCGCTTTGGGCGGTGACGATGTAGGTGATCTCGTAGTTGCGGCCATCGGCAGGCTGGAAGGATTCGTCGCTGCAGACCCGATCGGCGCAGGTCATGGCCGCGGCGTGGACCAGGCTGCGCGTGTCCGCGGCGCGGTCGATCTCGGAGACGTAGACGGTGGCGGCCATGTTCTGCACATCGTCGCCGCCGGTGAAGCCGACCTGGAGACGCAGGCGACCGTCCGCCAGGCGACCGTCCGCCGCGGGGCCGGGTGACAGGACTTCGGCCCTGGGCAGGCCCGCTAGCGGCTCGACGCGGAAAGTGCGCACGAGTTGGAGCGGCTGCTCGTCGTCGCCGAGTTGGAGGCGCACAACGCCCGGATTTTCCGTGGGGAGGTAAGCGCGCAAATCGTCCCGCCCAAAAGGCTGCATGAGCGCTTCGTCGTTGTAGAGCAGCGCTTCGCCCGCGCCCGGCCCGAAGCCGCGGGCGATGAGCAGGGGCAGCTTGCCCGCCGGGTAGTAGCGCACCGACGCCGGGCTGTTGGCGAGGCTGGGCGGCGGGTTGATGAGCTGCGGGAAGCTCGCCGCCTGCACGACGACAAAGCCGCCGTCCGGCGTGACCGCGGTCCAGCGCCCCTCCGCCAGGCTTTCCGCCTCGATCACGCTGACGTCGATGTTAGGGTCGTCGAGCGCGGTGCGGGTCAGTATGGGCTGGTCATCGCGTGCGAGGCTCTGCAGGCCGCCGCGCGGGGTGACGAAGGACATGCTACGCACACCCTGGGGCGCGCGCGTAGCGAGTTGCAGCGCGCTGCCCCGTCCGGTGATAACCGAGCGGTCCGGCTTCATCTGGGCCGCGATCTCGCTGAAGATGCGCAGCAGGTCTTCGGCGCTGGCGGCCTCGCTGACGCCGAAGTCGGCGAACTGCTCGCGCAGGAAGTCGCCGGAGCAGCCGGCGCTGGCGTTGCAGAGCACGACCGGAAAGGTGAGGACGCCATTGCTGCGTAGAACGTCGACCTGGGCGGCGATGTCGGCCTTGATGCCGTCCGGGCCGGCGGGGTGGGTCGGCTCGCCGTCGGTGAGGAGCAGGATGTACTGGCTGCGCCCTGTCTGACGTACCGAGGCGAGCAAGTCCATCGCAAGCTGCAGGCCGAGGTCGATGCGCGTGTAGCCGCGGCGGAAGTAGTCGTCGGGCGGCTGGAGGGAGTCGACCAGGCGGCGGCGGTTATCGCCGTCGCCCACGGGCTGGAGGTCGCCCATGAGACCGACGCCTTCGGCGACCGTGTCGAAGCGGATGACGGCAACGCGGTCTTCGGCGTCGGCAAGCTGGACGAGCAGCCGCGCGGCGCTGTAGCGCAGCTCTAGCAGGTCGCTCGGTTGGTTCGGGCTGGGCGAAGCGCAGGGCGGGTAGAAGGGCGGCTGGCCTTGGGGCCAGGGCCAACAGGTCGCCATACTGCCGGAGTCGTCGAGGATGACGACGACATCGACCGGCTGGGCCACGTCATCGCCCTGCAGGGAAGCCGGCGCGATCTGGGCGGTTGCGGCTTGAGGGCTGCTCGCCAGGAAAACGGCTAGGACGGCCAAGAGCAAGGCAAGCCCGCCGCTGCGCCAGTGTAAAGTTAAGGTTGTTCTTCGCTTCATTCGTTTCTACTGTCGAACAACGGCAGCGCTGCCGAACGCCGGCTCTGACCTGTCAGGCCGGAACTGGACGGCCTCCTGCCGCGGCCTATTATCTCGCCTGCAACGCTTTACGTCAAGTTGCGTTGAAAAGTCGCGGCAGGACTGCCCGGATAGGGCGGCGGTTCGCTGCGCGCGTGCCACATGACACGCTAACGGCGGGCAGGGGATCACGGTTCCCTGGAGAGGGGGCGGGTTGTCGCAGAGAGTGCGGGAGGGCTGGGCGGATGCGCCGGAGCGGGCGCAGCGCCGGGGGCGAGAGAGCCGGGCATTAACTGTCCGCCGATCGCCATGCGAGAGGATTGCGGCTTTTCACATGGCGATCGGCGGAGCAGAGCCGGTTCAGTTGCTTTCGAGCAGAGTTGCGATCTCTTCGAATACCTGGACGAACTGCTCGACGGGCAGCGCGCCCTGGATGATGGATCCCTGCCCCTTGAAGACGACGACGAAGGACGGCGTGGCGCGGATGAAAGGAACGCCTTCCTGGAAATCGCTGATTACGCGCTCGAGCGTGGCCGGGTCGATCAGGCAGGCGCCGAAGGCGTCGATGTCTAGCCCAAGCTGCTCGGCCAGCGTCACCAAGACGGCATCCGGGTCGTCCACGCTCCACGCCTGTTGTTCGGCGAAGAGCAACTCGTGCATCTCCCAGAACTTGCCCTGCTCGGCGGCGCACTCGGCTGCAGCGCCGGCATTGGGCGCGGCCGGGTGGCTGTCCAGCGGGAAGTGCTTGAAGACCCAGAGAACTTTACCGGTGTCCACATACTGCTCGTCCAGGATCGGCTGCGACTCCTCGGCGTGTCGCTTGCAGAAGGGGCACTGGAAGTCGGAGAACTCGATCATGGCGATGGGCGCGTCGGTGCTGCCCTTATACTGGTCGCCCGCCATGTTATAGCCGGGGCGGTCGGGGTCCGGGGCCCAGCCTTCGGGTGTGGCCCAGAGGGGGATGCCCGCGTCGGCCTGGGCGTTAGCTTGGGCGAGGGCTTCGGGCGACTCGCCGGCGAGAATGGCGTCGATCAAGGCCTCGAACTGCTCAAAAGGCTGCGCGCCTTCAACTTGGAAGAGAGCGCCGTCCGCGATGCGCACAAACTGGAAGGAGGGCGTGCCATTTAGGCCTCGGCGTTGGGCGTAGATCACGCGCTGATCGACCGCGTCAATACCCGCTTCGCCCTCCACACAGTCGGCGAACGCGTCCATGTCTGCGCCGGCTTCTTCGGCCAGGCGCGCAAAGACCGTCTGCGGATCGGCTGCGTTGCCCCATTCTTCGGACGAGCGGAACAACTCGCCGTGCATCTTCCAGTAGACGGCGGCGGAACCCTGGTCGGCGACGCAGATGCCGGCGGCATGGGCATCGGGCGCGCTGGGATGCAGTTGCTCAAGCGGAAAGTCGTTGAAGACGGCGCGCACGCTTCCGCTGCGTACATATTTCTCTGTGATGGCCGGTTCGGTTTGGACAAAGTGGCGTGCGCAGTAGGGGCACTGGTAATCGGAAAACTCGATCATGATTACCGGCGCCTCGGGGTCGCCGCGATAGGCCAGGCCGCCTGCGGTGAAGCCGACGGGGACGCCGTTGTATTCCTCGCCGGAGGGGTCTTCGACCAGGAAATCGGCGATGGCTTGGCGAATGGACTCCTCGCTCGCTTCCTGGTTTTCCGTATCTTCGGCGTCCTCTGCGCCTTCTAGATTTGCGGGGGCCGGGTCGTCCGGTTGATCGACCGCAGGGACCGCTTCCTGCGGTTCTGCGGGGGCGGTAATTGCGCCTGTGCAGCCGCCAATGACAAGTGCAATGGCAAGGAGCAGGGTTGCCAAGAGCGGCAGCAACACGCGGCGTTGTTGGGCAGGGCGGGCGTGTGGCGAGGTTTGGTCCATTGGGTTCTCCAAATCTGGGTAGGGCAGGCTGTCGAAGTGTATCGTGTCGAAGCGTATAGTACAGCACTATAGCCGGAAAGGGCTGAAAGCCGAAACCGCCAGGTCGCAAGAAGTAAAGGAGGCCTGCGCGGCGCTATCAGAATACGCAGGGACGCGTTCGAAGTGTGTAAGCCTGCGGACAAAACGCGGGAATTGGCCGGCCTAGAGTTGGAAGTTGCGGCCGTTATCGGGGACCACTTTCTGGCTGTAGTTCGTTACGTAGGTGAGCAGTTTTTCGTGGAGCTTTTGCCAGCCTGCGCTTTGGAGAATGCCGGCCAGCCGTTCGACGCTCTCTACTGCGCCGATGGTGAGCATTTGCGGACCTTCACCGTACATGGTATACAACACTTCGTTTGGTTCGATGCCTAGCTGCATCAGCCGGGGGGCAAATTCGCGAACGACAAACTCGGAAAAATCCTGTTCGCGCCCCATTTTGATATCCCATTGCATCAGCAACCTGATCATCGGCCTCGAACGAACCTTTCCGCCCGCCTTCACTCCAGAGATAATGGCAAGATACCAGAAGCACATGAGATTTGCAACTTCCCAGGAAAAACTGGGTGTTCCGCTGCATTCGCAGGCGCGCCCGCTCGTATTCAGAAGGGGCGGCGCGCGCTGTCTGTGGGCGTTGTGGGCGATCGCGCTCGCCCTGCTGGGGTTGGTCGCGCCTCTGGGTGCAGCCCCCTTGCTGCAGGCCGAACAATCTGCTCCAGGCGTAACACGGCAACTATATCTGCTGCCGGCAGATACGACCACGGTGCGGTTGCAGACGCATGTGGCGAATCTCTCGGTGGTGGAGGCAGGCGGCGGCGAGGTCGCCGTCTATGTCGATGCGGCCTATACACTGAACAACCCGAGACGAGAGGCGGTGACAGTACCCTTGCTGCTGTTTTTGGGGACCGGTTCGACTGCACCCCAGGACGTATCGTTGATGGTCGAGAACCAGGTCGTGGGGCTGACGCCGCGCGATGGCGGGTATGCGGCGCAGATCGAGATAGGCGCCGAGGCGCGGCTTACGTTGCGACTGCGCTATCGTGTCTTGCCGGATGATGCGCTGCTGACGACGGTGCGTTATGCGCCCTCTGTTCTGCAACGGTGGCCCGGCGGCATCAGTTTGCGCGTGGAGATTTCCCTGCCGAATTCGATCCCGCGCGAATCATGGACGATGGTCGCGCCGGATACGTGGAACTATACCGCAGCCGGCGCGGACGTGATTGCAATCAGATGGCTGTACGATGCAGGCATGCCGCAAGATGCGTTTATGGTTCAGTTTATGAGGCCGGCGATCTACGCCCAGGTGCAGGCTGCCGAAGCGGCGACCGCGGCCAACGGACCCGCCGGCAGCTTCTTGGCGCTAGGCGATCTGTACCGCGCGTTGTCGGAAGCCGCGGCGGAGCCGGTGCGCGAGCGTTTCGCCGCCCAAGCGATTGCAGCGTATGCCGACGGTGTGGCGCGGCATTCATCGGTTGCGAGCGACGAACTGGCCCGCATGCACATCGGCCTCGCCGGCATCTACCGCAGCCGTTCGGTGGCGGCAAGCGAGGGCGTGGATCAGTATGCCGCGGCCATGGCCGAAGAAGCGGGGTTGGCTCTGGCGTTGTTGCCCGCAGAGGACAGCCGTCGCAGCGAACTCTTGCAGTGGCGGGCCGACGGTCTGCGGCTGGCGCTGGAGCGCGCTATTGCGACCAGGGACTGGTCGCGCGCGGGGAAGCTGGTGGAGGACCTGGCTGAACTGCCGCCCGAAATCGTTGATCCGGCAGCGCTGGCGCAACAGCGGCAAGCTCTACTCGTTGAACAGGCGCTGCAACTCCTTGCGCGCGGCGAGCGCGAAGCCGCGATCACCTTGGCCGGGCCGGAGATCGTGGGCGGTGTCGCTATGCCGCCGTCCGAACTCCAGCCTCTCTTCGCACGCTGGCAGATTACGGCGACGGCCAAGGCGGGCAGCGTGGAGATCGATGCGGTAGGATTCGCCCAGTCTGAGCGAGCGGATGAGGCGCGGCAGGCGTTGGCCCTCGCCGTGGACCGGTGGCAGTCGGCTGGCACGGCAGCGGAAGCGCCTGACTCGGCAGGCGATCTGGTCCGGTTGCGCTTGGAACTGCCCCGCGGCTTTAACGGCGCGATGCTGGCAACTCATCTACCCGCATCGGCAGACTGGGCGCTGCTGGGTACAGTCTTAGCCCAGGCGGAGCCGCGCATCGAGACTTCGACGCGCTTGTTCTGGCGGGACGTGCGCATCAGCCGCCCTCTCGACTTGCGTAGTGCGGGCGAGCAGTGGAACGCCCTGGCCACAAATCTGGAACGTCAGGCTGCAACGCTGGCAGCGGAGGCTGAGGGCGATGCAGAGGCGGCGCTGCGCCGCCAGATTCAAGCGGTGAATTACCGCAATGCGGCCGAGAACTGGCGAGGGCTGGCGCGTGATAGCTGGCTGCTCTACCGTTTTGAAAGCGAGCCGGGTGACGGCATGCTTGTCGACGGGGCGCGCTCATGGTACGCCACGGTCAAATCGCCGCCCTTGGTTTTTTCGGTGCAGACGCAAACGGTTAACACGAATCTGCTGGCCGGGTTTGGCGTGTTGATGGCGATATTCGTGACGGGGTTGTCCGGCCTATTATGGCGGCTGATGTAGCCGCGCCGGGCGGGCGGACCCCTCAATCGGTAGGGGCGCTCACGCGGCGCGCTGCCTTTGCAGTGTAGAATAGAATCGTAGGCGAGCGGGGGTCGACGGCGGCCCGCCTGTTTCCAAGAGTGACTGATGGCGACGATAGCTTCTGCACCGGCGGCTCGTCAAGCCCGGTACGCGGATAACGTATATTTCCAGGACGGCAAGGCGCTGACCGGCGTACTGGCCTCACTGCTTTACCTGCTGGTGGCGGTGTCGTTGGACGCGGCCGGCTATGTCGAAAACATGTCCCTGCTGGCGCCCGTCACGTTCGGCGCGCTGCTGTTGGGGTTCCTGATGGCCTTCAGCCGCTTTGACGGCTTCTTTGCGCTGTCGCACAGCATGTTTACCGGCCTGGCGTGGATTCTCTATCTGATGAGCGGGACGGTGAGCCGGGCGGAAGTGGCGCCGTTTCTGAGCAACGGCATCCCCGAAAAGCAGGCCGAGGCCTATTTTGTGCTGCTGCGTTGGCTCAACTGGGTGGACGCAGCCATCAACGACGTCGCCAGCGCGGACAACTATGTCTTCGTCTTTGAGATGAGCTTTTTGGTCTGGTGGCTGACGTATCTGGGCATCTGGTCGATCTTCCGTTACGGATACACCTGGCGTGCGGTGATTCCCGCCGGCATCGTGTTGCTGGTCAACACCTATTATGCACCCAGCTCTATTTTAGGGTTCTTGATCGTTTTTGTCTTGGTGGGGCTGCTGCTATTGGTGCGTACGAATTTGGCGGAGCAACAGTTACGCTGGCGCGAGCAGCGCATCCACTACAACCAGGATATATCGTGGGATTTTCTGCGCCAGGGGCTGTATTACAGCGTGATCGTGCTGGCTTTGGCCTGGATCGTGCCGGGGCTGGGCCGTAATACGCAGGTGCGCACCGTGTTAGCGCCCGTCAACGAGCAGTGGGAAGCGGCTTCCGAGCGCATGAACCGGCTTTATCAGGGTCTCAACCGCCAGACCAGACCGGTCGCGGCTACATTCGGGCGGACGCTCTCGCTGGGCGGCGCGCGCGAGGTGACGGATGAGTACGTGTTCCGCGTCGACACGCCGATTGGTCGCTATTGGCGCGCGGTGACCTATGACACGTATACGGGACGCCAGTGGCTGAGCACGGCTGAAGATCAGATGGCGTTCGAGGCGGGCGAATCTGTCCCTATCGCCGATTGGGAGATGCGCCAGCCGCTTACCCAGACGATCACGCTGCTCGGCCCGGCAAGCAACATATTGCTCGGCGCTCCCGATATTATGCAAGCCAGCGTGCCGATGGAGGCGGTCGTGCGCAGTCTGCCGGCGCCGGAGGCTGAAACGACGGGCGAGGGACCGGCTCTGCCAGTCGAGGTTACTATGGCGCGGACGGAGCGCGCGTTTGAGTCGGGCGACTCGTATACGATTGTCAGTTCCAACACCGCCGTAACGGAGTTGGCTTTGCGCAACGCTTCAGCCGACTACCCGTCGTATATCGTCGAACGGTATTTGCAGTTGCCGGAGAACTTTTCGGAGCGTGTGGCCACGGATGCACGCGAGGTAACCGCAGACGCCGAGACGATCTACGACAAGGCGCGGGCGCTGGAACTGCATCTTCGCACGATTGAGTACAATGACGCCATTGAGGCGCCGCCGCCCGATCGCGATCCGGTTGAGTATTTCTTATATGATATTCGCCAGGGCTATTGCGACTATTACGCTACATCGATGGCTGTGATGTTGCGCAGCCTGGGCATCCCGGCGCGAGTGGTTAGCGGGTATGCCGAAGGCTCCTTTATTCAGGAAGGGGAGTACCAGGGGTTCGGGTACTATTTCATCACTGAGCGCGACGCGCATACGTGGGTCGAAGTCTTTTTCCCGGAATACGGCTGGATTGAGTTTGAGCCAACAGCGGGCGAGACGCAGTTGAACCGCCCGCGCGGGAGCGAGGCGACCTCGCAGGAATACCCGTCTTATCCGCCGCCGGGCGCAGACAACTCGCTGCTCGATTCCCGCCCGGAGGAGATGTTCGGGCCAATGGACGAGCCGGGGATATTTGGCGACGAATTTGGGTTTGCCGAGGAAGCGACGGCCCTGGCGCATTCCTGGCAGTTGTGGGCGCTGGTGACGCCATTGGCGCTGGTACTGGGCCTGTGGCTGATCTGGCGCACGCGCGTGGCGGGGCCGTCCCAGTTCGATCCGAACCTGCCGCCGATACTCTATGAGCGGCTGCAGCGCTGGGCGGCGCGACTTGGCCTGAGCCTGCCGGCAAGCGATACGCCCTATGAGCAGGCGCGACATCTGAGCCAAGTTGTGCCGGAGGGCCGGGCGTCGATCCGCGCGATTACAGAAGTCTATGTGCGCTACTGTTTCGGCGGGCGACTCTGGGCCGCAGACGGCGCCTCGACGGAAGGAGCATACAGCGCAGCGCTAGCCGACTGGCAGAGCTTGCAGTCGATGCTGTGGCGGGCCTGGCTTAATAAGCTGATCGGACGGCGCAAGCCCGCAGAGCCGAACCATTTCCAACTGGTCGATAAATGACCGCTTGACCCGCCGGTTGCGGCGGACGAGTGAGAGTAGACGCAGGGCTGCCGCACCCCGCCGGGAGGCAGCCCTGTTGCATTGCGCAACGGCTCCCTGCTATTGGCTCATGATAAAGAGCGCAACCTGTGTTTCTTCCGGCAAGGAGCTTTTGCTGACTTTGAGCACGCTTTCCGGCTCCGGCGCGGATACGCCGAGCTCGCGCAAGAACTTGTCTACCGGCTCCAGCTGCGCGGCCCAAGGGGCTGTAAGCTCAGGCTGCTGAAAGTGCATGGGGATCACGATCTTCGGCTCGAACATGCCGATGACCTCGACGGCGCGGGTGGGGTCGAGGGTGTCACCGCCGCCGACGGGGACCATCATGACGTCGACTTCGCCCAGGTCCAGCTCCTCGATCTCCGACTGGGAGGGGACTTCGCCCAGATCACCGAGGTGACCGATGGTGAAATCGCCGAATTCCATGAAGAAGATCACATTGCGTTCGGGCAGCGCGGGGTCGCGCCGTCTGTGATAGGTGGTAAGGCCGGTGAAAAAGACGTTCTTGACCTCGTATTCGCCGGGGCCGCGTAGGATTTTGGGTTCGCCGGTAATGCGCTCGATGCAGTTGTGGCCAGGGCGTTCGTGGCTGACGGTGACGACATCGGCGCGCAGGCGCGGCAGCGTCAGCCCTACGCTCTTATCGAAGGGGTCGCAGACAATGGTCACTCCTCCTTCGCGGATGCGAAAACAGGAGAGGCCATACCAGGTAATGTCCATCAAAGCTCCTTGTGAAAGCCGCCAGGCGGCGAATGATCGGAACATATGTTTGGCGGCAACTATACATCAGAACAGGGGGCGGCACAAGAATTCGGGTCACGCCAAGACCATCCGTAGAGCCGCCGAGAACGCCAAGACTGCCACGAATTTTCCGAATTGATCGAATTTTGAGCGCACCTACTTCGCGAAATACGTGCAATTCGTGGCGAAGCACAGTGCACGGCATCGTTGACGTTCGCGGCAGCGCGCATTGCGCCGCTTTTCTGCCGGTGCTATCATACGCGCAGGGCGCGCCGGCGGATCATAGGGGCGCTGAACCGCCCGCTTTCATGAGCAGACAGAAGAGGAGACCGCCATGCATCGTGATGAAGTGAGGGCTGTCGCAGCCAAGCAGTTTGCAGAGACGCTGCAGCAGAGCGAGGTGAAGCTGACGGCGCTGCCGCCCGACCAACTGCGCGTGCTTGTAGACGCCATCGGCGACAGCATCTTTGCCGTTCTTGAATCGTGGCAAAACGAAGACGATACGGCGCAGGAGGCGGCGCAAGAGGCGGCGCAGTATGCGGCCGCGCGGCAAGCGCGCACGGCGCAAGTCGCAGTGCAAGGCTCAGCAACATCAGACGACACCGGGACGTCGGACCAGAGTGAGTTGACCCAGCCCGACCTGGGCGAGGAACTGCTCTGGCGCGGCCGTCCGTATCTGACCATCGGCACGCGCTACGAACTGACGAATCAGCGGCTGCGCATCATCCGCGGCATCTTGGGCAATACCATCGAGGAAATCGAACTGGTGCGGGTGCGCGACACCAAGGTGAAACAGCATGCGGGCGAGCGGTTATTGAACGTTGGCGACGTGACCGTGATCAGCGCCGATCCCTTGACGCCGGAGTTTGTGCTGTCGAACGTGAGGAATCCGCTGGAGGTGCGCGAACTGATCCGCAGGGCCACGCTCCAGGAGCGCAGCCGGCGCAATTTGTACTATCGCGAGGACCTCGACAATTCGGCCGTGGCGTAGGGGGCGACGAGGGTCTGGTTGTGAAGCGGGGCGTCGTCCGCGGAAACGGCTTCGATCGCCGGTTTTCATTTTTTGACAATCGGGCGAATCCGGGCTATACTCTTTCGTGACAAATGGAACAAGAGCAATGGCGGGCAGGGTTGCTTGCCGTTGGAGTACTGCTCAGGGCCGCGCAGCTATGTTGAACTGAAACACTCGTTCAACGTGGTAGCGTGGCGGTTTTTTTTGTTCTGTTTGCACTGCTAGCTAAGGTAATTCCTGTCAGTTGTGCGTTTCTGCACGAGCAAAATCGACAAGATTTGTGCGAAATGTACAATAAGCCGTCCGGATCTCCGTGCTATCCTCTATCAAAGGGATGTGCGAAGTCTGGGAGGCGGACAGATTACAGTAAGTCCGATGGGACTCCAAAGCCGTCGGCTGCGGAGAACCGGAGGAAATGCAAAGTCAACTGGGGAGCGGACTTTGCATCCAATTCTTCTCTTCAAAACCCTCTTGTAGTTCCTCCTTTTCCTCTATCTTCGGGACGGACCCGTCGCTGCAAGGCGGCGGGTCCACCTCCTCTTTGGCCGTTTGTTCGCCTGGGGCAATGTCCGTCAGGTCAATCGTCCGTCAGGTCAATCGTCCGTCAGGTCAATCGTCCGTCAGGTCGTCGAAGATGTCGCCCAACTCGCGTTCCCACACGTCGTCGAGCGGCAGGAAGGGGCGTTCCTCGAACTCCTCGGCGAGCTTGGCCAGGTAGCTGCGTACGCTGACCTGGGGCAGCGACTTTTCCAACTCGTCGATCTTGGCGTCGATGGATGCGACGAGGTTTTCAGCCTGCCGGTCAAGGTCGGACAGGTCGATGCCCAGGCCGAACATGTGGTTGAAGCGGCGCATCAGTTCGTACCAGGCCTTGTAGTCGTGCTCGATGCGCACCCCTTGCTGGACGGGCGCGGCCGCCTGGGAGAAGTCGTAGGCGGGCACGAAGGCGTTGAAGACGAACGCCTCTAGGTCCGCTTCTTCGGCGCGGTCGACCAGGTACGAGCCGATGGTGGCGCCGCCCTGGTAGTTGGAGAAGCGCACGGCATACTCGGCCAGCTCGGCCTTCATGCGCGGCAAGCTGTAGGTGCAAGACACCTCGCGGTCCTTGTCGTAGGGCATGGCGCCATAGACGCCGCCGACCAGCGCCATGCGGCGGACTCTGAGTTCGCGCGCGACGGCGAAGAGACTGTCGGCGTAGCGGTCGATGTCGAGATGCGGCTCCTCGCCGGTGAAGATGACCAGGCCCTTTTTGCCCAACGTCGCGAAGTGGAACTCGTTCTCGCGCACCTTGATGCGCTTGCTGTAGCCCTCTTCGAACTCGACTTCAGGGCGCAGCAAATGGTGCGTCCCAGGGATCTGGAAGAGGTAGAAGCCGTCCGGCTTCATGTAGCCGATCTTCCTGGCGTTCAAGTGGCTGATCAGATAGCGCGGCAAGCCGGAGGAGACCGTGCCGGCATCGGCCCATTGCTCCCAGCCTGCGATCATGTAGGTTTCTTCGGCTTCCGGTCGTTCGTCTAGGATCACCCATTCGTCCATGCGCTTTGCCAACCCTTCTTCGCTAGGTCCATTCGTCTGCTCATGTCTGTTGGGCCGCACCCGGCCGCTTGGGCGGACCTCCCATTTTCGCAGCCTCATTGTACCACAATCGAAGGGGCGGTTTTGACGCGCGGCTATCCGGGCCCCGGCCTACTCGTCCTTGACAGCCTGGATGAACTGCTCCAGCGTGACCGGCCCGGCGCCGTCCCAGAACTGAAGAGGCTGCTGCTTGCCGTTGCTGACGCGCAGCATCTCCCCATCCACAATCAAGCGGC
>CAYXRG010000055.1:7557-30087 GCA_964467575.1 uncultured Caldilineaceae bacterium | reverse complement strand
GACTTGCGCCAAGCCGTTGCGGGCGACACCGAGAACGTTTATAATGATCGGACAAACCCGCAACCTCTCCGACAGAGGAAGGCGCAGCAGCGCATGGCGTGTTTCTTCGCAGTTTGGGGGTAACAAAGAATGACTCTAGCCGCCAAAAAACAGACAGGAGAAGCGGGCAAGGAGATCGCTGTCAACCAAGACGCCGGCGCTGTTTCCGCCCCCAACGGACGCTCGGCTCGCACCGCTTCCGCCTCGCTTGCCGCCGCACCGGCCAATCACAGCGCCCTAGACGCACTCGCCGGCGACCATGTAACCTTCAGCGGCGCGCCCGCCGAGGCCGAGCCGTTCACCCCGCTCTTAGCAAGTCTTCGCTTGCGCCCCCCCATCTTGTTGCCCGACAAGTCCGATAACATCCGCATCACGCCCGGCCCTGACGAACTGCAAGCGCTGGACGCGCTGCTGCAACGCCTTACGCGCGCCTACAACGCAAAGGACAGGGAATTGCTGCTCGACGCCTATACCGTCGCCAGCTACGCCCACCGCGAGCAGTCCCGCCAAAGCGGCGAACCCTATGTCACTCATCCCATCGCCGTCGCCGCCATCCTGGCCGAACTGCACATGGACCCCGACACGCTCGCCGCCGGGTTGCTGCATGATGTCGTGGAAGACACCCAACTAGACCTGGACTTTCTGCGCGCACGCTTCGGCGATGCCATCACCGCCCTGGTGGATGGCGTCACCAAGTTGAAGCGCATCAACGAAATGGGCAACGCGCAGCAGGGCATCGCCGACGCCAAGGCCGAGTCATTGCGCAAGATGTTCCTGGCGATGGTCGACGACATCCGCGTTGTCATCATCAAACTCGCCGACCGCTTGCACAACATGCGCACGCTGGGCAGCCAGAAAAAGCACAAGCAAAAGCGCATCGCCCGCGAGACGCTGGACATCTTCGCCCCGCTCGCCAATCGCTTGGGCATCTGGCAGATCAAGTGGGAACTAGAAGACATCAGCTTCCGCTATCTGGAACCCAACACCTATCGCGAGCTGTCGCGAGCCATCGAGCAAAAACGCGACGAGCGCGAAAAATGGGTTACGCGCATCAAGCATGAACTGGAAACAGAGTTGGCCGCGGCGGGAATCAAAGCCGAGGTGAGCGGGCGCCCTAAGCACATCTATAGCATCTACCGCAAGATGAAGCGCAAAGACATCGACTTCGACCAGATCTACGACGTACATGGCTTCCGCATCATCGTGGAAGACGAAGCCCAATGCTACGTCGCCCTGGGCGTCGTCCACAACAACTGGCGCCCCATCCCCGGTGAATTCGACGACTACATCGCCAACCCCAAAGACAACATGTACCGCAGCCTGCACACCGCGGTGTTGAGCCGTCGCAGCGGGCGGCCCATGGAAATCCAGATTCGCACCAGGGAAATGCACGAAGTCGCCGAGCGGGGCATCGCCGCCCACTGGCAGTACAAGGAAGATACGCTACACGACAAGCGCTTCCAAGACAAGATCGCCTGGCTGCGCCAACTGATGGAGTGGCGCCAAGACGTCGCCGACGCCGACGAGTTCGTCGACGGCATGAAGTCGGACGTATTCCACGACCGCGTCTACGTCTTTACACCCCAGGGCGACGTCATCGACCTGCCCGCCGGCTCCACGCCCATCGACTTCGCCTACGCCATCCACACCGAGCTAGGCCATCGCTGCCGCGGGGCCAACATCAAGGGCAGACTCGTTCCGCTGGATTACAAGCTCCAAACCGGCGACCAGGTCACCATCATCGCGGCCAAACAAAGCGGCGGCCCTAGCCGCGATTGGCTCAACCCGAACCTGGAGTACATCGCCACCCAGCGCGCTCGCAGCAAAATTCGCAGTTGGCTGCGCAAGCAGGGCCGGGAAGAAAACATCCAGCGCGGCCGCCAGATGCTGGAAAAGGAGATGAAACGGCTCGCCATCGCCGACAGCTATGAAAGCCTCGCCAAGCTGTTCGGCATCGAAAAAGTCGACGACTTCCTCGCGGCCATCGGCTATGGCGACATCAACTCCCAACACATCGCCCAGCGCATCCTGGAGCGGGAGCGCAAGGAGCAAGAGCGGCTGGCGACGTGGGAAGACATCGCCGGCGGAACGCCAGACGAAGCGCGCCGCCGCGCAGGCGAAGAGGGGTTCACAGTGCAGGGCGTAGAGGGTCTGCTCACCCACCTGGGCCGTTGCTGCAACCCGGTGCCGGGCGACTCAATCGTCGGCTATGTCACCCGCGGCCGCGGGGTCACTATCCACCGCACCAAGTGCCCCAATATCACCCACATCGTGCGCAACGGCCAGGAGAATCGCCTAGTCGACGTCAAATGGGCGGACCGCCCTGAAGCGACCTACCCCGTGAAGATCCAGGTCAGCGCCTATGATCGAGCCGGCCTCATGCGCGACGTGGCCTCGCTGGTCGCCGACGAGCACATCAACATGATCAGCGTCGAGGCGCTGACCGGCCAAAAGGACAACCTGGCGCTGATCAACGCCACCCTCGAAATCCAGAACGCGGCGCAGTTGACGCGCATCCTCACCAAAATCGACCGGCTGCCCAACGTAGTGGAGGCGCGACGTCGGGTCGGTTGACGACCCTGCTCCCCCTCAGCCGCCCGCCGTTTCCAGTAACACAAACGAGAAACGGAGTTTCGGCGTAGAAACCCCGTTTCTTTGCTTAGGCTAGACGACAGGTCGGGCACGTGTCATATCCGCATATTGCGTCCGCAGGCCGTGAGGCAGTCAGGGCGAAGTACATTCCGGCGTCTGGAAGGTGTAGCCCCGCCCGCGCGCCGTTAACAGATAGAGCGGGCTGGACGGGTCCGGCTCAATGCATTCGCGCAGCCAGCGGATGTGCACGTCCAGCGTGCGCGTATCATCCAGATAAGACGTCTCCCAGATGGCTGCCATGATCTCGCGCCGGTGGACCACCTGGTCGTGCCGCCGCATGAGCAGTTCGAGCAAGGCGCACTGCTTAGGCGTCAGATGACGCGTGCCGCGCGGGGTGTCGAGGGTGCGCGTTGCCAAGTCCAGACGAAATGGCCCGCGCAGCAACACATGGCCGGTGGACCGGCTGCGTATTCGCTCAAGCGCCCGGTCCACGCCTTCCTGCGATAACGGCAACGGCAGAAAGCCGTCAAACGCGAACGAACCTCGCGGAGGTTCCACGCCCACAGCGAGGATTGCCAGCGTCGGCAGCCTGCTGCGCGCCGTCGCGCAAAAGCGCAGCCGGCTGTCCGGCCGCGGGTCGATCTCCACCAACAGCACGGGCGGCGGGTCAGTGCGCAACAGACGCAACGCGGCTTTCTGACTGGTCAGCGCGATCAGAGCGATGGCGTCGCTGGTCTCGCGAGCGGGCGCGTCCGCCGTCTCGCCGGCCAACATTGCTTCCAACTGTGCGGCAATGCCGCGTCTGCCCACAAACGCCGCGCGGATCGCCCGCTGCGGCTGGTCCGGTTGCTCGTCCAGCCCGGCGGCGACCCGCACGCGCCCACTTATTCCCGCCATAGTTCCTTGCATGTCCGCTGTGGCGGCATCGCCCGCCACGCGACCGGTATCCGGATGTGATTTGTCGTCTTCGGTGGTTCCAGTATACCAGCGCGGCAGCACATAGGCAAAGACTCACCGCAGGCCTATGCCGAGAGACTACCCGAGACAGCCAGCCTGCGGTGAAGTCGACGCGCCCTGAGCGTCCTTGCGTTCTGCTCCGCGGTCCGCCCTACGCCCGGATCGCCTCCAACTGATCGATCATATCGCGGATGACGTCAAAGCCGCCTTGCCAGAATGCCGGGTCCGACATGTCGATGCCCGCCTCCTGCAAGATGTCGGCCGGTCGCGCCGAGCCGCCATGCGCCAGCAGGCGCAGATAACCGGGCTTAAACGCGTCACCCTCCTGTTGATAGCGCCGGTAGAGCGCCAATACGAGCAGTTGGCCGAAGCTATAGGCGTAGCAGTAGAACGGTGTGTGATAGATGTGCGGGATGCTCACCCACTCGTAGCGGAACTCGTCGGTCAGTTCCACGCTATCGCCGAACTGGTTCTCCAAGTTTGCCATATACAGCGCATACAGATCGTCCGCGGTCTTGTTGTCTAGGATGGCCTGGTGCGCGTCGCGCTCGAAGAGAACGAAGAAAGCCTGGCGCATAACCGTGGCGTACATATCATCCACCGCTGTCGCCAGCAGTTCGCGCCGCACCAGCGGCTCTTTCTCCTGTTCCAGCAGCCGATCGGTGAGCAGCATCTCGGCAAATACCGAAGCCGTCTCGGCCAAGGGCAGCGCCGCGTGCTGCGTCAGCACAGAATGATCATCCGCCATCATGCTGTGGATGGCGTGGCCCAACTCGTGCGCCAGCGTCGCCACGTCGCGCACCTTGCCCGTGAAGTTCATCAGCACCCACGGCGTCTGCGAAGGCAGCACCGTAGCGCAAAACGCGCCGCCCCGCTTGCCCTTGCGCACCTCGCTGTCGATATGGTTGCGCTCGAAGACGCGCGCCGCCTGCTCCGCCAACGTAGAGTCGAACTCGGCGAAGGTTTCCAGCACCATGCGCACCGCGCGATCATAATCAATCTCGCGGTCCGATTCGGCCAGCGGCGCGTAGATGTCGTAACGGCGCAGCTTATCCACGCCAAGCCAGCCCGCCTTGAGCCGGAAATAGCGCTGGAACACGTCGGCGTTGCGCCGGCACACATCCAGCAGCGTATCGACGGCGCCGTCGGGGATGTCATTGGCGACATTGCGCACCGCAATGGGTGACGTGTAGCCGCGCAGTTCCACCTGCTCCCCGTGCCAATCGCGTACACGGTTGGCGTACATCTGCGCCAGAACGTTCGATTCCTGCCCGTATACCCTGTACAACTCCTGGTACACGGCGGCGCGCAGTTCGGGCCGCGGCGAGTGGGCATAGCTCATCAGCGCATCGCGCGTCAAGGTCTGCTTCTTGCCGTCCACCTCAAGCGTGAATTCCAAGCGGCTAGTCAACATCTCGTAGAGCGTCATCAAGGCGTCCATACCGTTGGCATCCTTGATGTTGACGATCTGCTCCGATTTCTCGTCCAGCATATAGGGCTTAGTGCGCCGCAGGTCGGACAGGTGATGGCGGTAGTCCGGATACTGCTCCGCGCTCGGCAACAGGGCTGCGGCCTCGTCGTCGTCCAGCCCCTTCCACCACAGGTCGAAGAAGAGTAGACGGTTCTGGATGGCGGTCAAGGTCTGCTGCATGCGATTGCGAAAGCTCAGAGCTGCCGTCGACTGTGTATCCGCCGAGAACCACAGGCTGCCGTAGGAGCCCAACACATAGACCTGCTCGACCAGGCTCTCGTACTGGCGCACCAGTTCGACCAGCAGATCCGGGTCCATCTCCGGGTTAAGCCGCGAGCGCTGCGCCTCGAACGCCGCCACCGAACGCTCTAGTTTTTCAATCCGCTCGCGGATCACCGTCTCTGATGCGTCGGGCAACAGATCGGACAGATCCCAGCCCGTTGGTTCGTATCGTCCGTTGTTCATTCAGATCCCCTTCTGCAACTGCTCGCGCACGATGCGCCGCAGCACCGTGTGCAAAATGCCGCCGTTCTTATAATACCGTACCTCGACGGGCGTATCGATGCGGCTGAGCGCCTCGAATACGGTGACGATGCCGTCATCTGCGACAGCGCGCACCGTATAGCGCTGACCGGGCGTCATCTCCTCGTCCAGCCCTAGAATATCATACGTCTCGTACCCCGTCAGCCCCAGGCTCTCCGGCAACTCGCCCGGCAAGAACTCCAACGGCAGCACGCCCATGCCGACCAGGTTGCTGCGGTGGATGCGCTCGTAGCTCTCCGCGATCACGGCGCGCACACCCTGCAGCAGCGGACCCTTCGCCGCCCAGTCGCGGCTGGAGCCGGAACCGTACTCCTTGCCTGCGATGATGATCAGCGGCGTGCCGTCCTGCCTATAGCGCTCCGCCGCGTCCCAAATGGACAGAATCTCGCCGCTGGGGATGTGCTTGGTTACGCCGCCCTCGACGCCGGGCAGCATGCGGTTCTTGATGCGGATATTGGCGAACGTGCCGCGCATCATCACCTCGTGGTTGCCTCGGCGGCTGCCGTAGCTATTCCATTCCGAGCGCTCGACGCCGTGGTTCAGCAGATACTTGGCCGCGGGGCTGCCCGGCGCGATGGAACCGGCCGGGCTGATGTGATCTGTCGTTGTGCTGTCCGGCATCATCGCCAAGACCCGCGCCCCTTCAATCGGCTCAACCGGCGGCAAGTCCAGGTCGATGTAGAAGAACGGCGGCTCCTTGATGTATGTGCTGTCCGGGTCCCAGTCGAAGACCGCCCCGCCCGCCACGGGAATGGCGTTGAACTGCTCGTTGCCGGTGAAGACATCGGCGTACTCCTCGCGATACAACTCGGGCTTCAGGCTGCGGCGGACAGCAGCCTGCACCTCGGCCTGGGTGGGCCACACATCGCGCAGATAGACAGCCTCCCCGTTCGGGTCGTAGCCCAGCGGCTCCTGCGCCAGGTCGATATTCACTGTGCCGGCGATGGCGTAAGCCACGACCAGAGGCGGCGAGGCCAAAAAATTGGCGCGCACGTCCTGGCTGATACGGCCTTCGAAGTTGCGGTTGCCGCTCAAAACTGCCGCGGCCACCAGGTCGCCGGTATGGATCGCCTCGCTGATCGCCGCGGGCAGCGGCCCGCTGTTGCCGATGCATGTTGTGCAGCCGTAGCCGACGGTGTGGAAATTGAGCGCCTCCAAATAAGGGATCAGACCGCTCTCTTCCAGGTACTTGGTCACCACCTTGCTGCCTGGAGCCATGCTCGTCTTCACCCACGGCTTCACGTCCAGCCCGCGTTCCACCGCCTTCTTCGCCAGCAGGCCGGCGCCGATCATCACGCTAGGGTTGCTGGTGTTGGTGCACGAGGTGATAGCCGCGATGACTACGCTGCCGTGCGTCAACTCGAAGCGCCGCCCCACATATTCGACCGGCACGGTCACGCTCGCTTTGTCCGGGCTGATGCCGAAGCTCTGCGGCCCGACAGGCGCGCTCAGCCCCGAAGTCCACACCTCTTTGACGTTGCTCAGGTTGATGCGATCCTGCGGCCGTTTCGGACCGGCTAGGCTGGGGACGACCGTGCTCATGTCCAGTTCCAGCGTCTCGCTGAATTCGGGCGCGGGCGTCTCCGGCGTATGAAACAGCCCTTGTTCCTTGCTGTACCGTTCAACCAGGTCAACCAATTCCTCGCTGCGCCCCGTCCCGATCAGATAGCGCAAAGTCTCGGCATCGACGGGGAAGAAGCCCGTGGTAGCGCCATATTCGGGCGCCATGTTGGCAATGGTCGCGCGGTCGGGCAAGGAGAGATGGGACAAGCCGGGGCCGTAAAACTCGACGAACTTGCCGACCACGCCATTCTTGCGCAGCATCTCCGTGACGCGCAGCACCAAGTCCGTGGCCGTCGCGCCCTCCGGCAACTCTCCCGTCAGCCGGAAGCCCACGACCTCCGGCATCAGCATATAGATGGGCTGGCCCAACATCACCGCCTCGGCCTCGATGCCTCCGACGCCCCAGCCCAAGACGCCCAGGCCGTTGATCATCGTCGTGTGGCTATCGGTGCCGACCAACGAATCGGGGTAGGCCACCGGCATGCCGTTGTGCGCCGCCAGATGCACCACATCCGCTAGGTACTCCAGGTTCACCTGGTGGACGATGCCGGTCGCCGGCGGCACCACGCGGAAATTATCGAACGCCTCCTGGCCCCACTTCAGGAACTCGTAACGTTCTCGGTTGCGCTCGAACTCGCGCTCGGCGTTATAGAACAGGGCGAATACGCTGCCGAAACGGTCCACCTGCACGCTGTGATCCACCACCAGGTCAACCGGCGTCAGCGGGTTCACCGCGGCGGGGTTGCCGCCCAGCCGCGCTACGGCGCTGCGCACCGCGGCCAGATCGACCACGCTGGGCACGCCGGTAAAGTCTTGCAGCACCACGCGCGCCGGCTTGAAAGGTATCTCCACCTTGCCAGCCGTATCCGGCCCCCACTGTGCGATGGTCTCTACTGCCTCGCGCGTGATCTCAAACCCATCGGCCTGGCGCAGCGCGGCCTCCAGCAGCACCCGGATCGAGAAAGGCAGACGAGAAATCGTCGCCGCCCCTTGCTCCTCCAATGCTGCCAGACGATACAGCGTCGCCGGCCCGCTCCCGGTATCGAATGTGGCCTTCGCGCCGAAATAATTCTGACTAGCCATCGTCCCATCCTTTCACTGCTGGCATCGAAACGGCGGCAGCGCCGCATGTCCTTTGGAGGCGTCCAGTTTTTCCCACCTATGGTTTCCTGCGAAAACGCGCATTATCATACCAGCATTGCCAAAGAACCTGGAATCGCCGCGCCTTTGTGGGACACTTTTCGCAAGGCGCGGCGCGCACGCCTCACCGTAACCCGATGACACCGCCTAACCGTATTTCAATGTGAAGGACCAGGCAGAATCGCCCGGCACAAGTGCGATCCGAACGCATCAAAACTCGATTTGAAGTTGTGCGGCGCTTGTGATAAGATAGTTGCAGGCATATGGAGCGATCGGCTCCCTCCTATTCGTTTGGCATTTATTCATCGATCTGTATCATCATCCGCTCATTCTCAAGTGGAGAAGTGCCCATGAATCGATATCGACAGACCTACCTCTATATCCTGGCTTCCGTATTCTTGATTCTTTCGTTTGCTATCATGTCTTTCGGGAACTTTGGCACGCCTGTAGTAGAGGCTGCGCCGCTGGCTGCTGATACGCCGACCACGCAACCGACCTTGCCGACGGCGACTAACACGCCCGTACCGGCAACTGATACGCCTGTACCGGCGACTGACACGCCCGTACCGGCAACTGATACGCCTGTGCCGGCGACCGAAACATTTCAGCCGCCGCAGACCGTGACGCCGCAGCCGACTCCAGCCCCGCCGGCTGAAATTCCGGAGCCGATCACTGTCGTCCTCTTCGGGACGGGTCTGGCCGCACTCTCCGCTGCAGCCGCCTCGCGACGCAACAAGAAGGCGGAGTAACAGCCGGGTTCGTCGGTCACGCCTGGCCTGCTGGCCGGGTTCCATCAATGCTTTGCTGAGAAACGCTCCGGCAGACAAACTCTGCCGGAGCGTTTGTTATGCCGCCTCATCGCGCGCCGTCGGGAACTTGGCGGTTTTCCGTACAGTTATTCCGTATGACTCTGGTATAATCCGGTCTTCGGAACCGACGCGGCGACCCATTACCTCGCAAGCCGGTTGTGCAGGGCTGCGAAGCGGGATCGCCCCTAGCGACTCAGGACAATCTCACCGTGCGCAATTCCATTCCCAGAACGATTCGCATCGCGGTCATCGCGCTGTTGACGGCTTCGTTTTTGCTGCAACCCGGCAACGCGCCGGCGGCGCAAGCCCAGGAACCGCAAAACGTTCCTGGCCCCTCCCTATCAGTGACCGCCGCGCCCGGAGAGACTCAAGTCCGCTGGCTGGCCGCCCCATCCGCGGCCGACGCTGCCGCCTCGACAACGCAACTCCCGCTGCAACCCTACGGGGCGCACCTGCTGCCCATGCAGACATTCACCGTGCGCAGCGACGGCGACTTCCTGCCCGCCGCGACCGCCTCGCATCTGGTCGACGTCGCCTGGACGGGCCAGCTGCCGGCCGCCCCGGAGCTGTCGCCGCCCGCGCTCGACTGGGAGCCGGCCCCCTGGCTCCAACCAGCAGAAACCGCGCCCTTGCCCGACGCGCCGCTCTTCCTCTTGCGCACAGGCCGGATGCGCGGCGTGCAGATCGCAGTCTATGCCTTTAGCGAAGTCTACCAAGATTCTTCCGGCGCGCTGCGCCGTGTGGTCGAATTCAACGCCGTCATCCCCGGCAGCCAACCTGCCGGCGACCTCTCAGCGCTCTTGCCTTCCGGCGAACCGGATGCTATCGAGAGTCAAGCGGCGCCCGCGCTCACCGGCGCGGTTTCGCCCCCTACCAACAACCTGGCGGGCCGGCGGGCAGTCAAGGTTTTCGTGGCGCAAGCCGGCATTCAGCACATCACCGCCGATGAACTCGCTGCCGCCGGCCTCCCCAACCCCTCCGCCAGCAAACTGCGCCTCTACTATCGCGGGACCGAGGGCGCGCTTCAAGTCATAGACAACAACCGTGACGGCGTACTCTCCGGCGGCGAGTCGCTGCGCTTCTATGCCCCTACGCCGGGCGATGTCTGGAACCAAGAGGATGTCTACTGGCTGATCGAAGCCGCCAACGACGGGCTGCGCATGGCGACGCGCAACGTCGCCCCAAAGCAGGCGGAGGCGCGCACCGTGGCGCTCGAAACCGGGGTGTGGCGGCTCAACAAACTCTACGAATCTACGATACCCGGCGCCGATGGCGACAATTGGTTCCATCTGCGCGGCAACCTTACGCCGTCTACGACCAGCGCCAATGCACCCAGTTTTCAGGCGAACCTCGGCGTACGCCTGCCGCTTGCCGAAAACGCCCCACTGCCGTCCGTCTTCACCCTAGCCGTGACCGCGGCCGAAACCAATGACACGACACAAACGCAAGTTCCCCACCGCCTACAGTTGGGCGGCGGCTCGGTTGCCTATACCGATGGCAACGCCGACTGGATCGTCGACTTCGGCCAGGGCAAGGTGCAGAACTTCAGCCGCCGCATTGAAACCGGCGGACGTACGGCCGCGCTCGCTGTCAAGCTGCTGCCCAACGCCAACGGCAGCGCCGTCTTTTTCGATGAGATCCGCTGGGAGCAGCCTGTCCGTCTGGCGCTGGGCGGCAAGGGCGCGGCCTTCCGCGGCGTTGCCGGGACCTGGCGCTACCAGGTTGGCGGCGCGCCCGAAAACGCCTGGCTCTACGACGTGACCGATCCGCTCAGACCGCAAGTCCTCACATCTCCCAGCGCAGCAGAGACATCCGACCCGCTATATCTTCCCCTCCTATCCGCTCCGATGCAGGTCGATGCCGCGGCGGAATCCCAGACAGAGTTGATCTTCGAGGACGGCCCGGACGTGCACGACTACCTCGTCGCCGGCGCGGGCACGCTGCACCGCCCCCGTCTGGAAGTCCACAATCCCGTCACCTTCAGCGGCGGCGCACATGCCGTCTACATTGCGCCGCGCCTCTTCCACGACGCGCTACAGCCGCTCGTTGCCCATCGCACTGCCCAAGGCTACCAGGTAAAGGTCGTCGACGTGCAGGCCATCTACGACGCCTGGAGCTACGGCTTTGTCGACCCCACGGCCATCCGCAATTTCCTGCGTTACGCTGTCAGCGCATGGAGCCCGTCGCCCGTCTCCGCCGTGCTCGTCGGCGACGGCACTTATGATCCGCTCAACTACCTGGGCTTTGACAACCCCAACCACATCCCGCCCTACCTGGCGGACGTAGACCCCTGGATCGGCGTAACCGCCTGCGAGAATTGCTACGCCCAGCTCGACGGAGACGACCCGCTCACCGGAGACGGCCAGCGCGTTCCGCCTGCTGCCGGCCCGGCCTTCCTGATCGACATCTGGATCGGCCGCCTCCCCGTAGCCGATACGGGCGAACTGGAGAATGTCGTCGACAAAATCGTGCGCTATGAAACGGATCGCAATGTCGTCGCATCCTGGCGCAACCGCTCGATCCAAATTTCCGACGACTACATTATCCAGTTGGAAGACGGTCGCATTGTCACAGATGACGCCGGCAATTTCTGGCAATTCATCGAGGGCATCATCGAACTCCAACCGGCCCGAATCGACACCGCCCGCGTCTACTATAACACCCGTGTGGACCCCGCCGTCCTATCGCCTGACCTGCGCGATTGGTACGAGAGAGTGCTGCCCTGGCTCGAAGCCAACCAGAGCGCGGCCCAGGCCAAAACGCTCAACACCCTCGCTGGCGGCGCGGGCCTGGCAACGTTCACCGGCCACTCCAATCATTGGCAGTGGGCCAGAATGGGCGATACGGCGGGCTATGACTATCGTCTCTTCGGCCTTACGGATGTGGACCTGCTCGCCAACCGAGACCGGTTGTTCATCGGCCTGTCCATGACCTGCTACACAGCCCAGTTCACCATCCCGGCAGCGTACCACGGCACGCTCGACGAACGCCTCGTCCTACATCCGGGCGGCGGAGCCGTCGCTATGTGGGGGCCGTCCGGCCTCAGCGTCGCCACCGGCCACGACGCGCTCCAGGTCGGCTTCTACCGCGCCCTGTGGAAAGCCCCGCCTCTGCGCGGCACGCTTGGCGCGCTCACCCAGGCAGGCTATAATCATGTTGTCCTGGACAAGTCCTGCTGCCAGGATGTAGCGAGAACGTTCCTGCTCCTCGGCGACCCGCTGACGCCGGCGCGCGTACGCCCGCTCGACATCCTGCACCTGCCGCAGGTGAACGGCTCGGCCTCGCCCGTGCTCAGCGCCCAGGAATGACCAACACCGCCTAGCACCGGCCGCATAGCCTGGCCTACAGCAATGACACGCGACTTTCCCGCCATCCAACGGGTGCTGATCGTCACCTTCCTGCTCAACCTGCTGGCTACGATCCCCAAGCTGGCTGTAGGCATTGCGACCGGCGCGCTCAGCCTGGTGGCCGACGGCCTGGATTCGCTCTTCGACGGGCTGTCCAACGCCATCGGCCTAGCCGCGGTGCGCGTCAGCAGCCGCCCGCCCGACGATGAGCACCCCTACGGCCATCGCAAGTTCGAGACCGTGGCCGCGCTCTTCATCGCCGCGGCGCTGTTCATCACGGCCTGGGAACTGGCGCGCGGCGCCGTCGACCGGCTGTTTGACCCGCCTTCGCCGCTCGTTGACTGGCGGAGTATCGGCGCGCTCGTCTTCGGCGCCACGGTGCAGAGCGCAACCGGCTGGTGGGAGCTGCGCCAAGCGCGGCGGCTCAACAGCGAAGTCCTGCACGCAGACGCCCGCCACACCCTCGCCAGCATCGGCGTGAGCGCCGCCGTGCTCGTCGGCCTCCTCTTGGTATGGCTGGGCTATCCCCTCGCCGACCCGCTTGTGGCGCTGTTCGTCGCCGCAGTCATCGCCAAAATCGGCATCGACACCGTGCGCGAGAACCTGCCCGCCCTCGTCGACCGCGCCACCCTCTCCGCCGAGAACATCGGCGCCGTCGTAGCCGGCGTCGAAGGCGTAGAGAGCTACCACCGCATCCGCAGCCGCGGCCCGCTCGACAGCATCGCCATCGATCTGCATGTGCGCGTCGCACCGCATCTCTCGATCCAAGACGCCAACGCCATCGCCGACGAGGTGCGCCGCCGCCTGCTCATTCTGCCGGGCGTCGGCGACGTCACCGTCCATGCCGAGGCCGAGCGGCAGGGCAATAGCGCTATGGACCTCTATACAGCGGTCAACCTGGCCGCCCAGGAGTTGGGCATTGCGTTGCACGAATGCTGGGTGCAGGCCGTCGACAACCGGCTCAGCCTGCACCTCCACGTCGGCGTCGAACCGACGATCTCGCTGGCCGAGGCGCATCACCTGGTCGACCGTTTGGAGCGAACCCTCATGGAACGGCAACTCGGCATTGCGTCGGTACACAGCCACATCGAGCTTGCCAGCCGCGAAGTCTTGCCCAGCGCGCGCGTCAGCAGCGGGCTGCACCGCCACGTTCACCGCCTCATCGAACAGGCGGCTACCCGTATCGACGACCTTAGCGAGCCGCACAACATCCAGGTGCACCAGGTGGAAGGCAAGCTTTTCATCACGCTGGAAGCGTTGGTCGACGGCGACCTCTCGATGACGGAGGCGCACGAACTAAGCACGCAGTTGCAGGAGGCGATCCGCGCCAACGTCCCCAACGTAGGCGAGGCCCTCGTCCACCTCGAACCGGTGACAGAACCTGCGCCGCTTGACCCGGAGGACCTGGACGCACATCCCGTCGCCGGCGGGCAAGCCGGCTGACCTCTCCTTTGCCAGGCAATCTGCCAAGGACCAGACGCACATGCCCTATGCAATCAACCGGGTCGCCGTGATCGGAGCAGGCACGATGGGCGCGGCCATCGCCGGACATATCGCCAACGCCGGCCTGCCGGTGACGCTGCTCGACCTTGCGCCTGCGGAACTCACCCCGGAAGAGGCCGCCGCCGGCTTAGCGCCGGACAGCCCGCCCGTACGCAACCGCATCGTGCGCGCCGGCTACGAGCGCATGCTCAAGGCCAAGCCCGACAACCTCTTCGCGCCCTCGGTAGCGGCGCGCATCCGCCTCGGCAATCTGACAGACGGCTTTGAAGAGGCGGTTACCGCAGCCGACTGGATCATCGAAGCCATCGTCGAGCGTCCGGGCCCCAAACAGGCCCTCATGGCGCGCATCGAAACCTGCGCCAAGCCCGGCGCCATCATCACAACCAATACCTCCGGCATCCCCGTCAGTCTGATCATGGCGGGACGAAGCCCGTCCTTCCGGCAACGCGCGCTCGGCGCGCATTTCTTCAACCCGCCCCGCTACCTGCGCTTACTCGAACTGATCCCCACCGGCGACACCGATCCCGCAATCACGGCGCGGCTGCGCGCCTTCGCCGAACACATTCTCGGCAAGGGCGTCGTCGTATGCAATGACACGCCCACCTTCATTGCCAACCGCCTCTTCAGCATCATCCAGGGCGACCTCGTCGAGTTCGCCGCCGCCCACGGCTACACCGTGGAAGAAACAGACCTCCTAACCGGCCCGCTGCTAGGCAGACCCAAGACCGCGACCTTTCGCCTGCTCGATATCGTGGGCATAGATGTGATGGCCCTCATCGCGCAGAACCTCTACCCCTTGATCCCGCACGACGAAGGCCGCACCGCTCTGCACGGCGAACGCACCCGCGCCATCCTGCACACGTTGATCGACAACGGGCTGCTCGGCGCCAAGAGCGGCCAGGGCTTCTACCGCACGGTCGTCGACGACCAGGGCGGCAAGTCCTTCTGGGGACTGGACCTGGAGGCAGCGGCGAAAGGCGTCGTCCGCCACCTGCCGCCAAACCCGCTGGACTGGCCGCACATCGCCGCTGCGGCCAAGCTGCCCCTGCCGCAGCGCCTCGCAGCGTTGATCGCTAATGAGGACCGCGCCGGTCGCCTCGTCTGGCATACGCTGGCGCATACCCTTGCCTACGCATCCCGGCGCATTCCCGAAATCGCTGATAGCATCACTGAGATCGACAACGCTATGCGCTGGGGCTTCGCCTGGGAGCTCGGCCCCTTCGAGACATGGGACGCCCTTGGCCTGCACCCCACGCTGGCGCGCATGGAGTCCGAGGGCTTCTCCGTCGCGCCCTGGGTGCACGGCCTCGTCGAGGCGGGTCGCATGTCCTTCTACCAGGCGTCGGGCCCGGAACGCCGCGTCTACAGTCTGGCACAGGATGACTATCGCCCCGTGGAAGGAGACGGGCAGGCGGCAAGCATCTCGGCGCTCTATGCTTTGGACAGGACCCTCGCCGCCAACGAATCCGCCGCCCTGCTCGACATGGGCGGCGGCATCCTGCTGTTGGAGTTTCGCAGCAAGATGAACACGCTGGACGCGGGCATCATGGCGCTGGCGCAGGCTGCAGTCGAGCGGCTTCACGGCGGCGCCGCCGGCCTCGTCATCGGCAACCAAGGCGCGCTCTTTTCGGCCGGCGCCAACCTGAAGCTGTTCGCCGCAGCCGTGGAGGCCGGTCAATGGCGCGAGTTGGAGGCTTTTCTGCGATTGGGCCAAGATACACTCATGGCCCTGCGCCGCGCACCCGCGCCGGTAACGGCCGCGCCGTTCCGGCGCGTCCTCGGCGGCGGGGTCGAAGCGTGCCTGGCCGCGGACCGCATCGTCGCACATGCCGAGTCCTATCTCGGCCTAGTCGAAGCAAGCATCGGCATCATCCCGGCCTGGGGCGGCTGCAAGGAAATGGTGCGCCGCAACGTCAGCCCGCACATGCGTATCGCCCACGTCGGCCCCATGCCCTACCTGCGCCGCGTCTTCGAGACCATCGGCTTCGCCCGCGTGTCGACCTCCGCGCTCGACGCGCAGGAGATCGGTTATCTCGGCGCGCAGGACCGCATCGTCATGAATGACGACCGCCTGCTATCGGAAGCCAAGCGCGAGACGCTCCACCTGGCAAGCAGCGGCTACATCCCCCCGCAGACCACAGGAACGGTCTATGCCGCGGGCCGAGGCGCGCTGGCGAACATGCGCGTCGAGATCCATGCACTGCGGCGGGCCGGCCGCATCAGCGCGCATGACGCCAAAATCGCCGATAAGCTGGCATACACACTCTGCGGCGGCGACCTGAGCGAGCCTTCCTGGATGGACGAGCAATACTTCCTCGACCTCGAACGGGAGGCCTTTCTCAGCCTCGCCGGCGAGCCTAGGACGCAAGAGCGCATCCGCTACATGCTGCAGCACGGCAAACCGCTGCGCAACTGAAAGGCCGCACGCCGCCTTCCGGCAGCACAACCCGACAGACTCAAGGAGAACTTAGCCCATGCGACAGGCCGTCATCGTTTCCGCCGTGCGCACAGCCGTGGGCAAGGCCCCGCGCGGCAGCCTGCACGCCGTCCGCCCCGACGATATGGCGGCCGCGGTCGTCAGAGCCGCAGTCGACCGCGCCGGCATCGAGCCGGAGGAAGTGGAGGACGTCGTGCTGGGCTGCGCCATGCCGGAAGCGGAGCAAGGCATGAACATCGGACGCATCGTCGCGCTGCGCGCAGGCCTGCCCGTGAGCGTGGCAGGGCAAACGGTCAGCCGCTTCTGCGCCAGCGGCCTGCAGGCTATTGCCGTCGCAGCCCAACAGATCGCGACCGGCATGGGCGACGTGCTCATCGCCGGGGGCGTGGAGAGCATGTCCCTCGTGCCGATGGCCGGCAACAAGTTCGCTGCTAACCCTGCGCTAGCGGCGGAGCGCCCGGACGTTTACCTGGGCATGGGCCTGACGGCCGAAAACCTGGCGCAACGCTACGACATCCCGCGCCAAGAGCAAGACGCCTTCGCGCTGCGCAGTCATCACCGCGCAGCCGCCGCGCAAGATGCCGGTCGCTTCGACGCCGAGATCGTTCCCTTCGCTGTCACCGTCAAGACGGGCGCGGGCGGCGAAGTTCAAGAGACGCGTTTCACCTTCGACCGCGACGAAGGCGTACGCCGCGACACCTCCGCCGAAGCCCTGGCGCAGTTGCCGCCGGTCTTCCGCGCCGGCGGCAGCGTCACCGCGGGCAACAGCAGCCAGACCAGCGACGGCGCCGCCGCTCTGCTCCTCATGAGCGAGGAACGCGCTGCCGCTGCCGGCCTCCGGCCATTGGCGCGCTTCGTCAGCTATGCGGTCGCTGGCGTTCCCCCGGAGATCATGGGCATCGGCCCAGTGGCAGCCGTGCCCAAGGCGCTGCAATATGCGCGCATGCAGCTTGACGGCATCGATCTGATCGAGCTGAACGAGGCTTTCGCCGTCCAAACCCTGGCTGTGATCCGCCGGCTCGGCCTGGACGAAGAGATCACCAACGTCAACGGCGGCGCGATCGCTCTGGGGCATCCTCTCGGCTGCACCGGTGCCAAGTTGGTCGTGCAGATGCTCCACGAGCTGCAACGTCGCGACCGGGAATTCGGCCTGGCGACCCTGTGCATCGGCGGCGGCATGGGTGCAGCCGGCATCTTCCAGCGCATCCGCTAACCGCCCCCTCCGCCGCCATATGCTATAATGCCCTGCGGGCCTCTCTGCGGCCCGGCATGGTCTACGCCTCCATCGGAAAGGAAGATGCCTCATGCAATATGTCAACCTTGGACGCACCGGCCTGAAGGTCTCGCGCATCTGTCTGGGCATGATGACCTACGGCACATCCAAATGGCGCGACTGGGTGCTGAATGAGGAGGAAAGCCGTCCCTTTGTGCAGCGCGCCCTCGAACTTGGCATCAACTTCTTCGACACGGCGGACGTGTACTCGCTCGGCGTCAGCGAAGAAGTCACGGGACGCGCCCTGCGCGACTTCGCCAAGCGCGACGAAGTGGTGCTCGCGACCAAGGTCTTCAGCCCCATGAGCGACGCGCCCAACGACCGCGGCCTCTCGCGCAAACACATCATGGCCGGCATCGACAACTCGCTGCGTCGCCTCGGTACAGATTATGTCGATCTCTACCAGATTCACCGCTGGGACCGTCACACGCCCATCGAGGAGACGATGGAGGCCCTGCACGACGTGGTTAAGGCCGGTAAGGCTCGCTACATCGGCGCCTCCAGCATGTATGCCTGGCAATTCGCCAAAGCGCAGTACACCGCAGACCTGCACGGCTGGACGCGCTTCGTCTCTATGCAGAACCACTACAACCTGGTCTATCGCGAAGAAGAGCGCGAGATGATCCCCTTCTGCATCGACCAGGGCGTCGGCCTCATCCCCTGGAGCCCGCTGGCACGCGGCTTTTTAACCGGCAGCCGCACGCGCGAGGGCTGGGGCAAAACCACCCGCTCCAAGAGCGACGCCTTTGCGCACGACATGTACTACGCCGGCAGCGACTTCACCGTGGTCGACCGCGTCGTCGAACTAGCCGGCAAGCATGGCGTCTCGCCCGCGCAGATCGCGCTGGCGTGGATGCTGCACAAGCCCGGCATCACCGCACCCATCATCGGGGCCAGCAAGATGCCGCACCTGGAAGACGCCGTCGCCGCGCTCGACATCGAGCTGCCGGCAGAGGACATGGCCTACCTGGAAGAACCCTACGAACCCCACGCCGTGCTAGGCCACCAGTAGCCGCCGGACACGCGCCGACCTGCCAACCCACAGCCGCCGTCATGGCCTGAACAGGAGGAATGTATGAAAGCCATTCGCATCAACCGCACCGGCGACGCCGACGTACTCGAATACGAGGAGATCGCCGCGCCCGAACCCGGCCGCGGCCAAGCGCGCGTCAAGGTCGAAGCCGCCGGCCTCAACTTCATCGACATCTACCACCGCATCGGCGCCTACACGCTCAAGCCGCCCTTCACGCCCGGCATGGAAGGCGCGGGCGTGGTCGACGCCGTCGGCCCCGACGTTTCCGGCCTGCAGCCGGGCGACCGCGTGGCCTGGACCATGCAGGGCGCGTCCTACGCCGAATACGTCTGCATCGCGGCCGAGAAGCTCGTCCCCTTGCCGCAAGGCGTCAGCAGCCGGCAAGCCGCAGCGGTTATGCTGCAAGGCCTCACCGCGCACTACCTCTGCCACAGCACCTATCCCGTCAAGCCGGGTGACAAGACCGTGGTCACCGCGGCCGCAGGCGGCGTCGGCCATCTGCTCGTGCAGATGATTAAGCAGGCGGGCGGCTGGGTGGCGGCTACCGTCTCCACGGAAGAGAAGGCCGCACTGGCGCGCTCAGCCGGCGCCGATGAGGTCATCCTCTACACGCAGACCGACTTCGAGGCCGAGGTCAAACGGCTCACCGGCGGCGCGGGCGTCGAGGTCGTCTACGATTCGGTGGGCAAGACCACCTTCGACAAGAGCCTCAACTGTCTGAAGCCGCGCGGCTACATGGTGCTCTACGGCCAAGCCAGCGGCCCCGTCCCGCCCGTCGATCCACAGATCCTCAACCAGAAGGGGTCGCTCTTCCTGACGCGCCCCAGCCTGGGCGCGTACGTCCTTACGCGCGAGGAACTGCTGGCGCGCAGCCAAGCTGTCTTCGACTGGATGCTCTCCGGAGCGCTCGAAGTGCGCATCGACCGGGAGTTCCCCCTCGCCCAGGCAGCGGATGCGCACCGCTACATGGAAGCGCGCCAGACCAAAGGCAAGGTCTTGCTCATTCCGTAGCCGTGTTCGTCTCTTGCCCTTTCCAGGAAGCGCTTGACCTGCCGCACAACTCGCCGCCTGAGGTCAAGGCCCGCTTCCTGGAGGGCCAGCCATCCCCATAGGCACGCCTGTGCACCGCAATCCATCCCTCTATTGGCTCGTCTTTACCAGCGGCGCGGTGACGCTGGGCATGGAGTTGTCCGCGTCCCGCCTGATCGAGCCGGCTTTCGGCAACAACCAGATCGTCTGGGCCGCGCTGATCGGCTTGATCTTACTCTGCCTGGCCGTCGGCGCCTGGCTGGGCGGACGGCTGGCGGACCGCTATCCGCGCCGCCGCGAGCTGGACCTGGTCTTGACCCTCGCCGCAGTCGGGGTTGCGCTTGCCCCCGCGTTCAGCCGCCCGGTGCTGCGCCTCGCCGTCACCGGCATGGCCGCGCTGGACGTGGGGCTGCTGGCGGCCGCGCTGCTCGCCGTTCTGCTGCTCTTCAGCATTCCCGGCATCCTGCTCGGCACCGCCGGCCCCTGGGCCTTGCGTCTATCCATGCACAGCGTTGACCAGAGCGGTCACACCGCAGGCCGTCTCTACGCTATCTCCACCGCGGGCAGCCTGCTGGGTACGTTCCTGCCGGTTCTCTGGCTCATCCCCGCCTTTGGCACGCGCTGGACCTTCTACCTGCTCGCGCTCAGCCTGCTCGCAGTGATCAGCCTGGGCAGCCTGCGCGCCCGTCATCGCTGGGCTCCGCTGGCAAGCTTCGTCCTCGTCCTGCTGCTCGCACTGGCAACCGGCCCCGGAAGTTCGTTCAGCCGCGACTGGGACGCGGACGCCGGCATAATCATCTACGAAGACGAGAGCCTCTACAACTACATCGTCGTCCGCCAATGGGGGAGCGAACGCCACCTCAGGCTCAACGAGGGCATGGGGCTGCACAGCGTCTACCACCCCGACATGCTGCTCAGCCAGGGCATCTGGGACTACTTCCTGCTGGCGCCGCTCTTCAACTCGGCCCCGTCTACGCCCGGAGACGGCTATCGCATGGCGCTGATCGGCCTGGCCGCGGGCACGGTCAGCGAGTTGTTCACCGACATCTACGGCCCCATCGACATCACCGGCGTAGAACTGGACCCGGCCATCATCGAGGTCGGCCGCCGGTACTTTGCCATGAACCAGCCCAACCTGACCGCGGTCGCGGCGGACGGGCGCGCCTGGTTGGCCGGCCAGCCGCCGGAGACGCGCTTCGACCTGATCGCGGTAGACGCCTATCGCCCGCCCTACATCCCCTTCCACCTGACGACGGTCGAATTCTTTGACCTAGCGCGCCAACGGCTAAGCGAAGACGGCATCCTCGCCGTCAACGTAGGCCGTACCTCGACCAACTTCGCCCTTGTCGACGCGCTTGCCGCCACCGCAAGCCGGGTCTTCCCCTCCGTCTACGTCATCGACGAGCCGGGCCCGCCCGACGCCATCGGCAACTCGCTCCTGGTAGCCACCGTGCAGCCGGTGCAGCTAGCCAACCTGTCCGCCAACATCGCGCAACTGCCCGCACACCTTCCCGCCGAATTCGTGCAGTTTGCGACAGGCGCCCAGGCTTATGCCCGGCCCGCCGCGCCGGATCCGGACGCGCCCGTCTTCACCGACGACCGCGCGCCCGTCGAGCGGATCGTCCACAGCATCGTACTCGACTACGTGCTGCGGCCCTGACGGCATATACGATCTTCCGGAAACCGCTGGCATAAAAAACCGTCTGCCTGGCGGCAGACGGCGTTCTTTTTGTTGTGCTTAACGCATCGCCCGACGGGCGACTCGCTCACTCGCTGCGGGACAACACGGGGCGGAACTTGTAGCCATAGACGATCTGGCCCTCGTCGCCCTCCTCACGCAGCTTGCGCGTCACCATCTCCACGCGCAGGCCGATCTCCACATCGTCCGGCGCGACGTCGGTCAACTGGGCGGTCACCAACGGGCCTTCCTCCAGCTTAACCAGCGCCACCACATAGGGCTTTTGGTCCTCGTAGCCCTTGGGCACGTTGTACATTACCGTATAGCTGTAGACTTCACCCTGCCCACTAAGAATCGCCTCTTGCAGGCCGGGCAGCCCAGCGCGCTTACTGGCCGTCACCGGTTAGTCATCTCCCGCTTCGCTCAGGCTATAGGCTTCGGGCAGCACAAAGACGAATTGCTGCGCCGGCTTTTCGGTGACCTGGCCGGCCAAAGCGTAGTGGTGGCCGTGGCAGAACGGGCACACTTCTCGCGGCGGAAAGATGGTCTGGCTGCATTCGGGGCATACATCGCCTTGCAGACTATAGCGCTGCTTCTTGTTACGCCAAAAAATCGGAACTGCCATATTCGAGTCGTTCTCCTTCACCGTTGTCGCTGAATCTGCGCAGCCGGCCGCCGCTCTTCTTAAGTGCGCAACTAGCCGCTGCATTGGCCGCCTCAACCTAACCGAAGCGATTCTATGGCTACCAAGCTAACAGATATGGACTCTAAATTCCTATCCGCTCCCATTGCCGAAAGGCCTGATAGGTATTGAAAGGTTCATCCGGCAAATGCCGCCTGAATATGCGCCGCGGTCAGGCAGCCCTTGCGGGCCTGATAGGTTTTGGCAGTTCTCGAGCAGGCGAAAATCCGGCCGATCCTCTCCAGCCTTGGCGAAACGGCACGCCGAGACATCTTCCTGGGAACCATCGCTGAAGGGCCCATTCCCAATCTACGCCGGCGCATGCAAATTGTCATCCCCCAAAAAGAACAGTGCGGGCGCGTCAATTGACGCGTCGCGCACTGCTTGACACAACTTATGTATGTTGGCCGGCAGCGGCGCCGGTTAGGCGCCTA
>CAYXRG010000055.1:0-7457 GCA_964467575.1 uncultured Caldilineaceae bacterium | reverse complement strand
CAGCGGCGCCGGTTAGGCGCCTAGGATATGCGTGACGACGGTTGCGCCGCTCCCGCCGATGTTCTGCGCCATGCCTAGCCGCGCCCCTTGCACCTGGTTAGCGCCCGCCTGCCCCGTCAACTGCTGCACCACTTCCACGATCTGGTAGACGCCGGTGGCGCCAACGGGATGGCCGCGGCTCTTCAGCCCGCCCATCGTGCTGATGGGCAAAGTGCCCTCGATGGCGATGGCGCCTTCCTCGGCCAGCCGCCAGCCCTCGCCGCGCTGAGCGAAGCCCGCCGCTTCCAGGCTCAATGCAGCCATGATGGTGAAGGCGTCATGCACTTCGAACAAGTCCAGATCCTGCGCCGAGACGCCGGCCTGGGCATAGGCCTTGACTGCGCTCACCTGCGCCGCCTCCAAGACCAGCGGATCGCGGCGGTCGTGTACGGCCAGGGTGTCGTTGGCGCTGGCGCTGGCGAGAATCTCGACGCTGCCCCAGTGATGACCGGTGTTCATCTGCTTGGCGCGCGCCGTCGAAGTCAACACAACCGCGGCCGCGCCGTCACAAACCGGGCTGCTGTCCAGCATGTTGATCGGCGTGGCGATCAACGGGGCGCGTAGATAGGCCTCGCGCGAGATGGGGCTGCGGAACATGGCGTTCGGGTTGTTGGCGCCGTTCTTGTGCGCATTGATGCTGAACCCGGCGAACGCATCCAGCGGGACCTTGTATTCGTACAGATAACGCTGCATGATCAGCGCGTTGAGGCCAACAAAGCTGACGCCGTGCAGCGATTCGTACTCGGCGTCGGCAGCGGTCGCCAGGCCTGCAGTCGTATCCTGGCCCACCGTGTCGGTCATCTTCTCCAACCCAACCACGATCACCACGTCGTGAAAGCCGCTGGCAACGGCCATGACGCCGACACGCAGCGCCGCAGCGCCGCTGGCGCAGGCCGCCTCGACCTTGGCCGTCTCGATGCCGTACAGCCCGCAAGCGTCCGCCACCAGCGTGCCCAGATGCTCCTGGCTCAACAGGCTGCCGCTGAGCATATTGCCTACATAGAGCGCATCCGCGGTCTCAATGCCTGCATCGTCCATGGCGGCCGACACCGCATCATATGCGATCTGTCGCGCCGAACGCCCCCACAACTCCCCGACCGGCGACTGGCCGATCCCTACAATCGATACGCCGCGCATCACTCCTCCACGCCCGGCACGCACTGGCCGGTTCTTTCGCCTAATTGTTTCATGTTGGTTGCCGTCCGGCACACATGTTGCTTTTTGGACGGTCTCCTTTGTTATTTGCCACGAATTACGCGAATTTAACGAAGCATGCAACGGTATCGTTCAAGTAATTCGAGAAAATCGTGGCAGATCACTGTGTTGCCGCTCAGTATCGCGAAAACATCCCGCCAAAAGCTACTTGAGTATGTAATACGTGGCGCGTTTCTCGCCGATGCGCAGCAGCAAGTTCTGCTCCACCAGGTCAGCCAGGTCACGCCGGATTGTCTCGGCGCTGACATCGGGGACTAGGCGCTGGTAATCGCTGTTGGTGATGCGCCCGTGCGCCTGTACATACGCCAACGCCTGCTCTTGCCGCTCGTTGAGGAACGCATGCCCCCATTTCGGCTTCGACGTCTCTGCGTCGTCCAGGTCCAGCCCCGCGGCGTGCAGCGTCACCTTAAAGCCGGCGGACGTCTCTGCGAACTCCGGCTCAGGCAACCCCTGCTCGACCATCGTCGCGATCATGCGGTCGATGCCGTAGCCCAGCCGCTCGATATAGCCCATATCGCCGAGCACGGCCACAATTGCTTCGTTGCGGCTGTAGCGCTCCTCCACCAGGTTTTCCAAGGTCACGTGGCCGGGCAGCCGGCCGGGGCTGTACACTTCCAGCCGGTCGTTGAACATAAAGAGTCGGATGCCGTCCCCGCGGATGCTGTAATCACGATGGGCGATGGCATTGACGATCGCCTCGCGCACCACCGCGATTGGGAATTGATCGGTGTCCTCGCGCTCAAAGCCGCGGATGCGCATGCCGCGGCGCATATTCGTCATCACGAACGCCTCCGCCTGGCGTATCTGGTCGGGCAGCGGGCCGCCGATATCCTGGCGCACGAATTCATCGCCCATCGTATTGCCGGCATAGCGCACGCAGACGACCTCGGCGCTGCGCAAAAACTGCTGCGGGTTGCGCCCGAAGAGCAAGATGCCCGCTACGGTTGGCGCCAACTGCACGTCCGCCGCCCCGCGGCGGCGCGGCCCGGTTGCGCCATAACCGAGACAGCCGCGCGCCAACAGCGCCTGCGGCACGTCATCGACCGACACGAACGAAAGCTGCTCCAGATAGCGTACGACGCGCGCCTCGTCCAAATCCTCCAGCGTTGCGCCGGGCGCCAACTGCGCCTCGAAACCCGTATCCCCGCGCTCTAGGAGCAGCCGGCGCAGTTCCGGCGTAGTCAACTGCCGGTTCTCCGCGCCCGTACGCGTCAGATATAGGCCGTGCAGGCTGTAGATGTGCGGCAGCCCCGGCGGAACCTGCACAGCCAGCACGGCGCCTCGCTCGCCGCTCAACGTCTGGGGGGCGGGCAAAATCAGCGGCGGCTCGGCAAGAAATCCGGCCTGCTCGACCAACTTGCGCAGCGCCTCGGCATCGTTGTCCTTCTGGACGGCCCCGCGTGCGCTAACGCCCAAAAAGACCGTACCGCCGTCGCCGTTCGCCATAGCCGCCAGCGTTTCGGCCAATGTCTTAGCCGAGGTCTTGGCGGGCGCGAAGGCGATGCGCTCGCTCTGCCCGGCCTCCAACTGGGTCACAAACTCCTCGTGGGTGATGGCAGGTTGGCGTCGAAAAATCATGGCGCACATGCTCCTAAGCGGCGGCGACTCATGGCTGGGTCAGGATCGACTCGCAATAGGATGTTTGCGGCGAGGCGGGCGGCGGCGGCGCTTGTGCAGCCCCGGAAACCGTCCAGCGTTCCGGCAGACCGCGTTCCAGGTCGGGCGGCTGATAGCGCAGCGTGAGCAAGACCCAGCGGCGAAATTGCGGCTCGGCCTGCTGCGCCAGTTCCACGCACACGGCTGTCGTCGGCGCAAAGACGCCGCTCTGCAAGTTGGCGGGCAGAGCGGGCACGGTCGGGTGCGTGGCGATGTCTTCCACCCGCTCGTTGGGCAAAAGCGCGCTGCCGGCATCTGCTGCGATCTGCCCGGCATCGGCATCCGGCGTCAGCAGATCGGCCAACGCCGCCTCCTGCTCTGCAGTCCGGCTCGCGGCGGCCATCAGGCTCAGATAGGCGAGGGCCGCGCCTTCAGGGTAATAGGGATGGGACGGGACCGGCTCGCGGCAGAACTTAATCCCGCGGTCTTGCCCGCGGAAGGCGATGACCGGCAGTCCTGCCGCTTCCCCAGACGCTGTCTCCTCGGCGGGAATGCGCCGGTAGAGCGTCTCGCGGCATAAGAGGCTGCGTGCGCGGTAATCCGTCAGCGGATACAGCCCCGCAATTTCGGTGATCGGCGTCGGGTCCCTGCTCCACGCCTCCCAATCTACACCGCGGAAGCCGCCCTCTGCGGCAAGTTGCGTAACGCCGTAGCCGTAGAGCGCATCGCGCCACCACACGAAGGTCAGATGCGTATCGCCGCCGCGGATCAGCAACTCCGCCATAGGCTGTGCCGCGCGATTGGCTGTCTCTTCCTGACGGCCTCCGCTGCCAATCTGAACTGCGAGCACGCGCTCGCGGTCCTTTGGCAGCGCCACAACGCCCTGCCCCACGGAGCCGCCATAGACATAGGACCAATTGCTGGGCAGCAGCCGGTAGGGCCGAAAAGAGCCGAGCGGCTGGAGGGGCACAGACTGGAGCGACACAGCCGGCGCTTCCGCCGTCGCACCCGATAGGTCCACCATGCCCACCATGTCACCCGCAATCTGCGGGTCGAAGATCGCAGCCCCAATCTGGCCCTGATCAAAAGTGAACAGCAATAAATACTCGACGCTGTCATCCGCGTCGATGTTCACCTCCTGCCATGTGCCAACCGCCTGCCAGCCTGCCGGCAGCACCTGCACAAAGTCCAATTCCAGCGGCTGCGGCCGCGCCTCGCGAGACGTAAACTGGCAGCCTGCGCCGAACAACAGAACGCCCAAGAGCCATCCTGTACGCACCAACCTCGCAACTAGATGCTCGCCGGTTTTCGTAGACAGAGGCACCGTTCCTGGATCCCAACTCGCTGTCGCCGGAGACATACACGACCCGCTGCCTTGATTGCTGCTCTGATTGTAGCGCAGCCCTTTCGATTCGAGAAAGGTTGTGCATGCACCCGTTCTCGTTGCCCGCCCGATCCGATTCATCTATAATCATCTTAGCGCTATGAACAAGACCCGCCTTCCTCGCCCGCTATCGCGTTCGCTTTGGTCGCAGGCCCTGCTGCCCGGCCTGCACATCAAGCGTTGGATTCTGCTCCTACTGGCGGGCGTAACCGCAGCGGGGTTGGGGCTGGCCTTCCTCATCCGCGATCTGTACATCGCGCGGCAATTGCCCGGTGTGGTCTACTGGATGGCGTTGACCTTTCTGCCGGACTGGGTGCGCGGCGTGTTGCTGCTTGCGATCGGTCTCGGCGCGGCGATTACGTCTGTGTTCTTCCTCAACAGCTCGATCGTCAAGACGCTTCTGCCAGGCTCCGCCCCGCTCAAGAACCTGGAGATGGTCAACGCGGTGCTCAATCGGCAATCACGACGCCACGGCCCCAAGATCGTCGCCATCGGCGGCGGCACGGGCATGCCCCAACTGCTGCGCGGCCTGCGCCAATACACAGACAATATCACCGCCGTTGTCACCGTAGCCGACGACGGCGGCAGCAGCGGCAGGTTACGCCGCCAGATGGGTATGCTCCCGCCCGGCGACTTCCGCAACAACATCGCCGCTCTGAGCGAAGCCGAAGACCTGATGACGCGCCTCTTTCAATACCGCTTTGCCGACCAGGAAGGAAACGCGGGCAACGGCGAGACCGGCGCCCTTGCCGGCCATAGCTTCGGCAACCTCTTCATCGCCACCATGGCCGCAGTCACCGGCAGCTTCGAGTCCGGCATCGCCGAGAGCAGCCGCGTCCTAGCCGTGCGCGGCCGCGTCTTGCCCAGCACGCTCGAACAGCTCACCCTCTGCGCCGAAGTCAGCTACACCGACGAGACAGGCCATGAACAGTGGATCGTCGTCGAAGGCGAAAGCAACATCACGCACCATCCGGGACGCATCGAACGAGTCTACCTCATGCCCGACAGTGCCCGCGCCTTCCCCGCCACCGTGCAAGCCATCCTGCAGGCCGACCTGATCGTAGCCGGCCCCGGCAGCTTCTTCACCAGCGTGATGCCCAACCTGCTCGTGCCCGCCATTCGCAACGCCATCCGCGCCGCCAGCGCGCCGCGCATCTACATCTGCAACGTCGCCACCCAGCCCGGCGAAACCGACGGCTACACGGTGTCCGACCACATGCACCAACTCCGCCTGCATACCGGCGACGCCTTCAACGTCGTGCTGGCGAACAACAATTTCTCGCCCAATGACCCCGCCTCCTTCAACGGCGAATGGGTTCGTCTGCCCGCACCTGACGAAATGCTGGATTACCGGCTCTTTACCGGCGACTTGCTGGAACCGGCGCACCCCTGGCGTCACGATCCGCAGAAGCTGGCCCGCCGCCTCATAGAGCTATACGACGACCTGCGCCCGCACAGCTAGAACACAGCAGAAAGGAGAAACACATGCCCGGCAGCCTCAACGACCTCCTGCCCGAACCGCTCAGCGAAGAGAGCGAAGCGATCCTCGACGAACTGATCAAGCGCAAGGTCCGCTCCGCAGCAGGGCTGGCCGTGGACCTGCTCCACGCCATGGAGGAGCGCTTCGGCCCGGAAGCCCGCCAAGTCGTGCGCGAGATGGCGCAACGCCAATTCGCACCATCCCCCAATCCGGGTGACCCACAGGCCGACCTGCACCGCTTCTGCCATGATCTCGATCATGCCTGCATCGGCTCGCATCGCTGGGAGCGAGTCATCGACGAGCCGGACCGCATCGGCTACCACTACACCCGCTGCCTGTGGGCCGAGGTCTTTCGCCAACTGGGCGAGCCGGAGTTGGGCTACATCTTCTGCGCTGGCGATGAGCCGGCCGTCAAGGCGTGCAACCCCAATCTCGGCTTCCGACGCACCCAGGTCCTCATGCTGGGCGACCCGCTCTGCGATCATATCTTCTTGGTGGAGAAGGGGGACGAGTAACAAACCCGCTGACGGCGAGCATTCCTGCTCACCTGCTCAGAATCATCGCGCCAACCGCAAGCTGGAGAAAGACAATGGAACTAGCAACCAAAGAGGACTGGCCCCAGGCCGAGGAGCGCATGCGCGCCTGGTGGCAGCGGGAGATCGTCGACCGCCCGGTCGTGCAGGTCAAGGCCCCGCGCAGCGGCTTCGACCGCGCTTACCTCGAATCGCTTACCCGCCCGCACGGCGTACCGCCGGAAGCGATCCATGCCTGGTACACCGACCCGGACCAGGTGCTCCCGCGCTGCGAAAGGCTCGTCGAGACTACATTCTGGGGCGGCGAAGCCTTTCCCGTGGTCTTTCCCGTTTCCGGTTCGCTGGTAGCGATCACGGCCGCCTATCTCGGTTGCCCCTACTACATCCATCCCGACAGCCACACGGGCTGGGCCGCGCCCGTCATCGACGACTGGGCGGACCGCCGCCCCCTAGCCTTCGACCCGCACAATGAGTGGTGGCGCATTTCGCACAAATTGCTCGACGCCGCAGCCCAGACCGCTCCCGGACGCTTCTATGTCGGCGTGCCCGACCTCAACGCGCCCGCCCAGAGCGTGGCGCTGCTGCGCGATTCGCAACGCCTCGCCATAGACCTGCTCGAAAACCCCGCGCTGGTCATCCAGGCTTTCGCCGAGGCAAATCGCGCTTGGCTGCGCTACTGGCAAGCCGCCACCGGCGCCATCCACCAGTGGATCGACGGCTACTTCTACTGGATGGGCATCTGGTCGGACCAGCCGTCAACCGACCTCCAATGCGACTTCAACGTGCTCATCTCATCGCGCATGTTCGACGAGTGTTTTCTGCCCTGCCTCGAGGAACAGACCCGCTGGGTCGAGCGCACCATCTTCCATCTCGACGGGCCGGGCGCCATCCGCCATCTGGACTCGCTGCTTTCGCTGCCGCGCTTAGACGGCATACAGTGGGTGCCGGGCGACGGCAAACCCGCCATGAGCAAGTGGCTTCCCCTGCTGCGCCGCATCCAGTCCAAAGGCAGGTTGCTGGTCCTCTCTTGCGAACCGTGGGAAGTGCAAGTGCTGCTCAAGGAACTGGAACCGGAAGGGCTTCTGCTCAGCACAGTCTGCGACAGCGAAGAAGAGGCCAGGGATCTGCTGGCGAATGTCCCCGGCTGGGCTGTGCGTAAACAGTGGACCGTGCCCTGAGCGGCGGGCATGCGCTCGAAATCATGGTCTTG
>CAYXRG010000054.1:28901-30330 GCA_964467575.1 uncultured Caldilineaceae bacterium | reverse complement strand
CTTCACTCGGGAACCCTTTGGGTGCAGGGTGACAATTGAATTGGCTAGGCCCGGTTGCGGTAGAGATCGGGGTTGACGACGGTCGCCATCCGCTCCTCGTCGAGAGCGCCGCCGAGGAAGCGGTTGACGGCGTGCGTCTGCGGCTGCGGGTCGGCGAGCAAGCGGTTGTAATCGACGAAGAGGGTCTCGAAGTTGGGCTGGGCTTGCAGCCAGGCCGTGGTCTTTGCCAGGTGCTTGGCGAAAAGATCGGCCATCGCCTCGTCGCTGACCTTGTCGGCAGCCTCGCCGCGGCGCTGAAGCATCTTCTTTTGCGAGGCTAGGACTTCGTCGATGTTGCGGTTCATGAAGATGACCTGGTAGCGGTTCTCTGCGGGAAGGTGCTCTAGCAGCGCGGAGATGACTTTGACCACCTGGCCCTGAGCCTCGCCGATCCAGGCCGTGTCGCCCTTGTCGAGTTGCTTGACGCGCTCGTATTCGTAGTAGCCTTCGGGGTTGTCCGGGTCGGGCGTGCGCAGGTTGTCGACGAAGACGTTCAGGCCGCCGGCTTCGAGCATCTTCATCATCATGGACGTGCCGGAGCGAGGCAAGCCGGAAACGACGATCACGGGCCGGGCTTGTGCTTGCGGCTGGGCTGTGCGCGAGCCGAACAGCTTGTGCAGCAGTTGTTTCATTCTTCTGAACCTTCATCCCAGGCGACGACGAGCAGCGAGGCCGCCATGTCGTAGGCCAATGCGTGGTGCTCACCGTCGATGTCGACAAGCAGGGGGCCGTCGAAGGGCGCCCGCTCCAACAGCGAGATGGCGACGTTGGGGTAGAGGCCCAGCGCGCCGAGATAGCGCAGCCGCTCCTCGTCTTGCATGAGAACGCGCACGAGCCGGTATTTGCGATGCACGCGCGCCGCGCTCAACGGCTGCCCGCCTACGCTCTCTACCATGCCCTTCTTGGTGGGGATGGGGTCGCCGTGCGGGTCGACCAGGGGATTGCCTAAGGCGAGCGAGATGGCGTCTTCCAGGGCTTCGCTGATCACATGCTCCAGCCGTTCCGCCTCGGCATGCACCTGGTCCCACGGCAGTTTTAGTTCCTGGTGAAGGTACAGTTCGAGCAGCCGGTGGTGGCGCAGCACTTCGAGGGCTACGCGTTCGCCGGACACGGTGAGCGAGATGCTCTGGTATGGCTCGTACTCGACCAAGTTCAGGTCGGCCAGTTTCTTGACCATGTTGGTGGCTGAGGCGGGCGAGACGTTCAGGTGGTTCGCCAACGCCGAGTTGGTGACCTCTTCGTCTTGCGAGCGCAGGAGATAGATGGCTTTGATATAGTCTTCGTGGGCCGCGGTGAGCGTTTTACCCTTGTCTAATACCTTTGTTTTAGCCATGATTAAATATTAATCCGGCAGCCGCCCGCTTGTCAAGCCGTTGTCGTTTTGGGCGCG
>CAYXRG010000054.1:13198-28801 GCA_964467575.1 uncultured Caldilineaceae bacterium | reverse complement strand
TTAAATATTAATCCGGCAGCCGCCCGCTTGTCAAGCCGTTGTCGTTTTGGGCGCGCTTTCGGTTGTTGGCGGGCCGGCGCGCCCATGTGTGGGCGCGTCATCCGCGACGCGTGCGTCTCACGTGTGGCGGCAGGGGTTTGGGGCGCTATTGGGGGCAATGTGTCGCCGGATTAGGAGCGGTTTTCGATGTCCTGGCAGATCTTTTCACAGAGGGAGAGCAGCCGCGGCTTCCAGCGCGAATAGAGTTCCAGGGGGTCGATCCAGGCGGCGGCGTAAGGTTCTTGCGCCAGCCGGTCCAGCTCGAAGTGGGAGTCGTCGACGACGCGGAGCTGAGCGTCGCGTCCGGGCAGATGCCCGTAGTGGCTGTGTAACGCGACTAGGGGCGGCAGGCGGTAGACGGTTTCGCGCTGCCAACGCAGGATTTCGTTGAAGAAAAGGCGCAACGGATGATAGCGCCGGTGGACGGCGGGGACAAGCAGCACGAATTGGTGCCAGAAATCGCTGTTGGAGAAGGTGCGCTCGCTGGGCGTTAGGGGAAGCTCGTAGAGCGCGGCAAGCGTCGCGGCGCAACTGTCAAGCAGGGCCTGGCAGGAGCCAAGAAACCCGATCAGAAACGAGCGCGTGAGAATGGCGGCGCGGTCGTCTTCCTTGCGGTCAAGGCTGTTGCGCTTGCGCGCGTCCTCCATCAGAAAGGCGTACATCTCTACGTCGGCCATGCGGCTGCAGACGCTTTCCGCCAGCAGGACGTTGCGATTGACCGCGAACTCCCGATGGTCGGAGAAGAGCGTGTCGAAATGGTCGTCCAGCTTGAGAAAGCAGTTGGGGACCGGTTCGGAGGAGAGGCTATAGGCGGTGCGGTCGTAGAAGAGCGTCTTCATGGGAGCGGTTCGGGTTGTATGGATGCGGCGGGTGATGCGCGATAAGCCGTGTGCAACGCGGATCGGACGAAATGCGCCGGCGCGGTATAATGCAAAATGAGTCGCTCGTGCGATGCGCCGTAACCGGTAACGCATTCCGGCGACCCCTCTTTTCCTAAACAGTATACCATCGAGCAGAGACAATCCTGTAACGCTGGTTAGGTGCACAGGACTTCTCACAAGTTTGGAGCAACGGTCATGTTGAGCGGAGTAAACATCTTACGCCTCGTGCGGCGCACAGACCTTTCACTCGGGAACTCTTTGGGTGTACGGTGACAATTCCTGCGATTGAGAAGCCCTGTCAGACCCGCCGCCTCGTTACGCCGTTTGTGGGGAGCCTCAAGCATGGAGCCTATTGATCGATCCGAGTATCATCTGTTGATTCGCGACTTGCCGGCGGATCTGCGACCGCGTGAGCGCCTCGCCTATGCCGGCGCAGCGTCCTTGAGCGCAGCCGAGTTGCTGGCGATTATCCTGCGCGTGGGCGGGCGCGGCGAGAACGTGATCCGCATGGCCGAGCGGCTGCTGGCGCAATTCGGCGGGATCGCGGGCTTGGCCCAGGCCGGGTATGACGAGCTATGCCTTCAACATGGCGTAGGCGAGGCTAAGGCTGCGCAGATTCTGGCGGCGATGGAGTTGGGCAAACGTCTCGCCGCGACCTTGCCGCACGAGCGCGCCAAGGTGCACAGCCCGGCGGATGTCGCCAACTTGCTAATGTTGGAGATGGGGCTATTGCAGCAGGAACACTTGCGCACCGTGTTGCTGGACACGAAGAACCAGGTGATCCGCGTGGTGACCGTGTATGCGGGCAGCTTGAATACGGCGGTGGTGCGCGTGGGCGAGGTGTTCCGCGAGGCGATTCGCGCCAACAGCGCGTCGATCATCGTGGTGCATAACCACCCGAGCGGCGACCCCACGCCCAGCCCGGAGGATGTGCGCATGACGGAGATGCTGGTGGACGCGGGCAAGCTGCTCGATATCGAGGTGCTGGACCACGTGGTGATCGGGCATAACCGCTATGTGAGCTTGAAGGAGCGACGTTTGGGCTTCGCGTGAGGGTAGCGCGGCAGATTGCGGAGGCAGAAAGTCTTTTTGCCACGAATTACACGAATAAGCACGAATCATTTCGAGCAATTCGTGGAATTCGTGGCAGTAGGCGTGTAGGGAGGCGCCGCGCTTACACCGCGGTCAGGCCGATGCGGCGTCTTCGTCTTGGTGGACGCTGGCCTGCACCAAGCGTTCGTTGAGGCGGCGGGCGACGTCCGGCTGAACTTTTGCTTCCTTGGCGCGGCGGCGGATGAAGTCCTTCACCTGGTCGGCGCGCAGTGCGGGCGGGTCAGGATTCTCGACAGTCAGGCTGGCCTGCGGGTTGAGAAAGACCACAGCCCCTTCGATGGGTACGTCGGCTAGGGAGTCGCCGTCCGGACCGGCTCCATGCGGCGCGCCGTCGCCGGACAGCAAGCTGTGCACCTTGCGCGCCTGATCTGCGATCTCGCGAGCGGGGTCGCCCAGGCCTTCACGGGCGAAGAGGGTGAAGAAACGCCCAATGGTGAAGGGTTCTTTCCAGTTGTCACCCTGCACATTGACGCGGCTGCGGTCACTGCGCACGGCGAAAACGAGCACGCCGCATGGCCCGGAAACGACGTAGTTTGCCGGCAGGCTGTGTGCAAAGTAGGCGTATTTGTCGTCGAAGCCCTTCATGCTGCGTTCGAGCAGTTCGTCCGGGCGGGCGATGGTCTTGACGCCCGGCCAGCGCCGCCGGGCGAAGCGATTGATGTAGTAGCTGCCCACGCTGGCGAGGATAAAGCCGATCGGCAGCGCCGCAAAGCTGATCCACGTCCAGTTCTGTTGCAAAACCTGGCTTAAGGGATTCGCGGCAGGCTGATCGGGCGGCAGCCAGGTGGGAACAAAGCTGGCAAGCAGGCCGATGAAGAGGACGCCTAGCCCGGAGAGACTCAGACGCCGTCCCAGCGTTTCCTTACGCCTGATCTCTTTGACGTTCTTGTAAGATTTCATGCTTGCTTTCTCGATGAGCGGTGGATGGTTAGGCGGAGACGGTGACCTTGAGCGCGGCGGTTTCGGTCTCGGCAGCGGTTTCAACCAGGTGGATGCCGGAGCGAATCTCGTCCAGGATGTTGTGTTCGAGCCCCTGTTTGGCAAAGCGAATCGCACTCTGGATGCCCTCTGCGCGAGCGCGGCCGTGGGCTTTAACCACCAGGCCGGATAGGCCAAGCAGTGCGGCGCCATATTGGCTGTCGTCCAGGCGATGGCGCACGCGGCGCAGAGCGGGCTTGGCGAGAAGGGCGCCCACCGTGCTGACAGGCCCTGCCGTCAGTTCTTCGAAGATGATTTTTTGGAGCATGGAAGCTGTCGCCTCGGCTGTCTTGATAAAGACATTGCCGCTAAAGCCGTCGGTAACGACCACGTCGACCAGGCCCGCCACGACGTCTTTACTCTCGGTGTTGCCCTGGAAGTTAATGCCGGGCGTGTTTTCCAACAGCGGGTAGGCGGCGAGCACCAATTGATTGCCCTTGCCGGCTTCTTCACCGTTGCTCAGCAGGCAGACTCTGGGTTTGGGCACGGCGAGAACATGACGGGCGTAGATGGACCCCATGATGGCGAACTGCTGCAGGTGCTCGGCGCGTACGTCCGCGTTGGCGCCCACGTCTAGCACGACGCATGCGCCGTTGCTGGTGGGGAAGTGGGTCAGCAGCGCCGGACGCAGGATGCCCTTGATGCGTCCGATCTGCAAGATGCCCGCGGCTAATGCGGCGCCGGTGTTGCCGGCTGTGACGAAGGCCTGCGCTTCGCCGCTGCGCACCATGCGGCAGGCTACGACCATGGAACTGTCCGGCTTGGCGCGTACCGCGGCGGCCGGCTTCTCGCTCATTTCGATGACTTCGGCGGCCGGGATGACAGGGAGTTTGAGGCCGGCCGTATCGTGTTTGGCGAGTTCAGCCCGGACGATATCCGGTTTGCCGACAAGGCTGACGGTGATGCCATATGCACGGGCGGCGCGCACAGCCCCCGTAATGACTTCTCCTGGGCCGTGGTCGCTGCCCATGACATCTAGGGCGATATTGATGTTTTGCACGAATGGTCCTGTCCCGAATCAAGCTTGTCCGGCGCTATACACGATGTTTGCAGACGCGACCAGCCTTCTGGCCGCCGCCCTATTGTAACGGGTAGATGAGCGTCCCGACAACTGCGGCGAGCGGCAGTTATCGTCTGGCAAAGGGGGGCAAGGCGGCGCTGCGCTTGATCGGGAACGTGACAAGCGCCTATCGCAACGTCGCCATTGCATCGCCTTTGCCGCAAGGGGCAGTATAACACAGGACGGGCCGCAACGTCAGCGGGCGCGGGTGATTTCGCAACCTAATTGCGGGCGCCTGCTCTGCGCCGGAGGTTTTTCAGAATGTGGGGCGGACTGTATACTGAAATGGCCTGGGTGATCGTCGCAGGCGGCAATAGCGCGCACGAATGCCGGGCAGTCTGGGCATAGGAGGCGCAACGTCTTCTTCTATGGGAGTCCCTCTAAGCAAAGATGATCCATACGATGATGCGCAAAGTTGGGCGCAATAGGACATGGACATGGCGGCCGGGTTGATGCTGGCGGCGGGCTGCATATGGGCGCTGGCCGTGGTCATCCTGTGGCGGCGCAGCCGGCAGGGCGGCGAACGTTTTGACTTGGACGTGCTGGCGGGCGGCGTATTGTTCCTGCTGACCGCGGGCTTCTTCTGGCGTACGATCACAGGGGACGTTTACCAGCCGGCTGACGGGGGCGATCTGGTCAGCTTTCTGTTTCCGACCTATCGCTTTGCGGCGAGCCGTTTGGCGCAAGGAGAACTGCCGCTGTGGAATCCGCACCTCTATGGCGGCGCGCCGTTTATTGCCGACATCCAAGCGGGCTTCCTCTATCTGCCGAACCTGCTTCTGTTCTTGCTCAACCCGCAGTTTCCCTATACGGCGCTGCAGTGGCTGGCGATCGGGCATCTCTACTGGACGGGGCTGGGCATGTACGTGTTGCTGCGCGTGCTGCGTTGGCCGCAGGCGCCGGTGATGCGGCCCGCGGCGCTGTTCGGCGCGATCGCATTCCAGTACAGCGACCCGCTGCTGATCCATCTTGGCAACCTGAATTTGATTGCAGTGTTGAGTTGGCTGCCCTGGGTGTTTGCGGCCTATGTGCTGGCGATGGAGCAGAAACGGCTGGCCTGGGCGGGCGTGGCCGGCGTGCTGTTCGCGCTCGCCAACTACGCCGGTCACGCGCAAAGCTCGCTCTATCTGGGGCTGGGGTTGGTCGTGTATACGGCGCTGCGTGTGGCGGCGGCAAGTTCGCGGCGCGAGACCGCGCGGCAAGCTGTTCCGGCGTTGCTCATTGTGGCGGGGCTGGCGGCGTTGTTGTCCGCGCCGATTCTGCTGCCCGCGGTGGAATTGGCCGGCTATACGGCGCGCAGCGAGTTTGTCTATCAGGATACGGTGGGCTACTCGCTGGCCCCGGCCCAGGCCATCGGTCTGTTGACGCCCGGCTTCTTCGGGCGGGGACCTGCGCTGCACTGGGGGCTGTGGGATCGCGTCGAGACGCCTTATGCAGGGGTGGCGGCTATGCTGCTGGCGGCAGCTGCGCTGCTGCTGGCTTCGGGGCGCGTACGGCGTGAGCTTTGGCCGTGGGTCGGGCTTGGGCTGTTCGGCTTTGTGGCCGCGCTGGGCGTGTATGCGGTCGTGCACGGCTGGCTGACAGTGCTGCTGCCCGGCTTCGGCCAGTTCCGGGCGCCGGCGCGCGCGTTGGCGCTGTGGACATTCGCCGTGGCGACGCTGGGCGCGGTGGGGGTGGACCTGGCGGCGCGGCGCGACGGAGCGGCGGAGCCGGGCGATGCGAGTGCGCGGCCGGCGCTGCTCGACGCCATGCTGCGGACCGGCGCGCTGGTCTGGTTCGGCGTCGTCCTGCCGCTGGCGTTCTTGGCGCTGCTGCTGACGCAGGAGAGCGAGACGATCTTCTTGCGCGCGTCGGTGGCGGCGCTGGCATTGGCGCTGGCGGCGGGGTTGTGGGCGGCGACGTGGGCGCTGATCGGCGGGCGCAGGGCCGGCTGGTGGTCGCCCGCCGCGTTTGGGCTGCTGATGGCTGGGCTGCTCTTTTTCGACCTTGCGGCGACGGGCGCGTATACGGACATCAGCGAGCGCGATCCGTCGGCGGGGTTCGAACATCCCGAGATCACGGCCTTCCTGCAGAGTGAGCCCGGCCCGTTTCGTATCGACACGCGCACCGGCATCGAGGGGCTGTGGCAGCCGGACGGCGCGGCGCTGCACGGCTTGCAGGACGTGGGCGGCATCGCCAACCCGCTGCTGTTGCAACATTGGGACGCACTGTGGGAGTCGACGGGCGGACGCCATACCCGTCTCTATGATATGTTCAACGTCGAGTATGTGCTGGCGGAGGACGGCGTGACGCTGCCGGAGGGCAAGTTCGAGCCGGCGTTGGATGCGCCCGGCCCGCTCGCCGTTTATCGCAACCGGACGGCGCTGCCGCGGGCCTGGGTTGTGTATGCCGCCGCGACCGCGCCGGACTTGCCCTCCGCGCTGGAGGCGATCCGGCAGCCGGACTTCGACCCGGAACAGATGGCCGTCCTCACCGCGCCCGGCAACGATCCGCCGGCGCTGCCCGCCGAACTCGCCGCATCTGCTGCTGCGCCGGAAGGCGACGCGGCGACAGTGACAGCGTATAGCGGCGGCAACTGGCTGGCGTTCGACGTCGAAGCTGCTGCGCCGGGCGTGCTGGTGATCAGCGAGGTGTGGTATCCTGGCTGGTACGCCGCGGTCAACGGCAAAGCCGTGGATGTGTGGGCGGCCAACGGCGGGCTGCGCGCGGTGGCCGTACCCGCGGGCCGCTCTACGGTGGAGCTTGTGTTCCGCCCGCTGCCGTGGCGGATCGGCATCGGCGCTGCATTGGTTGGGCTGATGGGTCTGGCAGCGCTGTTGTGGATAGAGAGCGGGCGGCCAAAGGCGCGTCGCCGCAAATAGTTCAACCAAACACATCGTTTTCGGCGGCTGCGGCGTCTATCCTGCTAGGATAGAGACGCGCCGTTTTCTTTTAGGCGGATCAAAGTGTTTCCATTTAAGTGGGCCTATACTATACTGTCGCACCGAACTAGCGCTGTCCCGACCGCAAGATGCGGGGGACGAATGCACGACGGGCGGATAGGCGCATCGTTGTGCACCCAGTCACTGGAGAAGTTGGGAAGTCCTTTATGACGAAATTGGTGATTGTCGAATCGCCTACCAAGGCCAGAACGATAAGCGGCTATCTGCCCTCGGGCTATAAGGTCGAGGCCAGCATGGGGCATATCCGCGATTTGCCCGCTTCGGCGAGCGAGATACCGGAGGCGCAAAAGGGGGAAGCCTGGTCGCGGTTGGGCGTCAATGTAGAAAAAGACTTTGATCCGCTCTACGTGATCCCATCCGGAAAGAAGAAAGTGGTCAGCCAGTTGCGTAAGCTGCTGAAGGGTGCGGACGAGCTGATCCTGGCGACGGACGAGGACCGCGAGGGCGAGAGCATCGGCTGGCACCTGAGCGAGGTGCTTAAGCCCAAGGTGCCTGTGCGGCGCATGGTCTTTCATGAGATCACGCGCGAGGCGATCTTGCGGGCGCTGAGCGAGCCGCGACAGATCGACCTGGACCTGGTGCGTGCGCAGGAAACGCGGCGCATCCTTGACCGGCTGGTAGGGTATACGGTGTCGCCGCTGTTGTGGAAGAAGATCGCGCCGAAGTTGTCGGCGGGGCGTGTGCAGAGCGTGGCGGTGCGCTTGTTGGTGCTGCGCGAACGCGAGCGCCGGGCGTTTCGCTCCGGCACGTATTGGGACCTTAAGGCGCTGCTGAATAAGCGCCCGGACAAGCCGGCGCACCGTTTCGAGGCGCAACTCCTGTCTGTGGGCGGGATGCGCGTGGCCTCGGGCCGCGACTTCGACGAGGCGACCGGCCGGGTGCCCGCGGGCAAGAAGGTGCTGCTGCTGGACGAGGAGCAAGCGGCGGCATTGGCGGAGCGTCTGCGCAACGGACGTTGGGTGGTGCGGAAGATCGAGCAGAAGGACGTCAAGCGCTCGCCGGCGCCGCCCTTTACGACCAGCACCTTACAACAAGAGGCGAACCGCAAATTGGGGCTGGGGGCGCAGGAGACCATGCGCATCGCGCAGCGGCTGTATGAAGAGGGGCATATCACCTATATGCGCACCGACTCCGTACATCTGAGCGACCAGGCGATCCAGGCGGCGCGGCAGCGCGTGACCGAACTATACGGCGAGGAGTACCTGGCAAAACAGCCGCGGCGCTATAAGACCGCTTCCAAGAGCGCTCAAGAGGCGCACGAGGCCATCCGTCCGGCGGGCGACCAGATGCTGCCCGTGGAGCGGTTGCCCTTGAGCGGGCAGGAAGCACGGCTGTACGACCTGATCTGGAAGCGGACGGTGGCGACGCAGATGGCCGAGGCGCGGCTGCGCAACGTCACGGCGACGATCCAAGTGGACGATGCGCTGTTCCGGGCGACGGGGCGCACGGTGCTTTTCCCCGGCTTCTTCCGCGCCTATGTGGAGGGATCGGACGACCCGGAGGCGGCGCTGGAGAGCCAGGACACGCCGCTGCCGTCGCTGGAGGTCGACGAGGAGCTCGATTGCCGCGATTTGGAGCCGGTCGGGCATGAGACGAAGCCGCCCGCCCGCTACACCGAGGCGACGCTGGTCAAGGCGCTGGAGGCCGAGGGCATTGGCCGGCCCAGCACGTACGCCAGTATTATCGACACGATCCAGCAGCGCGGCTACGTGTTCAAGCAGCGCCGCGAGTTGGTGCCCACCTTCACCGCTTTTGCCGTGACCAAGCTGATGGAGGATCACTTCCGTGACCTGGTCGACCTCAAGTTTACGGCTAACATGGAGCAGAAGCTGGACGATATTGCCGCGGGCGAGGCGGATTGGTTGAACTATCTGCGCGACTTCTATCTAGGCGAGAACGGGTTGGATGCGCTGGTGCGGGAGAAGGATGCGGAGATCGACCCGCGCAAGGTGAGCTCGGTCGAGTTGAGCAACCTCAATGCCGAGGTGCGCATCGGCCAGTTCGGCCCCTTTGTGGCGCGCGAGGAGAACGGCGACCGGCTTACGGTCGGCTTGCCGGAGGAACTGCCGCCGGCGGACCTGACAGAGGCCATGGTCGAGGACTTGTTGAGCAAGAAGTCGGAAGGCCCCAGGGAGCTAGGGATCGATCCGGTCTCCGGGCAGCCGGTACTGATCAAGGTTGGCCCGTTTGGCCCCTATGTGCAGTTGGGCGAGGGTAACGGCGACAAAAAGAACAAGCCCAAGCGCGTGAGCCTGTTGGACGGGATGGACGTGGACAGCGTTAGCCTGGAGGAAGGGCTGGAGTTGTTGAGCCTGCCGCGCACGCTGGGCAAACATCCGGAGACGGGCAAGCCGGTACAGGCCGGTATCGGGCGATATGGCCCCTACGTGGTGCATGAGCGCCGCTATGTGAACCTGAAGCCGCCGGATAGTGTTCTGGACATCGAGTTGGATCGTGCTCTGGAGCTATTGGCGGCAGCCCCGGCAAGGCGCGGCCGCGGAAGCGGGGCCAATGTGCTCAAGGAACTGGGCGAGCACCCGGACGGCGGGCCGGTGCAGGTCTTGGATGGGCGTTTCGGCCCGTATGTGAAGCACGGCAATGTGAACGCGACACTGCCCAAGGGGATGGAGCCGGCCGAGGTGACGCTGGAAGCGGGCCTGGAACTGCTGGCGGCCAAAGCCGCCAGCCCGAAGAAATCGCGCTCGCGGGGGCGAAAATCCAAGAAGTAGTGCTGGCATAGAGTGGCGTCTGGCAGTCGCCGGAACGGGGCGTACGGAGCAAGTCTCCGTGCGCCCCTTTTTTGTTGTTCGGCAGGCTTCTAGACTGCTTCGAGGGCCTGCGTCAGGTCCTGCAGGAGATCGCCGGCATCTTCGACGCCGAGACAGAGGCGCACCAACTCGTCGCAGATGCCGAGGGCCGCGCGCTCTTCGGGTGAGAGGTTGGCATAGCCGATCAGCGCCAGCGGGCTGACGACGGACTCGACGCCGCCGAGGCTCGGCCCAATGGCGGGGATTTTGAGCGCGTCGATGAAGCGATGGGCAGCTGCGCCGTCGCCGTCGATCTCGAACGAGACCACGCCGCCATAGCCGCGCATCGTGGCCGCGGCCGCGGCGTGATGGGGATGGCTCTCCAGGCCGAGATGCCAGACGCGTCGCACCTTGGGATGGCTTTCTAGGAAGCGGGCGACGGCTAAACCGTTGGCATTCTGGCGCTGCACGCGCAGCGACAGCGTCTTCAGCCCGCGCAAGATCAGGTAGGCGGCGTGGGGGTCGGCGATGCAGCCGAGCATGGCATGTGCCTGGCGCAGCCGCGTGGTGAGGTCATAGCGACCGAGCACCGCGCCCGCCATGATGTCGTTGTGCCCGGCTAGGTATTTGGTGACGCTGTGGAGCACCAGGTCTACGCCGTAGTCGAGGCAGCGCAGGTTGGCCGGCGTGGCGAAGGTGGCGTCGACTACTGTGGTGAGGTTGTGGCGGCGCGCGATGTCGACGAAGCGAGACAGATCAAGGCAGTGCATGAAGGGGTTGGTGGGCGATTCGGAGAAGATGAGGCGCGTGTTGGGCCGGATAGCAGCCTCCAGCGCGGCGTAGTCTCCAAAGGGGGCGAGGGTGCATTCGATGCCGAAGCGCTGCAGGAAGCGGGCGCAGAAGTCGCGGGTCGTGTGGTAGGACTCGTCGGTGAGGATCATGTGATCGCCGGCGGAGAGGAGCAGCAGCAGCGTGGCGGTGACCGCGGCCATGCCGCTGCTGACGAGGACGGCATCTTGTGCGCCTTCCAGCGCGGCCAGTTTGGCTTCGACGGCGCGCACCGTTGGGTTGCCGTAGCGGCCGTACTCCTCGCGCAGCGGTTCGTCGGCAAACATGCGTTCGTCCAGGTAGTCGACGAGCGCGGCGCAGTTGCGGAAGGTATAGACCGCGGTCTGTACAATCGGCACGGTAAGGCTATCGTGGGCGCGGTAGCGCGGCTCTCCGGCGTGTACGGCTTGGGTGGAAGTCATGCCGCCGGCGTTATGGGAAGCGTCGACAAGGAGATCGTTGGGCATTTGTCTCTCCGCACAATTCTTTACGAATACGATCGTTCCGCCGAGGGGGCGGGCTGCGCGCCCAAGCATATCATTCGCGCTCGATCCGGCAAAATGGCCCGCCAAAAGCCTGAAAGGAGCGCCGGCGGGCCAGGGCGACGGGGCCAAATCGGGGAGCGAGGGACGAAATGAGAGAAAAAGCGCAATTGGGAGATTTTCTCTATAGGTTCGACGGGCGATGTGGTATAATCCGGAATCACGCTGCCCCGGCAGGCAGCATTTATTTTGGGCATGGTTTTGGTTGCACAAGCGCGTGGAACTTGGGGCATCGTCTCAAGTTCGGGCGGCCAGCTTGTGCAGCTTTGTGGGCTTGCAGAGTGTGATACGCATGCCGGCGTCGAGCCGGAGCGATAGAAGGCGGAGAGAAGAGGATCCGAAACGGTTTATTTCGGCGGGGATGGCGGCGCACCGGGACGAAACGACAGGCCCTAGCTCTTGCCATCGTCACCATCACAGGAAGGACAAGATAGGAATGCCAATTTCGGTCGAAGCGGACGTACTTTCGTCGAAGGCGGATACCGTCATCCAAGCTGCGGTCTTGTCGAACGAGACGCTCACCAAGATGTACCGAGATATGGTGCTGATCCGGCGCGTGGAGGAGTCTTTGCTGGAGCTGGCGGAATCGGGCAAGATCGGCGGCGCGATGCACACGGCCATCGGGCATGAAGGCACCGCTGTGGGCATGGCGGAGGCGCTGCAGCCCGACGATTATCTGACCTGCACCTATCGCGGCCATCATCATTCGCTGGCGCGCGGCATGGACCCCAAGCGGGCGATTGCCGAGGTTCTGGGCAAGGCGGACGGGTTCGCCAAGGGCAAGGGCGGCTCGATGCACTTCCTCGACCCGTCGCTGGGGCTGATGGGGGCCAACGGCATCGTGGGCGCGCAGGTGCCGCACGCAGCCGGTATGGCGCTGGCCAGCAAGATTCGCGGCGAAGGTCGCATCGCCATTACCTTTTTCGGAGACGGCGCGCTCTACCAGGGCGTGATGCACGAGACGTTTAATATGGCGCAGCGCTGGCTTCTGCCGATCATCTTCTATTGCGAAAACAACCGCTATTCCGAGATGACGCCCATCAGCCGCACTTCGTCTGTGCGCGACATTTATATGTTCGCCCGCGCCTACGGCATGCAAAGCCTGCAGATCGACGCCAACGACGTCGAGGTGGTTTACGCCGCGGTCACCCAGGCGGCGGAGCGGGCGCGCTCAGGCAAGGGGCCGACTTTCATCGAAGGGATCACCTACCGCCTGGCCGGCCACATGGCGGGCGATCTGGAGACCTACCGATCGCCGGACGAGATCGAGGCGCAGCGTGCACACGAGCCGCTGGTCGTCTTGCAGCGCCGTCTGTTGGAGCGGGGTGTGGACGAGAAGACGCTGGCCGATATTCGCGCCGAGGTGGAGGCCGAAGTGGCCGAGGCGGTGGAATTCGCGCAGAACAGCCCGTGGCCGCATCCTGCCGAAACCTATACCGATGTGTTTGCGCTCTAGCCGGCCGCACTGCGACTACTCGAACCAGTCAGGGGAATGACGATGCGTACGACAACGTATATCCAGGCGATCAATGAGGCGCTGAAGGAAGAGATGCGCCGCGACGAAAGCGTCTTTTTGCTCGGCGAAGATGTGGGCCGGTATGGCGGTCTCTTCCGTGTGACGCGCAACCTCTTCGAGGAATTCGGCGAAGATCGCGTGATCGACACGCCGATCAGCGAGCAGGGCTTTATGGGCATGGCGGTAGGGGCGGCTATCGTGGGCATGCGCCCCATCGTAGAACTGATGTACATGGACTTTTTCCTGGTCTGCGCCGACCAAATCTTCAACCAGGCGGCGAAGATGCACTACATGACCGGCGGACTGGTCAACGTGCCGATGGTGATCCGCGGGCAGCATGGCGGCGGCAAGCGCTATGGCTCGCAGCATAGCCAGTGTGTGGAGAGCGCGTTCGCCCAGTGGCCCGGCATCAAGGTGTTGGCCCCGTCCACGCCATATGACGCCAAGGGGCTGCTGGTTTCCGCCATCCGCGACAACAATCCGGTCGTCTTCATCGAGCACAAGATGCTCTACTTCACGCGCGGCGAATTGCCGGAGGCGGGCGAAGAACTGATCGTGCCCATCGGCAAGGCGGACGTCAAACGCGAGGGCAAGGACCTGACGCTGGTCTCGTTCAGCTATACGTTGCTGGAAGCGCTGGAGGCCGCCGAGGAACTGCAAGCCGAGTACGGCATCGACGTCGAAGTGGTGGACCTGCGCAGCATCGTGCCGCTGGATACCGAGACCATCTACACCTCGGTGGAGAAGACCGGGCGGCTGCTGGCGGTGCATGAGTCGCAATCCAATTGCGGCATCGGCAGCGAGATCGTGGCGCGCATCTACGAAGAGGCGCCGCATCTGCTCAAGGCGCCTGCGCGACGGCTGGGCATGGCCCCGGCTTCGCTGCCGGTGTCGCAGAAGTTGGAAGAGGAATTGCTGCCCTGGAAGAAGAACATCAAGGCGGCTGTGCTGGAGATGTTGCAGCCGGTTGCGGCGTAGGCGACAGCATTGAGGGCCGCAGGCGCAAGCCGGACGGCCGCTGCAAAGCGCCGCCACGACCTACATTAGCGAGGATGAGCCATGGCAACAGAAGTGAGACTCCCTGATCTGGGCGAGGGCATCGAGGATGCCACCATCAGCCGGTGGCTGCATCAGGAGGGAGACGACATCAAAGAGGGCGAGGTCTTGCTCGAGGTGGCGACCGATAAGGTGGACACCGAAGTGCCTGCGCCTGCCGGCGGGAAGTTGTTGAAGATCAACCACGGCGAGGGAGAACTTGTCTCCGTCAACACGGTGCTCGGTCTGATCGGCCAGCCGGGCGAAGAAGCGCCCGCAGAGGGCGGCGATCAGCCGGCTGCCAAGCCTGAAGCCGCAGCAGAACCAGAGCAGGAGGAGCCGGAGCGGAAGGCAGTGGAGCCTGCCCCCGCGTCGAGCAACGGCCAAGAGATCAAGGCTTCACCGGTGGCGAAGCGGATTGCGGCCGAGAAAGGCGTCGCGCTGGATTCGGTTGCGGGAACCGGCCCGGGCGGGCGCATCACCAAGGAAGATGTGCTGGCTTCGGCTGACGGGGGCAAGCGAGCGGCAAAGGCCGCAGAAGGCGCTGCGCTTCCCGGCGATCTGGCGGACGTGCCGTCGTTGGCGGTCCGTCGCGAGGCGGCGCACGCCAATATCGACCTGCGCGAGATCGCCCAGGGGCGGCCCTTGAGCAGCCTGACGCGCTACGACGTGATGAGCGCTGTAGCGAGCCGCGCGGCGGGCAAGGCGGTCGAGATCGAGCCGCGCTTTGCGCCGCCGCCCGGATGGAGCCATGCCGCGCCGGCAGAGGCTCCTGCGGTCGCACCAGCCGGCAAAGCGGCGCCGGCAAAACCGGCGGCGCGGCCGGCGCCGGCGGAACTCAGCGCAGGCGACGCACTGGTCAAGCATTCGCGCATGCGCCAGATCATCGCCCGCAACATGGTAGAGAGCGCGTTCACCGCGCCGCATGTGACGACCATGTGGGACGTGAACATGGCCGCGGCGCTGGCGCATCGCGCGGCGCACAAGGACGAGTTCGCCAAGGCCGGCGTGAATCTGACCGTGACCGCCTACTTGGTTGCAGCCACCGTGGCTGCGCTGCAGGCGGTTCCTGCGGCCAACGCCGAGTGGACGGATGAGGGCGTGCTGATCAAGCGGACGATCAACCTGGGCATGGCGGTGGCCTTGCCCCAGGACGAACACGGGCTGGGCGGCCTGATCGTGCCCGTCATCAAGAACGCCGGTGATCTCAATCTGATGGGCATCGCCAAGGCGGTCAACGACCTGGCGGAGCGAGCGCGCAAGAACCAACTTAAGCCCGACGACATCCAGGGGGCGACCTTCTCGTTGACCAACTACGGCACGTCGGGCAGCCGCTTCCAAACGCCGATCATTGCCCAGCCGCAAGTCGGCATTCTGGGGGTGGGCGCAATCGAGAAGCGAGCCGTGGTGGTGAGTCAAGGCCACCCGCTGGAGGCGAACACCGGCGATTACTTGGCGTTCCTGCCCATAACGACGCTGGGCTTCAGCTATGACCACCGCGTGCTGGACGGCGCTACGGCGGATGCGTTCTGCCAGGCGGTGAAGGATGCGCTGGAGAACTGGGCGTAAGGCGCTGCGCCTTAGCGGTATTTCCGGTAAGCGTCTGTCATTCTGAAGCGAGCGGCAGCGAGCTGAGGAATCTCGTTGCAGCAGAGGTGGAGGTTTCGAGATGCTTCGCTACGCTCAGCATGACAGAGGGGCGCTCAGTACGGCAGACTGACTCAGCGGTCATGAAGTCATCTGCTTAGCAGCGTTCGATTGTTCATGAAAGGATGGGGGGAGGATCGCATGGTCCTCCCCCGTTGTATTTATGGTGGTATAGGCAGGGGGGCTGCACACCCTCTGCGCACCCCCCCCGTGAGTAACTCCATCAGATAGCCCATATTTGAGTCGATTTGAGGCGGTTTCCTCGGCCTAGGCGG
>CAYXRG010000054.1:0-13098 GCA_964467575.1 uncultured Caldilineaceae bacterium | reverse complement strand
CCATCAGATAGCCCATATTTGAGTCGATTTGAGGCGGTTTCCTCGGCCTAGGCGGAGCGATGCAGCAGGCTGTTCGCCAGCGCCATAAGCGGGGAAGCGGCGGCGCGGTCGCCCAATGCCGCACGCAGCGCATCCTCCGCCTGGGCGTGCTGGGCGCGCATTTCCGCCTCGGCATAGGCGCGGGCGCCGGCCCGGTCGAGCAGCGCCATGACCGCGGGCACTTCGCCGGGAGAAACCTCGGCAGCGAAGGCCGCGTGCAGAGCTTCGCCTGTCTGCGCATGGTTGAGCGCATAGAGCAGGGGGAGGCTCTTCTTGCGGCGCAGGATGTCGTTGCCTGCGGCCTTGCCGGTGACCGCGGGGTCGCCCCAGATGCCGAGGATGTCGTCTTGGATCTGAAAAGCGAGGCCGGTGGCGTGGCCAAACCGGCGGAGATGGTCGATGACGGACGGGGAGGCGCCGCCGATCAGCGCGCCGAGCGCCACGCTGGCCCCGACAAGGGCCGCGGTCTTGCCCTGGATCATGCGCAGGTATTCGTCCACGCTCACCCGATCGCGCGATTCGAAGCCGATGTCCAGGTGCTGGCCTTCGGTAAGGGCCAGGCAGGTATGGGTGAAGATGTCGAGCGCAGCGAGCGTGGTCGCCGGCTCGACGCCGCGGTCGCCCAGGCGCTGGAACGCGGCAAAGGCGAGGGTGAACATGCCGTCGCCGGCGTTGATGGCCTGCGGAACGCCCCACAGCTTCCAGACGGTGGGCCGGTGGCGGCGCATTTCGTCGCCGTCTTCGATGTCGTCGTGGATCAAGGAGAAGTTGTGCAGCAGTTCGATGCCTGCGGCGGCGGGCAGGCCGCGGGCGACGTCGCCGCCGACCTCGCTGCAGGCGAGCAGGCACAGGATGGGGCGCAGCCGTTTGCCGGAAGGCAGGGTTTGCGGCTGTAGGGATGCGTCGGCCCAGCCCAGGTGGTAGCGCATCATGGCGTAGTGGGCCGAAACGGCAGCGTCGCCTACGTCGAGCACGGCGCGCATCTCCGCTTCGATTTGGGGCAGCCAGTGGCCGATAAAGCCGCTGAGTTCGTCGGCGGGCATGGGTCTCTCCTTACGGGCGGGTTACTGGCGGACGAGGATGCCGGGCCGGCGCAGGGCGGCAATGTCGGCCGCGCCGCTGCAGAACATGGCGATGCGCAGCTCGGCCATGAGCAATTCCATTTCTTCTACGACGGCCTCGACCGATTGGACGGCGCGTTTGAGAAAGGGCGAGGCGAGGCCGGCCAGGTCCGCGCCCAGCGCGACGCATTTGGCGACATCTTGGCCGGTGCGAATGCCGCCGCTGGCGAAAATGGGCAGATCGGGCCGGCCCAGTTCGGCGCGCGTGGCGCAGACCGCCTGGAGGCTTTCGGCGGTGGGGATACCCCAGTCCGAGAAGGCGGCGGCGAGGCGGCGCAGGCGCACGGTGGGGGCGCGGTGCATCTCGACCTGGCTCCAGGAGGTGCCGCCCGCCCCGGCCACGTCGATGGCGCCGACGCCCGCTTGGATGAGCAGGCGGGCGGTGCGTGCGCTGATGCCCCAGCCGACTTCTTTGGCGATCACCGGCACGGGCAGCGCCCGGCACACCTCTTCGATCTTGTGCAGCAGCCCGCCCCAGTTGGCGTCGCCCTCGGCTTGTACCACCTCTTGCAGAGGGTTGAGGTGCAGGATGAGCGCGTCCGCCTCGACCATCTCTACGGCGCGGCGGCACTCGTCCGGTCCATAGCCGTAATTCAATTGGACGGCGCCCAAATTGGCGAAGAGCGGGATATTTGGGGCGAGGCCGCGCACGCGAAATGTGTCCGCTGTTTCGCCGTATTCGAGGCCGGCGCGCTGGCTGCCCAGGCCCATCGCCAGGCCGCAGGTCTGGGCGGCTTGGGCCAGGTTGCGGTTGATGGCTTGCGCTTCGGGCGTGCCGCCGGTCATGGAGCTGACGAGGATGGGGGCGGCCACGCCTTTGCCGAACACCTCGACGGCCGGGTCAACCTGGGCCAGATCCAGTTCGGGGAGGGCCTGATGGACCAGGCGATAGCGTTCCAGGCCGGTGGTAAGTTCGGGGAAATTGACGTTCTCTTCCAGGTTGATGCGAATGTGTTCCGCTTTGCGCCGGTCGATGGTCACGAAACGCCCCTTTTTGCTGGCTGCTGAAAGAGATCCCCGCGTATTTATTCTGCGCATTCAACGTCATAGGAGGTGGATCGGCATTGCGCCCAAAACCGGATGGCTTTGCCGGCAGGAACCGGCGGAACAACGTAGCGGGAGCGATGAATTCGGTTCACGAGAAGTGTAACCCAACTCTGTGATTTCGGCGTAACTTATCGAACGGCGTGACGTCATCGTGTGTATGAACGGGTCACTGCACCAACGGCAAGGGGGAGTAGCGGTACATGCCCGCGCCGCAGCCGGTGAGCCACGGTTGGCCCGACAGGCATCCAATGGAGCAGAAGATCCAACGGACGATGGCCGGAAGCCGGTGCGGCGAACCCGCCATTGAACACAGAGCGAGGCTCGCAGCGACAGTGCTGCACGTATCGTGAAATGGGGGTAAGGGTGAAATGTAGCTTGAAGAGAAAGCAAACAATTGTGGACAGAAATCGGTGTGTTGACCGACGTCACTCAGCAGGTTCAGGTTCTTGTTCAGCAACTTCTCATTGCGCAAGGGCATAGGAAAGGAGAAACTTATGTTCCCGAATCGGAAGAAGCGCCGTGTGGCAACCGGTCGCTTGTTTGTACTGCCCGCCATCGTGATTGCACTGTTGCTGGCAGCCTCGACGGTCTTTGCCTTCTCAACGGTACAGGCCCAAGGCACAGCGGCAGGCGATTACTGTGTGGAAGGCATCGTCATCGACTGGGAAGAGCAGCCGATGGGCGGTTGGACCGTGAACCTGGAAACCCCAGGCGGCGCCGTCATCTCGAAAGACTCGGCCCCCAAGCCGAAGAGCGACGACGATGACGACGAGGGCACCTTCAAGTTCGAGGCGCCCGATGACATGGCGGGCGAGCCGGGACTCTACACGGCCACCATCGACGTGAAGCCCGGTTGGTCGGGCGTGACCGCGACCAGCTTCACCTTCAACATTGCGGCCGGCCGCGACGGCTGTGTGCGCATTCGCTTTAAGATGAAGCAAGACGTGCCGGTGACGGTCTACAAGATCGACGCCGATCACAACCCGCTGTCCGGCTGGACCATCGACGCCATCCCCGGCCCCGGCAACCTGTTCGCCGAGCCGAAGAGCGAAGATACGGGTGTGGATGGCAGCGCGGTCTTCACGCTGACCCCCGGCCTCTGGTTCTTCACGGAGCGCCAGCCGGGCCCGGAAAATCACGAACGCCCGGATCCCTATTACAACGTGCTGCCGCCGTCCGGCCGCCACCAGCTTGAGGTGCGCGCGCTGAATGAAGGCGACCCGCCCTACATCGTCGTCTTCAAGAACGAGTTCAAGGACAACGGCTGTGTGATCATCCGCAAGTACGCTGCCGGTTTCGTGCCTGATAACGGCAACGGCGGCAATGGCACCGGCACCGGTTTCCTGGTTCCGACGGACATCACCGGCCAGCAGTTGGGCTATGGCGCCGGCGGTTGGGGCTTCCAGCTCCTGACCATGGACGGCAAGGTCGTGCGTGACGGCTTTACGGATGCCGAAGGCTACCTGAAGTTCGACAACCTGCCCTACGGCCCGTACGTCATCGTGGAAGAGGATCGCCCCGGCTGGTCCGAGCCGCTGGAGAACGCGATTCAGGTGAATGTGACCAGCGGTGAGTGTGTGTTGCAGTCGTTCGTCAACGAGCAGGACGACAGCGGCTTCTGCATCGAGGGCTACAAGCTGGACGCTAACGGCCACTATGGTATTCCCGACTGGGAGATCAAGGTCAAGCCTCTGGCGGTCGGCGGCTATGATCCGGACAATGTCTTCACCGACGGTCTGGGCAAGTACGTCATCAACTTCCCGAGCAACGACTACCGCATCCCCGGCGCAGAGTACGAGATCTGTGAGGACGTGAAGGACGGCTGGCTGCCCGCTACGCCGACGTGCCAGACGGTGAAGCTGCCGCTGCACCCCGGCGCTTGTGTCAGGGCCCTGGACTTCGTCAACCAGCAGGTGGGCCACGCCGAGAGCCTGAAGCACAGCGACGGCCCGAAGAGCGGCGGCAAGCCCATGATGGGCTGCCAGTTCCAGCATGTGGTGAAGAAGGGCGAAGGCCTCTTCTCCATCGGCGCCCAGTATGGCGTCTCGCCGCAGGCGATGGTCGATGCCAATCCGTCTGTGCGCAGCAACACCGACTTCTGGGTCTACGTCGGCCAAACGCTCTGCATTCCGTAATTGCCTCCGGACGAGGATTGTTAAGCGCATGAGCGACTGCACGCAAGTGAGAAGCGATTGCCTTAGCCAATCCTGAACACCACCCTATATCCTCAGCACGGTGGGGCAGAGTCTCAACAGGCTCTGTCCCATCCCCCTTTTGTCAGGAGTTACGAGCCACGATCTAGAACTGACGCCTGACTCGTGACGGATGACGCCTGACTCGTGACGCATAACGCTCTCCGCTTCCGGGAAGACGCCTTTTCGGGTACAATCCAGGGATGCACGTCGGCGTATTGACCCACAATTACCCGCGCTTTACGGGCGATTTCAGCGGCACGTTTGTCGAAGCGCTGTGCGAAGAATTGGCGGCGCAGGGCGAGCGGGTGACGGTCTGGGCCCCTTATGACCCTGCCTATGACCGTGAATTGCAGGGCCGGGTGCGGCTCAGCCTCTATCGCTATGCCTGGCCGGAGCGTCTGCACCGGCTGGGCTATATGCGCACCATGCAGTCGGACTTGGCGCTGCGCCTGGAGGCGTATGCGCTCAGCCCGGCGCTGTTTGCTGCGGGCATCGCTACGCTGCTGCGCCAGATCAAGCGCGAGCGGCCGGATGTGCTGCACGCGCACTGGCTGCTGCCCAACGGCTTCATCGCCGCGGTCGCCAGCCGCCGCCTGGGCATTCCGCTGGTCGTGTCGGTTCCGGGGTCAGATGCGCAGGTGGCGGGCAAGAATGCGCTCTTCCGGCGCATGGCCCGCTTCACGTTCGAGCAGGCCAGCCTGCTAACGGCCAACAGCGAGGCGCTGCGTGACAGCGTGATCGCGCTGGGCGCGGACCCGGCCAAGTTCGACATGATTATCTACGGCACGCGGCCGGATGCGCTGCGGCCCGACCCGGCGGGCGTGGACGCGCTGCGCGCCGAGCTTGGCATCGACCCGGCGGCGGTAATCGTGCTGTGCGTGGGGCGCATGGTGCCCAAGAAAGGGTTCGACTACCTGATCCGCGCGTTGGCCGAGCCTGCGCTGCGCAGCCGCAACGTGGTTGCGGTGATGGTCGGCGGCGGCGATGATCTGGCCGCTTGGCAGCGGCTGGCGCGCGATCTGGGCGTGGATGACCGGCTGCGTTGGGCCGGTTATGTGCCCATCGACCGCATTTCGGTCTATTACAACCTGGCCGATGTGCTGGCGATGCCGTCGGTGAGCCGGCCGGCGGACGGGCTGAACGTGTGCGTGCTCGACGCCATGAGCTGCGCCAAGCCGGTCGTCGGGTCGGAAGCGGCGGGCAATGCCCTGGCGATCGTAGACGGAGAGACGGGGTTGCTCGTGCCGGAACAGGATGCGGGCGCGCTGGCCGCGGCGCTGGCTCGGCTGGCAGACGACGAACAGATTCGTATAGCAATGGGGCATGCGGGCAGGCGGCGCATCGAGACTGAGCTGGGGTGGCCGCATCTGGCGCGACGCTACCGGGCGCACTTCGCGCGGCTCGCCCAGGGCCATGACCGTGCCGCCCCTTCAGGAGTGGAGGCGACGCAAGCGCGCCGATGAGCGAAGCCGATTACCTTGCGTATTATGCGAAAAAGGCGGTGTTGATCACGGGCGGGCTGGGCTTCATCGGCTCGAACCTGGCGCGGCGGTTGGTCGACCTGGGCGCGGACGTGACGTTGGCGGACTCGCTGATCCCCGACTATGGCGGCAATCTGTTTAATATCGCCGGCTATGAGAAGCGGCTGCGCGTCAACATCGCGGACGTGCGCGATCCGTATTCGATGCGCGCGCTGGTGCAGGGGCAGGACGTGATTTTTAACCTGGCCGGCCAGGTGAGCCACATCGACTCGATGCACGATCCCTTCACGGATTTGGAGATCAACGCACGCAGCCAGCTTTCCATCTTGGAGGCGTGCCGCCACGAAAACCCCGGCGTGAAGGTGGTCTATGCAGGGACGCGCCAGCAGTACGGCAAGCCCCAGTACTTGCCGCTGGACGAGCAGCACTTGCAGAACCCCACTGACGTGAACGGCGTCAACAAGCTGGCCGGCGAGTGGTACCACATCGTCTATCACAACGCCTACGGGTTGCGTACGTCGTCGCTGCGGCTGACCAATACGTACGGCCCGCGCCAGTTGATGCGCCATAACCGCCAGGGCTTCATCGGTTGGTTCGTGCGCCTGGCGGTGGAGGGAGCTGAGATTCAGCTCTACGGCGACGGCCAACAGCGCCGCGATCTCTGTTTCGTGGACGATGTGGCAGATGCGTTTCTGCGTGTGGGCGCATCGCCGCAGGCGGACGGCAAGGTGTATAACCTGGGCGGCAGCGCGCCGATTACGCTGCTGGAACTGGCTAACTTGTTGGTGGAGATCGCCGGGCAGGGCTGCGTGCGGCTGGTTCCTTGGCCGGAGGAACGCAAGCGCATCGACATCGGCGACGTCTATTCCAGTTATGCGCGCATCCAGGCCGACCTGGGCTGGGCGCCGGAGACGCCGCTGCGCGACGGCCTGGAACGAACCGTGGCCTATTACCGCTGCTACCGCGAGCATTATTGGTGATCGCCTATCGGCGACTGCACCCGCACCCGTAACCGGGAGATGTGAGATAGAGATGGCTCAGGCATTGAGTGTGCCCGCGGTGGACCTGCTGGGTGAGTACCGTTCAATTCAGGCGGAGATCGATGCGGCTGTGGCGCGCACGCTGCACAGCGGCTGGTATATCCTGGGCCGCGAGGCGGCGTCCTTCGAGGAGGAGTTCGCCGCCTTTCTGCAGGCGCGCGGCGGCGATGCGCTGGCCTGCGTCGGCGTGAATTCGGGCACGGACGCGCTGCAGTTGGCGTTGATGGCCTGCGACGTGGGCCCGGGCGACGAGGTGATCACGGTGGCGCACACCGCGGTCGCCACGGCCGCGGCCATCAGCCTGACCGGCGCCACGCCTGTCTTCGTGGACATCGACCCGCAGACCTATACGATGGACCCGGCGGCGCTGGCCGCGGCCATCACCCCGCGCACCAAGGCTGTGATCCCCGTCCATCTCTACGGCCATCCGGCGGAGATGGAGCAAATTCTCGCCGTTGCGGCGCAGGCGAGGATTCGCGTGATTGAGGACTGCGCCCAGGCGCACGGAGCGCACTACCGCGGCCGCTGCGTGGGCGGGCTGGGCGACCTGGGCTGCTTCTCCTTCTACCCAACCAAGAATTTGGGCGCGATGGGAGACGGCGGCGCGGTGGTGAGCCGCGACCCGGAACTGGCGGAGCGTGTGCGGCTGCTGCGCGAGTACGGCTGGACGCCGGCAGCGCGCTATGTGTCGCAGGTGCAGGGCATGAACAGCCGGCTGGACGAGATGCAGGCCGCAATCTTGCGCGCCAAGCTGGCGCACCTTGAGGCCTGGAACGAGGCGCGTCGCCAGGTCGCCGCCTGGTACGCAGATCTGCTGCCGGATACGCTGGTCAAGCCCGTCGAGCGCGCCGGCTGCGAGCACGTCTATCACCTGTACGTGGTGCGCGTGGCCGAACGCGATGCGGTGCGCCGCGAACTGGCCGAAAGCGGCGTCGGCAGCGGCATTCACTATCCTGTGCCGATCCACATGCAGCCTGCGTACAAGGGGACCGCGGGCATGCGGCATGACCTGTCGCGTACGGAGAAGGCGGCGGGCGAAATCCTGTCGCTGCCCATGCACCCGCACATGAGCCATGAGCAGGCGCGGGCGACGGCGGAGGCGCTGTACAGGATCACAGCCCGCGCCGCCGGGAATTTCCCTGCGGTCTAGAAAGGCCGCGCTTCTCGCATGACGGAATCAGGCAAGGGTAACCGGCTGGGGAGGCGTTTGGCCGCGGCATTGCAGACCGCGGGCGGCTTCCGGCTGCTTCTCTTTGGGCTGATTCTGCTCTACTGCTGGGTGTTTACCGGCCTGGCCTTCAACCAACACGCGGGCATGCGCACGCACAAGGCGGACCTGGGGCAGATCGACCAGGCCGTGTGGAACAGCAGCCGCGGCCGTTTCGTGGAGATGACGGACTACGGCTACATCTCTACGCGCATGAGCGACCACGTCGAGCCTATCTTGGCGCTGGTCAGCCCGGTCTTCTGGGTGTGGGACGATGTGAGGGCGCTGCTGTTGTTGCAGGCGGCGGTGACGGCATTGGGCGCGTGGCCGCTGTATGAGCTGGCGCTGCGCCAAATGGCCGCGTTGCTGTCCCCGGCGGACCGAACGAAGATCTGGCTGTGGGAGCCGGTGCGCCAGGCGGCGCAGCCCGTGGCGCTGGCGCTGGCCGCGGCGTACTTGCTGACCCCGCAGCTTCAGTCCGCGGCGCTGACCGAGTTCCATGCCATTCCGCTGGCCGTTCCCCTGATCATGTGGGCGCTGTGGGCCGTCGCAGCGGGGCGCTGGGGGCAGTTTGCCGCGGCTGCGGCGCTGACGGCGCTGGTCAAGGAGGAGGCCGCGCTGCTGGCGGCGGGGCTGGGGCTGTGGGCGCTGTGGCGGCTCTGGCTGGAACGCCGCTTGGCAACGCGTCGCGGGGAGGCGAGCGCGCCGGTCCGCCGCCCCGCGCTCTTGGCGCTCGGCGTGATGCTGGCGTCGCTGGCCTGGTTCTATGTAACGACCTTCGTCATCGTGCCGGCGCACGCCGCGCAGACCTATGGCGTGGCGCAGAGCGGCTATTTCGCACGCTACGGCGCGCTGGGCGATTCGCCCGTGGACATTTTCAAGAGTTTCTTCACTCAGCCTCATGTCGTCTGGCAGATTGCAACCGAACCGGCGCGGCTGGAGTATCTGTACAGGCTGGCCATGCCCTATGGCTTTCTGAGTTTGCTGGCGCCGGATGTCGTGCTGCTGGCGCTGCCGGTGCTGCTGGCGAATCTGCTCAGCGCCTATCCCGCGCAATACTACGGCGAGTTCCATTACAGCGCGCCGGTCTCCGTCTATTTCGCGGCGGGCGCGGCCTACGGCGCGGCGCGGCTGTGGCGTTGGCTGGCGCGGCGCGCCGATCGGACGTCGGGTCACTTCCAGCACCTGCCCGCGTCCGGCCTGGCGACGATGAACCTGATGGCAGCGCTGCGCAACTCGCGTGCGGCGCTGCGTCCCCTGGCGGGCGCGCTGTTGGCGCTGTGGATCATCGGCTGGGCGATCGGCGCCTATGCGGCGTTTGGTCGCGGACCGGGCGGCGCGCGCTACGATCTCGCGCCGGTCAGCGCGCATCACCGGCTGTTGGGCCGCTTTACGGAGCAACTGCCCGCCGACGCCAGGGTAACCGCCACGGCTGCCGTGCATCCGCATGTGAGCCATCGTCGCTTCGTCTACCAGTTCCCGCTAGGGCTGGAGCCGCCTGCGGACGCGGATTGGGCCTTGCTCGACGTGACGACCGCCACCGACATGGCGCCGGGCGACGTGCGGACGGCGGTCGAAGCGATGCTGGCCGGGGAGTGGGGCGTGGTGGATGCGGCTGACGGCTTCATGCTGCTGGCGAAGGGCGCGGCAGACAAGACGTTGCCCGCCGAGTTCTACACGTTTGCGGTCACGCAGCAGGACGGGGCGCAGACGGCGGAGGCCGCGCCGCTTCACCTGGCAGATGTGACGACGCACGACTGGCCGCGCTGGCGACGCAGTGAGGTGGAGATGCGCTGGCGCGTGGGCGAGGGGTTCGACGCGGCGACGATGGCGCCCCAGATCGAACTGCGCACGCCGTCCGGTGAAACGCTGTACCGCTTCGCAGACGCCATGCCGCCGGCGCTGGTGTGGTATCCGCCGGAGAAATGGCAGGCGGGCGACGAGGTGCGGGTGACGACGCTGCCGCTGTATTTGCCGCGCGCGTGGGGCGTTGTGGCGGAGAAGACGCCGGGCTTGGTCGTGCCGCCGGAGTTGGCGATTGCCGAGGAGGAGGGGGGCGTTCTTGTGGCGGCATACCGCCGCGGCGCCGGCGACAAACTGACGCCGCTACCCGCCGACCTGTTCGGCGCTGCCGCGTGGGGCGACTGGTTCGGCGCGACTGCTGCTCAGGAGTCCGTTCTGCGTATGGCGGACGGGGAGACGGTGCAGGTGCGCGCCTCGCTGCCGGCGCAAGCGGTCCAGCCGGGCGCGCTGGTCGACGTGCACCTGAGCTGGACGGCGGCGAGCGGCTGGCCGGAGGGCGCGACGGTGTTTGTACATCTGCGCCGGGATGGAGCCAACGTCGCGCAGAATGACGGCTTGCCGCGCTATTTCGTCAAGTACAAGACAGCGGATGCGCTCAACGCCCGTGGTGCAGCAATCGATTGGCGGCAACTCGCGGTCCCGGATGTGGCCTTGACCGCGGGCGAGTGGTCGGTGGCAGCGGGGCTGTACGACCCGGCGAGCGGTGTGCGCGCGGCTGTGGTTGGGGAGAGCGGAGCGGTTGCCGGCGATGAGCTTGTGTTGGGCGTAACGGTGGTAGATGAGCCGCCCGTGCCCGACCAGGCGTGCGCGCTGATCCCGGCTACGTGCGAATCGCAGCCGGTTCGTTGACGGCTTTGCGTGAGAAAACGAAAAGCGGCTGGTCATTTCGACCGGCCGCTTTTGCATCTGCGGTTAGCTATTTGCGTTAGTTATCGACGGGACGAAGGCCCAGATAAACGGTCTCGCCGCCCAGAGTGCGCAGGATTCTGTCTGCGGACAGCCAAGGCAGGAGTTGGTTCAATTCGTTGGGCGAGAGGGGCGTGTTGTTGTTCGCCAGAAAGACGCGGAAACAGGCCGAAGCAAGAGGCAACCGTTCGTTGATATATTCCGGGTCGTTGGCGCAACGCGTGCGCAGGCACTCGCGCAGAGCGTCGGTCTGGTGCACCTCCCCGGTGTCGGGGTCCACCCAGTCGACGTTTTCGGTGTTCTGGTGGTCGGCGAAGCGCTCGCGGCATTCCTCGCAGAGTTGGTCGCGCAGATAGAGGCGGAAGTCGCGCCCGCTGTTCTCCCACCAATCGTGATCGATGTGGAATTTCGTATCTGTAGTGGGGCGGAACCTTCGCAAGCGACGAAGTGTGGCGGTTGGTTGGCTCATATCTTGCTCTTTCTGATCTCCGGCAGGCCGTGATCGCGGCTGCGTTGGCTATTAGGCCAGGGCGAACAGGCCTTCGCCTACATCCCGGAAAGCTCGGTTGGTGAGCAGGGCATGGAAGATGGGGCCGGGCGGGCAGCGACGAATGATGTTGACGGCGCTGTAGACGCTCTTGGCGTGCACGGTTCCCTGCGGGTTCAGCTTGGTGAGTTCGGGTACGATTTGCTCGACGATGGCGTGCAAGGAGACGTCGTCGCGGCTCAACTGCTCGCGCAGTTGGTCGACGCCTTCGACATCCTCGGTGGCGACGATCAGGGTGTCGTCGTATTCGCAGGCGACCTGCACCTTGTTCATCTCGAAGGTGAGCCGTCCGGCCTCCAGGTCAGGGTTGGCGATGCGCGCCCATTCGCGCTTGGGGCGCCGGGCGCGGTAATCGACCAGGATTTCGTCTGCGTCCGGGGCGCGTTCGAGGGTGACGTAGGCGCCGACGGGGATGGCGTGCTCCTCCATCCATTCGGCAAGCCCCGCAACGTAGCGGCCCTGCGGGACGACCCAGCCGGTGTAGCGTTTACCCCAACGCCCATCGACGAAGGTCACGATGGACTTAGTATTGGACGCAGAGGGGAAGAAGTTACGCGTGCGCCCGTTGAGAGGCAGGACGCCGTAGCGCCGGTGCGGGTAGTTGAGGGTTAAGGTCGTATTGGGCACAATGTTGGGCAGTTCGCTGCTCAGGGTGCTTTCCCCCCACTCATCGTCGAGTTCCCACTCGATCTGGAGGAGTTCGACGCTAAGCAGGGCGCGGTTGTAGCGCGGGGTTTCGGGGCGCAGAGCCAACGGCGTGGAGACGACGACGGCCGGCTCCATACGATTGAGGAACCAACGGATCTGGTTGCTGCGCTGCACGGGATCGAAGCGCGCGTCCGAGGTGAGACCGTGTTCCAGGCTGATGCGTTGCATCGGCGGCGGCACGTTGGGATCCAACTCGACCTCGGCCAGGAGTTGGTCTGTGGTTACGGGTTCACCCTGCATGTCGATCAGGGCCTCGGCGATGTTGAGATGCCCGATATGGACTTCGGCGAGCATGTCAGCCAGAAGCCATTTGCCGTCGACGGCGACGAACTGGTCGCTGCGGTCGCCCTCTTCTAGGGCATAAAGGATGCTCTCGTTGATCTCGTCGGTGTAGAGCGAGTAGATCTCTTGGGCGGAGAGAAGCGATTCGTCGCTGAGCAGGCTGTCGCCGGTCGCCTCATTCAGGCGATGCGCGGTCGCCAACCCGGCGGCGAACTCGCGCTGCGCGCCGGAATCGGGGAAGGCGACTTGGATGACGTCGAACTCGCCGTGTTCGGGGTTTTGGCCCGGACGCAGGCCGACGACTTCTCCGGCGGCGAAATCCAGGGCGGGAAAGACCAACATTTGCCCCATCGTGTAGCGATTCTTGGGAACGTAGACGGCTCCTTTTGCCAACTCGGTTTCGATGGTGGCGGTTTCGCGGCGGATGTACTCATCGATCAGGGCCAACGCCAGTTCATCAACCGTTTTGGGGGCGAGCGCATCGAGGAGCAGGGTGTAGATGAAGTCCAGATCTCTTGAAGTGACCTCGAACTGGTCACGCCAGAAAGCTGCTGTTTGGGTTTGGCGAGGCAGCACGCTTTCCTCCTATTGGGTGAGCGACAGAAATGTCGGCAAATTACGTCAACTGCAACCGATGATTATAGCAGGCTCGCGAGGAATATCAAAACAGGGTTGCCGCTGTGATAGATTTCAGGTCCGGGCGTACAGATGCGTGTCGTTGG
>CAYXRG010000053.1:0-31076 GCA_964467575.1 uncultured Caldilineaceae bacterium | reverse complement strand
CCGCGAAGGCGGCCGCACCGTCGGCGCCGGCGTGATTACCGATATCTTGAAGTAGATGACCGATGCGGGGGAGGGCCGGCGAGTGCGGCTCTCCCCGCTTTTCGGCGCCAAGGAGAGAAGCATGGCGAAGCAGCGGATCCGGATAAAACTGAAAGCGTATGACCATCGAGTACTAGACGCGTCGGTGCGCCAGATCGTCGATGCGGCCGAACAGACGGGGGCGCAGGTGGTTGGGCCTGTTCCTTTGCCGACGCGCCTCGAGAAGTTCACGGTTATGCGGTCGCCCTTTATCGACAAGGACAGTCGCGAGCAATTTGAGATTCGGACGCACAAGCGGTTGATCGATGTGATCGACCCGGGCAGCAAGACGATCGAAAACTTGACGCGTTTGAACTTGCCGGCAGGCGTAGATATCGAGATCAAACTGTAGACGGCAGTTGAACGGGGAGTCAGCGCCCCGCTGCGGGATGATGTGGCTTACGCTCCCCGCGTAACCGTCAGTCCCAGGAGGAATTGATGAAGGGAATTCTTGGCAAAAAAGTTGGCATGACGCAGTTGTTTGACGAAAACGGCGTGGTCGTGCCGGTCACCGTCATCGAAGCCGGTCCTTGCTATGTGACGCAGGTGAAGACGGTGGAGACGGACGGCTACAGTGCGATTCAGTTAGGCTTCGAGGAAGTGGCTGAACGCAAGCTGACCAAGGGGCAAAAAGGCCACTTGGGCAAGGCCAAAGCGCCGATGCTGCGCCGGCTGCATGAGGTTCGTTGCAAGGACGCCGCTCAATATGCCCCGGGCGACGTGATCAAGGCCGATATTTTTGAAGACGGCGACTACGTGGACGTTGTGGGCCGTTCTAAGGGCAAAGGCTTTGCGGGCGCGGTGAAGCGGCATGGCTTCGGCGGCGGCCCCAAGACCCACGGCCAGTCTGACCGGCAGCGTGCGACCGGTTCGCGCGGGGCCGGCACCAGCCCGGGCCACACATGGCCGGGGGCAAAGGCCCCGGGTCAGATGGGGAATGAGCGCGTGACGGTGCAAAACCTGAAGATCGCGCTAGTGGACGCTGAGCGAAACCTGATTGCTATCAGGGGGGCGGTTCCCGGTGCACGGGGCAGCGTTGTCCTCGTACGCGAGGCTATCAAGAAGTCAAAGGCATAGGAGCCGCCTGCGGGATGCGACAGGGCGGGGCGCCGAAAAAGCGTTGCCGCTTGGTCTCCCAGGCGATAAGCGATAGGTAAGGAGAAGCGTACGATGTTGTTGCCTTTGAAAGATATGGCCGGGAATCAGACAGGCGAGCTTGAGGTGAGCGACGCGGTGTTTGATGCGCCGGTTCGCCCGCACCTGATGCACCAGGCCTTGATGATGCAATTGTCGAACGCGCGGTTGGGAACGCACAAGACCAAGACCCGCTCGGAAGTAGCGGGCGGCGGGCGCAAGCCGTGGCGCCAAAAGGGCACGGGGCGCGCACGCCAGGGTTCGACGCGGTCCCCACAGTGGGTCGGCGGCGGGACAGTCTTTGGCCCACGGCCGCGCCAATATGTGAAGGACATGCCCAAGAAGATGCGCCGCGCCGCGTTGCGCAGCGCGCTGTCGCTCAAGGCGCGGGCCGGCCAGGTGATCGTGATCGATGGCTTGGCGCTGGATGCGCCCAAGACGAAGCAGGCGGTTGCAATGCTAAAGGCGCTGGGCATAGACGGGCAGCGCGTGTTGGTGATTGTGGCGGAGCCGGACATGGCCGTACAGCGCAGTTTCGCCAACCTGCCGGGCGCGAAGACGCTCTTGAGCGGGTATTTGAATGTGCGCGACCTGTTGGGATATGACGCCGTGGTGTTCGCCAAAGAGGCCATCCAGCCGGTGGAGACCTGGCTGGCGGTCGAGGCGAAAGCCGAGGGCGCGGCCATGCAAGAAGGCGCGGTTGCGGAAGCTGCCGGAGCCGGGGAGGAATAGGCGATGCATATCTATGAGGTTCTGCGGCGGCCCATCATCACAGAGAAGACGATGGTGAGCGTCGATACGGCGAACCAGTATGCGTTTGAGGTCGATGCCCGCGCCAATAAGTTTCAGGTGAAGGACGCGGTCGAGACGGCCTTCGACGTAACGGTGGAGCGTGTGAACATGATGGTGATGCCGGCCAAGACGACGCGGCGGGGCAATCGCATCCGGATTCGCAAGCCCAAGTGGAAGAAGGCGGTTGTCACATTGGCGCCGGGCAACAGCATCCAGTTTTTTGAAGGCGTCTAGGAGGAGTTGAGGGAAGATGGCAATTAAAGCATACAAACCCACTTCGCCCGGCCGCCGCAATATGACGGTGTCTGCGTTTGACGATATAACGCGCACCGAACCGGAGCGTTCGCTGTTGGCGCCGCTCAAGCGTAAAGGCGGGCGAAACAATGCGGGCAAGTTGACGGTGCGGCATCGCGGCGGCGGCCACAAGCGCCGCTACCGCGTGATCGACTTCCGTCGCGACAAGTTCGGCGTGCCGGGCCGCATCGACTCGATTGAATACGACCCGAACCGCAGCGCCCGCATCGCTCTGGTGGTCTATGCCGACGGCGAGAAGCGCTATATTTTAGCGCCGGCGGGGATTCGCGTGGGCGACACGGTTATGTCCGGCCCCAATGCCGAGATTCGGGTGGGCAATGCCCTGCCCATCAGGTCGATTCCGTTGGGCACGACGATCCACAATGTGGAACTGTATCCGGGGCGCGGCGGCCAGTTGGTGCGCAGCGCGGGGAATTCGGCGCAGGTGTTGGCCAAAGAAGGGCGGATGGCGCAGTTGCGGCTGCCCAGCGGCGAGGTTCGCTATATCGATATGAACTGCCTGGCGACGATCGGGCAGGTATCGAACCCGGACCACGGCAACATCACGGCGGGCAAAGCGGGGCGCATGCGCTGGCAAGGCAAGCGGCCTTCGGTGCGCGGCGTGGCGATGGACCCGGCTTCGCATCCGCATGGCGGCGGTGAAGGCCGCTCGCCGATTGGCATGCCGGGGCCGAAGACGCCGTGGGGCCAGCCGGCGCTAGGCAAGAAGACGCGGCGCAACAAGCGCACGTCCAAGTTTATCGTGCGCCGCGGCGGCGGCAAGAAGTAAGATCGAGGAAGGATAGAGAAGATGTCTCGGTCATTGAAGAAGGGGCCGTTTGTCGCCCCGAAGCTGCTTAAGAAGGTTGAAGAGATGAACCGCAGCGGCGAGCGCCGGGTGATCAAGACTTGGTCGCGCGCTTCGACGGTCTTTCCGCAATTTGTCGGCCATACCATCGCCGTACATGACGGGCGGCGCCATGTTCCGGTCTATATTACGGAGAACATGGTGGGCCACAAGCTGGGCGAGTTTGCGCCGACCCGGTTCTTCCGGGGGCATGTCAGGTCCGAGAAGTCCACGCGTCCACGGCGCTAGGCAAAGTACGGACGCAAGGAACGGAGGCGTTGAGCGATGGAAGTGCGAGCGGTGACGAAATATACCGGCATCAGCGCGCAAAAGGCGCGGCTGATTGTGAATGAGGTGCGGGGGCGGCAGGCCGAAGAGGCGATGGCCCTGCTCCAGTTTATGCCGCAGTCGGCAGCCCGGACGGTTGCCAAGACGATCAAAAGTGCGTTGGCGAACGCGACGGAGAACTTCGGGCTGGAGTCGAGCGATATGTATATCAGCGAGATCAAGGCCGACGAAGCGCCTCGGCGCAAGTGGCGACGCTACGGCGCGCGCGGGCGCTTCAAGCCCTGGATTCGTCGTTCGTCCCACATTACGGTGGTGCTGGAAGAACGCATCTCAGGCGAGCAGTAGCAAGGAGGAGTCAATTGGGTCGCAAAGTGCATCCCCAGGGCTTTCGCCTGGGCATTATCAAGGAACATAAGAGCCGTTGGTATGCAGACGGCCAGACCTATACGGCGCAGGCGGCCGAGGATCGGCAGATCCGCGAAATGGTGCGCACTGACCTGCCCAAAGCGGGCATCAGCGGCATCGAGATCGAGCGGCAGCCGAACCAGGTTCACGTCATTATCGACACGGCGCGGCCCGGGGTGATCATCGGGCGCAAGGGCGCGAGCGTGAACGCGCTGCGCACGAAGCTGCAGGATATGACGCAGAAGAAGGTCAAGATCGACGTGCGCGAGATCGCCCGTCCGGAGTTGGACGCGCGGCTGGTGGCGGAGAGCGTTGCCGAGCAGTTGGAGCGGCGCATTAGTTGGAAGCGCGCCATGAAGCAGGCCGTGCAGAAGACGATGCGCGCCGGTGGTCAGGGCATTATGATCACTGTGTCCGGCCGGTTGGGCGGCAGCGAAATGGGCCGCGTCGACACGGTGCGCGAGGGGCAGATCCCGCGGCATACGTTGCGCGCCGATATCGACTACGGCACGGCACGCGCCAACACGACTTTTGGCGTGATTGGCGTGAAGGTGTGGGTCTACCTGGGCGAGGTTATGCCGGGGGAAGAATATCACGCCCGCTACAGCGTCGAGGCTGGCTAAGACCGGGCCGGCGCGGCAGTCTACTTGGATGCCGGGGATGTGAACCGGACGAACGGATGGAGAGTCTACGATGTTGATGCCGAAGCGTGTGAAGTATCGAAAGCAACAGCGCGGCCGTATGACCGGCAAGGCGCATCGCGGCAGCACGATTGCTTTTGGAACGTATGCCTTGCAGGCGTTGGAGCCGCACTATCTGACCAGCCGGCAGATCGAGGCCGCGCGTCGTGCGGTGGTGCGCTACATCCGCCGCGGCGGCAAGTTGTGGATCCGGGTTTTCCCGGATAAGCCGTGGACTAAGCGGGCCGCGGAGACCCGCATGGGTTCGGGCAAGGGCAGCGTGGAGCACTGGGTGGCTGTGGTCAAGCCTGGGCGGATCATCCTGGAGATGGCCGGGGTGCGCGAGGAATTGGCGCGCGAGGCGTTGCGCCTGGCCGCGCACAAGCTGCCGCTGAAGACCCAGTTCCTGATGCGCGAGGAATAGTCCGCCGGGCGCATTCGCCGGGCGGGTGCGGCGCGGGAGTGCGTCTTGAAGGAGGCAGAGATGAAAATGAGTGAACTGCGTTCGATGACGAATGCCGAGCTGGCAAACAAGCTGGATGATGCGTACCAGGAGATGTTCAACCTGCGTTTCCAACGCTCCACCGGGCAGTTGACGAATACGGCGCGTGTGGGCGAGGTGCGCAAGCAGGTTGCGCGCATCAAGACGATTTTGCGCGAGCGCGAGCTGGCGGAGACAGAATAAGGAGCGGGAGATGCGTGCGCAACGCAATACGCTGGTCGGGACCGTCACCAGCGACAAAATGGATAAAACAGTTGTGGTTACCGTAGAGCGCACAGCTCGCCATCCGTTGTATGGCAAGGTTGTGAAGGTCTACAAGAAGTTTAAGGCGCATGACGAGAACAACGAGGCCAAAGAGGGCGATGTCGTGCGCATCTGTGAATGCCGCCCGATCAGCAAAGATAAATCGTACTTCGTTCAGGAAATTCTTGAGCGAGCCGTCATCGTTTAAGGCGAGGGTAGAAGCATGATTCAGCAGGAGAGTCGGCTGAAGGTGGCTGACAATACGGGCGCCAAAGAGTTGTTGACGATTCGCGTCAAGGGCGGCAGTATGCGGCGGTATGCGGCGGTGGGCGATGAGATTGTTGCAACCGTCAAGAGCGCCAGCCCCACGGGGAGCGTCAAGAAGGGTGACATCGTGCGGGCGGTGATCGTGCGCACGCGGCGCGCCGTGCGGCGTGCAGACGGCAGTTATATCCGGTTTGATGACAACGCGGCCGTGATCGTGGATGATCATCGCTTCCCGAGGGGCACGCGCATCTTTGGGCCGGTGGCGCGCGAACTGCGCGATGCGGGCTATATGCGCATTGTGTCGCTGGCGCCGGAAGTGCTGTAGCGAACGACATCATGCGACAGGCGCGGCGGCAAGCCGGGCCGGGTCGAGGGCCTCATAGGGATTGGGGAGGTTGGTGAGATGAAGGTCAAGATTGTCAAGGGCGACATGGTGGAAGTGATTTCCGGCAATGACAAGGGTCATCGCGGAACAGTCCAGCAGGTCATCCGCAAGAAGAACAAGAACGGCAAGCCCGATCCGAATCGGGTGTACGTGTTGGTGGCGGGCGCCAACCTGGTGATCAAGCACCAGCGCCGCACGGGCCGCGTCAGCACCCAGACCGGCCGCATCGAGCGAGAAGCGCCGCTGCACATCAGCAAGGTGGCGTTGATCGGGACGGACGGGAAGCCGACGCGCGCCGGCTACGAGGTGGCGGCGAACGGCGAGAAGACCCGCATCGACCGGCGCAGCGGAGACCCGCTGCCCAAGCCGCGAGAATAGCGCGGCGGGCGACATCCGCCGGATAGGACCGGGCGACAGGGGTTGCCCGTTGATCAGTCAAGTTGTCTGACCTGGTGCCGGACACGCCGGCGCTTGCAGACCAGGAGCGGAGCAAAATGAGTGAGAATGGGAAGACGCCGCGACCGACGCCGCGGTTGAAGGAGCGTTACCAGACGGAGGTCGTGCCGGCGCTCGTTAAGGAGTTTGGCTATTCCAACGTCATGCAGGCGCCCCGCGTCACCAAGATCGCGGTAAATATCGGCCTGGGCGAAGCCTTGACGAACAGCCGGGCCATCGAAGCGGCGACGGGCGACCTGGCAAAAATGACGGGGCAGCGGCCCGTTGTAACCAAGGCGCGGCATTCTATCGCCACGTATAAATTGCGCGAGGGCATGCCGATCGGCGCCAAGGTGACGTTGCGCGGCGCGCGCATGTGGGATTTTTTGGACCGGCTGATCAACGTGGTGCTGCCGCGGCAGCGCGACTTTCAGGGCATTTCGCCGGACTCGTTTGACGGCCGCGGCAATTACAGTTTGGGCCTGCGCGAGCAACTGGTCTTTCCGGAGATCGACTACGATGCGATTGACAAGGTGCGCGGGCTAGAGGTGACGATCGTCACGACCGCCAAGACCGACGAAGAGGCGCGGCGCCTGTTGGCGCTGATGGACATGCCGTTCAGGCGGTCATAGAGCGGCTGACGGAGCCGGAACTATCTTGTCTGCCCCGATGGTTTGCAGCCGGCAACGCTGCGCCGAGGGCGCAGAGCTAGTGTAGGGAGAGAAATCTGTGGCGAAGAAATCGATGGTGGCCCGAGAGACCAAACGCAAGTACGCCGTGCGCGTGCGCAACCGCTGCAGTATGTGCGGGCGCCCGCGGGCCTATCTGCGCCGCTTCGGGCTGTGCCGCATCTGTTTCCGGGAACAGGCGTTGCGCGGCATGTTGCCGGGCGTCGTCAAGTCGAGTTGGTAGGCGGCTAAGGCTGTAAATGCTGGTTTGCGGTCGAGCGCGCAAGCGGGAGTCTGAAAAATCAGATTTACGGTGGTTGCTAACTACAATTTTCTGCAATCTGCCTGCCGTGGGGGCCGGATGCCGCCGGTGAAGGCGTCGCCCGCCCCAGTTCAGCAAATGCTGTGTCGGCGCATTGAACCAAATTTGCAGGAGTTTGCAAGAGTGGCCAGAGGAGCTTAAAGAATGCAAACAGATCCCATTGCGGACATGCTCACGCGGATTCGCAACGCCTGTCTTGTCAACCACAAGCAGGTCGTGATGCCGAGTTCCAAGGTAAAAGCGGAGATTGCCCGCATCTTGACGGAAGAAGGCTTTGTCGAAGGGTACGGCGTGACGGATGAGAAGCCGCAGCCGAACTTGGTCATCCGCCTGAAGTACACCGGGCGGGGCGAGCCTGTGATTACCGGGCTGGACCGGGTGAGCAAGCCGGGCCGGCGAACGTATACGGGCTATCGAGACATCCCGTGGGTGCGCAGCGGGCTGGGCGTTAACATCGTTTCGACGCCCAGAGGCCTGATGACGGGCCGGCAAGCGCGCCGGGAGAAGGTCGGCGGCGAGATTATCTGCAACGTCTGGTAAGTCGCGTCCGGTTTCGGCAGTTCAGCCGGAGCGCAGCCGGATTTAGGAGAGGAGGTCATCATGTCACGGATTGGACGGGCTCCGATTGCGGTTCCTGCCAACGTCACGGTCACAGTCGAGGCGGGCAATAAGGTGACTGTCAAGGGGCCGAAGGGCGTTTTGCAGCAAGCCCTGAACCCGCAAATGCAGCTTGAGCAAGGGGACGGCGAGATCGTGGTCAAGCGGCCGAGCGATTCGCGCGAGCATCGCTCTCAGCACGGCTTGACGCGCACGCTGTTGAACAACATGATTGTGGGCGTTACCACGGGCTTCTCCAAGCGCCTAGAGGTGCACGGAGTCGGGTATCGCGCCGAGAAGCAGGGCAACAACCTGGTCTTGCAGGTGGGCAAGAGCCACCCGGTGGTCTTTGAGCCGCCAACGCAGGATATGTCGTTCGAGGTCGAGAAGGATGGGCGCGGGTTCACCATCTCGGGCATCGACAAATGCGAGGTGGGGCAGTTGGCCGCTGTGGTGCGCAAGTCTCGCCCGCCCGAGCCGTATAAGGGCAAGGGCATTCGATATGAGGGCGAATACGTACGGATGAAGGCCGGCAAGACCGGCAAGTCCGCTCGCTAAGCTGAAGAGCAGGAGTGAAGGACAATGGCAAAAGGATCACGCCAAGATGCACGGCAGCGCCGCCATGCGCGTGTGCGCCGCAAGGTGATCGGCACCGCTGAGCGGCCGCGGCTGAACGTGTATCGCAGCATCAAGCATATCTATGCACAGGTGATCGACGACGGCGCCGGCAATACGCTGGTTTCGGCGTCCACGCTGGATCGGGCTTTGCGCGGCGAGCTGGAGGGGCTGTCTCCGCAAGAGCAGGCCAAGGCGGTCGGCAAAGCTGTGGCGGAGCGCGCCCGCGCCAAGGGGATCGAGGCGGTTGTTTTCGACCGCGGGGGATACCCTTATCACGGCCAGATCAAGGCGCTGGCGGACGGGTCGCGCGAAGGCGGTCTCGCTTTCTAGGCATTACGGGGAGAATAACAGATGGCACGTCCTGAACGAGATAGACGAGAGCGGCGCAGAGACCGGGAGCGCGAAGAGCGCGATGAACTGGACGAGCGCGTCGTGCATATTGCCCGTACGGCCAAGGTCGTGAAGGGCGGCCGGCGCTTCGCGTTCCGCGCCGTGGTTGTTGTGGGCGATCAGAAGGGCCGCGTCGGCGTCGGCGTCGGCAAGGCGCGTGAGGTGCCGGACGCCATTCGCAAGGCGTCTGACCGGGCGCGCAAGGCCATGGTGGAGATTTCGCTGCTGGGGACGACGATCCCGCACGCGGTGGAGTCGAGCTTTGGCGCGGGCCGGGTGTTGCTCAAGCCGGCCAGCCCCGGCACGGGCGTAATCGCCGGCGGCGGCGTGCGCGCCGTGGTGGAAGCGTGCGGCGTCAAGGACATCCTGAGCAAGTCGCTGGGCAGCGACAACATCCTGAATGTGGTGCAGGCGACCTTTGTTGCGCTGCAGGACTTGCAGGATTACCGCGTCCAAGCCGAGCGGCGCGGGGTCGAGCCGAGCCACTTGGCTCCCTTCTGGCATAAGGAGGAAGCGTATGCCTAAGGCAAAGACGCCCAAGATGATCCGGGTCACGCTGGTGCGCAGCCCGATTGGCTTTGAGCAGTCGCAGAAGGATACGGTCAAGGCGCTGGGTTTGCGCAAGCTGAACCAGACGGTAGAAAAGGAAGACTCGCCGGCGATCCGGGGAATGCTCAATAAGGTTTCCCATCTGGTAGCCGTCGAAGAATAGATCTGTTGTCAAACATACGAGGAATAGATATTATGAAACTACATGACCTGCGCCCTGCACAAGGTTCTACGCAAAAGCGCAAGCGAGTAGGTCGTGGCACGGGCTCCGGCTATGGCAAGACCAGCGGGCGGGGCACGAAAGGGCAGAATTCGCGGGCCGGCGGCGGCGTCCCTCTGACATTTGAGGGCGGGCAGTTGCCGCTTGTGCAGCGTTTGCCCAAGCTGCGCGGCTTCAACAATCGCTTTAAGGTGTACTATACTGCGGTCAACCTGGACTCATTGGAGCGGCTTTTCGCAGCCAATGCCGAGGTGACGCCGGAGAGTTTGGCCGATGTGGGGTTGGCCGGGGGCACAGCGCCCGTGGTGGTGTTGGGCCGCGGCGAGATCAGCAAGCCCCTGCAGGTGAGGGTGCATCGCATCAGCGCCAGCGCTCGCCAGAAGATCGAGGCCGCAGGCGGCTCGGTCGAGGTCTTGGGATACGAAGTAAACAAGCGGCTGCCGCGGTCGTAGGGCGGAAGAACGCAAACGTGCGGCGCGGACAGGACGCGCTGCACTAAGGGAGAAGGGCACTATGCTTGAAGCTGTACGAAACGCCTTTCGTCTGCCGGACCTGCGCAAGAAGCTGATGGTGACCATCGGCATCCTGGTGCTCTACCGGTTTGCGGCGCATATTCCGCTGCCCGGCGTGGATCGCGTCGCGCTGCAATCGCTCTTCAGCGGCACAGAAGGCATGTTGCTGAGTCTGCTCAACTTCTTCAGCGGCGGCGGGCTGGCGCAGATGGGGATTATGGCGTTGGGCGTCTACCCCTACATTACCGCCTCGATTATTATGCAGCTGCTGACGCCGATCGTGCCGCAGCTTGAAGAACTGCAGAAAGAGGGCGAGCAGGGGCGGCACAAGCTGAACCAGTATACGTACTGGATGACAGTGCCGCTGGCGATCTTGCAGGCTATCGCCCAGGCCACGCTGTTAAGCCGTCCGCTTAGCGCGCAGGTGACGGTGTTGCCCAACTGGGGTTTCACCGGCGATAATCTGCTGCCGTCGCTCACGATCATCATCGGCATGACGGCCGGCACTATGTTCGGCATCTGGTTGGGCCAGTTGCTGACCGAGCAGGGCATTGGCAACGGCATCTCGCTGATCATCTTTGCGGGTATTCTGGCTTCGGTGCCCTACCAGATCATTCGTCTCTGGCAGCAGCCGATTCTGCTGGTCATCTTCCTGCTGATTACGGTGGCTACCGTGGCGCTGATCGTGTGGGTGCAGGAGGGCCAGCGCCGAATACCGGTTCAATACGGCAAACGCGTGCGCACCATGCGCGGCAACCGTATGATGATGGTGGGCGGGCAGAGCACCTATGTGCCGCTGCGCGTCAACACCGCCGGCATGATCCCGCTGATCTTTGCGCAGAGTCTGTTGATTTTGCCCAGCACGCTGGCATCGTACTTTGTCACGGCCGATACAAGGTGGGTGGCGTCGTTTGCCCAGTGGCTTACGAACGCCATGAGCCCGACCAACTGGCTGTACTGGCTGCTCTACTTCCTGTTCACGGTTGCGTTTACCTACTTCTATACGGACGTCATGTTCCGGCAGCAGAACTTGCCGGATACGTTGCAGAAGCAGGGCGGCTTCATTCCGGGCATCCGTCCGGGGCCGCGCACCGAGACCTATCTGAACGGGGTGCTGTCGCGCATTACGCTGGTGGGTGCGCTGTTCTTGGGCTTTATCGCGGTGCTGCCGTTCATTGTCGGCGTGGTCGTCGACAGCATCTTCGGCGGGGCCGGCGTATTGACCGGTTATGATTCGCTAATCATCAGCAGCGCCGGTCTGCTCATTGTGGTGGGCGTCGTGCTCGACACCATGAAGCAGATCGAAGCGCAGTTGATGATGCGCAACTACGAAGGCTTCATTCGCTAGGCGCGCATAGACTAGCGTAGACGTTGCAACAACAGAACCGCGTCGATCCGTGCGTCAGCATGGGTCGACGCTCCCGCTATCCGGCATCATGACATGGCCGCAGCGTATGCGCAGAGCCTGCGGCGCCACTGAGACGAGGAAGCGACATGTCTGCACAGGATCGGCGCGTATTTCTGGTATTGTTGGGTGTGCCAGGCGCCGGAAAAGGCACCCAGGCCAAGCTCCTAGAGGAATTGTTGCAGATTCCGCAGATCTCGACGGGCGATCTCTTTCGCTACAACCTGAAGAACGAGACGGAACTGGGGCTGCTGGCCAAGAGCTATATGGATCGGGGCGACTTGGTCCCCGATGAGGTGACGATCCGGATGGTCGAGGAGCGCCTGACGCGTGAGGACTGTGCGCGTGGGGCTATTTTCGACGGCTTTCCGCGCAACTTGACCCAGGCGACGGCGCTGGACGCTATCACCGAACCGTTGGGCGGAATCGCAGTGGTTCCGCTGATCGGGTTGGAGGATGACGACGCCATGCGTCGCATCACCGGGCGGCGTGTGTGCCGTTCGTGTGGTGCGGTCTATCACATCGATTTCAACCCGCCGAAGCAAGAGGGCATGTGTGATGTGGATGGCGGCGAACTGTACCAGCGCGATGACGACAAGCCCGACACCGTGCGCAACCGGCTGTATGTCTACTATAAGCAAACGGCTCCGTTGGTAGGCTATTACTATGCCAAGGGACTGCTGGCGGAGGTGGACGGCGGGCTGCCGATCGACGAGGTGCAGGCTAATCTTAAGGCCGCGCTGCAGACCAAAGGATTGATTTAGGAGCGATTCTTGTCTTCGAGAATGGAGCGCTTGTTGGGAGGGAGGAACCGGCGACCGCTGCGCCGCGTTTCCGAACAGCCTGACCGCGCTGCGCCGGTTTTGAAGAGCCCGCGCGAGATTCAACTCATGCGCGAGGCGGGACGCATCGTCGCCAAGGTGCATGCGGCCTTGCGCGAGGTGATCCGCCCTGGCGTCAGTACGTGGGAACTGGACCAGACGGCTCTGGAGGTGTTGCAGAAGTATAACGCCGTTTCCGCCTTCCTGGGCTATCGGGGCTATCCCGCCAACATCTGCGCCAGCATCAACGACGAGCTTGTCCACGGCATCCCCAGCAAAGAGCGTATTTTGCAGGAGGGCGACATCATCAGCGTCGACGTGGGCAGCGTCTACCGAGGGTTCATCGGCGACAGCGCCTGGACCTATGCGGTGGGCGAGGTCAGCGATGAGGCCGCCGAACTGATGCGTGTGACCGAAGCGAGCCTGATGGCGGGGATCGCGCAGGCGGTCGTCGGCAACAAGGTGATGGACATCAGCCGGGCCGTACAGCGCACGGTGGAAGCGGGCGGCCTGCATGTCGTGCGCGAGTACACCGGGCATGGGGTCGGGCGGCAGATGCATGAGCCGCCGCAAGTGTTGAACTATGTGGGCGGCGATGCGGACGGCGATTATGTGCTCGATGCGGGCGTTGTGATTGCGATTGAGCCGATGGTCCAACAAGGGACCTGGCAGACGCGAGCGCTGCGCGACGGGTGGACGGTAGTGAGCAAGGACGGCAGCCTGTCGGCCCACTTCGAGCATACGGTTGCCGTCACCAACGGCGGGCCGGAGATTTTGACTCTCCTGTGACGCTGTGATAGACTAGCTAAGTTGCGCCGAGAAGATTCCGGGAGAAATTAGGATGAAGGTTCGACCGTCGGTTAAGAAGATGTGCGAGAACTGTAAAATTGTACGCAGGCGAGGCGTGCTGTATGTGTTGTGCAAGAACCCGAAGCACAAGCAGCGCCAGGGCTAGGCGTTCCGCGTAGATCAGACGCGTAGAAGAGAAGGGGAATCTTTATGGCACGTATTGCAGGGATTGATATTCCGCGTGACAAGCCGGTGGAAATCGCGCTGACCTATATCTATGGCATTGGGCGCAGCACCAGCCAGCAGGTTTTGGATGCGACCCAGATCGACCCGACGACGCGTGTGCGCGATCTGGACGAAAGCCAAGTGACGCGGCTGCGCGAGTATATCGACCGCAACTATCAGGTTGAGGGCGATCTGCGGCGCGAGGTCAACATGAACATTAAGCGGCTGATGGAAATCGGCTGCTATCGCGGTCTGCGCCATCGCCGCAATTTGCCGGTGCGCGGCCAGAGCACGCGCACCAACGCTCGCACCCGGCGCGGCGTGAAGAAGACGGTGGCCGGCAAGAAGCGGGCGCGCAAGTAACCGGCGTGCGGCGGCTTGCCCCTTGGGGTGAGCGACCGCTGTTGAACGGTTTTCATTTGACTGTTCGTTTGGATGACAGAATGCTCTGAGCGGATCAGGCTGCGCAGAGGATAGCGATCATAGCTGGGTGTTTAGCTGACAGTAAGGAGTAACCGTGGCCCGACCTCAACGAAGACGCGATCGTCGTTCCGTACGACGCGAGAAGAAGTTTGTGCCGCATGGACAGGTGCACATCCATGCCTCGTTTAATAATACGATCATAACGATCACCGACCCGCAGGGCAACACCCTGTGCTGGGCTAGCAGCGGCAGCAGCGGTTTCAAGGGCAGCCGCAAGTCGACGCCCTTTGCCGCGCAGTTGGCGGCCCAGAGTGCGGGCAACGCCGCGCGCAGCGACTTCAACATGCGCGAGGTCGATGTGTTCGTCAAGGGGCCGGGGCCGGGTCGCGAGAGCTCTATCCGCTCGCTGCAGGCCAGCGGGCTGACGGTGCTGTCGATTACGGACATCACGCCTTTACCGCATAACGGCTGCCGTCCGCCCAAGAAGCGGCGTGTCTAACGGCGCGACGCTTGCTCAGGACGGCGCAGTTCTTGCCACGGAGCCAGCGGAATGGGCAGACAGATCGCCCACATCGGGCGATCTGTAGTATTCGTTGGCGCCGGACCTGAAATAGAAATCATTAGCCGGAGGAAATATGGCAAGATATTCAGATGCAGTATGTAAGTTATGTCGCCGCGAGGGGCAGAAGCTCTTTTTGAAGGGCGAGCGTTGCCTTAGCCCCAAGTGCGCCATCGAGCGGCGCAACTACCCGCCCGGCGAACACGGCAAGAAGGCAACCTTCCGCCGCAAGGTGTCGGACTACGGCATGCAGTTGCGCGAGAAGCAGAAGGCCCGCCGCATCTATGGCGTGATGGAACGGCAGTTCCGGCGCTATTTCCGCGAAGCCACGCGCTTGCCCGGCCTGACCGGCGTGACGTTGTTGGCGATGTTGGAGCGGCGTCTCGACAACGTGGTCTACCGCATGGGTTTTGCCGACAGCCGCGCCCAGGCGAGGCAGTTGGTGCTGCACGGCCATTTCGAGGTGAACGGCCGCAAGACTGACATCCCTTCGTTCAACGTGAGCGTTGGCGATGTGGTGGCGGTGCGCGAGAGCAGCCGCGGTTCCGCCTATTTCAAGGATCGCACGCAGATCATGGAGAGCAGCCGGGTGCCGGCATGGCTCTCGCTTGACCTGGCGGGCATGCGCGGTTCGATGGCGGGCGAACCTAGCCGTGAGGATATCGAGATCCCTCTCAACGAGCAACTGATCGTCGAGTATTACAGCCGGTAAGGGCCGCTGCAGCCCGCCTGCGCCGCCTGTTGAGGGCGCTGGCGGCGGGTGCGGCGTCGCCGTTTCACGGCAACAGAGGTAGGCGGACGCTTGGAATTGCGAGGGGCCGGTCATCGCCGGCTCCGCACGCGCTGAAAAGTAGGGAGGGTGCTCGTTGCTAAACACGGTATTACCCAAAATCGAGATTGAGGCAAGCTCGCAAAGCTATGGACATTTTGTCATCAGTCCGTTGGAGAGCGGCTACGGCATCACGTTGGGCAATGCGTTGCGGCGCGTGTTGTTGTCTTCGCTTCCCGGCGCAGCCGTCACATCGATCCGGCTGAGCGGCATTCACCATGAGTTTACGGCGATTCCGCACGTTCGCGAGGATGTGACGCGCCTGATCCTCAACGTGAAGCAAATCCGGCTCATCAGCCGCAGCGAAGAGCCGGTGCGCATCCATGTCGAGGTGACGAACGAAGGGCCTGTCACTGCCGGCGACTTGATCTGTCCGCCGGAGGTGGAAATCGTCAATCCGGACCAGTATCTGCTGACGGCTGATTCAAATGACGTGGACCTGGACATCGAGATGGTGGTCGGCGTGGGCCGCGGCTACAGCCCGGCGGAAGACCGCACCCGCCTGCCGCTCGGCGAAATTCCGGTGGATGCGATCTACAGCCCTGTGCGCAAGGCGGCCTATCGCGTCGAGCGCACGCGCATCGGCCAGCAGACAGACTACGACCGGCTGAACCTGGAAGTGTGGACCGACGGCACGATTGCGCCGGAGGACGCAGTGCGCAGCGCGGCTAAGATTCTGGTTACCCATCTGGAACTCCTGGCCGGCGCTACTGTCGAAGAACCGGAAGAGCCGGAGGAGCCGGAAGAGGGCATCCCCAGCCGCATCTACGAGGCGCCGATCGAAGAACTCGAGTTGACGGTGCGGGCTTACAACTGCCTAAAGCGGGCCGGCATCACCAAGATCGGTGAGATTCTGCGCCGCATGGAAAAGGGCGAGGATGAGATGTTGGCCATCCGCAACTTCGGCAAGAAGTCGCTGGATGAGCTGGTCGAACGCTTGCGCGATAAGAACTACCTGACCGTGCCGGGCGTCGACCTGAGCGCCTATCTTGCCGATAGCGAGCGGGAAGACGGCGATGAGCCGGCGGACGAATCCGAAAACGACGAACTTGACGAATTGTTGAACGCAGAGGCATAGGCAGGCTACGGCTTGCGTCGCCTCGGCGGACGGTCGTCAGGAGTGGCGGTTGCACTAACAGAGCGGGAATGGAATCATGCGACATCGAATTGTGGGGCGAAGGCTGGGGCGAGACTCCGGTCACCGGAAAGCGCTGTTTCGTAATCTGATCCGCGAATTGTATTTGCACGAACGGATCACGACGACCGAAGCCAAGGCGCGGGCGATCCGCTCGGATGCCGAGAAGCTGATCACCACGGCCAAGCGCGGCCTGGCGGACGGCGGTAATCGCGTCCATGCACAGCGCACCGTGGTTGCGTATTTGAACGACAAGGGCGTTGTCCAGAAGTTGTTTGATGAGCTAGCCCCGCGCTATGCCGAACGACCGGGCGGATATACGCGCATCGTGAAGATCGGCAAGCGTCTGGGCGATGCGGCGGACATGGCCGTGATCGAGCTGGTCGAGGCCTAGCGCCGGGAGAGTGGCGCGGCGTGGAAGTTCCGACGATCCATGTATGCGGGCTGGCGGCCTATGATGGCACGGACTATTTCGGCTTTCAGGTGCAGGCCGATGCCCCGACGATACAGGGTGAGTTGGAGAAGGCGCTCGCCGAGTTCAGCGAGCCTGTAGGGCGGGTGGCGGGCGCTGGGCGCACCGATGCCGGCGTCCATGCCGGCGGCCAGGTGATCGCCGTGCGCACCAAATGGCGGCACGACCTGGCGCAGTTGCAGCGGGCTTGGAACGCTTATTTGCCGCGGTCGATCTGTGTGCGAGCCATCGCGTTGGCGCCGGAGGGGTTTCACCCGCGGTTCAGCGCCGAGAAGCGCACCTATCGCTACCGGGTGGTGATGGGCGATGGGCAGGAGCGCAACGTTGCGCCGGACCGGTCGCCGCTGACGGATCGCTTCGCCTGGTATGAACCGGCGGCATTGGCGATAGAGCGGATGGAGGAGGCCGGCGAGCATTTGGTTGGCGAGCACGATTTTGCCAGCTTCGGCCAGCCGACGCAGGGTGAGAGTACGGTCCGTCGCGTGATGGAAGTCTGCTGGCGGGAAGAGCGAGGCTCTTGGGACGCATTCGACCCATATCCGGGCCGCCGGCTGACGCTGACGATTACGGCGAACGGGTTTCTGCGCCGCATGGTGCGGTCGATTGTGGGGACGCTGTTGGAAGTCGGTCGCGGCAGGCGGCGGCCCGATGAGGTAAAGAAAATCTTGGCGGCCAGGGATCGCAGCCTGGCGGCGCCGCCCGCTCCGGCTTGCGGCTTAACGCTTGAGCGAGTGGACTATCCGAAAGAATTGAATGTGTTTGTCGCCGGCGATAGGTAGCGAATGGCCGTCTGCCGGGCGATGTTGAGGTGGAAGGGCCGTTTCGCCGCAGGCGGGCGCCCGGCGAAAGCGACGAAACCGGGTTAGGCATTATCAGAAAATATAGGAGTGAGCAGCGTGAAGACATATAGTCCAAGCGCCGAAGAAGCCAAAGAAAGCCGTGAGTGGTGGGTGGTGGATGCCAGCGGCAAGACGTTGGGCCGGCTGGCTTCGGAGATCGCACAGATTCTGCGCGGCAAGCACAAGCCGACGTTTAGCCCGCACGTCGATGGCGGCGATTTCGTCATCGTGACCAATTGCGAGAAGATCGTGGTCACCGGCGATAAGCTGGACAACGTGCGCTACTACCGGCACTCGCGCTATCCGGGCGGGCTGAAGAGCCGCACGATGCGCGAGCAGTTGGCGCGCTTTCCGGAGCGGGTGTTGTACGAGGCTGTGAAGGGTATGGTGCCGAAGACCAAGCTGGGCGCCGCCCAGATGAAGAAGTTGCGCATCTATGCCGGCAGCGAGCATCCGCATGAGGCGCAGCAGCCCAAGACGTTGGAACTGTAGGAGGTCCATAGATGGCTGAGTATGTTGAGTCGATTGGTCGCCGCAAAACGGCAACGGCGCGGGTGCGTCTGTATTCGGGCACGGGCGAGATTGTGGTCAACGAGATGCCGATGGCCGAGTATTTTGGGCGCGATTTGGACAAGATGATTCTGCGCCAACCCCTGGCGCTGACCGGTCGGGACACGGCGTATAACATCAGCGTCCATGTGCGCGGCGGCGGTGAAGGCGGGCAGGCTTCGGCAGTGCGGCTAGGTATTGCGCGGGCGTTGTGCGAGTCGGATCCCAGCTTGCGCCCTACGCTGAAGGCGGCCGGTTTCCTAACGCGCGATGCGCGGGCGAAGGAACGCAAGAAGGCAGGCCTCAAGCGCGCACGCAAGGCGCCGCAATACACCAAGCGCTAACCACGCGGCCTGCTCGGCAGGCGCGGGCGATTGGATGCATTTGAACGGCATAGAAGATGATCGCCCTCTGAGGCGGCAGGTCAATTCGATCTGCTGTCTCAGAGGGTTTATGCTTTGTGGGGCAGGCAATGGTCATACGAACGGGAATCTTGCATGTTCCGGCGATCGACGAGCAGGCGGGCGCGGCCGTGCGGCGGTTGTTGCAGACAGAGACGCCTGAAGCGGTCGTGCTTCTGGAGAGTTCCGCCGCTGACCAACGCAACTGGGTGGCGGACGTGCTGCGCCGCTGGTGCGACGAGGAGGAGTTGGACCTGGTCTTGACAATCGGCGGGACGCTGCCCGCGCCCGGCCCGTCCGGCCGCGAAATAGCGCCGGACGCCGCGGCCGAGGTGGCGGAACGTACGCTACCGGGCCTAGGCGAGGCGATGCGCGCCTATGCACAGGAGACAATGGACCTGGCGCTGATCGACCGCAGTGCAGCCGTAATCCGCGGGCGCAGCTTGATCCTCAATTTGCCGGGCGGCGCAGGGCCGGCGACGCTCTTCCTCGAAGCGGTGACAGCAGTGATCGCGGCCGTGTGCGCTCACCTGCAGGAATCGCCGGCTGCGCCGCGGCTGGACGAGGCGCTGTCAGAGGATGGCGGGCCAGGCGGATCAGGCGAGGAGACGCCTGGCGGCAAGTGGGATGCCGACGAGTTCGCAGCCTTTCTCCGCCGCGGCCGAGGGGAGGAACCGCCGCCTAGCGCAGCATAATGGCGGGGCTTCGCGGCGTGCCCGCAAAGGCGTCTCTCATTCTGAAGCAAGCGCTAGCGAGCTGAAGAATCTCGCTGGACTGCGATCCCGCTAGTTGCAAGGGTTCGGCGCAGAGACCCTTGTATGTTGGTATGGGGCTGGCGAGGTTCCTCATGAATTCGTGACATCGTATATAGCACGCCCTCCAGGGAGGCTTCAGCTTCCTGGAGGGCGTTGGTTTGGCAGCTAAAACAGGCGTGTATAGGATGAAGCGGGCGTTACTCGGCAGCGGCGAGTTCGCGGCGACGTTGTTCAATCGAATCCAGTAGTTGCTCGTATGAGTCGATGAACTTCTGTACGCCTTCCTGCTCCAGCTGGTCGGTTACTGCCTGCATGGATATGCCGAGCGCTTCGATGGCGTCGAGCGTCTGCTGCGCCTGTTCGCCATCTTGGTCGACGGTGCGCCGCACCGTACCGTGGTCACGGAAGGCAGTGAGCGTAGCCGGGGGCATGGTGTTGACCGTGTGCGGCCCGATCAGGGTATCGACGTAGAGCAGTTCCGGATAATCGGGGTTTTTGGTGCTGGTGCTGGCCCACAGCGGGCGCTGTACCTGCGCACCGGCGTCGCGCAGCGCATCCCAGCGCGGGCCGGCGAAGACCTGCTGAAATTGGCGGTAGGCCAGCTTGGCGTTGGCGACAGCGGCTTGACCCTTGAGCGCGGCGGCGCGCTCGCCGCTCAGCTTGTCGAGGCGGTCGTCCACGTTGGTGTCGACGCGGCTGACAAAGAAGCTGGCGACGGAGGCGATGCCGTCTATGGCCTTCCCCTGGCTGCGGCGATCTTCCAGCCCGGCGAGGTAGGCGTCCATCACCGCGGCATAGCGGTCGAGGGCGAAGATGAGGGTGACGTTGACGTTGATGCCGTCGGAGATGAGGCGGCGGATTGCCTCGATGCCCGGTTGTGTGGCCGGGACCTTGATCATCACGTTGGGGCGGTCGACGGCTGTGTGCAGCCGGTGCGCCTCGGCGATGGTGGCCTCAACGTCATAGGCCAGGTCGGGCGCGACTTCGATGCTGACAAAGCCGTCGCTGCGGTCGGCGGCCTCATAGGCAGGCAGCAGGATGTCGGCGGCCGCTTGGATGTCGGCTGCGGCCAGTTCTTCAAAGATGGACTTGGCATCTTTACCGCCCGCGGCGAGGAGGCTAAGTTCTTCGTCGTAGGCTTGGCTGGTCGTGATGGCCTGCTGGAAGATGGTAGGGTTGGAGGTAACGCCGCGCACCCCTGCGTCGACCAGCTTAACAAGCTCGCCTGTTTGAAGCATGCCGCGTTCGATATAGTCTAGCCAGATGCTCTGGCCCACTTCGCTAAGTTCCGCGATGCGATTCATGCAGGTCTTCTCCTCTTTTCTTGCGTCAGATCGTGAATCAGGACGTCGATGGCATCAGGCCGATGGCGCATTCCGGCTGGCGTAGCAACCGTCTTGTAGTATACCCAGGAACCGCTGTTGAGAAAGTGAGGGAGACCCCACAGAGACGGTCGATTTCCTGTGGAATGACGGCGGTCGGTCTTTGACAAAAGCGGGGGCGTCGGGTACTATGTTTTTTGTAGTGCGACTTGCCGCACGCGCGCTATAGGTGCGCAAGAATGGACCATATTTGATATGACGCCAGCCGCAACGTTTGTTGAGCGTGTGCGGTCTAGAGCGAGAAAACAGACTATCGAGGAGAATAGAATGAGCAAGCCGGTTCATGTAACGGACAGCACGTTTGAGAAAGAAGTATTAGAGGCGGAGCAGCCCGTTCTGGTCGATTTCTGGGCGGAATGGTGCGGTCCGTGCAAGATGATCGCGCCGGTGTTGGAGGAGTTGGCGCAGGAGATGGATGGGAAGTTGACCATCAGCAAGTTGGACGTGGACGAAAACCAGAATACGGCGATGGCGTATGGCGTCTTCAGCATTCCGACTTTGTTGCTCTTTAAGAACGGCGAGCCGGTCGAGCGCATCGTCGGCTTCCAGCCGAAGCCGCAGTTGATGAACCGGCTGCAGGCTCATCTGAGCTAGCGCGCCCAAAAGCACGGCCGAATATTTCGATTTGGAAACAGTGTAGCGGCGCGACACGCGCCGCTACACTGTTTGTCGGGGGCTCTGCGGGTGGTATAATCGCTCTGACTAACGCTTCACCGGAAGTATCCCATCACCCACAGGGGGAGGCAGCACAAATGAGCGATCTGACGAAAATCGTCCTGTCCGAGCGGGACATGCCTACGCATTGGTATAATCTGAATGCCGATCTGCCCGCAGCCGGGGTGGAGGTTCCGCCGCCGTTACATCCCGCCACCCTCCAGCCCGTCGGCCCGGAAGATCTGGCGCCGCTGTTCCCGATGGCGTTGATCGAGCAGGAGGTGAGCACGGAGCGCTACATCGAAATTCCGGACGAGGTGCGCGATATTTACCGGCTGTGGCGGCCTTCGCCGCTGTATCGGGCGCGTCGCTGGGAGAAGGCGCTGGATACGCCGGCCAAGATCTACTACAAGTATGAGGGCGTCAGTCCGGCGGGCAGCCACAAGCCGAACACGGCCGTGGCGCAGGCATATTACAACAAGGAGGCGGGCGTCAAGCGGCTGACCACCGAGACCGGGGCCGGGCAGTGGGGCAGTGCGCTGGCCTTGGCAGCCCAGTTCTTTGGGATCGAATGCAAAGTTTATATGGTGCGCATCAGCTATGACCAGAAGCCCTACCGCCGCGTGATGATCCAGACGTGGGGCGCTTCGGTGGTAGCCAGTCCCAGCAATGAGACGAATGCCGGGCGGCAGATTTTGGCTAAGGACCCGGATAGCTCCGGCAGCCTGGGCATTGCCATCTCGGAGGCAGTAGAGGAAGCCGCGACGCGCGAGGATACGAAGTACTCGTTGGGCAGCGTGCTCAACCATGTGTTGTTGCATCAGACCGTCATCGGCCAGGAAGTGATCAAGCAGTTGGAGGTGGCGGGCGCGGATTGGCCGGATATCGGCATCGGGTGCGTCGGCGGCGGCAGCAATTTCGCCGGATTCGCCTTCCCCTTCCTGCGTGAGAACATCGTCAACGGCAAGAAGATGCGGCTGATCGCGGTCGAGCCGGCGGCGACGCCGAGCATCACGCGCGGCGTGTACGCCTATGACTATGGCGATACGGCGGCGCTGACGCCGATCATCAAGATGCACACGCTGGGGCACGACTTCATGCCCGCGCCGATCCATGCGGGCGGTCTGCGCTATCATGGCATGGCGGCGCAGATCAGCGCGGCGGCGGAGGCAGGCTTGATCGAGGCGCGCAACGTGCAGCAGCGGGCCATCTTCGATGCGGCGCTCAGTTTTACTCGCGCCGAGGGCATTTTGCCCGCGCCGGAGGCGTCGCATGCCGTGCAGGCGGCGATGCACGAGGCGCTGGCATGCCGGGAGAGCGGTGAGAGCAAGACGATTGTGTTCAATATGTCCGGCCACGGGCACTTCGACCTGTCCGCCTATGACGCGTATTTGCGCGACGATCTGATCGATTACGAGTATCCTGAGGAAGCGATCCGGGAAAGCCTGTCGCATCTGCCCAAGGTGGATTAGGCGACAGAACGCTTCGAGCGAAGGCTATAGCGCCGCAAAGGCGCACGACTGCGCCATCCAGGGAGTCGCGGCTTCCTGGATGGCTCTTTTTTCCCCGGCGCGCCTACATGCGGGTCAGTTTACGGATCATGAAGAGGACTATGAGGACGAGGGCGTTAAGAGCGACGGTGAAGATAAAGGCGCTGGTCAGGTATTCAAGCGCCGGCAGCGACCAGTCGATGAGCCGGGTGAGCGGGTTGAGCGGCAGGCCGAGGAGGAGATAGAGGCCCACGGCGGCAGCTGCGTAGAGCAGCACGGGCTTGAGCGGCTGGCGGTCGCTGGCGCTGGGCATCATGGAGTTGGCGATGGTGAAAAGCAGATAGGCCCAGAGGATGCCGTCAGGTTGGCCTAGGGCTTGGCGAAAGGCCTGCACGCTGCCGCGCCAGTCGCCATCGATCAGGGAGGCGGTGAGCCGGCTTGCATCGAAGACATAATGCGAGATGAGCGCAATTAACGCCGAACCGGCCAGGAGAGGAGCCATGCCCACCAGGCTGTCGGGAACAGGACCGCCGGTCTGGACGCTGACGCTGCCCAGACCGATGGATTTGCCTTGGCGTTGGGGCCAGACGCGAAACTTGCCCGTGCGCAGGCCCAGGAGCCGGGCGGCGAGCCAGTGTGCGCTCTCGTGGATGATGACGCCGGGCAGGAAGATGAGAAAGATCGCCAGGGTCGGCGCATCGTGCGAGCGCGTGGCGTAGTAGACAGGGATCTGAATGTGGATGCTGATTTGGCGGCTTAGCCAGGCCAGCGCGCCGAGCGAAAGAATGAAGGCAACGGGAATGAGGAGCGGCTGGGTTGGCTGAGGCATGGCGCGGAAGGCGACGGCGTTGGGACGTCTGTACGGCGGTTATGCGGCCATCAGGGCCGCGCTTCCAGGTTATAGGTAAGGCTGCGGAGCAGCCAGCAGCCGTCGATGCGGACTAGCTCCCAGCGGTCGCCGTCCGGCGAGATTTCGCTGCCGATGTGGGTGGTGGCGAGCACGACGGCCTGCTCGCCGTCGAGCGAGATAACCAGGTCTGAGGGCTGCACCTGATCCGGCGCGCCGGGGAAGACGGTGCGCACATAGCGATGGCGGATGGCGTCTTTGCCGTCCCAGTATTGGTCGTCGGCCTCATCGTCCGGCGTGTTTTTGGCGTCGACCACGCGGCTGTCTTCGGACCAAAGCTGCATGAGCGCATCGATATCTTGCTGAACGACCAACTCGCCTTCAGCCAGCAGCACGGCGCGGATCGCCTCCTCGGCGGGTGTGGCTGCGTCTAGGCCGAGGGCGCACGAACCCGCTGCCGGAGGCGGCGGCGCGGCGACCGGCTCGCTGTCTGCGCCAGTCGGGCTCGAGCAGGCGGCGGTTGCGATCATTAACGCGACTAGTATGACGGTTACGATAGGCTGCCGCATGTGCGGACGACTGTCATTGCGGGGCTTGCATAAGGAGTTCATAGCCGCCGCCGGGCTCCACTGTCTGGCGCGCTGTTGAAAAGATGGCGCACAAAGTCGCGATGAATGGCGAGGGTATCCTCCAGCGTACCATATTTGCCGGAGGTCAGCTTGAAGAGCACGATGCCGTCCTGCAGATCTCGGTCGCGGTTGGGGAAGAGATAGAAGTAGAAGACGACGTGATCGGTTGGGACGGACTCGCCGGGGAAGAGCTTTTGCGCATCCATCCACAGGCCGTAGATCTCGCCGCCTTCGTCGAGGGTGATGGAGGTCGAACTCAGGTTGTAGCGCCAGCCGTCGGCGTCGTAGCAGATGTCGGGCGGGTGAAAGGGTTGCGAGCTGCGACCGCCGATCAGGCTTAGCCAGAGATATTGGCCGGCCTCATTGCGATAGAGGCGCTGAACATATTGCTCGGGTTCGAGCAGGATCATCACCTCTTGGTTGGTTTGGGGCACTTCTTCGCCGGTCCATTCGCCGACCGTGAGGGGCACGTTCCTCAGGTCGGCGTCGAGGTCAAAGCGCGCATGGGCGACGACGGCGGTTTCGCGGTCGGTGCGACGCCAGAAATCGAGGTCGGCGACATAGGTGAGTTCGTTGGAAGCGGGCTGCTCCTGGCCGAAGAGCCCGGGCGAGATGCGCGGGCCGTAGACGAAGGCCAGGCCGGCGATGAGAGCGGCTGTGGCGAGCAGGCTGCGAAAGGGTGCGTTCATTGACGGCAAAAGGCGATGGTTCCTTGTAGCAACAAGGCCGGCGCCTAGATAACCTCCGGACGCAGCGCCCGGCAGCGCAAGGCGCGCGTGAGGGGCAACATCAGGCCCAGCGCGACGATGAAAAAGACCGGCCCGGAATAGTCATGGTAGAAGACAAAGGCGGCATCGGCGCCGTAGTAACTGGCTACATAGAGCAACGACGCCACGCGCAAAATGTTTCCCAACATCGCCAGCGGGATCGCCATGACGACGAGAGAAAGCCTGCCCCAGAGGGGGCCTGCCAGCACATAGGCGGCCAGCGCCATGAGCGCTGTCAGGGCGATCATGGAGTTGATGCCGCTGCACTGGGCGCCGATGACGAGATCGGCGTTGGGCACTTTAACGGAGTTGCCGACGACCTCGACCGGCAGCCCGACGAACCGTGCGATCCCGGTAGAACAGACGCCCGTGAAAATTGCCAGCGGGTAGGTCGCCCGCTCGATAACCGGCAGCGGAACCATGAGCGCCAAATAGCCGATGGGAAAGGCAAGGCGGCGCACAACATTGCCGCCCCCGAAAGTCCAGGTCAGCCCGGCGATGAGGCCAATCATGGCGAAGGCCGCTAGGTAGTAGGCCTTGCCGTTGAGAAAGTAGAGATAGATCGCTAGGCTGGCCGCAGCGGCGATCAAGCCGGCGTTGCTTCCCATGCCGGCCCGCCAGAACAACGCCGGATCATGCCGGAATCTCTGATAGATGAGAAACAGAGACACCGGCGGGATTAGCACGCCGTGGCTATAGTAATTGTTGCCCATCCACTCGCCCCAGAGCCAACGCCACACAGGCCAGGTCAGGATCGAAAAGACGACGAGCGCGAGTGCAGGAATAGCAAGGGAACGCAGTGTCGATTGGCTCATAGTCTCTGTCAGAGGTCGTCATGCACACGCTGAAACGATGCGCATGGCGCTGCCTCAACACGGGCAGAATACCATGCAGGGCGCGATGCGTCAAAGTCCGCGCGGGCGCACGGGCGTGGAGAAGGGGCAAATCGCTTTGGACGCGGAGACGATCTCCCCGGCGCATTACTCGGCAAAGTAGGCGCGTTGGGGACCTATCGAGGCGGAGAGCGTCTCGTAGCGCAGGTGATTGTCATGCCCAAACGGGACATGAATGAAGAGCGAATAGGGAGCGGAGAAGCGGAAGAACGACTGCATCACCAGGTATTCGATTGGGCCGACCTCGCTTTCGTAGCGCACGCGCATGCCGCCAATATCGGTCAGTTCGGCATTGGCGGTTCCGTCAACTGTTTGGCGGCGGGCTTCGTTCCACATAAAGACAAACTCGTCCCTATGCCGTTCTTCGAGCATGCGGATCATGCGCGAATATTCCGGGCGGCCGCTCACACGCAAGGTGCTGCGGTAGAAGTCGTTCACGAACTTCGCTGCTTCGGTGTGCCAGTGTTCGCCCAGGATCACGCGCGCACGCTGGCTGAAGACGCGACTGAGAAGATGAAGCGGCAATTGCTGATCCTGGCTAAATTCCCACATATACTCAACTGATTGGTTCCAGGCTTTGATGTGGCCGAAGGTGTCGATCACAAAGGCCGGAAAGAGGAGGTTGAGCAAGAGCGGCGCGGCGAAGGAGCGCATATCGACCTGGACGGGCTTGCGAGCCGGCAGGTCGGGCAGCATGCCGGCGGCTGTCCACAGTTCGGCGATTTCCGCCGGCGTCAGGTGGTAACCCTGGATGGCGTGGCGGATATCGTCGCGTGTGACTTGGTCGATGCCGCGCTCTTTGCGCGATAAAGCAGCTACTGAGACGGAGAAGAAGGGGGCAGCTTGCCGGAGCGTAAGGCCGCGCTCAAAGCGCAGTTGTCGTAGTGCTGCGCCCGCAAGGCGTGCATAGGCTTTCATGTTTAGTCCTATTGGGGAGGGGTGGGTAGGAAGCAGTCGATCCCGTCAATCTAGGGTGGCTGTAATGATCTATGGCATTGTTGATGATTTGTGGACTATCGTCTGCGGATGAGCGCCTGCCATAATCATACAGGAATTTGCGTTTTGTTTCAACAGGTAAAACGCTTTTGTTGTCCAATTTTCAGAATCTGTAAATTGGCGGAGCCAGTGCGGCGTGGTTTTGCGCAGGGCGCTATCTGAGGCGCAGGCGCGCGTTAGGCGAGGGTGGAGGGGCGGGTTATGCGGCGGACAAGCGGCGTGAAGAAAGAAAGAGGGCGCAGATTCCCCTGCACCCTCGTTTTACGTTTTGGTTGTACAGTCGCAGACTGTGCGGCCGGTTACTGGGCGTACACTTCGGCGGTAATGCGCACCATTTCGTTGTAGTCTTCCGCCTTGAGCGCCGCACCGCCGATCAGCGCGCCGTCGATGTCGGGCTGCTGCATGATCTCGGCGATGTTGCTCGGCTTGGTGCTGCCGCCATAGAGCACGCGTACGGCCTCGGCTACGTCCGCGCCGTACAGTTGGGCCACGGCGGCGCGCACAGTCTCGCCGCAGATCTGTTGGGCTTGGGCTGAGGTGGCTGCCTTGCCCGTGCCAATCGCCCAGATCGGTTCGTAGGCGATGATCAGGCTCTTGACCTGATCGGCGCTGAGGCCGGACAGGGCTGCGGTCACCTGACCGCTGACGAAGGCGTGCGTCTCGCCCGCCTCGTTCTGTTCCAGAGATTCGCCCACGCAGACGATGGGGGTCAGTCCGTGGGCGAGGGCGCTGTGCACCTTTTTGTTGACGGTTTCGTCGGTTTCGGCGAAGTACTGGCGGCGTTCGCTATGGCCGATGATCACGTACTGGGCCAGATCGACGATCATGGGGGCGCTGATCTCGCCGGTGTAGGCGCCCGATTCTTCCCAGTGCATATTCTGCGCGCCGACGGCGATCGACGTGCCCTGCACGGTGATGCTCACGGCGGGCAGGCAGACATAGGGCGGGCACAGAACGCGGTCGACCGTTTCGGCGCCGGCGACCTGGTCGCGGATGGCTTGCGCCAGCGTCGAGGCTTCGTCGATGGTCTTGTTCATCTTCCAGTTGCCGGCCATCATGGGTTTGCGCATGGTGGTTGGGGTCCTTTCACCCGGATGTCGGGTCTTCTGGGGGCGGGGCGTTGAAGCGCTCTAGTTCCGCCTGATATTCTTCTTCTTCGAGCCAGCGACCGCCTTCCACCTCGTGCTGCGCCAACCGCTTGTTGCGGTCGAACCACAGGCTCACCTCGACTTCGGCAAAGCAGCGGTTTTTGCCGGACGTGTGCAGCACCTTTCGCGTGTAGTAGGGATGGCTGCTGTCGTCTTCGGTCTGGCTCAATTCGTTGAAGAGGTCGACCTGGCCGGCAATGGGTTCATTGCAGCGCCGACTGAGGACGTAGATCTTCAAGATGCGGTTATCGTCGCCGCCTCCGCCGCCTCGCAAGATGTTGGCGATTCGCGTCCAAAAGCTCATGGCATATCCTACTTGTCGTTCAGAACGGCCACGCCGGGCAGTGTCTTTCCTTCGAGGAATTCGAGGCTGGCGCCGCCCCCGGTGCTGACGTGGCTGATCTTGTCCTCTAGGCCGGCCTGGCGGATGGCCGCAGCGCTGTCGCCGCCGCCAATGACGGTGATGGCGTCCGGCAGATCCGCCAAGATTTCGGCGATGGCTACCGTGCCCTGGGCGAAGACCGGGAATTCGAAGACGCCCATGGGGCCGTTCCAGACGACGGTTTTGGCGCCGGAGAGACGGTTGGAATAGTGGGCGATCGTGGCCGGGCCGATGTCCAGCGCCATCCAGCCGGCGGGGACATCTTGTACGCTGACGATTTGGTTGTCGGCGTCGGCGGCGAATTCGCTGGCGACGCGCAGGTCTACGGGCAGTTGGATGATGCCGGCGCCTTTCTGCATGAGGCTGCGGGCCGTGTCGAGGGCGTCGGTTTCGACCAGGCTCTTGCCCATATTGTAGCCTTCGGCGGCGAGGAAGGTGTTGGCCATGCCGCCGCCGATGAGGATGGCGTCCACTTTTTGCAGCAGAGCTTCGATCACGGCGATCTTGTCGCTGACCTTGGCGCCGCCGAGGATTGCCACGAAGGGGCGTTCCGGGGTTTCGAGGGCGCTGCCCAGGTAGTTGAGTTCTTTTTCCATAAGGAAGCCGGCGACGGCGGGCAGGCGTTCGGCCACGCCGGCGGTGCTGGCATGGGCGCGGTGGGCGCTGCCAAAGGCGTCGTTGACAAAGATGTCGCCGAGAGCGGCAAGCTGTTCGGCCATGGCGGCGTCGTTCTTGGTTTCGCGTGCGTCGAAGCGGGTGTTTTCCAGCACGAGCACCTCACCCGGCTTGAGCGCGGCTGCGGCTTCTTCCGCCTGCGGGCCGGTGGTGTCGCCGCAAAACTTGACGGGCGCGCTGATCAGCGTCGCCAAGTGGTCGGCGGTCACCTTCATGCTGAATTTGGGGTCCGGTCCGCCTTTGGGGCGGCCCAGGTGGCTCATGAGGATGACGGATGCGCCGTTTTCAAGCAGGTAGTTGATGGTGGGCAGGGCGGCGCGGATGCGGGCGTCGTCGGTGATCTGCTCGTCGCTCAACGGCACGTTGAAGTCGACCCGGACGAGGGCCTTTTTGCCCTGCCAGGAAATGTCACGAATCGTCTGTTTGTTCATGGCGGTCTCCCATCGACCGTGAAAGAAAGAGCGTGAAACGCCTGGACGGGGCGATGCCGCCGTGTTCCGCGTTTCACGCTCTTCAGGCGCTAGCTAGTGCATGGCGCTGCGATACGGCGAATGCGATCTACAGGCCCTTTTCCACGATGAACTTGGTCAGGTCGGTAACACGCACGCTGTAGGCCCATTCGTTGTCGTACCAAGTCACGACCTTGACGAGGTCGCCATAGAAGTTGGTGAACTCGGCGTCGACCGTGCTGCTGTAGGCATTGCCCTTGTAGTCGATGCTGACCAGCGGCTCGCGGCTGACGGCCAGGATGCCCTTCATAGGGCCGGCGGCGGCAGCGTCGAGCGCGGCCAGGAGCTCATCGCGCGTGCCGGGGCGGCTGACCTTGGCGACGAAGTCCACCACGCTGACGGTCGAGGTCGGCACGCGCATGGCGAAGCCGTCGAACTTGCCTTTCAGCTCGGGAACGACCAGAGCGACGGCCTTGGCGGCGCCGGTGGTGGTGGGGATGATGCTCATGGCGGCGGCGCGAGCGCGGCGCAGGTCGCTGTGCACCAGGTCGAGGATGCGCTGGTCATTGGTGTAGGCGTGGACCGTGGTCATGACGCCCTGCTCGATGCCGAAGGTGTCGTTGACGACTTTGGCCGCCGGAGCCAGACAGTTGGTGGTGCAGCTTGCATTGCTGATGATGTTGTGGGCGGCGGGGTCGTATTTATCGTTGTTCACGCCCATGCAGATGGTGATGTCTTCGCCCTTGGCCGGCGCGCTGATGATGACCTTCTTGGCGCCTGCTTCCAGGTGTAGCCCAGCCTTTTCGCGCGAGGTGAAGATGCCGGTGCTCTCGACGACGATCTCGACGCCCATGTCGCCCCACGGCAGTTTGGCCGGGTCGCGCTCGCTGAGAACCTTGATGCGGTCGCCGTTGATGACGATGTCGCCGCCGTCCACTTCCACCGTGCCGGGGAAGATGCCGTAGTTGCTGTCGTATTTGAAGAGGTGGGCGTTGGTCTTGACATCGCTCAGGTCATTGACGGCAACGAGGTCGAACTCGCCGGGATACTTTTCCAAGAAAGCCTTGGTGACCTGGCGGCCGATGCGGCCGAAACCATTAATTGCGATTTTGGTAGCCATGGGATTCTCCTTTTGGCAATTGTAGAGGTCGCACAATTATGTGATGCTGCTATGTGTCGCTGCACGTATTCGCCGGCCGGTTGGTCAACCTGGCGACATAGGCGTTTTGTGACGCTGCGGCGCTGCAAACAGCGAGCCGTAACCCGGTTTACCGCGCCGACCCAATGATAGATTCTACCACAGGTCGCCTCTGATCAATATTTCCGCAAGACCATG
>CAYXRG010000052.1:22985-31076 GCA_964467575.1 uncultured Caldilineaceae bacterium | reverse complement strand
TTGTATAGCAACTATCCGCCGGCGGAAGCCCCAATTTGCCGGTCTTCCGCGCCAAAGAGCAGAACAGGGACCAGATACAACGCATTTTATAGCAGTAGGACGCCTTGTGGCCGCTACTGCGATTTCATCGCCCAAAACCTCACCGTAACTTGTGAAGAGTGAACCCGATGAAAACGATCAAGCAGCGCACTTATGAGATACTAGAACCAGCCAACTACGATGACGCCTTTAGCAGAGGATTCGACATCTTTATTGTCACTCTGATTCTGGCAAATGTGATCGCATTTGCTGCGGAGACTGTGACCCAAGTCGCCGAGCAACATCAGCAGTTCTTGAATAGGTTTGAGATTTTTTCAGTCGTTCTTTTCTCAGTGGAATACGTATTGCGGCTGTGGGTGTGTACGAAAGACGAACGTTACCGCCATCCTGTACTTGGGAGGTTGAGATACGCTGTCAGCCCAATGGCGTTGGTTGATCTTTTCGCGATATTGCCGTTCTATCTGCCCATGATCGTACCAATCGATCTGAGATTCCTACGGATTTTGAGGCTGACACGTTTAGTCCGAGCATTTAAGATCGGGAGGTATTCAGAGGCGCTCTTGCTCCTCAAGGCAGTTATTCGCGAGAAGAAAGAAGAGATATTCATTTGCCTGTACATTGGCGGGATATTGCTGGTTGTGGCTTCTAGTTTGATGTACTACTTGGAGAATCCAATTCAGCCAGATAACTTTCCGAGCATCCCCGCTGCCCTATGGTGGGGTGTAGCAACATTGACTACTGTGGGCTATGGTGATGTCTATCCTATTACCCCGCTCGGCAAGGTCCTGGGGGCAGCCATTGCAGTATTGGGCATTGGCCTATTCGCATTACCAGCCGGCATTCTTGCCTCTGGATTTGCTGACGAGATACATAGGCGGCGAAGTAATACGCCTGCCATATGTCCGCATTGCGGCAAGCCTCTTGATGATAGTGGCTAGCCCATCATATGTAGTTCTCACCTGGCACAACCGGTTTATGTATAGCAACTATCCGCCGGCGGAAGCCCCAATTTGCCGGTCTTCCGCGCCAATTTAGAACAGAGAGAAAAATGAAAACGGAGTCGACGCCGGTCCGCATGGCGATGATTGGGTGTGGGGGCATGGCGCGCCATCACGTGCGGCGCATCTTGCAGCAGCAAGACACGACGCAAATTGCGTCGATCTGTGAGCCATCGGAGGAAGCCTACGAGGCGTTTTGCCAGGTTTTTGCCGAGGCCGGCGCGCCGCCGCCGCCGAATGCGCCGGACCTGGACAAACTGCTGCGTGAGTATGAGGGGCGGCTGGACGCGGCATTCATCATCACCCCGCACGCGCTGCATTATGACCAGGCCAAGGCGTGTATGGAAGCAGGCGTGGATGTGCTGCTGGAGAAGCCGATGGTGATGAACGCGGCGGAGGCTCTGGGCCTGATCGAGACGCGCGACCGCACGGGGCGGCTGCTGGTCGTCTCGTTTAACGGCAGCCTGTCGCCGCAGATTCGCAAGGCGGCGAGGATGCTGCACAGCGGGGAGTTGGGCGACATCCTCAATATCAGCGCGACGGTCTGGCAGAACTGGAAACTCCTGACCGCGGGCAAATGGCGGCAGGTCCCGGAGATGTCGGGCGGCGGCTTCATGTTCGACACGGGCGCGCACCTGCTCAATACGGTGGTCGACCTGGCCGGAGAGGATTTCGTAGAGGTGGCGGCTTGGCTGGATAACCGGGGCGCGCCGGTTGACATCCTAGGCGCGGTCATGGCGCGCACGGGTTCGGGCGTGCTGGCGACGCTCAACGGCTGCGGCGATACGGTGCGATCTTGCTCGTCGGATGTGCGCGTTATCTGCACGGAAGGCATTTTGCGCACGGGCGTGTGGGGCGAACGGCTGCAGGTGCAGCGCGCCGGGCAGGATATGCTGCGGCCGGTGCGCACACCGCCTTCGTTGGGCCAGTGGCAGCAATTCCTCAAGGTGCGCACCGGAGAGATCGCAAACCCGTGCCCGCCGGAGATCGGTCTGCGCATGGCGCGGCTGTGGGACGCGATCCGCGCTTCGGCGGCGGAGGACGGGCGCCCGGTGCGGACGGATTTGGTTACGGCGTAGGCGTTTGCGCGCGAAAGCGTAAAACGCAGTTGACAAGCAGCCGATTCGTTCGGTATACTTTGCAGCAGTTTTTTAGGCAAAGCGTTGGTTTTCGGTTGTGCAGAGTGCGCAGCCGGCGTCTCGGCGAACAATTTGTGACAAGATCGTCTGCCCAATGGACCTATTAGGCAACATCTCAACCGTCATTGTACTCCTCGTACTTGTAGAGCTTCTGGCCGTAATCATTAGCGTCCAGAAGCCGATGCCGGTTGGAGAAGCGCCTTAGGCCCGAAGCAGTCGCAGCGCCGATAGGTCACTGTAGACCCTTCCCAACCCGGGAAGGGTCTTTTTATATCAAGGAAGGTAAGGAGAACGTGCCATGACCGAAGCGAATCTGGACGGACAGCAGGCTTCCGCAGCGGAAGAATCGATTCCGATGACGGGCGCTCAGATGGTCTGGGAGGCCTTTGTGCGCGAGGGGGTCAACACTGTATTTGGACACCCGGGCGGGGCCATTCTGCCGACCTACGACGCGCTGGCGTCTTATGAGGCGGCGGGCAAGATTCACCACGTATTGGTGCGTCATGAACAGTGCGCGGCGCATATGGCCGACGGCTACGCCCGCGCTACCGGACGGGTGGGCGTGTGCATCTGCACGAGCGGGCCTGCGGCCACCAATCTGGTCACCGGCCTGGCGACCGCCTTGATGGACAGTGTTCCCGTTGTTGCGGTGACCGGCCAGGTGCCGACCAACTTGCTGGGCACGGACGCCTTCCAGGAATCGGACGTGGTCGGCGTGACGCAGCCGGTGACCAAGCACAACTACCTGGTCACCGACGTGAGCGAGTTGCCCATGATCTTGAAGGAGGCCTTCTACATCGCACGCGAAGGTCGCCCCGGCCCTGTGTTGATTGACATCTGTAAGGATGTGCAGAACGCCACGGGCGAGTTCCGCTATGACATGGCGATCGATCTGCCCGGATTCGAGCCGTGGCCGACAGTGGATATGTCCAAGATTCAGCAGGCCGCCGACCTGATCAACCGGGCCGAGCGGCCGCTTATTTTGGCGGGACATGGCATCAAGCTGGCGGGCGTCAGCCGCGAGCTGTTGGAGATGGTCGAACGAGCTGAAATCCCCGTGGTGACCACGCTCTTGGGCGCGGGCGACATCCCCGAATCGCACCCGCTCAGCCTGGGCATGGGCGGCATGCACGGCGAGGCGTATGCCAACCGCGCGGTGCAAGGCTGTGATGTGTTGATCGCAATGGGTATGCGTTTCGACGACCGCATTACCGGCAGCCTGGACCGCTTTGCCAAGCAGGCCAAGATCATCCATTTTGAACTGGACAAGGCCGAGGTGGGCAAGAATGTGGTGCCCGATCTGCCCGTGATCGGCAATCTGGGCGAGACCCTGCCCGCACTGCTCTCGCTGATCGAGGAGCGCAAGCATCCGGATTGGCTGACGGAACTGAACGTTTGGCGCGAGGACTCGGGGCAAACCGACATCATCAACTACGAGGTCGACGAGTTGATTCCGCCCTACGTGATTCGCCAGCTCTGGCACAGTACGAAAGATACCGAGCGCGGCCCGGCCATCATCGTCACCGATGTGGGCCAGCACCAGATGTGGGAAAGCCAATACTTCGTGCATGAATTCTCCGGCCAACTGCTGACCAGCGGCGGGCTGGGGACGATGGGCTATGCGCTGCCCGCGGCTATCGGCGCACAGATGGCCTACCCGGACAGGCTAGTGTGGGCCGTGGTGGGCGACGGCGGCTTCCAGATGACGCTGCAAGAACTGGCCGTGTTGAAGCAGGAGCGCGATCTGCCCGTGAAGATCGCCATCATCAACAACGGGTTCCTGGGTATGGTGCGCCAGTGGCAGCAGTTGTTCTATGAGAAACGCTACGTCGGCACGCCCATTGTCGCGCCCGATTTCGTCAAACTGGCGGACGCCTACGGCATCCCCGCGTTGGCAGTGCGCAAGCCGGAAGATGTGTCCGGCGCCTTTAAGCAGGCGCTTGAAACGCCGGGGCCGTTTTTGATCGATTTCCGCGTGAAGGAAGAACTGAACGTCTACCCGATGGTGGCCTCCGGCGCAGCCGTGGACCAGATGATCCGCCGCCCGAAGCCGACGGTGGTGCAGGGCTTTAGCGGTGTGGAACCCAGTTGGTAAGCCAGAAGAAAGCGAGAGAAGAGAGCATGAAACACACACTCATCGCGTGGATGCGCGACAAGCCCGGTGTGCTCAACCGCGTTTCCGGCATGTTGCGCCGGCGCAACTTCAACATCGATAGTCTACAGGTCAGCCACAGCGAGACGCCGGGCATCAGCCGCATGACGTTCGTCGTCGACGGCAACGAGCGCATGGTAGACCAGGTGATCAGCCAGATGCGCAAGGTGGTCGACGTGACGCGGGTAGAGGACATCAGCAGCAAGCCCTCCGTCGTCCGCGAGCTTGCCCTGATCCGCGTACAGACCAATGCAGAGACGCGCTCCGATATCGTGCAGATGGTCAACATCTACCGCGGCGAGATCGTAGACGTGGCGCTGGAGAGCATGGTCGTGCAGATCGTCGGTTCGGAAGACCGGGTGGACTCTTTGATCGAACTGCTCAACAACTTCGGCATTATCGAGATGGTGCGCACGGGGCGCGTGGCTGTGGTGCGCGGGATGACCGAACGCAAGCACCGTCGCAGCACCGCTGTGTGGCGGGCGCGCGCCAACGGCTATGAGAACATGGACGAGGAGCGCCTGACTACGGGCGGCGTGTAGCCGGCAGAATGTGTGCGGCAAGGGCGCCGCGTGACAAAAAACGAATGCGGCAAAGATGCCGCATCTATTTGGCGGTCTATGTGGCGGAGCGAAATCCGCATTCAAATTCAACGTAAAGTGCAGAACGGAAGGCAAAGCATCTCATGGCGAAGATTTATTATGAGAACCAGGCGGACTTATCTCTGTTGCAGGGGAAGAAGATCGCTATTATCGGCTACGGCAGCCAGGGACACGCCCACGCGCTCAACTTGAAGGACAGCGGCCTGGATGTACGCGTCGGTCTGTATGAGGGAAGCAAGAGTTGGCCCGTTGCCGAGGCTGCGGGGCTGAAGGTGATGACCAACGCTGCCGCCGCCGCCGAGGCGGACATGATCATGATGGTGCTGCCGGACCCGATCCAGGGGAAGGTGTACGAGGAAGACATCGCGCCCAACCTGAAGGCGGGCGACACGCTGATGTTTGCGCACGGCTTCAACATTCGCTTCGGCTTTATTCAGCCGCCCGCGTCGGTTGATGTGTCGATGGTCGCGCCCAAGGCGCCGGGACACCGCGTGCGCGAGGTCTTTACGGAAGGGTCGGGCGTGCCTGCGCTCGTCGCCGTCCACCAGGATGCCAGCGGCAAGGCCCTTGCCAACGCGCTGGCCTATGCCAAGGGCATCGGCAGCACGCGGGCGGGCGTGCTCGAAACCACCTTCGCCGAAGAGACGGAGACCGACCTGTTCGGCGAGCAGACCGTGCTGTGCGGCGGCGTGAGCGAGTTGATCAAGGCCGGCTTCGAGACGCTGGTCGAGGCGGGATACCAGCCGGAGATCGCCTATTTCGAATGTCTGCACGAGTTGAAGCTGATCGTAGACCTGATGTACCAGGGCGGCCTAAACTATATGCGCTTCAGCGTGAGCGATACGGCGGAGTGGGGCGACTACAAGAGCGGCCAGCGCATCATCACCGACGAGGTGCGCCAGAACATGAAGTCGATCCTGGCTGAGATTCAGTCCGGCGCCTTCGCCGAGGAGTGGATGGACGAGTATCACGGCGGCGGCAAGCAGTTCTATGCCCGGCGCAATCAGGAGCAGAACCAGCAGATCGAACAGGTCGGCAAGGAACTGCGCCGCATGATGACTTTCCTCAATGCGAAAGAGGTTTAGGCCCGCGATTGGGCCGGCGGCTTTTGCACGCAGGCAAGGGCCTGTCGCGGACGCACGTCCGCCGGCACGGTCCCTTGCCACAGCGGAAAGGGGGTGGGCGAATGGAAGATGACCTTAGCGGCCTTAGCAAGCGCCCCGCCCGGCGCGGGGCGGGAATATCGAATTCACCAAGCAATTTCGCCATCACACCCTGAGGAGTTTACGGTATGACCACCGAGTTTAACGACAACGACAATGGCATGGACGATGCGGCGAGCGAGGAGCCTGCCGTAGACGCAGCCCAGTTTGCTATCGAAGATATCGCCGCCTACGCGCGCGAGATTGCCCACGGCAGCCGCGTGGTCGTGTTTGACACGACGTTGCGCGACGGCGAGCAAAGTCCCGGCGCTACGCTCAATACCCAGGAAAAACTGGATATCGCCCACCAACTGGCGCGGCTGGGCGTGGACGTGATGGAGGCCGGCTTCCCGGCAGCCAGCCCCGGCGACCTGGACGCGGTGCGCCAGATCGCGGAGACTGTCGGGCGCCGGGCGCGCTACGACAGGGACGGCAAGCCGGCCGCGCCGCCGATCATTGCCGGCCTGGCGCGGGCCAACAAGAACGACATCGACAAAGCGTGGGAAGCGGTGAAGGGCGCGGTGCGCCCGCGCATTCACACCTTCATCGCCACCAGCGACATCCACATGGAACACAAGCTGCGCATGAGCCGCGATGAGGTGCTGGAGACCGTAGGCGATATGGTGCAATATGCGCGCAGCCTGTGCCAGGATGTCGAGTTCAGCCCGGAAGATGCGGGCCGCAGCGACCGCGAGTTCCTGGTGCAGGTGCTGACGGTCGCCATTCAGGCCGGCGCCACCACCTTGAACATCCCGGACACGGTCGGCTATACCACGCCGGAGGAGTTCGGCAGCCTGATCAAGCACCTGCGCGAGAACGTGCCGGGCGGCAAGGATGTGATCTTCAGCGTTCACTGCCACAACGACCTGGGCATGGCGACCGCCAACACCCTGGCAGGCTTGACCAACGGCGGGCGGCAGATGGAGGTCACTATCAACGGGATCGGCGAGCGCGCCGGCAATACCAGCCTGGAAGAGACGGTGATGACGCTGTTTGTGCGCCAGCACGTCTATGGCTTGGAGACCGGCATCGTCACGTCTGAGATACACCGCGCCAGCGACATGGTGAGCCGCTACACGGGCATGGTCATCCAGCCCAATAAGGCCATCGTCGGGGCGAACGCCTTTGCCCACGAGGCAGGCATCCACCAGGACGGGATGCTCAAGCACAAGCGCACCTACGAGATCATGGATGCGTCGACTATTGGCCTGAGCCAGAGCCGGCTGGTGCTGGGTAAGCACAGCGGGCGGCACGCTTTGCGGCGCAAGCTGGAAGCGCTGGGCTATCGCCTGACCGCGGAGGAGTTGAACGAAGTATTCCGCCGTTTCAAGGAGGTGGCCGACAAGAAGAAGACCGTCACCGATGCGGACCTGGAGGCCCTGGTCGGCGACGAGATCTACCAGCCCAAAGAGATTTGGGAACTGGTCAATGTGCAGGTGCAGTGCGGCATGAATGTCGTGCCCACGGCGGTGGTGACGGCGCGCAATACGCAGACCGGTCAGACGGTGACAGACGCCGGGTTCGGCACTGGGCCGGTCGATGCGGTATACAAAGGCATCAACCGCGTCATCGGCGTGAGCAATACGCTGGTGGAGTTCCTGGTGCAGGCCGTGACCGAGGGGATCGACGCCAACGGCGATGTGACCATCCGCATCGAGGTGCCGGACAGGAGCTTGGGCTATAAGGAGACGGCGCAGGGCCGTCCGCGGCGTCGCCTGTTCAGCGGCCGCGGCGTCGATACGGACATCATCGTCGCCAGCGCCAAGGCGTATATGCAGGCGCTCAACAAGGCCCTGGCGATGGAGATCGAAGAGTCCTCCGCTGTGGATATCGCGGCGGAGTAAGGGGGGATGACGGGGTTGAAATCCTCCAGGGAGCCGCCGGCTCCCTGGAGGGCTTCAACTCTCTGAGAAGCGCCAGAGAACGTAGGCCTGGCAAGCAAAAGGTATTTGATCAAGT
>CAYXRG010000052.1:18112-22885 GCA_964467575.1 uncultured Caldilineaceae bacterium | reverse complement strand
CTCTGAGAAGCGCCAGAGAACGTAGGCCTGGCAAGCAAAAGGTATTTGATCAAGTTGGCGGCTTTGGGGTATAACCATTATCCTGGTCCGGCACGGATGGCTATATTCGAGCCGAATCGTCTTCAATATTTGCAGGCTGCGTCCTTCGAGGCGGAGGGACGCCTGGTCACTGCTGACCCGGCTGATGACACGGCGCCCCCGTACTTGTAGTTAGATGAGGAAGGACGCAACTATGCACAAAACCGAAGCGGTAGATATCGCCCAAGAAACCTGTCGCCCGTTCGAGCAGGCAGGCAAGCTGCCCCCGGCACGAGGGCTGTATGACCCGCGCTACGAACACGATGCGTGCGGCATCGGTTTTGTGGCCCACATCGAGGGACGGCGCAGCCATTCCGTTTTGCAGATGGCGCTGGAAGCGCTCGCCAATCATTCGCACCGCGGCGCGGTGGCGGATGACCGCAAGACGGGTGACGGGGCCGGCATCCTGACGCAACTGCCCTACGAGTTTTTCAAGCGCGAATTGCAGCGGGTAGGCGTAGAGCCGCCGCCGGCCGGCGATTTGGCCGTGGGCCAGCTCTTTCTGTTCCGCCAGGACGCAGAGGACCGCGACCATGCGCGCCGCATCATCCGCGAGGTATGCGCCGAGTTCAAGCTGGAGACGTTGGCCTTCCGCTCCGTGCCCGTTATCGACAGCGCATTGGGGCGCCGGGCTGAGGCGAGCCGCCCGTGGATGGAGCAGGTGTTGGTGCGGCGCACGCCGGAAGCGTGCGATGCGGGCGACGACTTCGAGCGCGTGCTCTACCTGGTGCGCAAGACCATCATCAACCGCGGGCGCGCCGCCGATGTGCAGCGCCTTTACATCGCCAGCTTCAGCAGCCGCACCATCGTCTATAAGGGCCTGGTGTTGGCCGCGGAGTTGTCGCACTTCTACCCGGACCTGAGCGATTCGGACTTCACCACGGCTATCGCCGTCTTTCACCAACGCTACAGCACGAATACCTTCCCCACATGGGAGCGCGCCCAGCCCTTCCGCATGATCTGCCACAACGGCGAGATCAACACGCTGCAGGGCAACGAGAATTGGATGCGGGCGCGTGAGAGCGATCTTTCGCACCCCGTGTGGGGCGAGCATACGCCCAAGCTGCGCCCGGTCATCGCCGGGGAGAGCAGCGACAGCGGCAAGCTGGACAACCAACTGGAACTGCTTGTGCGCAGCGGGCGCGACGTGCGCCATGCGCTCATGATGATGATCCCCGAGGCGTGGGAGCGGCTGCCGGAGGGCGAGGTCACGCCCGAGCGCCGCGCCTTCTACCAATACCACAGCGCGCTGATCGAGCCGTGGGACGGGCCGGCGGCTGTCACCTATACGGACGGGCGCATCGTGGGCACCATCCTCGACCGCAACGGCCTGCGCCCGGCGCGCTATGTCGTGTTGGACAACGGCCTGGTGATCAGCGCCAGCGAGGCCGGCGCAGTCGCATATGACGAGGCGCGTGTGGTGCGCAAAGGCCGGCTGGGGCCGGGCCAAATCATGTGTGTAGATACGACGCTGGGCGTGATGATGGGCGACGAGGAGATCACGCACTACTTCGCCGCACGCCGTCCCTATGACCGCTGGGTGCAGGACAACCTGGTCAACCTGGACGAGCGAGTCACACAGCAGGCGGCGACAGAGGCTGGCGCTTCCGCTGCCTCCGCCAACGGCGGTGATGCGGCGCAGAAGTCCGCATTGGTGCAGCGGCAGCTTGGCTTCGGCTATACGAGCGAGGAAATGGTCGTGGTGTTGCGGCCGATGGTGGCGGAGGGGCACGAACCAATCGGCTCTATGGGCGACGACGCGCCGCCCGCAGTGATGAGCAACCTGCCGCGGCCGCTGTTCCAATACTTCAAGCAGCGCTTTGCCGAGGTGACCAACCCGCCCATCGACCCGCTGCGCGAAGAGATGGTGATGAGTCTGCGCATGTTGCTGGGTCGCCGCGCCAATCTGCTTATGGAGATGCCGGAGGCGACGCGGCTGGTCGAGTTGTCTTCGCCGGTGCTGAAGCCGGAGCAGATGGTCGCGCTGACGGCGTTGGGCGAACCGGAATTCCGCTCTGCGACAATCCCGGCGACGTGGGAACCGCCTGCAGAGCGCAGCGGCGCCTTGGCCGGCAAGGCGTTGGCCGATGCCGTGGAGCGCCTGTGCCGCGCGGCGGAAGAGGCAGTGCGCGACGGCGTGCGCATCCTGATCATCAGCGACGAGACGGCGGAGGGAGGCGTGCTGCCTATCCCCGCGCTGCTGGCGGTGGGCGCGGTGCATCACCGTTTGATCCGGCAGGGGCTGCGCATGAGCGCCAGCCTGGTCTGCGCCAGCGGCGAGCCGCGCGAGGTGCATCACTTCGCGGCGCTGATCGGCTATGGGGCCAACGCGGTCTATCCGTACCTGGTCTATGACACCATCGCGGAGATGGTGGAGGAAGGCCGTCATACCGAAGGGCTGACGCTAGCCCAGGCCATCGGCAATTTCGTCAAGGCCGTGGATAAGGGCTTGCTCAAGATCATGAGCAAGATGGGCATCAGCACGGTGGACAGCTATTGCGGCGCGCAGATCTTCGAGGCGCTGGGGATCGGCCAGGAATTGCTCGATGTCGCGTTTGTGGGCACGCCGAGCGCGCTGGGCGGCGTGGGCTTCTCCACTGTCGCCCAGGACGTGATTGCGTGGCACGAGCGGGCCTATCCGCAGGGCGACGCGGCAACTACGCCGAAGGCCAAAGCCCCCCGGCTGGATACCTGGGGCCTGTTCAAGTCGCGGCGCGGCGGCGAAACCCACTTGTGGAGCCCGGAGGTCGTCCACGCGTTGCAAGCCGTGGCGAAAGCCGGGTCGCAGGAAGAAAGCCTGGCGGCGCACAAGAAGTACGCGGCGTTGGTGAACGGCATGAAGCTGGCGCCGCGGCATCTGCTCGATTTCCGGCGCACACGGCCGCCCATTCCCCTGGCGCAAGTGGAGCCGGCGGAGCGCATTCTCATGCGCTTCAGCACCGCCGCCATGTCGCACGGCGCGCTCAGCTCGGAAGCGCACGAGACGCTGGCGATCGCCATGAACCGGCTGGGCGGCATGAGCAACAGCGGCGAGGGCGGTGAGGCCAAAGACCGCTACTTCACCGAGCGGGCAAGCAAGATCAAGCAGGTGGCGTCGGGCCGCTTCGGCGTGACGCCCAGCTATCTGATGAGCGCCGGCGAGTTGCAGATCAAGATGGCGCAAGGCTCCAAGCCGGGCGAGGGCGGCCAGTTGCCGGGCCACAAGGTGTCGGCGGAGATTGCCGTGCTGCGCCACAGCACGCCGGGCGTAGCTCTGATCAGCCCGCCGCCGCACCATGACATCTATAGCATCGAGGACTTGGCGCAGTTGATCTATGACCTGAAGATGGTCAACCCGACGGCTAAGGTCAGCGTGAAGTTGGTAGCGCAGGTCGGCATCGGCACGATCGCGGCGGGCGTCGCCAAGGGCTTTGCCGATGCGATCCACATCAGCGGGCACGCTGGCGGCACGGGGGCCAGTCCGTTGAGCAGCATCAAGAACGCGGGCTTGCCCTGGGAGATCGGTCTGGCGGAAACGCACCAGGTGTTGTTGGCGAACGGGCTGCGCACGCGGGTGACGCTGCGCACGGACGGCGGCCTTTCCAGCGGGCGCGATGTGGTGATGGCGGCCATGTTGGGCGCAGATGAGGTGAGCTTCGGTACCAGCGCTATGATCGCCGAGGGTTGCATCATGGCCCGCGTCTGCCACAAAAACACCTGCCCGGTCGGCGTTGCTACACAGGACCCGGCGCTGCGCGCCAAGTTCGAGGGCACGCCGGAGATGGTGATGCACTTTATGATTGCGATTGCCGAGGAAGTGCGCGAACTGCTGGCCGAGTTGGGCTACCGCAGCCTGGATGAAGTGATCGGTCACCCGGAGATGCTGGCGCAAGTCGTGCACGGCGAGGAGGCCGATTACCTGGATTTGGCCCCGTTGCTGTATGTGCCGGACACGGGCAGCGCGCGGCGCAATGTGCTGCCCAGCAACGAACTGCCCGAGGCGCAGACCGTGGGCGACCGCATCGTGGAGCAGGTGCTCGCCAGCCTGCGCGCCAACCCGGAGGCGCCGGTGCGGCTGGCGCACAAGATCAATAATTCGCAGCGAACGGTCGGGGCGCGGCTGTCGGGCCAGCTTGCGCTGCGCTATGGCGATGAGGGGCTGCCCGCAGGCCAGGTGCAGATCCGCTTTGACGGCGCGGCCGGGCAGAGTTTCGGCGCTTTCGGCATCAACGGACTGCATCTGACGCTTGTCGGCGAGGCGCAGGACTACGTGGGCAAAGGGTTAAGCGGCGGCGAGATCGTCATCCGCCCGCCGGAGGGCGTACGCTACGTGCCGCACCAGAATGTGATCGCGGGCAATACCGTGCTCTACGGCGCAACGGGCGGGCGGCTGTTTGTTGCAGGTTTGGCCGGCGAGCGCTTTGCGGTGCGCAACAGCGGCGCGACGGCCGTTGTGGAGGGCGCGGGCGAGCATTGCTGCGAGTATATGACCGGCGGAACGGTGGTTGTGCTGGGCGAGACGGGGCGCAACTTCGGCGCAGGCATGACCGGCGGCAGCGCCTACGTCTACGATATCAGCGAGACCTTCGAGCGGCGTTATAACCCGGAACTGATCGCGATTGCGCGCCTCGGTCCCGGCTTCGACGACGGCGAGCTAAAGGCGTTGATCGGCGAGCACGCGCAAAAGACCGGTTCGCTGCGCGCCAAGGCGCTGCT
>CAYXRG010000052.1:15285-18012 GCA_964467575.1 uncultured Caldilineaceae bacterium | reverse complement strand
GCATTGGGCAAGACATTGTTTGAGAAGGTATGGGATGCGCATGTGGTGGCGCAGGACCCGGGCGCGCCGGCTGTGCTCTATATCGACGCGCACCTGATTCACGAGGTGACGTCGCCCCAAGCGTTCGGTATGTTGCGCGAGCGCGGGCTGAAGGCGTACCGTCCGGAGCGGACCTTCGCCACGATGGACCACGCCATCCCCACGCGCAGCCTGGACATTGCGCTATGGCCGAGCGACGCGGCGACGCAGGTGCGCACGCTGCGCCAGAACTGCGAGGATTTCGGCATCACGCTGTGGGATATCGAGGGCGACGTGCAGGGCATCGTCCATGTGGTGGGGCCGGAGATGGGCGTGACCCAGCCGGGCATGACCATCGTCTGCGGCGACAGCCACACGAGCACGCACGGCGCGTTCGGCGCGCTGGCCTTCGGCATCGGAACGAGCGAGGTGGCGCATGTGCTGGCGACGCAATGCCTCTTGCAGCACAAGCCCAAGACCTTCGCCATCAACGTGGACGGCGAGCTGGGCTTCGGCGTCACGGCCAAGGACGTGATCCTGGCGATCATCGCCAAGAACGGCGCCGCGGGCGGCACCGGCTATGTCTTCGAGTATCGCGGCAGCGCCATTCGCAAGATGAGCATGGCGAACCGCATGACGATCTGCAATATGAGCATCGAAGGCGGCGCGCGTGCGGGCATGATCGCGCCCGACGAGACGACCTTCGAGTACATCAAGGGGCGGCCCTACGCGCCTAAGGGCGAGGAATGGGATCGGGCGGTGGCGTATTGGCGCACGTTGGTAAGCGACGCCGGCGCCACGTTCGACCGCGAGTTGACGCTGGACGGGGCGAAGCTGGAGCCGATGGTGACTTACGGCACGAACCCCGGTCAGGGCGTGCCGGTGACGGGCTGCATCCCCATGCCCGACGATTTGGACGACGCGGCGCAGCGGCGCAGCCTGTTCAGCGCACTGGAATATATGGGGCTGAAGCCGGGGCAGCCGATGGAAGGGCAGCCCATCGACATTGTGTTCATCGGCTCTTGCACGAATGGGCGCATCGAGGATCTGCGCGAGGCGGCCAAGTTGGTGCAGGGCAAGCGCGTGGCGGACAGCGTGCAGGCGCTGGTCGTGCCCGGCTCGAAGGCGGTCAAGGCGCAGGCCGAGAAGGAAGGCCTCGACCGCATCTTCTCCGAGGCGGGCTTCGAGTGGCGCGGCGCGGGCTGCAGCATGTGCCTGGCGATGAATGAGGACAAGGCCGGCGCGGGCAAGTACGTGGCGAGCACCAGCAACCGCAATTTCCAGGGGCGGCAGGGGCCCGGCGCGCGCAGCTTGCTTATGAGCCCGATCATGGCCGCGGCCGCAGCCGTCAACGGGCGCGTCGTCGACGTGCGCGATATGCTCAACTAGGACAGGGATCAAATATGGAACCGATTCAGAAGTTGACGGCGCGCGCTGTGCCGCTGCGCGCCGAAAATGTGGATACCGACCAGATCATCCCGGCGCGCTTCCTGACCGCAGTGACGAAGGAAGGCATGGGCGACGGGCTGTTCTATAGCTGGCGCTATACGAGCGAGGGCGAGCCGAAGCCGGATTTCGTGCTGAACGATCCGGTCTGCTCCGGTGCAGAAATATTGATCGCGGGGCGCAATTTCGGCAGCGGCTCGAGTCGCGAGCATGCGGTGTGGGCGCTCACCGACTACGGCTTCCGCTGCGTGATCACGCCGGGCTTTGCGGACATCTTCTACAACAACAGCCTGAAGAACGGGTTGCTGTTGGCGCCGCTGCCCGAAGACGCGGTCAATATGCTGCTCGACCTGGTGGAGGAGGACCCAACCACGGTGATCGAGGTGGACTTGGAGCGGCAGACGGTGACGCTGCCCGACGGGCAGGAGCACCATTTCGAGATCGATCCCTTCCGCAAGATGTGCCTGTTGCAAGGGGTGGACGACCTGGGCTATTTGCAGTCCAAGGCCGAGGCGGTGGCGGCGCACGAGGCGCGGTCCCCGTACTAGGACGGGTGACAGCTACGGTGCGAAGGGCGTCAGGAACAGCGGGCTTGCCGCCAATTGCGCCAATGAAGCTCAATCGTTCGTGAAATTTGTGCAATTCGTGGCTCAAAAATATCCGCAGGGGGAGCGATGACGGCGCTGGAGCGATGCCGCTGGCCGGAACTGGGGCCGCGTTATGACCGGGCGTTGCGAGCGGCGGTCGAATTCATCCTGGAGCGCTTTGAGGCGCAGGGCATTATCGCCGCCGGCTCGATTGTCGCCGGCAATCCGGGGCCGTCCAGCGATCTGGACCTGTACGTGATCCACGAAAAGCCGCTGCGCCAGCGCATTCAGCAATGGTTCGAGGGTGTGCCCGCAGAGATCTTCGTGAACCCGCCGGCGATGGTGCGGCGGTACTTCGCTGAGGAGCGCTTCCGGCCCTGCACGGCCAACATGCTCGCCACCGGCTTCGTGATCCTGGATGATGCGCCGGTTGTGGAGGCGTTGCGCCGCGAGGCCGCGGACTGGCTGGCGCAGCCGTTCGACGTGCCGCAGGGCGAGTTGACCATGCGCCGTTATCTGGCGGCGGATGCGTATGACAACGCCCAAGACATTGCCGAACGCAACCCGGCGGGGGCCGTGCGTATTCTCAACGCGGCGGTAGACGATATGCTGCGCTATGCGTTTCTGGCCCGCGGCCGTCGCCTGCCCAGAGAGAAGGCGTTCCTGGACGAGTTGG
>CAYXRG010000052.1:0-15185 GCA_964467575.1 uncultured Caldilineaceae bacterium | reverse complement strand
TTTCTGGCCCGCGGCCGTCGCCTGCCCAGAGAGAAGGCGTTCCTGGACGAGTTGGAGCGACTCGATCCGGAGTTGGGCGGGCTGTCGCAGAGCTACTATCTTGCGCCCGACGCACCGGCGCGCTTTGTCCTGGCGGAGCGAATCGCGCAGTGCGCCATCGGCGTGACGGGCTTCTTCGCCTGGGAATCGACGCCGGAAGCTGTGCCGGTCGAGCCGGACGCATAGACCAACTGGCGCGTGTGCTAGGCGTCTGTCATTCTGAAGCGAGCGGTAGCGAGCTGAAGAATCTCGCTGTACCGGAGGTCGAGATGCTTCGCTACGCTCAGCATGACAGGTTTCGCATAAGCATTTACTGTAAGAGATTGATAGAAAGCAGAAACATGGAAGCTACCATTGTTGTGTTGGCCGGAGACGGCATCGGTCCGGAAGTGACCGGCGAAGCGCAGAAGGTGATGGAGGTCGTGGCGGAGAAGAACGGGCATCGGTTCCGCTTTGATGCGCAACTGATGGGCGGGCGCGCCATCGACGAGTTGGGCACAAGCCTGCCGGACGAGACCGTAGAAGCGTGCCGCCGGGCTGACGCGGTCTTGCTCGGCGCGGTGGGCGGGCCGAAGTGGGACAATCCCAACGCCGCGGATCGCCCGGAGCGCGGGCTGCTCGCCATTCGCAAGGAACTGCGCCTCTTCGCCAACGTGCGTCCGGTAAAGCTGCACCGCCAGTTGATCGGCGCCAGTACGCTCAAGGAAGACGTTCTACAGGGCGTGGATCTGGTGGTGATCCGCGAACTGACCGGCGGCATCTACTTCGGGCCGCGCCAAGAGGCGGGAGCCGAAGCGTACGAAGCCTATGACACCATGCTCTATACCCGCCCGGAGATCGAGCGCGTGGTGCGCCTGGCCGCGGAGACGGCGATGGGGCGGCGCAAGAAGCTCGCCTCGGTGGACAAGGCCAATGTGCTGGCCTCCAGCCGGCTGTGGCGCCGCGTGGCGACCGATGTGCTGGCCGAGTACCCGGAACTGGAGACGGAGCATGTGCTGGTGGACGCCATGTCCATGCACTTGATCCGGCGGCCCGCCAGCTTCGACGTAATCGTGGCGGGCAATCTTTTCGGCGACATCCTCACCGACGAGGCGTCGATGCTGGCCGGCTCGATGGGCATGTTGCCTTCGGCCAGTCTGGGCGATGTGGCGAACAGCCAGGGCTTGCCGCTGGGGTTATATGAGCCGATCCACGGCAGCGCGCCGGACATCGCAGGGCAGAGCGTCGCCAACCCGCTGGCTGCCATCCTCAGCGCGGCCATGCTTCTGCGCCACAGCTTGGGGCTGGAGCGGGAGGCGGCTGCCGTCGAGGCTGCGGTCGACCAGGTGTTGGAGGAAGGCGTGCGCACGCCCGATATCGCGCATACGGGCACGGAGGTTGTGGGCACGCAGGTGATGGGCGATCTCGTCACGGCCAAGCTTCGTGAAATGGCCGCCTGAGCGAAAGAATCCTATGACAGCCGATCCGCAAGAACGTCTTCGCTACTGGATACGCACCCTGGGCAACTTGCTAGGTGAGACAATCATCGAGCAAGAGGGGCAGGATTTCTTTGAGTTGGAGGAGGAGATCCGGGCGCTGGCGAAGGCGTGGCGCGGCGGCGACCGCCTGGCGCAGGCGCGCATCGTCGAGCGAATCTCACACCTGGTCGAGGACCTGCCGCAGGCGTTGGCTGTGCTTAAGGCGTTTGCGACCTACTTCCAGTTGGTAAACCTGGCAGAGGAACGCCAGCGCGTGCATATCCTCCGCCGGCGCATGGCCGAAGCGTACGAGCGCGGGGCGCCGATGGCGGAGACGATTGCGCATGCGGTGCAGCGTCTACACGCCGAGGGGCTGAGCGCGGACGACGTGCGTGCGCTGCTGCAGGACTTGACGATCATGCCGGTCTTTACGGCGCACCCGACCGAAGCCAAACGTCGCACGATGCTCTTTAAGCTCAAGACGATTGCGGCCATCTTGAACGATCTGGACATGGTGGACCTGCTGCCGGCGGAGCGAGAGGAGAAGATCCAACAACTGCGCGAGAACATCGTGCTGTTGTGGCAGAGCGACGAGATGCGCGACCGCCCGCCCACGGTGATGGACGAGGTGCGCAACGGGCTGTACTTCTTCGAGAACACGCTCTACGACCTCGTGCCGCGCATCTATGCGGAACTGGAGCGGGCGCTGGCTGAGGCGTACCCCGGAGAGGAATTTATATTGCCGCCGTTTCTGCGCTACGGTTCCTGGGTGGGCGGCGACCGCGACGGCAACCCGTTCGTCGACCTGGCTGTGACGGAGGAGACGCTGCGGGCGCATAAGGACCTGATCCTCGAACTCTATGCGCAGACGGTGGAGTCGTTGTACGACCACCTTAGCTCGGCGACGACGCGCACCGGCTTCAGTGAGGCGTTTTGGGAGAGCCTGCGCCGCGATTTCGAGCTTGTGCCCGCGCAGGAGCGGGAGGTGCTGGACCGCTTTGAGCAGGAGCCGTATCGTCAGAAGCTGATTATGATGTTTCGCCGGTTGGCGGCGACCCGCACCATCAACCGCCACGCCTGGCATGAGCAGGCGCCGGACCCGCGCGCCTACGGAGATGCGCAGGAGTTTCTGGCCGACCTGTACATCATCCGCGACAGCCTCTTGCAGAACAAGGGCGAGCGCGTGGCGCGCAGCCGCCTGGCGGAACTGATCCGCGCGGTGGAGATCTTCGGCTTCCACCTGGCGACGCTCGACATCCGCCAACATGCCGAACGTCACCGCAGCGCCGTCGCCGAGGTGATGGAGCGCTACGGCCTGGCGCGGCGCTACGAATCCATGCCGGAACAGGATCGCGTGGCCTTGTTGAGCCGCGAGATCGGCGGCAAACGCCCGCTCACCGCGCTGCTTGATTTTAGTGCGGAGACGAATGAGACGGTGGGCCTGTTTCGCCTGATCCGCCGCGCACAGACCGCCATTGGCCCGGAAGCGGTGCAGACGTGCATCATCAGCATGACCACGCAGGTGAGCAACGTGCTGGAGGCGCTCTTGTTGGCGCGGGATGCGGGCCTCTACGGCAAGGTCGACGTCGTTCCGCTCTTTGAGACGATCGAGGACCTGCGCACCGCGCCGTCGATCATGAGCAGGCTTTTTGAGAACGGCGCATACCGCCGGCATCTGGCCCTGCGCGGCGACCGCCAGCAGATCATGATCGGCTACAGCGATTCCAATAAAGACGGCGGCTATCTGATGGCGAACTGGATGCTCTTCTGCGCGCAGAGCGACCTAGCCAAGGTGTGCGATGAGGCCGGCGTCAAACTGATGCTCTTCCACGGTCGCGGGGGGACATTGGGCCGGGGCGGCGGGCCGACCAACCGCGCCATTTTGGCGCAGCCGCCGGAATCGGTGCGCGGCCGCATTAAGGTGACGGAACAGGGCGAGGTGATCAGCAGCCGCTACTCCAACCCCGACATCGCCCACCGGCACCTGGAGCAGTTGGTCAACGCCGTGTTGCTGACGAGTGGGCGGCGCCCTCGTCATCCGGAGAGCGAAAGTTGGTTCGCGGCAATGGACGCGCTGAGCGAGATCGCGTTTGGCAAGTACCGTACGTTGGTGGAGAAGCCGAGCTTTCTGCGCTATTTTCACGAGGCGACGCCCATCGACCACATCTCGCAGCTCAACATCGGCTCGCGCCCGGCGCGGCGCAAGACGTCGACCGGCATCGCCGACTTGCGCGCCATTCCCTGGGTCTTCGCCTGGACGCAATCGCGCGTCAACCTGCCGGGCTGGTATGGCGTGGGCACGGCGCTGGAGCAGTGGGCGCAAGAGGCGGGCGACGACGCGGCGCAGCGCTTAGAACGTCTGCGCGCCATGTATGCGGAGTGGCCGTTCTTTCGCACCGTGCTGGATAACGTGCAGGTTGGCCTGAGCAAGGGCGACATGCAGATCGCGTCGCTCTACGCCGCGCTGACCGATGCGGAGACGCGCGCAGAGGTATTTGATGATATATTGGATGAGTACAAGCGGACGGAACGCATGGTTTTGGCGGTCACGGGCTATGTAGAGTTGTTGGAAAGCGAAGTGTGGCTACAGCGCAGCATCCGGCTGCGCAACCCGTATGTGGACCCGATGAACTACATCCAGACGGCGTTGCTCGAACGGCTGCGCTGCCGGCCGGATGCGCCGAACGCCGCCGAGTTGCGTAAAGCCGTGCTGCTCTCGGTGAACGGCGTTGCCGCCGGCTTGCAGAACACGGGTTGAGCGCGCCTGCCGCTGCCGTCATCGAGAAATATCGTGATAAGGGGTATTGCCGTGGACGACGTACTAGCAAGCGTAGACGGTCTGCTCATCGATATCGATGGGGTCTTGGCCCTCGGCGCTGAGGTGATTCCGGGCGCGCCAGAGACGATCCGTGCTCTGCGCGCCCGGGGCATTGCCATCCGGTTTATGACGAATACGACGATCTATTGCCGGCTCAGCCTGCTGGACCGCCTGCTCGCGATGGGGTTCGACATTCGCGAGGGCGAGTTGTTCACGGCGACCTACGCGGCGGCTTCTTATCTGCGCAGCCAGAACGCGCGCACCTATTACCCGCTCCTCATGCCCGACGCCCAGTTGGAGTTCAACGGCATCGAGGTGGACGAGGAGACACCGGAGTTCGTGGTCGTGGGCGACATGGGGCCCAGTTTCAACTTCGTGCGCTTGAACAAGGCGCTGCGCGCCCTGCTCAACGGCGCGCAACTGGTGGCCCTGCACAAAAAGCGCATCTGGCGCACGGACGAAGGGCTGTTTCTGGATGCAGGCCCGTTCGTCGTCGCGCTCGAATACGCGGCTGAGGTCGGCGCAATCGTGACAGGCAAGCCCAGCCAGACCTATTTCCGCATGGTGCTGGACGATCTCGACCTGCCGCTTCACCGCGTGGCGGTGATCGGCGACGACATCGAGATCGACGTGCGCGGCGCACAGGCTCTGGGCATTCAGGGCTGGCTCGTCAAAACCGGACGCTTCCGTAAAGAGGACTTGGGTCGCGGCATCTGGCCTGACCGGGTTCTCGACAGTATTACCGATCTCAACAGGTGACCAAATGACCAGTTCACAACGACTGATCTTGTTTGATTCAACGTTGCGCGACGGGACCCAGGGCGAAGGGGTAACGTTTAGCTGTGACGACAAGTTGCGCATTGCCCGCCGGCTGGACGAGTTCGGCGTGGATTACATCGAGGGCGGCTGGCCCGGCTCCAATCCGAAGGACATGGAGTTCTTCGAGCGGGCGCAGCATGAGCTTGACCTGAAGCACGCCCGCATCACCGCCTTCGGCTCGACCGTGCGCGCCAACACCAAGCCGGAAGACGACCCGCAGGTGCAACTGCTGATCCAAGCCAACACGCCGGTGATCACGATCTTCGGCAAGACTTGGGACCTGCATGTGCGCGAGGTGCTGCGTACGAGCATGGAAGAGAACCTGCGCATGATCCGCGACACGGTGGCCTACCTCAAGGGCTTCGGCAAAGAGGTGATCTACGATGCCGAGCACTTCTTCGACGGCTATAAGGCCGACCCGGAATATGCCTTGGCGACTCTGCAGGCCGCCATCCTCGGCGGCGCCGACGCAGTGGTGCTGTGCGACACCAACGGCGGCTGCATCCCCTGGGAGGTGGCGGGGGCGGTGGAGGCCGTGCAGCAGCAGGTGTTGGGCCGCGGCGACGGCGCTGAGAACGGCTCGACGGCGGCGGCGAATGTGGTGCTGGGCATTCATGCGCACAACGACAGCGAGACAGGCGTCGCCAACACGCTGGCCGCGGTGCGCCAAGGCTGCACGCACATCCAGGGCACGATCAACGGCTATGGCGAACGCTGCGGCAACGCCAACCTGGTGAGCGTGATCCCCAACTTGCAGTTGAAGATGGGCTATCAGTTGGTGGATGACGACAAGCTGCGCCAACTGACCGATCTAAGCCGCTACGTCAGCGAGCTGGCGAACCTCAATCCGGATTCGCACCAGCCGTTCGTGGGTTCCAGCGCGTTTGCGCACAAGGGCGGCACGCACGTCAACGCCGTGGTGAAGTACGCCATGAGCTACCAGCACATCGACCCGACGCTGGTGGGCAACGAGACGCGCGTGCTGCTGAGCGAGCTGAGCGGCAAGGACAACATCGCGGTCAAGCGCGCCGAGTTCGGCTTGGACGGGCTGACGCGCGAGGAAGAGCGCCAGGTCTTGCAGCAGATCAAGGAACTGGAAAGCGTCGGCTTCGCCTTCGAGAGCGCCGAGGCCAGCGTCGACTTGATGCTGCGGCGCATGCGCGACGATTACGTGGCGCCGTTCTCGTTGATCGATTACACGGCGAACGTGGAGCATCGGGCGGGCCGCGGCATGTTCTCCGAGGCCACCGTCAAGGTCACAGTGGGCGACGAGGTCTTTCACGAGGTGGCGGAAGGCAACGGCCCGGTCAACGCCATGAACCTGGCGCTGCGCAAAGCTATCCAGAACATCTACCCGCGGCTGCGCGATGTTCACCTGACCGATTACAAGGTGCGCATATTGGACAGCCAGAGCGGTACGGCGGCGATGGTGCGCGTGCTGATCGACTGCACCGACGGCGAGCGCAGTTGGACGACGGTCGGCGCCAGCACCAACATCATCGAGGCAAGCTGGATCGCACTCTCCGATTCAGTGGAATACTACCTGCTGACCGAACGTGAGCGCGAAGCGCAAGCAGCCTGAGCGCGCATGTTGGCCTGCCCGGAAGCCAAAACCGCTTCCGGACAGGCGCAATCTACACGTAAACTATGCCGGAGACGGCGTCGACGCCGCCCCAGGCCAAAATTCTCAAAACGCTAGAGAAGGAGAAGTTCCTGATGCCGGCGACAATTGCCAACGGCCTCAACAAGTACAGCCGCATCCTGACGCAGACGCGGTCGCAGGCCGGCTCCCAGGCCATGCTCTATGGCGTGGGGCTGACCGACGAAGATATGCAAAAGCCCCAGATCGGCATTGCCAGCATGGGGTGGGAAGGCAACACCTGCAACATGCACCTCAACGACCTGGCCCATGTGGTTAAGGAGGGGGTGCAGCGGGCAGACATGGTCGGGTTGATCTTTCACACGATCGGCGTGAGCGACGGCATCTCGATGGGCACCGAGGGCATGAAGGCCTCTCTGCTCTCGCGTGACATCATCGCCGACTCGATTGAGACGGTCATGCGTGCGCAGTGGTACGACGGCAACATTTCGCTGCCCGGCTGCGACAAGAACATGCCCGGCGTGATCATGGCGATGGCGCGGGTCAACCGGCCCAGCATCATGGTCTACGGCGGCACGATCAAGCCCGGCCATTTGGGCGACAAGAAGTTGGACGTCGTGTCGGCCTTCGAGGCTTACGGGCAGTGGCTGGCGAAGGATATCACCGAGGAGGAGTTGAAGGAAGTGCTGCGCAACGCCTGCCCCGGCGCAGGCGCGTGCGGCGGCATGTACACGGCCAACACTATGGCGTCCGCCATCGAGACGCTGGGTATGAGCCTGCCCTATAGCTCGTCCTATCCGGCCGAGAGCCGGGAGAAGATGGAGGAGTGCCGCCGCGCGGGGTCGGCGCTGCGCTATCTGGTGGAGCACGACATCAAGCCGCAGGACATCCTGACACGGCAGGCCTTTGAGAATGCCATCACGGTGGCGATTGCGCTGGGCGGCTCGACCAATGTCGTGCTGCACCTGATCGCCATGGCGAAGGCCGCGGATGTGCCGCTGACGATCGACGATTTCCAGGCCATCTCCGACCGCACGCCGCTGCTGGCGGACCTCAAGCCCAGCGGGAAGTTTGTGATGGAAGACCTGTACGACGTGGGCGGCGTACCCGCAGTGCAGCGGCTCTTGCTGCGCGAGGGGCTGTTGCACGGCGACTGTCTAACGGCGACGGGCTTGACGCTGGCGGAGAACATCGAAGACCTGCCCGACCTGAAGGAGGGCCAGAAGATCATCTCCCCCATCAGCCAGCCGCTTAAGAAGACGGGCCATCTCCAGATCCTCTACGGCAATCTGGCGGAGGAAGGCGCGGTCGCCAAGATCACGGGCAAGGAAGGGACGCATTTCGCCGGCCCGGCCAAGGTGTTCGACTCCGAGGAGGAGACGCTGACGGCCATTGAGCAGGGCGAGATCAAGCATGGCGACGTAGTTGTGATCCGCTATGAAGGGCCGAAGGGCGGGCCGGGCATGCGCGAGATGCTGACGATCACCTCGGCCATCACGGGGGCCGGTCTCGGCAAGTCGGTGGCGCTGATCACGGACGGCCGCTTCTCCGGCGGTACGCACGGTTTCGTCGTGGGCCACATTACGCCGGAAGCGCAGGCGGGCGGCGCGCTCGCCCTGGTGCGCGACGGCGACCGCATCACCATCGACGCCGAAACAAACCGGATCGACGTGAACGTGCCGGACGAGGAACTGGCGGCGCGGCGCGCGCAATGGTCGACGCCTGCGCCCAAGTTCACCAAGGGCGTGCTCTACAAGTACATGAAGATGGTTTCGTCCGCCTCGCAGGGCTGCGTCACGGACGAATAGAAGGTTTGCCGGGTGTAAAGCTACTGTCTTTGCCGGTTATTTTTGCCGCGAATTGAACGAATTACGTGAATTCGGTTCAGCCGATTCGTGAAATTCGTTCAATTCGTGGCGTTTTTTATCTGCGTTTTTTGCGTTTACCGCGTCGGAGCGGTTTGCCCTATTTCCGCAGGCGCGGGTCGAGTATGTCGCGCAGCGCATCGCCGAAGAGGTTGGCGCCGAGCACGGCAAAGAAGATCGCCAGGCCGGGGAAGGTGGGATACCACCAGTGGGTCAAGATGTACGTCCGGCCTTGGGCGATCATGGAGCCCCATTCCGGCGAAGGCGGCTGTGCGCCTAGGCCGATGAAGCCCAGGCTGGCAGTAAAGAGGATGGCATAGCCGAGGTCGAGCGACATCTGTACGGCCACGACGCCGGTGATGTTGGGCAAGAGGTGGCGGCTGAGGATGCGCGTATGGCCCACGCCGACCGCCGTGGCCGCGGTCATGAACTCCTCTTGCTTGAGGCTGAGGATCTGACTGCGCACGATGCGGGCATACCACGGCCACCAACTCAACGCCACCGCGATCATGCCGTTGAACAGACCGGGGCCAAGCGCGGCGGCGATGACCATCGCCAAGACGAGCCGCGGGAATGAGACGAAGACGTCTGATAGACGCATGATCACGTTGTCGATGGCGCCGCCCCAATAGCCGGCCAATAGCCCCAACAACACGCCGATGCTCATGGCGATGAGCACGACCATGCTGCCGCTGAGCAGCGAGATGCGCGCGCCATAAACGACGCGGCTGAAGACATCGCGCCCTAAGTCATCGGCGCCGAACCAGTGCGTAGACGACGGCGGAAGCAGCTTGGCGGGCAACTCGATGTCGGTGGGCGAGCGCGGCGCGAGCCACGGCGCCAGCAACGCCATCAGCACGAGCGCGCCGAGGATTAGCAAGCCAAGCAGTAGGGAAGGGTTATTGCGCAGCAATCGCACCGGCGCCGGTTCTCCTCGTCTGTGTCATGTCTGGGACAGCCGTCTTGACCTCAGTGCCGGCTCAGTACCGGATGCGCGGGTCCAACACGCTATAAAGCACGTCGACCAGCAGGTTGATCAGGATAAAGATGAGCGTGATCAGCAGGGATGCGCCCATGATGGCCGGGTAGTCGAGGCGTGAAATGGCGCGTACCGTGTAGAGGCCAAGCCCCGGCCAGTTAAAGATGGCTTCGACCAGGAAGGCGCCGCTGAGCAAGGCGCCGGTCTGCAGGCCGATGACTGTGAGCGTCGGGATGAAGGCGTTGCGCAGGGCATGGCGGTAGAGCGTGGTCTGCGCGCCCAGGCCCTTGCTGCGCGCCGTGCGGATGTAGTCTTGCGACAGCACTTCGAGCATGTTGGAGCGCGTCATACGCGAGACGACGGCCAGCGACGAGAAGGCCAGCGTGACGGCCGGCAAGAACAGATGTTGCAGCGACAACCAGAAGGTGCGCATGTCCAGAGCGAGCAGGCTGTCTACAGTGTAGAGGCCGGTGATCGGCGGCGGCGGCGTGGCGCTGAGGCTGAGCCTGCCGGCGATGGGCAGGATGTCGAGATAGCGATAGAAGATCAGTTGAAGCAGTAGGCCTAGCCAGAATACAGGCATGGAGACGCCGCTCAGGGTGGCTAGACGGCTGAGGTGATCCACCGGGCTGTTGCGCCTGGCGGCGGATACAATGCCAAGCGGCACGCCCAGCAGGATGGTGAGCACAATGGATACAAACGTCAATTCCAACGTGGCCGGGAAATAGAGACGCAGGTCTTCGGAGACGGGCCGCCTGGTCGTCAACGAGATGCCCATGTTGCCGCGCAGTAGGTTGGTGACGTAGAGACGATATTGTTCGGGCAGCGGCTTGTCCAGCCCGAATTGACGCCGGATCAGTTCGACGGTTTCGGGGGGAGCCTTCTCACCGGCGAGTATCTTGGCGGGGTCGCCCGATACCATGTGGCTGAGAAAGAACAGCACCGCGCTGACGCCTAGGAGGATAAACGGCAGGATGAGCAGGCGGCGCAGGGCATAGGCGAACATTGGCTGACCTTATTCCACAGTGTTCTTGCTCTGTCTCTTGCGCTACCCTTCCAGACAGCGTGCGCTGCCTGGAAGGGCGTGTGCGCGGTTCGCAGCGAGAACGACTCGGCGCTATTCCTTGTACATATCGTACACGTTGATGATCGGCGTGTAGATCGGGTTGAAGAGATAGCCCTTCACATTGTCGCGCATGGCGACCTGGTTGACATAGGTGCCGACATAGATCGTGGCGGCCTCGTCTACAACCAGCTTGACCATTTGCTCGAACATCTCGGCGCGAGCCGCTTCGTCGGTGGTGAGGTTGACTTCCTCGGCCAGACGGTCGAACTCCGGATTGCTGTAGTAGGCGATATTATAGCCGTTGGCGCCCCAAGCCGACGAAGAGAACATCGAGCCGAGCATGGCGAACGAATCGGCGTAGTCGGGGTAGTTGCGCAGCGGCACCAGGTCGGCGGTGGTTTCCAGGGCGCTGATGCGCTCCCACATGGCGGCCCAAGCCAGTTCGGTCAGGTTGACGGTGATATTGAGTTCGGCCAACTGGGCCTGGAGAATCTCAGCGGTGCGCCGGAAGGCGAAGTCGCCTTCCATGACGATGGCTTCAAGTTCGAAGCCGCCGTCGGGATAGCCCGCTTCGGCCAGCAGTTCGCGCGCCTTGTCCATGTCGAGCGTGTAGGGGAATTCCTCGCAGGGCATGGCGTTGGGGTCGTTGGAGGGCAGCGGACCGCACAGCGGATCGAGCTTGCCGTTGAAGACGAACTCGCGAATGCCGTCGTAGTCCATGGCATAGGAGATCGCCTGGCGCACCCGAACGTCGGAGAGCGGGCCGTCTTGGTTATTCATATTGACGTCGAAGATGCGCATGGTCGGCGCGACGTCGATGCGGATGCCGGGGACGCCTTCGAGCGACTGGATCTCGTCCGGATTCAGGCCGAGCGCGATGTCCACTTCGCCCTGTTCGAGCATGAGCTTGCGCGTCGAGGTTTCGACCACGTAGCGGAAGACGACGCGGTCGATGTGGTTGCCTTCCCAGCCGCGCCAGTAGTCTTCGTTGCGGACGAGCGAGAGCGTCTGCTGGCCAGGGTCCCAGCTTTCCAGTTTGTAGGGGCCGGTTCCGGCGGCGTGGTCGAAGAGATAGCTCTGGGCGAGGTCGTTGCCGGCTTGTTCGTCGAGCGCGGTCGGGCTGATGATCAGCGGGCCGGCGTGCGAGGCTATCAGCGACAAGAAGGGCGTGAAGGGTTGGGTCAACTTGAAGGAGACGGTCATTTCGTCGTCGACGACGATCTCATCCAGGACGCCTTTGAATAGATAGGCGGTGGTCTGGCCGATCTCGATAAAGCGATCCAGGGATTTCTTGACGGCCTCGGCGTTGAGGGGGGCGCCGTCGTGGAATGTGACGCCTTCGCGCAGGCGGAAGGTGTAGGTTAGCCCGTCTTCGGCGATTTCCCAGCTTTCAGCCAGGTCCGGCACGATCTCGGTGGTGTCGTCCTTGAGCGTGACAAGCCCTTCGTAGAGCAAGAAGACGATGCGCGAGTTGAGGTCATAGATCACGGCCGGGTCTAGGCCGGTGACGTCCAGGTCGGTGGCGATGTAGAGGGTCTGGGCTTCGTCGCCCGCGGCAGGTGCGGCGGCGTCGGAGGGCTGAGACGCGGGCGCGCCACAGCCTGAGAGCGCCAGGGCCAGAACGATGAGCATCGTCATGGCGGTCCACAGGGTCATTGGTTTGGGTCGTTGCATTGGGCAGATTCTCCTTGGATAATGTGACGACGGCGTTAGCTCGACCGTTGGGGGCATGGCCGACGATCAGGGTTCGGCCAGGATTCTACGCGCTTGTCGCAGGGTGTGGATCACATGGTTGCGACCGCGCAGAAGCTGGGTGAGACAGAAGCGATAGGCGTCGCTTTGGGGGACAAGTTCGGGCAGCCGCCGCGCAAAGGCCAGGTCGGGCAGCGCATCGATGGCGACAGCCGGGTCTTGACGGAAACGGCCCTGCCGCGAGTAGTCCAGGTTAACCAGGAGTCGCGAGAGGGCGATGAGCGCGTTGTTGGCGGCCTGGGCGCGCGGGTCGGCGGGATCGCCCTGGGCCAAGGATGCGAGGCGCGCGTAGAAGGCGTCGAGGTCGCGAGCCAGCGCGGTCAGCGCCTCTTGCACGGCGGCGAAGGAGAAATGCTCGCCTGCGGCCTGCTGATAGGCGGCGACCGTGTTGGACATCTCGGCTACGGTGCGCCTGTAGTCGAAGGGCAGGAGCGCCGCGTTGATCATGCGCAGGACGGCAGCCGCGTAGACCTTGATGTCGCGCACCAGGTTGTCCGGGTCGGCGATTTCGAGGCGATCATCCTCGGTGTGCCAGGCGATGTTGCCGCCGCAGCCGCCGACGGCATAGTAGCCCATCTTCTGGCGCTGCTCTTCCGACATTTCGGAGAGCAGCATAAAGAAGCCGGAGATGCCAAGGTTGTTGAAAGAGTAATCGCCGGCGCGGAAGGGGCGCACACCTCTAGAATCGGCTCCGGTTACGTCGCGAATGGCCTGCCGGCAGAACGCGTCGAGTTCGCTCATCCAGCAGACCTGCTCGAAGTGATCGGCCCAACGACAGCCGGGTGAATCGATGTCGAGGTGGGCGATGCAGTTTTCGGCCAGGTCGAGCGCGAAAGTGTCCGCATACCAGGTGGAGCCGGCATAGCGGCCGGTCGAGTGTCCCGGCCACCAAGCGATGCGCACGCTGCGCTTTAGATGGCGGCGGTGATCCCACAGGACGCGCGCCAACTCGATCAGGGCGGCGGCGCCGGTGGCGTTGTCGCCCACGCCCACGTCCCACGAATCATGGTGGCCGTGGACGAGCAGGAACTTTTCCGGCTCAAGCGTGCCGGGGATCTCGGCGACGATCAGAGGGCATTTGTACCAGCCCTCGTCGAGCTGGGCGTGCAGCGTAGCTTGTAGGCCGCCTTCTTGCGCTAGCCGGATCAGCCGGTCGCCGTCCTCGCGGTTGACGTCGAGCGCAACGACCTGCGGCTTGCGCTCGATGGAATCAAGGTCGGGTGTTCCCCAGATGGTGGTGCAGATACTCCAGTGGATGCGTTTGCCGGGGTTGATGAAGATGTGGCCGATGGCCCCGCGCTGGGCGAAGAAATCCACTTCGTCGGGACCGGAGAAGCCTTCGAATAGCACGATCTTGCCGTGCACGTCCAGCCCGCGGTCGTCCATTTCGGGCGTAAAGATATGCGCGGGGTCTGCACCTTCGCGGCGCGGCACATAGACAACCTCGCCCGTTACGCCTTCCGAGCCGGTCGATAGCGAAAAGGCCGGCGTCTTGGCGTGGAGCGACAGGTCGTGTGGTGCGCCTAGATCGACGCGGGCGCTGCGCGGGATCGAGAGGAAGAGTCCCGGTTCATGCAGTTGGTGGGGGACGCCGAGCGCGTACAGCCGGTCGGAAATATAGTCGGCGCCGGTGCGTTCCTCGTCGCTGCCGGACACGCGGGCCAGGGCGGAAAAGCGCTCGACCAGCGCCCACGGTTCGGTGATGGAAACATGATCGAGGAGAATCTGTTCCGGGCCGTCAAGCGCAGCCTGGGGGTCATGGGGGGTCATTGTTTCGCTTTCTGGTTGGCCGCCGGTGAGGGCGGGGCGATTTGACGGTGCGGGGGCCGGTTACAGGGCATGTGCGGGACAACCCATTTCCTCGGACATGCGGCGGGCGGCGTTTACGGTCTCGCGGATGAATACAGGCAGTTTCTCCGGCAGGAAGCGCGACGACGGCATGGCAAGCGCTACTGCAGCGATCACAGAGGCGCCGGCGTCGCGGATGGGGGCGGCTACTGCGCTGATGCCTTCCTGATCTTCTTCTTCGCTCAGATGGTATCCCAAACGGCGGATTTCTGCGAGTTTGCGTCTGACCGCGGCGGCGTTGGGCGGGGTGTTGGGGGCGACACGCGGCAGCGGGCCGTCGCCCAGCACGCGGTCGATCTGGTCCGCGGGCATATAGGCCAAAATGCAATTACAGGCTGCGCCGATTTCGAGCGTATGGCGGCGGCCGACCTCGGCGGCGATGCGCATGGGCTGGCTGCACTCGTGCTTGGCGACCGTCACGGCCTCTGACCCGTCCAGTGCAAAGACGTAGCTGGTCTCGCCGGTGGCGGCGGTCAGATCGGCGAGGACAGGGCCGGCAATATGCGGCAGATCGAAGTCGCGCGCCACGGCCTGCCCCAACTCGAAGAGCTTCATGCCGAGGCGATAGCGTTTGGTGTGGGGGTCTTGGCGCACATAGCCGCGCGACTCCAGCGTACAGAGGATGCGGAAGACGCGCCCGCGGTTAAGTCCTAGCGCCTCGCTAATTTCGGACGAACTCTGCTCTGCTTTCGACTCGGAAAGAAAGGTTTCAAGCACACGCAGGGCCGACCACAATACGGAGATGGTGTAGTCGCGCTTCTCGGCGATTTGACTTCCTCTATCCCTTCCGATATTGTTTCACTCTGTGAACGTGATTTTTACAAAGCGGTATGGTAGCACACGCATTTGGTGCATGTCAAAGGTGCGCGCCGTCCCTCCTCTCTGGAGCGTATCGGCGGCATGACCGTTTTTCCGTTCAATTTTCCTTTTTCTTCAATTGCC
>CAYXRG010000051.1:0-31273 GCA_964467575.1 uncultured Caldilineaceae bacterium | reverse complement strand
GTGGGTGTGGCGACGGGTGGACTTGAACCACCGACCTAGGGATTATGAAGCCCTCGCTCTAACCGCCTGAGCTACGTCGCCATAAAAACCGCCGGTCCGAGGACCAGCGGCTTAGTGAGTAGCGGGGGTAGGATTCGAACCTACGACCTTCGGGTTATGAGCCCGACGAGCTACCTCTGCTCCACCCCGCGTCGAATGCTCAAATACTATATCATACCGCCGGGCATTCGTCAAATCGAATTCAATTGTAAATGCGCACAAGTCCTTCGCATGGCCGGCAACGCCCTCCACGCGTCGCCTTGCTAACCGCTGCCCATGACCGCCTCGTAGCCGGAGACGATGTCCAGCAACTCGGCCGTGATCTGATTCTGGCGCTGGTTGTGGTAGCGGCGGTTCAGTTCCTCGATGCGCTCTTCGATGTTGCGTTCGGCATTCTGCATCGAGGCCATGCGCGCCGCATCCTCGGAGGCGAGCGACTCGGCGCTGGCGCGGTAGAGCGCCACAAACATGTATTGCCGGATCAGCGCCGCAAACAGCCTATCCCATTCCATCGTGAAGGTCGGCAGCGTTTTCGATGGCCAGCGCTCCTCCTCGAGCGAGTGCAGCCAGTCCAGATCGACGGGCAGCAATTGCGTCGTGATCGGCGCATACGTCGCTCCGCCCAGCGGCCGGTTGTGGAAAATCAGCACGTAGTCGATGTCCTCACCGGCGCGCCAGCGTTCGATGTGCACTAAGAGGTCTTGCACCAGCGGCGTAATGCCTGCCAAGCCGCCCGGCGTGGGCAGAATCTCCTGGACGGGCAGACGGGCTTCTTCCAGCAGGGCTGCATTGCGCCCTCCGACGGATAGCAGCGTGATGTGGTCTCTTTGTTCGGGCCGTTCTTCCAAAACGTCTAGCGCGTGATTGACGATGCGCTCGTTGAACTGGCCGCACAGCCCCTGGTCCGAACCGAAGAGGATGGCGCCGAGCCGGTGATAGGGCTCCGGTTTAGCCGTGACGCCGTGGCCGTTCTGCGCGCTGAGCACGATGTGCAAGCCCATCTCGACCGTGCGGTTATATTCCACCAGCGATTCGACCGCTCGCTCATAGTGGCGGATGTTGACCGCAGCCAGGGCCTTCATGGTCGTAACGACCGAGAGCAGATCCTTGGCGTTTTCGATTTTGCGCCGCAGCGACTCGATGGTCTGCATCCTACCCCGTTTCCAGCAATGCGTTTACGGCGTCTTGTGCGGCCTTGAGGAATTGTTCCCGGCTCTCCTGCGGGAAAGGGTTGCCTGCGTGGATGTCGCGGCAGATCTCGGGCAATTTCTCGGTGACGGCGCGGCGGATGGCGCGTTCGGCTTCGTCGATGCGCGCCAGCGGCACAGGGTCGAGTACGCCGTTGGTCACGGCCAGCAGGACCGCAATCTGCTCGGCGACGGGGATGGGCTGGTATTGCGGCTGCTTCAGGGTCTCACGTACATGCCGGCCGCGGTCGAGCGTCTTGCGCGTTTGCTCGTCGAGCCTGGTGCTGAAGCGCGAGAAGATCTCAAGCTCCTCGAACTGGGCATAGGCTAGGCGCAGGTCGCCAACCACGGACTGATAGGCGCGCACCTGGGCCTTGCCGCCCACGCGCGAGACGGACCGCCCAACTTCGACGGCGGGGACGATGCCTTTTTGGAAGAGGGTGGGCGAGAGGTAAATCTGTCCGTCCGTGATCGAGATCAGGTTGGTCGGAATGTAGGCCGACATATCCTGGGCGTGGGTCTCGACGATGGGCAGCGCGGTGAGCGAGCCGCCGCCGTATTCCGCCTTGAGGTGTGTCGAGCGTTCCAGCAAGCGCGAGTGGATATAGAAGATGTCGCCGGGGTAGGCCTCGCGTCCCGGCGGGCGACGCAGCAGCAGCGATAGTTCGCGATAGGCGCGGGCATGGTGGGTCAGGTCGTCGTAGATGACGAGGACGTCCCGGCCTTGCTGCATAAAGAACTCGCCGATGGTGGCGGCGGCATAGGGGGCGATGAACTGCAAGCCGGGCGAATCATCGCCGCCGGCGACGATGAGCACCGTGTATTTCAGCGCGTCGTGCTCCTTTAGATCCGAAATCACTTTGGCGACTGCTGCGCTGCGTTGCCCGACGGCGCAGTAGATGCAGATCACGTCCGTGTCGCGCTGGTTGATGATGGCATCCAGGGCGATGGCGGACTTGCCGGTCTGCCGGTCGCCGAGGATCAACTCGCGCTGGCCGCGGCCGATGGGCAGCAGGGCGTCGATGACCTTGATGCCGGTCTGCAAGGGGGTGGCGACGGGCGCGCGATGCATGATCGGCGGGGCAGGGCGCTCGATGGGAAGGCGCTGCATGGTCTGCGGCGGGGCCAGGTCGTCTAGCGGCGCGCCGGTGGACGAGATCACGCGGCCCAGCAGGCTGCTGCCTACGGGGATATCGAGCACGCGACCGGTGCGAAAGGCCAGGTCGCCGGCGCTCAACCCTTCGCTGTCGCCAAGCAGGATGGCGCCGACCTCGTCCGCGTCCAGGTTGAAGACCATGCCCAGCAGCCCGTTAGGGAATTGCAGCAGTTCATCTAGCCGGGCGTTGGGTAGACCTTCCAGCCGGGTGATGCCGTGGCCGACGAAAGTGACTGTGCCGAACTCCTGGTCGATCAGCCCAGGCGTGTAGGTCTCGCGCACGCGGTCGAAAATGTTGAACGTGTCGTCGAGAAAAAGCTTAAGCTCCTGTTGTGCGGTCGTCATAAGCGTTCATAGTCCGATACTGTCTCACCCGGGGAGGATGCCATTGGCCGCGGCCTCCTGCTCATAGAGGTGGACGCGCTCTTCGACATGCAATTCGGTGGTCAGCGCCGCCGAAAGCTCCTCCTCGAACTGGTTGAGGTAGTCGTTCAGATTCCAGGCGATGCGCCGGTTTTCAAACTGCGTTTCGATGCCGCAGATCAGATCGGGCGTCTGCTCGAAGACCACCTCGACCGTGTCCGGCTCACTGCCGTCCGAGCGGTCGTGCATCACGCGGCTTTGGATCGCCCGTTTGATACGCTGACGGGTCATTGCGTCCAGTTCAAATGCGCTGCGCACGATGATCGGGGCCTCGTCCGGCTCTGCGTTGTGGGCGGGCGCTGTGGGGGCTTCTGTTTCTTGGGCGTCCAGCTTATGGAGGAAGACGTCGACGATCTTTGTTTCGAGTTCGACGCCGGCCAGATCGCTTAGGGCTGATTTGGCGATGTGGAAGACCTGTTCCCCGAGGCGCTGGCGGATGCGATGCAGGAAGAGTTGTTTTTCATGCTCGATCGCGGCGTACCAGCGGTCCTGCATGCTCTCCACCTCTTCGCGGGCTTCAGCCACCATGGCTTTGCGTCGTTCGGCCGCTTTGGCGGTCGCCTCGGCCATAAGCGCGTCGATCTCCCCGTCGAGTTCGGCGCGCTGGGCGCGGTAGCGCTCGGCTTCCTCTTCGGCCTCGCGCTTCTGGGCTTCGGCCTCCTCAAACTGTGCTGCGATCTTGGCTTCGCGTTCCGCCATCGCCTGCAAAATAGGCTTATACAGGAATCGTCGCAAGAGCAGAACGACGATCAGAAAATTGACGATTTGGGCGAAGAAGGTGAACCAATCGATTTGCACCGGTTAACCTCCGGCTTGGCTGATTGCGTAATTCCAGAACGGGTTGGCAAAGAGCAGAATGAGGGCCACGACAAAGGCGTAGATGGCTGTCGACTCGACCATCGCCAGGCCGACGAAGAGCGTGCGCGTGATAGTCGAAGATTCGTCGGGCTGTTGGGCGATGGAACTGAGAGCCTGGGCCAGAGCGCGGCCTTCGCCGAGCGCCGGCCCGATGCCGCCGATGGCAATGGTGATGCCGGCAGTGAATGCTGAGACCATACCGATACCGGTGATGCTATCCATACGTTTCTCCTTCAAACGAAAACAATGCGGGATCAATTCGCGCGTCGCTGCGCCTTATTTTCCTTCGCTCAATTGTGCGTCGCTCATGGCCGAGGCAATATAGACTGCTGCCAGTACGGCGAAGATGTAGGCTTGGATCATACCAATGAGCAGCCCGAACAATTGCATGACGACGGGAAAGAAGAGCGGCACAAGCGTCAATAGGATGGCGATGATCATCTCGCCGCTCATGATGTTGCCAAAGAGACGCACGGCCATCGCCAGCGTGCGGGACAGCTCGCCGAAGACGTTGAACGGCAGCATGAAGAAGGTAGGTTGCAGATACTGCCTGAGATATTGCCCCACCCCCTGTGCGCGAATGCCATAGATTGGCACGGCCACGAAGACGCACATGGCAAGCGCCGATGTGGTGGACAGCGAGCCGGTCGGCGAGCGGTAGCCGGGAATGATGCTGAGGAGGTTTAGCGTGGCGATGAAGAGAAACAGGCTGCCGATGAAGGCCAGGAACGGGCGTGCGTTGCTCAGCATCACCTCTTCGATCTGGCGTTGGATCATGCTCACAATCGACTCCAACATGCTTTGGCGGGCCGTGATCGATTTGCCGGTGGAGAGATTGCGCGTGATCAACCACGAGCCGCCGATGAGCAGGACCATGGCAACCCAGGTGAAGACCAGGGTGGCGTTGATGACGATGAAACCGCTTTGCCAGTAGATTGTTTGATCTGGACTGATCTGCATAGCACACGTTCCGTATGGTTATGCCGGCCGGTCGCTTGCGCAGCGAATATCAGGCGGGCGATCCGCCGGTTCTCGACGTCTGGTCCGGCCCCCAACGCCTAGTCAGGACCATGCGCATGATGATGAAGCCGATCATGCAGGCTGCAATGCGCTGCCATTGACCCCCGCCGGCGAAGAAGATGCCCGCCACGACCAGCGCAGTGCGGATGGTGAAGCTCGCCGCGAAGAGCAGGCCGGGCCGGTTCGTGCTTGCCAGTTGCCTGACGGTTAGCCACAGACCGCCGAAGTAGATGAAGCCCAAGCCCAGCCCTGCGACAAAAGCCGCCAGCAAGGGCATCGCGGCCGTAAGCAGTTCCGAATCCATGGCCGCGGCTCAACGCTCCATCTTGCTGCGTTCTCGACTGACCCAATACCAGGCGTTGATGCAGCCGAGGACGACGCCGACAAACATGAACATGAGTGTCCACGAATAGCGGCTGGGCCAGGTGGTGTCGACCCAAACGCCAATGGCGATAAAGACCAGGGCCGGGACGGCCACAGACCAGCCCACAATGCCGAACATGCCGAGGCCGAACCAGACGCTCTTGTGGGCGTCGGCGCGAGCGCGAGCCTTGCGGGCTTCTTTGGCGCCGACGATGGCGGCCATATCTTCTTGCGTCTGGTGACGCCTGCGCTCCTCGATGATCGTGTCTTCGTCGGGGGGCGAGGTTGGCGGAAACGGCTCGGCCATCTTGGCTATTCCCTCAACTCGATAAATCTGCGTACGAAGTCAGCCTCCAGCCGCACTAGCGCGCTGCGCGCCCGCTTCTCGCGTTCGTCCAACGCCTCGAATCGTTCCGTTACCATCAGACGGAGCAGGCCCAGGTCGGGGCCGATGACGGCGTCGCGCACCGACACCAGCACATCCGGGCCGTTTTTGACTAAGACGCCCTCATCGATGGCGACGAACTGCTCCTGCCGATCCGAGGTGAAGGAGAGCAAGCCGGGGACCAGCGCGGCAACCATATCGATATGGCGCGGCAATAGACAGAACGAGCCGTTTTCCGCCTCGGCGATCACTTTGTCCACTGGGCGGTCGATCAGGATGCGTGTGGGCAGCAGGATGCGCAGATTCATGGCTGGTTGTCTGTCTCCGCGGCGCCGCTAGTCGGCGGCCTGACGCGCTTCGTCGACCTCTCCGATCATGTACAGCGCCTGTTCGGGGAGATCAGCAAATTCGTCGTCGAGAATCTGCTCGAAGCCGTCGAGCGTCGCCTCCAGCGAGACGGCGCGGCCGCTTTGGCCGGTGAACTGCTCGGTCGTGTAGAACGGCTGCGTCAGGTAGCGCTCCAGGCGTCTGGCCCGGTTGACGGTGCGCCGATCCTCGCGCGATAACTCCTCGAGGCCGAGCATAGCGATGACGTCCTTCAACTCCTCATAGGCGGCCAGCGTCTCGCGAATGGCGCGGGCGATGTCGTAATGGCGGCGGCCGACTATATGCGGCATGAGCATCTTCGACTCGGACTGGAGCGGGTCGATGGCCGGATAGAGACCCTGGCTGGCGCGCTCACGCGAGAGCACGATGGACGACGATAGATGCGTAAAGGTATGCACGACCGCCGGGTCGGTGAAGTCGTCGGCAGGGACGTAGACGGCTTGCACCGCAGTAATGGCCCCGGAGTGGGTGCTGCAGATCCGGTCTTGCAGCTCCGCCAGTTCGCCGCCGAGCGTGGGCTGGTAGCCGAGTTGGGAGGGCAATTGGCCCATCAGCGCCGACACCTCAGAGCCGGCCTGGACGAAGCGGAAGATGTTGTCGATGAGCAGCAGCACGTCTTGGCGCGCGTCATCGCGGAAAAACTCGGCCATGGTGAGCGCGGTATGGCCGACGCGGAAGCGGGCGCCGGGCGGTTCGTCCATCTGCCCGAAGACCAACACGGTGTTGTCGAGGACATCGGCTTCCAACATCTCGCGATAAAGCTCCTCTGCCTCGCGGCAGCGTTCGCCGATGCCGCAGAAGATGCTGACGCCTTCATGCTCGCTGACCATGTTGTGGATCATCTCGGTGATCAGCACGGTCTTGCCTACGCCGGCCCCGCCGAATAAGCCGGCCTTGCCGCCGCGCTCAAGCGGGGCCAGCACGTCGATGGCTTTGATGCCGGTAGGCAGGATATCGAGCGATGTTGTCTGTTGGGTGAGAGTGACCGGGCGTTGGTGGATAGAGCGCAGATCGTCGGCCGCAGGCGGATCGGCGCCGTCGATGACGTCGCCGAAGACGTTGAAGACGCGGCCCAGCATCGAGCGACCGACGGGCGCACGCAGAGTATGGCCGAGGTCGACGATCGGCGCGCCGCGCGCCAGCCCCTGGGTCGGGGTGAGCGCGATGCCTCTGACCGTCTGTGCGTCCAGGTGCGCGCTGACCTCGATGACGATCTCGTTCCGGTCGCCTGCTTGCAGTTCGTTTTGGAGAGAAGGCAGCGTAGTGGGAAAGTAGGCGTCGACGACGCTGCCACGCACCGCGATTACGGCGCCGAGATTTACGTCGTCCATAATAGACAAAGGCTCCTGCCCTTGATGACATGCAACATAAACCAGTATAGTGCAAATCCTCCTCGGTAGCACAGGGCGACCGAGGAGGATTTAGCCTAGACTGGCGGCGAGGTTCGCCCCTGGTCAGGTGACCAGTCTGCAGGCGTCGCTCGCTTGAATCTTACGCACCGTGCTTGATAGCAGCCTGGGCTGCGGCCAAGCGGGCGATAGGAACACGGAAGGGGCTGCAGCTGACGTAGTTCAGGTCAGACAGGTGGCAGAACTCGATGCTGCTCGGGTCGCCGCCATGTTCGCCGCAGATGCCGACTTCGAGATCGGGGCGCGTTTCGCGACCCATCTTGACGGCCATCTCGACCAGTTTGCCGACGCCGGTCCGGTCCAACTGCTGGAACGGGTTCTCGGGCAGGATGCCTTCTTCGACGAACTGGATGAGGAACTTGGCCTCGGCGTCGTCGCGGCTGATGCCGAAGGTCGTCTGCGTCAGGTCATTGGTGCCGAAGCTGAAGAACTGGGCTTCGCCCGCCATCTCGTCGGCGGTGAGCGCCGCGCGCGGCACCTCGATCATGGTGCCGAACTTGTAGTCGACCGTCGTTCCGTTTTCCTCGAAGACCTCGGCAGCGATGCGCTCCGTGATCTCCTTCATGAACTTCAGCTCATTGACATGGCCGGCCAGCGGGATCATGATCTCCGGGTGGACGTCGACGCCTTCGCGCTTAACGCGGACGGCCGCTTCGAGAATGGCGCGGACCTGCATCTCCGAGATCTCAGGCATGATGATGCCGAGGCGGTCGCCGCGCAGGCCGAGCATGGGGTTCGCTTCGCTCAAGACCTCGACGCGTTCCAGCATGTCCTCCTTGACGCGGACTTGGGCCAGAATGTTGTCGATCTCGCTGATGGTTTGGCAGTGCTGCAGCCGCAACTTGAGATCGGCCAGGTCGTCGACCAGTTCGTGATGGGAGGGCAGGAACTCATGCAGAGGCGGATCGAGCAGGCGAATGATGACGGGGTAGCCGTCCATCGCCCGGAAGATGCCTTCGAAGTCGCTGCGCTGCATGGGCAGCAGGGCTTCGAGAGCGGAGACGCGGCGCGCCTTCGTGCCGGCGGTAATCATATCCTGCACGATGGGCAGGCGATCCTCGGCGAAGAACATGTGCTCGGTGCGGCACAGGCCGATGCCCGTGGCGCCATAGCGGCGAGCGCGTTCGGCGTCCGCCGGGTAGTCGGCATTAGCCCACACGCCCAAGCGGCGAATCTCGTCGGCCCAGGAGAGCAGGGTGACCAGCTCGACTTCGCTCTCGAAGTCGGGTTCCTGCGTCTCAAGCTGTCCCAGGAAGACCTGGCCGGCGCCGCCGTCGATGCTGATCCAGTCGCCTTCGTGCACGGTGACTGCGCTGCTATCCAACTGGACGGTGAAGAGACGCTGCTCCAGGTTGATGTTCATCACTTCGGCGCCGCAGACGGCCGGCGTGCCGAACTGGCGGGCGACCACAGCGGCGTGGCTGGTGGCGCCGCCGCGGCTGGTCAGAATGCCCTTGGCCGCGATCATGCCGTGCACATCGTCCGGCTTGGTTTCAGGCCGCACCATGATGACGGGCTTGCCCTCGTGCGCCCATTTCTCAGCGGTGTCCGCGTCGAAGACGGCAACGCCGACGGCCGCGCCGGGGCTGGCGTTGACAGCTTTCGAGACCAGCATTGTGCCGCTGTTGGCGGCAGCGTGCTTGACCTCGTCGCTGAATTGCGGGTGCAGAAGCATGTCCACCTGCTCCGGCGTGACACGCGTGACCGCCTTAGCCTTGTCGATCAGGCCTTCGTTCGCCATGTCGACTGCAATCTTGATGGCGGCGCGGGCGGTGCGTTTGCCGTCGCGGGTCTGGAGCATCCACAGCTTGCGGCGCTCGATGGTGAATTCCACGTCCTGCATGTCGCGGTAGTGGTCTTCCAGCTTGTCGCAGATGCCGATGAACTCGTCGTAGATTTCAGGCATGTCGGCCTTAAGCTGGCTGATGGGCAGGGTGTTGCGGATGCCGGCAACGACGTCTTCGCCCTGAGCGTTCATCAGGTAGTCGCCGTACAGCTCCTTGTCGCCGTTCACCGGGTTGCGCGTGAAGGCCACGCCGGTACCGCTCTCGTCGCCCATGTTGCCGAAGACGACCATCTGGATGTTGACCGCGGTGCCGAGGTCGTGACTGATGTTGGTGGCGTTGCGGTAGTCGACGGCGCGTTTGCCGAACCAGCTATTGAACACGGCGCGAGTCGCCAGCTCAAGTTGCTCGTAGGGGTCCTGCGGGAAGTCGCGGCCCGTGTAAGATTTGACCAGGTCCTTGAAGCGACCGGTAATCTCTTTCCACTCTTCTGCGTTTAGTTCGACATCGTTCTTGATGCCGCGCACTTCCTTGACCTCGGAGATGACTTCCTCGAACGGCTCGTCGGGCACGCCCATCACCACCGCGCCGAACATCTGAACGAGGCGGCGGTAGGAGTCGTACACGAAGCGCGGGTCATCGGTCAACTTGATCATGCCCTCGGCGGTCTTGTCGTTCAGACCGATATTGAGGACGGTGTCCATCATGCCGGGCATAGAGAATTTGGCGCCGGAGCGGCAGGAAACGAAGAGCGGGTTTTCCGGGTCGCCGAACTTCTTGCCGGTGCGCTTCTCCAACTCCTTCATCGCGGCCTGCTCTTGGTCCCACATGCCGGGCGGGAACTTGCGGTCGTACTTGAGGTACGCGTTACAGGCTTCGGTGGTAACGGTGAAGCCGGGGGGCACGGGCAAGTCGATGCGCGTCATCTCGGCCAGGTTGGCGCCTTTGCCGCCGAGCAGCGCCTTCATGTCGTCCCAAGATTTCGGTTTCGCGTATTTTTCTGCTTCGTCCAGCTCGCTGAACAAGTAGACCCATTTTTTCGAGGAATCTGATCCTGCTGTCGCCATTTGTTTTACTCCCCTTGGTATTGAATTCATGAACCTGCGGGGCTGCGCAAGACCATCCAAGCGGACGCAGCGCGGCCTCGGTCAGGAGACAAAACTCGTCTCCTAAGTGTAGCCAGAAAGTCTTCCGACTAGGCCATGCATCTGGTGAGCCTGATGGCTAGTCGATTGTCGGGTTTTCTACCTGGTCACGTGACCAGGTAGATCATTGTCATGTTACCACACTCTCGGCGCGAACGGAATCCACTGCATGTCGCGTATGAGTTGATAAAGGATCGGCCCGTAGCTGAGCAGGATCAGGGCCACGGCGCCGGCCACCCAGGGCGTCCACGTATCCAGCCATTTGGGCGTGGGTCCCGGGTGCAGCGGTTCAGCCACGGGCATCTCGACGGGCTTCGCCAGGCGCCGGCTGCGCGGCGAGAGGACCGTGCCGAAGACGACCAGGAAGAAGAGCGTGGCGCTGATGAAGAGGAGCGTGACGCCGACCACGGTCTCGATCAGATACGGCGTCCATTCGGCGACGCGGTAGGGTGCATCGCCCAGCATGGAGCGGCGCGGCGCACCGTGATGCAGGCCGAGCAGGTGATAGCCGTTGGCGAAGAGCAACATGCCCAGGAACCAGGTCCAGGCTTGCGCCAGCGCCAGCGTCTTGGTGAAGAGCTTCTTGCCGGTCAGCTTGGGCAACAGCCAGTAGAGGATGCCGAAGAAGGTGAGCGTGGTGGCCGAGCCCACGGTCAGATGGAAGTGACCGGGAAGCCATGTGGTGTTGTGCACCACCATGTTCATGTTGTAGGAGGCATTGGTGATGCCGCTGATGCCGCCGAAGGCGAAGAGAATCATGGCAAAGTTCTGCGCGGCGTAGGACGGGTCGCCCCAATTCAGCTTGAAGATCCAGCGCAGATAACCCTTGCCGCCGCGGGCGCGTGCGCCAAGTTCCAGCGACGCGATTACGGTGAAGGCGGTAAGCAGGCTGGGGAAGGCAAGGCTCATCGTCCAGGTGGCGTGCAGGATCTTCCATGCCTGCGGGATGCCGGGGTCGGCGTATTGGTGATGGAAGCCGACCGGCACGGAGAGCAGCAGGAAGAGCCAGAAGACGAGGCGCGCCAGGTTCTCGCTGAACATCTTGCCGCCCGTCTGCGCCGGCATCATGCCGTACCAGCTTAGGTAGGCGGGCAGCAGCCAGAAGTAGACCAGCGGATGGCCGAAGAACCAGAAGAGCGAGCGCGCCAGCAGCGGATCGGAGCCGGTGTTCCAGTTAGCGATCGCCGGGAAGAGGCCGACCAGGAAGGCGCTGTTTGCCATGGCCGACGGCAGGATTAGGAACAGGATTTCGGCGGCGACGCCCAGCGTGGCGATCTGCCACATGACCATGGTGATGAGCGCGCCCAGGGCCAGGAAGGGCGTCGTTGCATCGGGGTTCTCTTTGCGCCAGGCGCCGTAGGTGAAGTACAGCCCATAGCCCGACACCCACGAGCCGACGACAAGCAGAACCAGGCCGAGATAGAAGGTCCAGTCAGCCAGCATGGGCGGGTAGAAGGTGTAGAGCACCGTGGCGAGGTTGGCGAAGAGCGGGTAGGCCGCCAGCAGCAGCCCGATGGTCATCAGCACGAAGGCCAGCATGTTGATCCACGGGTAGCGCAGCGGTCGCTTGAGGCTGTTGACAACCACGTAGGTGAAGAAGCCGCAGATGAAGAACGTGGTCCACGTCAGCGCGTTGAGCACGCCGTGGATGGTCAGCCCCTGGTAATAGGTCTTGATGCCCGGCGCCAGGTAGCTATACCAGTTGAGTCCGGCGTGTTCTAGGCCCTGGAGCACGCCCAGCCAGAGACCGATGGTGAGGGCGCCGATGCCGACGCCAATGTTCAGGCCGGTGAGGCGGTTAACCGTCTTGTGATCGGAATCGGTGAGCAGGACAGGTCGCGATCCTTCGGCGAGGCCGGCGGCAGGCAAGGTTTGGACAGACATGCGTTCGGTTTCTCCTTCACTGGGCTGCAACTTGTTCCGCTTCAACGATCAACTGGCCGTACATGGTGTGGTGAAGCTGGCCGCAGTATTCGTGGCAGACGAAATCGTACGTGCCAGGCGTGTCGAACTTGGCTTTCAAGGTCGACACTTGGCCGGGCAGGATCATCATGTTGATGTTCGTGCCCTGAATCTTGATGCCGTGCTGGACATCTTGGCTGGTCGTGTAGAAGGTGACCTCGGAACCGGCCGGGATGCGGATTTCGTTGGGCGTGAAGCTCCAGATCTGGGCGCGGATATAGGCTTCGTACTTGCCGGGGGCCAGCTCGCGCAAGCCCGGGTCGGCGAATGGGCTGCCCGGCTCGTAGAGCTTGGTCGGGTCGATGCGTTGGTAGACGCCAGGCACCTGGAAGCCTGACGCAAAGGCGGACACCAGGATGGAAATGAAGAAGATGGCGAGCACTGCCGCCGCGATGCGCATCCACGCGGCCTCGAAGCGGTCGACGTGAAGCGTCTCTTGCGACGGCGCATCGCTTGCCGGCGGCGCGTCGCCGCCTGGTTCGTGACGGGTTTCCGGCACGGGTTCTTGGCGCGGTTCGCTCATTGCGTCACCCCTCTCGACAGCATGGTGAAATAGACGTTGCTCCATAGAAAGATGATGATCAGCGCATAGACCAGCAACAGGGCGATCGTACCGTGGGGCGTATCCGGCTCTTTTTTCACACCAACTCTCCTCGCGTACTTATCGGGCGTCAACCGTTGAACAAACTGTTTGCCAAAATAACAGAATCGCGGCTGCGGGTTATCTCATCAGGTACGTCAGGTCGGCGGCCATGTCTTCGCCCGACGTGCCGTAGGGAAAGATCATGCGTACATATCCCTCGTCGTCGACGAGGATGACGACAGCCGTGTGGTCGACCAAGTAACCGGCTGCGGACGTGCCTTCGTGCCGCTCGAAGAAGATGCCGAGGCGGCTGGCGACCGGCTGGATATCCTCGACTGTGCCGGTCATGCCCAGGAAGCTCGGGTGGAAGTAGGGCAGATAGGTGGAGAGCTGCTCCACCGTGTCGCGTTCAGGATCGACCGAGACCATGATGACCTGGACGTCTTCCGCCCGTTTAGGGCCGAGGGCCTCCATCATGCCTTTGAGGTCGTTGAGCGTCGTCGGGCAGACGTCCGGACAGAAGGTGTAGCCGAAGTAGAGCAGGACGAACTTGCCGCGGAAATCGCTGAGGCTCATCGGCTCGCCCGTCGAGGTCATGAGGGTGAAGTCCGCGGCCTCTTGCGGCGACTGGATCAGCACGCCGTGCAGCTCCGGCGGGCGCAGCCGCCAGGCGAGCAGCGCAGCCAGGGCAAGTGCTAGGATGACGCCTACGCTCATCCACAGGATGCGCGAATAGATGGAGGTCTGGCGGGCGGCTTCCGGCGCGGCAGTGACAATCGGTTCGGTAGGCGTGTTGGGGGCGGTCATGGCTCAGTCCGGGTAGCAGAGGAACAGGTGGGCCGCCTCGTAAGCGAGTCGATTGAGCCCCTCACTGTTCTCCAGTTCTTTGGTGATGAAGTTGATATCGCGCACGATGCGCGCCGGGTCCGGCATGGGCGTGCGGTAGAAGGCGCGCTGGATGCCCCAGCCGTCGACGAGGACGTACATGGGGTCAAAACGGAAAGCGCCGTCATCCGTTTGGTCATAGTAGGCGCCGAACCCCGCGCCGATCACGTTCTTGAGTTGGGCGGGGTCGCCGGTGACGAAATGCCAGCGTTCGCCGGCGAGGCCGTGTTCGGTTGCGAACTGGCTCAGCCGTTCGGGGGTGTCGCGCTGCGGGTCGAACGAAATGGCAACGAACTCGACGGGAACGCTGCTGCCGGCCTCGTCTACCGCCTGTTGGATGGCTTTGAGGCCTTGCACGGTCTGCGCACAGTTGGCGTCGCAGCCGGTATACATGAAAGTGTAATAGACAAGCTTGCCGCGCAGGTCGTCGCTGGTCAGCCGTGCGCCGTTCTGATCGGTGAAGGAGAAGCCGGGCGCGAGCGCGATGCGCGGGAGCACTTGGATCGGCTGGAAGATGGCGAAGGCAAGCGCCCCGAGGACGGGCAGCGCCAGGAGCAGCAGCCAGTACTTCGACAGCGGAAGCCCGCCGCCGAACCGGGTTGGTTTTTGCGCATGCGTCGACAGGCCCACGTTGTCCCTCAAGCGACGATGTGATCGTTGTTCGGCCAAAGCGGGCAGTAGTGTACATGACAACGCACGCCGGTGCAACTGCCACACCTATTGATGAGCGATTTGACGAGTGATTCGCCGCAGAGCGCAGCGGGCGAACCCTCGGCGAGTCCGCTATGCTTATTCGAGGCGACGTGAGAGCCGCTTATCTTGGCTTGTCGCGTCTAAAAGGGGAGTTCGGCGGGCGAGAAGGCGGCGAGCAGCTTCTGCGTCGGTTCGCTGAGGCCTTCGCCGTGGTCAAAGTCGTAGCCGGGGATGGTGAGGAGCCACGCCGCGCCTTCGTAGCCATAGAGGCTGCGAGCGTAGAGCATGAGCAGGGCGGGCGAGAAGTGATGGCCGAGGCTGGGCGAATGCTCATCCGCGACGACGGGGGCGAGGCGGATGTCGTGCGGCCCGACTGCGGTCGTCGCAGCCGCGTCGACGAAGAGGACGATTCCGGCGCCGGCCGCAGCGATCTCCTCAGCCATTTCCGGTTCCAACTGGTGGGATGTGAAAAGCGTGACTGCGCGGCCGTGTCGCCGCCAGGCGGCGGCGATCTTTTCGGCCAAGATCAAGCCTGCGCCGTCATCACGGCGCAGGCTGTTGCCATATCCGATGACGAGAACCGCCTCGTCAGTCGCGGATGATCTCATCCACAACTTCCCCGTTGGCTGCGACCACTTCCACATGCATCGGCATCTTGCCGGCGGCGTGGGTGGAGCAACTCAGGCACGGATCGTAAAGGCGGATGCCGTGCTCCATGCGGTTAAGCACACCCTCGGTCAGCTTGCCGCCGTTGCCGTTGATGTGGTGGCGGGCGATCTGCTGGACCGTGCGGTTCATGGCCAGGTTGTTCTGGCCGGTGGCGATGATCAGGTTGACCTTTTGCAGAATGCCGTCCTCGTTGACATGGTACTCGTGGAAGAGCGTGCCGCGCGGGGCTTCGCTGACGCCCACGCCGACGAGCTGGTTGACATCGGCTCGGCTGCGCACGCGCTCGTCGAGGATGTGCGGATCTTCGACCGTCTCGGCGATCTTCTCCAGGGCGAAGAGAATCTCGATCAGGCGGGCATAGTGATAGTGAAAGGCCGTGTTGACCGCTCGACCTTGCGGCGCGAGCTGGCGGAAGGCGCGCAGCTCTTCGTCGGCCTTGGGGGTGCCGGCGAATTCACAGACGTTGAGCCGCGCCAGCGGGCCGACGCGATACATGCCCATCTTATAGTAGCTGGGGCCGCTGTAGGCGTAGGGCTTGTAGTAGGGGAACTTGAGATAGGTCCACGGCTCGACCGCTTCGCCGATGATCTCGCGGTAGCGGGCGGGTTCGAGGCCCGGTTCCAGGATTTTGCCGCCGCTGTCGACGACGCGCAGCAGCCCGTCGTAGTGCTCTAGCCCGCCCTCAGGCGTGACCAGGCCCATGTAGAGGCTGGGGAAGTTGCCGTAGTGGGCGGCTTCGTCCTCGTAGCCGGCGCTGGCGTCTTTGAGCAGCGTCAGCGCCAGGTCGATGGTGTCGAAGGCTTCCGGCAGCATGTCCTTGATCCGGTCGCGGTTTTCGGCGGACAGCGGTTCTCGCACGCCGCCGGGCACGGTCCAGGCCGGATGGACGCTGCGACCGCCGAGGATGCGGATCGTGTCCTGGCCGAACTTGCGCAGGCGGATGCCCTTGCGGGCGATATCGGGGTGCTTTTGAATCAGACCGACTACGTTGCGCAGGGCCGGGTCGCTGTCCATGCCCAGCAGCAAGTCCGGGCTGCTGAGGTGAAAGAAGCTAAGGGCGTGGCTCTGTACGATCTGCGCCCAGTTGAGCATGCGGCGCAGCTTGGCCGCGGTGGGCGGGATGCGCACGCCCAAGATGGCGTCGCCGGTCTTGGCGGAAGCCAAGAGGTGGCTGATTGGGCAGATGCCGCAGATGCGCGCGGTGATGCCGGGCATCTCCCAGAAGTTGCGGCCTTCGCAGAACTTCTCGAAGCCGCGGAACTCGGTGACGTGGAAGCGCGCGTCCTCGACCTGACCGCTGTCGTCCAGCATCAGCGTGATTTTTGCATGACCTTCGATACGGGTAACGGGATCGATGGTGATCGTCCTCGTCATAGTCGCCTCCTGAAAGAAGAAGTGTGTCGATGTCGGCGGCATGCGCCGGAACGGAATGTGCGAGCAACTACCCGAACAGACGCATTTCCGGCTCAAACTCTACCGATTGGCCGGCTAGCAGCGCGCTGACTGCCGTCCAGATGCGATCCGTGTCCGGCGGGCAGCCGGGGATGAATGCGTCAACCTTGATCAGTTGATGCAAGGGAATCACACGGGGGAGCAGCGCCGGCATGATGTCGTCGTCGTCGCCGTGCGGCGCGCTGCCCGGCCCTTCCTGGTAGACCTTGGTCAACAGATCATCGACTTGGAGCCGGTTGCGCAGGCTGGTCACGTTGCCGGTGACGGCGCAGTCGCCGAAGCTGACGACGATCTTGCTGCGCTCGCGGATTTCCTTGGCCAGTTTCACGTGGTCGACGTTGGCGATGGCGCCTTCGACCAGTGTGACGTCGACGTTCTCCGGGAATTCTTTCAGGTCGGCGATAGGGCTGTATACCAGGTCGGCATGAGCGAAAAGCTCCACGAGCCTCTCATCCAGGTCCAAGAAACTCATATGACAACCGGAGCAGCCGCCCATCCACACCGTCGCCAGACGGATTTTGCCGTTGCTGGGCGGAGCGGCGGGCGCTGCATCTTCACGCGGGTTGGTTTGTTTGGGTGCCATGGATCGATTCTTTGCCTCTATGTGTTAGGAGTAGTCCCACTGCTTCTTTTCACGTCCGGTCAGGATCCACTTGAGGAAATCGTGCTGCTTCTCCATTTCCGCAACGGTGGAGCCGCGTAGGGTGAGCGCACCCGTCGGGCAGACCTGTACGCACTTGCCGCACTTGGTGCAGCTATCGCTGTCGCCCCACGACTGGTTGAGACCGGCAATGACGCGCGAGTTGACGCCGCGCCCCATGAGGTCCCATACATGGGCGCCTTCGATCTCGTCGCAGACGCGCACGCAACGGGTGCAGAGAATGCAGCGGTTGTGGTCCAGCACATAGCGTTCGTGGCTGGCATCCATCGGCAGGTCTGGGACCAGATAGTCGTAGCGGACGTTGTCCATGCCGTTCTTGGCGGCCTGGGTCTGCAATTCGCAGTGGCCATTCTGCACACAGACGGCGCAGACATGGTTGCGTTCGGCAAACAGAAGTTCCAGGATCATGCGCCGGTAGTTGTTCAGGCGTTCGGTGTGCGTATAGACGACCATGCCCTCTTGCACCGGCGTTACACAGGCGGCGAACAGGCGTTTGCTGCCCTGAAGTTCGACCATACAGAGGCGGCAGCCGCCGCGGTCGCTTAATCCTTCGAGGTGACAGAGCGTAGGCATTTCGATGCCGAGCTCCTTCAGCAAGGAGAGCAGCGACTGGCCGGCTTGCCCGCTCACCAGTTCATCATTGACAGTCAGTGTCACAACAGGCATCTTATCTGACTCCTCACTGCTAGGCTTCGGCCGGTTCGGCTTGGGCGCCGTTTTGCGAGTAGACGCGGCTGTTCGTGTTCAGTTCCTGCACCGGGATGCGGTTCATCTCGCAAGCTCCGGACGGGCAGCGCCGCTCTTTGATGTGCGCCTCGTATTCCTCGCGGAAGTAGCGCAGGGTGCTGATGACGGGATTGGGCGCATTTTGACCCAGGCCGCAAAGACTGGTGTCGCGCACCAGGACGCACAGTTCTTCCAGCGTCTCCAAGTCTTCGAAGGTGGCGCTGCCGTCGGTGATGCGTTCGAGCAGGCGATGCATCTGGACGGTGCCGACGCGGCAGGGTACGCACTTGCCGCAGCTCTCGTCCATGCAGAACTCGATGAAGTACTTGGCGACGTCCGCCATGCAGCTTCGCTCATCCATGACGACGAGACCGCCCGAGCCCATGATGGAGCCGAGCGCGCCCAAGCTTTCGTAGTCCACCGGGGTGTCAAGGAATTGCGAGGGGATGCAGCCGCCGCTGGGACCGCCGGTCTGGGCCGCCTTGAAGTCGTAGCCGTCCGGGATGCCATTGGCGATGTCGTAGACGATCTCGCGCAGGGTGATCCCCATGGGCACTTCGATCAGGCCGGTCGTGTCGATGTTGCCGGCTAGCGCGAAGATCTTGGTCCCCTTGCTCTTCTCGGTGCCGATGCCGGAGAACCATTCGGGGCCGTTGAGAATGATAGGCGCAATGCTGCCGTAGGTCTCGACGTTGTTGATCAGCGTGGGCTTGCCCCACAGACCTCGCTCAGACGGGTAGGGCGGGCGAGGCACAGGCTGGCCGCGGCGGCCCATGATCGAGGCCATGAGCGCAGTCTCTTCGCCGCAGACAAAGGCGCCAGCGCCGATGCGCACGTCGATGCGGAAGTTGAAGTTGCTCTCCAAGACGCGGCTGCCCAGAAGCCCGCGCCGTTCCGCTGCGCGGATGGCGCGCTGCAAGCGCTGGGCGGCGATGGGATACTCGCCGCGCACGTAGAGGTAGCCCTGGTCCGCGCCGACGGCGTAGCCGGCGATCGCCATGCCTTCCAACAGGCGATGGGGATCGGACTCCATCATCGTGCGGTCCATGTAGGCGCCGGGGTCGCCCTCGTCGCCGTTGGCGACGACGTATTTCTTGTCGCCTTCAGACTTGCGCACCAGGTCCCACTTAATGCCGGTGGGGTAGCCGGCGCCGCCGCGCCCGCGCAGGCCGCTCTTGGTGAGGGTCGCGCAGACCTCTTCCGGCGTCATCTCGCGCAGGGCATGGGCAAGCGCGGCATAGCCGCCCCTAGCCACGTAGTCTTCGAGGCGTTCCGGGTCGATCTGTCCGCTGTTGGCGAGGACGACTTTCTTCTGCTTAACAAAGAAGGGCATGTCGGCGGGCAGCACGTTTTCGCTGACGGGCTTGCTCTGCGTGACATGCTTGGCGACGATCTCTTTCGCCACTTCGGGGGTCACTTTTTCGTATACGACGTCTTCCTGTCCCGGCATCTTCACCGTGACGAGCGGCCCGCGGCTGCAAGGACCCATGCAACCGGTAGCGACTACCTCGACCTCGGCATCGAGATTGCCATCGGTCAGGGCTTGCTTCATGGCTTCGCTCACGGCGGTGCTGCCGGAGGACAGGCAGGGCGTGCTGGCGCAGCAAAGCAGACGGCAGCGGAACGCATTTTGCCGGTCCGTCTCCGCCTGCGCCATGTTCTGGAGTTCAACTCGGTTCATAGAGCAATTGCCTCACGTTGAAAGTGATTAGGCCGGGACAGATTGTGGTTTCTTAGAGGCGAGCCGTTCCTTCACCTGGTCGAGGACTTCCTCAGGCGAAAGGCGGCCCATCACTTCGCCGTCCAGCACGATCACTGGGGCCAAGCCGCAACTGCCGAGGCAGCGGGCGGCCGCCACGCTGAACTTGCCGTCCGGGGTCGTCTCGCCCGGTTCGATGCCGTATTCGTCCTGAAGCTTGGCGACGATCTCGGCGGCGCGCTTGACATAGCAGGCCGTGCCCATGCAGATAGTGCAGGAGTGTTCGCCTTGCGGCTCAAGCGTGAAGAAGTGATAGAACGTCGCCACGCCATACACCCAGCTCATGGGCAGTTTGAGCTGTTGCGCCACGTAGATCATGAGGTCTTCGCTCAGATAGCCGAAGGATTCCTGGGCAGTGTGCAGAACCTCGATCAGCGCATCCTGCTGGTACTGGAAGCGCTTCAGGGTCCGGTCAATCATTTTGAAGCGCGCGTCACCGCTAGGGTGTTCGGCGCTGGCGCCGTCCGCCGATCGCCTGGCGGCAGCAGGTCTGGCAGCCATAGTGCTCCTTTCAAGAACAACTGTAAAGAAGGATAAGGCACAGCACAGCAACTGATTCGATCACTGCTATGGGACGGTATCCCGGTACTATTTCTCTGCGCCGCGCGAGACTTGAAAACGCGCGGGTGTTCGTATATGCATAACTTATCGTGAAAACGTTCACAATGCCTCATGCATGTGGCGAGACCGCGCCCTAAACCAGTGGTGAGGATTTCACCTGGTCAGTTGGCTAGGTTCCGCCTCGCCTAGAGAGGATCGGGCGTGCCGAAGTCCTTCTTAGCGTTTCGATTCTAGCCTACCACACCGCAGGGCCGCGTGCTTTAACGTGCAGCAAGTTCGTGCTATGATGCACATGTCAAGTAGAACATTGCGCAGATACGGCGCAGCGAGAGAGAGCCTGGGCAAGCCGGGCCGCCGAAGGTGCAAGCCTGTGCATGCCGCCTGGGTGCATGGGTGACACTCTCAGGCAGAAGGATCGTTGTGTCATTGCGACTCTGGAAAGTTCTCCGGCTTTGACGGAGGCGCCGAAGGGGCAACCTCTGCCAAGACGGCAGGGGCAATCTCTCAGGTTGGCGACAGGGCGAACGGGCAGCGTTTTCGTTTGCCCGTTTTTTGTTGCCCGACGTCGAGCCATCGAACCGCGCCAGCGGCTCGATGCCATTACCGCAAGAGGAGAATTGACGTGAGCGAATATCAAGCCAAGCGAAATAGCGGGGGCGCTAGCCGCGCGTCCAATGGGGCCGGTCTACCGAGTTCTACGTCCGAAATGGACGTGGCGACAGATCTGGATTCATTTGCGTGCCGGCACATTGGCCCGAGCGCCGCGGACGCGGCAGACATGTTGGCGACTATCGGCGTCTCTTCCCTAGACGAACTGATCGACAAGACCGTCCCGGCTAACATCCGGCTGGGCCGGCCTTTGAACCTGCCTGCGGCGCGAGGTGAGGCGCAGGCGCTGGCCGAGTTGCGCCGCCTGGCCCAAAAGAACCAGGTATGGCGCTCGTATATCGGCATGGGCTACTATGATTGTGTTACTCCCCCAGTGATCCTGCGCAATATTCTAGAGAACCCCGGTTGGTATACGGCCTACACGCCCTACCAGCCGGAGATCGCACAGGGCCGGCTCGAAGCGCTGCTTAACTTCCAGACGATGGTCGCGGACCTGACCGGGCTGGAGTTCGCCAACGCGTCGCTGCTGGACGAAGGCACGGCCGCGGCGGAGGCCATGACCATGTGCAAGCGCGGCCACAAGGCTGCGCCGGCCAACGTCTTTTTCGTTTCGGAGAAATGTCACCCGCAGACCATCGCCGTCGTACAGACGCGGGCCGAGCCGCTAGGCTACGAGGTCGTGGTCGGCGACCACGCATCCTACAACTTCAGCCGGCCTACGTTCGGCGTGCTGGTGCAATACCCGGACACGGACGGCAACGTCGAGGACTATGCTGCGTTTGCCGAGCGCGCCCATGCCGCCGGCGCGCTGGTTGTGGTCGCGACTGATCTGCTGGCGCTTTCGCTGCTGCGCCCGCCCGGTGAGTTCGGCGCCGACATCGCCGTGGGCAGCAGCCAGCGCTTCGGCGTGCCGATGGGCTATGGCGGGCCGCACGCCGCCTTCCTGGCGACGCGCGACGAGTACAAGCGCATCATGCCGGGGCGTCTGGTGGGCGTGTCCGTCGACAGCGCGGGGCAGCCGGCGCTGCGCCTGGCCCTGCAAACGCGCGAGCAGCACATCCGCCGCGACAAAGCTACGAGCAACATCTGCACGGCGCAGGTGCTGTTGGCGGTGATGGCAGCCATGTATGCGGTCTATCACGGCCCCGCGGGGCTGACGCGCATAGCCCGCCGCGTGCGGCTGCAGACACAGGTCTTAGCCGAGGTGTTGGCAAGGCTAGGCTATGGCGTCAACCGCGGCCCGGTGTTCGATACGCTGCGCGTGGACGGCGGGCCGTTCTCGCCGGATGAGCTGATCGAGCGCGCCGCGGCGGAGCGCGTCAACTTGCGGCGCTATGCGGACGGCGCTGTCGGCGTCTCGCTGGACGAAACCGTCAGCGCGGCGGACTTGCAGACGCTTTTCCGCATCTTCGGGCAGGAAGAGCCGGTCGATCCGGCTGAGGCGGCGGCAAGGGCGGCAACGTCCTATCCGGCGCCTCTGGCGCGCACCAGCGAGTTCCTGACGCACCCCGTCTTCAACTCATTCCACACCGAGACGGAGATGATGCGCTACATCTTCCGTCTACAGCAGAAGGACCTGTCGCTGGCGCATTCCATGATCCCGCTGGGCTCGTGCACCATGAAGCTCAACGCAGCCAGCGAGATGCTGCCGATCACTTGGCCGGAGTTTGCCCGGCTGCATCCCTTCGCGCCGCTGGAGCAGGCCGCAGGTTATCAGGAGTTGTTCGCCCGGCTTTCGCGCGATCTGGCCGAGATCACCGGCTTTGACACGATGTCGTTGCAGCCCAACGCAGGCTCGCAAGGCGAATATACCGGCCTGCTGACCATCCGCGCCTACCATCTGGCGCGCGGCGAAGGCCATCGCCGCGTTTGCCTGATCCCATCCTCGGCGCACGGCACCAATCCGGCCAGCGCGGTGATGGCGGGCATGGAGGTCGTGGTCGTGCGCTGCGACGACGAGGGCAATGTCGACCTGGATGACCTGCGCGCCAAGGCGGCGCAGCACAGCGACAACCTCGCCGCCATCATGGTCACCTACCCGTCGACGCACGGCGTGTTCGAGGAAGGCGTCGTCGAACTGTGCCGCATCGTCCACGAGCACGGCGGGCAGGTCTATATGGACGGGGCGAACATGAACGCGCAGGTCGGCCTATGCCGTCCGGGCGACATCGGCGCGGATGTGTGCCATCTCAATTTGCACAAGACCTTCGCCATACCGCATGGCGGCGGCGGGCCGGGCATGGGGCCGATCGGCGTAGCCGCGCATTTGGTCCCCTTCCTGCCGGGCAGTCCGGTCGTGCCGGGCGTGGGCGGCGAGCAGTCGGTGGGCGCAGTCGCGTCCGCGCCGTGGGGCAGCCCCTCGATCCTTCCGATCTCCTATCTGTACATTGCCATGATGGGGGCGGAGGGCTTGACCGAGGCGACCAAGTACGCCATTCTCAACGCCAACTATGTGGCGGCTCGTCTACAGCCGCACTATCCCGTACTCTACCGCGGGGCCAATGGAACGGTGGCGCATGAGTGCATCATCGACGTGCGTCCGCTCAAGGAGGCGGGTATCGAGGTCGACGACATCGCCAAGCGGCTGATGGATTATGGCTTCCACGCGCCCACTATGTCCTTCCCGGTGGCAGGCACGCTGATGATCGAGCCGACGGAGAGCGAATCGAAAGCCGAACTGGACCGTTTCTGTGAGGCCATGTTCGCGATTCGGGAGGAGATCCGCGCGGTGGAGGAGGGCGAGAGCGACCCGCACGATAATCCGCTGAAGGGCGCGCCGCACACCGCCCAGGCGGTGTCGAGCGATGAGTGGGATCGGGCCTATTCGCGCGAGCAGGCGGCTTACCCGGCGCCGTGGGTGAAGGAGTTCAAGTTTTGGCCGGCGGTCGGGCGCATCGACAATGTGTACGGCGACCGTCACATCGTGTGCACATGCGCGCCGATAGAGGCGTATGCGTGAGGCGACAGGGGTCAGGCGTCACGAGTTGTCCGTCATTCCTGACTCGTGACTCGTGACTCGTGACGAATGACTCATGACGCCCGGCTAGTCTGATGCTAAGATCTCTTCACGCCGGCGGCGCGAGAGGCCGGCCAAGACAAGGTCGTAGGACTCCTGGATCATGGCGTCCACGACCGGCGGCGGCACGCTGCCGTCGAGCGTGACCGTGTTCCAGTGGCGCTTGTTGAAGTGGTAGCCGGGCCGGACCGCGGGGAACTCATCGCGCAGGGCGAGGGCGTGCAGCGGGTCGCACTTGAGGGAAACGGTCAACGGCTTGGCTTCCCAGGCGACCAGGGCGAACATTTTGCCGCCCACTTTGTAGACGAGGGCGTCGGGGCCGAACGGCGTCTCTTCGCTTGCGCCGGGCATGGCGAGCAACTGGGCGCGTAGGCTGTCTAGGTTCATGGGGGTATTGTATCATGAACCTGTAGCAGTTCGCAGGGTCGGAAGGTGCGGCCTGTGAAATGGTGGGAACAAATGCATGGCCGCGTCCCGTCCTTTGTATGAGGCGTTTATGCCGGACGCCGCTGTTACACAAAATATGGCGAAAACAAGCCAAATGTGACGATCGGATTTCGCCAAGCCCAAATGCACAAGGAAGAGAGAATCATGCCAAGAGTAATGTCTATCCGGGCGTGGCTGGCTGTCACCGCGCTTCTGTTGGTGTTGGGTGCAACCGGCTGTGCGGCGTCGTCTCCTGCGGAAATGGCGCCTGTGCCTGCGGAGATGGCCGAAGTGAGGCAGGAGTACGTCATGGAAGCGCCTGCCGCAGGCGGCGAATATGCCGTCGTCGCGCCGGCCCCGGACCTGACGCGCAAGGTGATCGCCAACGCCCGCATCGAACTCGTCGTCGCCGATACGGAAGCGGTCGTGCGCCGTATCGAAGGGCTGGTGGACGGACTGGGCGGCTATGTGTCCAACGCCAACTTGTACAAAGGCTCCTACGGCGGGGCGGACCTGTTGCGCGGCATGCTGACATTGCGCGTCCCGGCGCAGTCGCTGGAGACGGCGATGGATGCGCTGGAGGAGATGGCGCTGGACACGCGCTCCCGCTCCATCGACCGGCAGGATGTGACCGACCAATACAGCGACGTCGAGGCCCAATTGCGCAACCTGGAAGCCACCGAGAACGAGTTGCGCGAACTGCTTGCGGAAGTGCGCGCCCGGCCCAATGCCACGCCGGAGGACATCCTGGCGGTGCATCGCAGCTTGACCGAAGTTCGGGGGCAGATCGAGCAGTTGCAGGGGCGCAAGAACGTGATGGACAACCAGATCGCGCTCAGCACCATCGACGTCACCTTGACGCCGGATGCGGCCACCCGCCCGGTCGTAGAGGAAAAGTGGCGGCCCGTAGCGGCGCTGCGCGATGCGTCGCGAGCGCTGGTGTCGGCGCTGCAGTTCCTCGGCGATCTCGCCATTTGGGTGCTGGTGTTTATCGTGCCGATTATGCTGGTGTTCCTGATCCCGCTCGCCATTGTCGTCTGGGTGGTGCGGGCGCTAGTGCAGCGGCGGCGGCGCAAGCGGGCGAACCAGCCGACATGACATAACGTGTGATTGGCGGAATGAACACGGCTGGACGGCACAAGTTGCTGTCCAGCCGTTTGTTGTTGTGCGTAGCGATTGGGGCGAAGTGCGTGTGCGGATGTCGCCTAGAATAGCCCGCCGATCCAGGCGGTGAGGGGATCGATGAGGCCGAAGAACTCGAATATCGAGTAGACTATCACCACGAGCAGCAGACGGCGCACCCAGACGGCCGCGTCCTTGGCCGTCATCATGTATTTTGCTGCGGCCCACGCCCCGATGCTCTGTCCCACGGCTAGAAGCAAGCCGAGCGGCCAGTTGATCAGGCCAGGGGTGAACATGAAAACGACGAGTGCGACGACGGTGGTGGCGAGTACGATCATGAGCTTGATGGCGTTGGCGTGCACCAGGCTGTAGCCGAGGCCAAGCACCATAGCCGCGAGGATGAAGACGCCCACGCCGGCCTGGATGAAGCCGCCATAGACGCCGATGGCGAAGAACACAACCAGCGTCCACCACGCCGGGCGTCCTTCTTTGACGACGGAATGCTGGCGCAGCCATTTCTCGGCGTTGAAGAGCACGACAAAGAGCATGATGACCATGACAATGCCCAGCGCCAGGTTCATCTGGTCCTTGTCGAGCTTAGAGGCGATCCAGGCGCCGACAATTGCGCCGGGCAGCGCCGGCAGCACCAGCCACATGCCGCCCGCCAGGTTCATCTTGCCGCTGCGCTGGAAGGTGGCGATGCCGACAATGTTTTGGAGGGTCACGCCTACGCGGTTGGTGGCGTTGGCGACATTGGCGGGCAAGCCGAGCAGCACCAGCATGGGCAAGGTCACCACCGACCCGCTGCCGGCCAGGGTGTTGATGATGCCGGCGAGAATGCCGGCGAAGATGGCGAGGATGTAGATATACCAAGCGTTTTCCATCGTGTTGTCTTCTTTGCTTTGGCTGACCGCGGGTAATAATATCGCGCTACATGCTGAACAGATGGATAAGGTCGAGGGCACGAGTCAGGCGTCACGAGTCAGGCTTGACGGATGACAGATGACTCGTGACGCCTGGCGTCTATAAATTCGGCACGATCTTGGCGAGCCGTTCGACGGTGCGCTCCAAGTCATGCATATGCGTGGCGAAGCTGAAGCGTACATGCCCTTCGCCGGCCTGTCCAAAGGCGATGCCCGGCGTGGTGGCGATCAGGCCCTCTTCCAGCAGGATGCCGGCGATCTCCAGGCTGCTCTTTTTCGTAGCCGTGAAGCGCGGGAAGATGTAGAACGCGCCTTCCACCGGCGGGCATTCGAGGCCGGGGATCTCTTCCAGCGCGTCGAGCAGGAAGCGACGCCGCTCGGCGTAGGCGGCTGTCATTTGGCGCACCACATCTTGGGGACCGTTGAGTGCGGCCGCGCCTGCCGCCATCGTGAAGCTGGCCGCGGATGTGATGCTTTGCGTCTGGTAGGTGCGCGCCAACTTGGCAATGGGTGCAGGCGCAGCAAGCCATCCCAGACGCCAGCCGGTCATGGCGTAGGCCTTGCTGAAGCCGTTGACGATCAGGGTGCGCTCCGCCATGCCCGGTTCGGCTGCCAGGCTGTGATGCGTCGCACCGTCAAAAAGGATGTGCTCGTAGATCTCGTCGGTGAGCACGTACAGGTCATGTTCTTGCGCCACGGCGACGATGGCGTCGATCTCGGCGCGGGTTAAGACGCGGCCGGTTGGGTTGTTGGGGCTGTTGACCATGAGCAGCTTGGTGCTCGGGGAGACGTAGCGGCGCAGGAGTTGCTCGCTCACCGTGAAGCCGTCCTCGCCGCGCAGGGGCACGCGCACCGGCGTTGCGCGGTTCAGTTCGACCATCGGCGCGTAGCTCACCCAGGACGGGTCGAGGATCATCACTTCGTCGCCGGGGTTGAGCGTGGCTGCCAGCGCTATGTAGAGCGCCCACTTGCCGCCGGGGGTGACGAGCACCTGGCTGGGCGTGATGTGATCGACGTTGTTCTCACGCTTGAGCTTGGACACGATGGCTGCCAGCAATTCCGGCGTGCCGAACGAGGGCGGGTAGTGGGTGTCTCCCGCCTGGATGGCCTGGAATGCCGCATCCACGATGTGCTGGGGCGTGTTGAAGTCCGGTTCGCCGCCGGCTAGGTTGATGACATCCTTGCCCGCCGCGGCCAGTTCGCGGCCTTTCTGCATCATGGTGGCGGTAACGGAGGCGGGCACGCTTTCGACAAGCTGGGATAAGCTCTTCATCGCTCGCTCGTTTCTCTTCGTTCGTTTCTTTGGTTAGGCTTGCGTGGCGCGCAGCACGCCGGCGATGGCTTCGCATAGATACTCCATGTTGGCCTCGGTCATGCCGGCGACGTTGATGCGGCCTGAGCCGACGGCGTAGATGCTGTACTTGTCGCGCAGCAGCTTGACTTGCTCCGCGCTGAGGCCGGAGAATGAGAACATGCCGCGCTGCCGGGCGATGAAGTCGAAGTCCTGCTGCACGCCTTTTTCGTTGAGCGTCTCGACGAAGAGGTGGCGCATGGCGTTGATGCGCTCGCGCATCTCCGTGACTTCCTGCTCCCACTGGCGGTGCAACTGGGCGTCGTTGAGGATGGCGCTGACGATGGCGCCGCCGTGCGCCGGGGGATTCGAGTAGTTGGTGCGCACGGCCAGTTTGACGTGGCTGGCCGCGGCCTGCGCCGCTTCTGCGCTGGAGGCGACCACGGTCAGCGCGCCGACGCGCTCGTTGTAGAGGCCGAAGTTCTTGGAGTAGGAGTTTGCGATGAGGATGTCGCCGCCCGTGCCGCACATGGCGCGCACGCCGGCTGCGTCCTGTTCCAGCCCTTCGGCGAAGCCCTGGTAGGCGAAGTCGATCAGGGGCATGACGCCGCGCCCGGCGACGATCTCGCCCACCTGCCGCCACTGCGCCGGCGCCAGGTCGACGCCTGTCGGGTTGTGGCAGCAGCCATGCAGCACGAGCACATCGCCGGCGGGAATGTCCTGCAGGGTTTCGATCATAGCCTCGAATTTGACGCCGTGCGCGGCGGGATCGAAGTAGGGGTAGGTGCGCACGGCAAGACCGGCCGCCTTGAAGATGCCGGGGTGGTTGGGCCAGGTTGGGTCGCTTACCCAGACGGTTGCGCCAGGCATGGTGGCGGCGATGAAGTCCGCGGCCACGCGCAAGGCGCCTGTGCCGCCGGGGGCCTGTGCCGTGGCGGCGCGCTTATTGGTCACGATCTCGTGATCGGCGCCGAAGAGCAGTTCTTGGGTGGCGCGCTGGAAGGCCGGGCTGCCGTCGATGGGCAGGTAGGACTTGGTCTTTTCCGAGGCGAGTAGGCGCTCTTCCGCCAGGCTCACCGTGCGCAGGATGGGCGTGTTGCCGTCTGCGTCCTTATAGACGCCAACGCCCAGGTTGATCTTGCGCGGGTTGGGGTCCTGCTTAAAGGCCTCGGTCAGGCCGAGGATGGAGTCCGGCGGAGCCGGCGTCAGTTTTTCAAACATAGCGACAGGTCACCTCAGTGCGTCCAGAGATTTGGGAATCGACCGCTGCTTAGGCGGCAAACAGATCGGTAAATGCGAACTTCTCGACATCGACCAAGCCCTGGTCGGTCAATTTGAGCTTGGGGATCACTTCCAGAGCCATGAAGCTCATCGCCATGAACGGATCGTGCAGGCGTGAACCTTGAGCTGAGGCCGCTTCCAACAGCGCATCGTATGCCTTGCGGACTTCGGCAATGGGCGCGGCGCTCATCAGCCCGGCGACGGGCAGGGGCAGCGCGGCGATTACGTCGTCGCCCTCGGTGACGACCAGCCCGCCGCCCATCTCGCCGATGGCGCGTGCCGCGCTCCACATGGAGCCGTCGTCGGCGCCGATCACGACCAGGTTGTGGTGGTCGTGGGCGACCGTTCCGGCAATGGCGCCGCTCTTCAGCCCGAAGCCCTGAATGAAGCCGAGACCCGTTGCGCCGCTGCGCTGGTGCCGGTCGATGACGGCCATCTTGAGTACGTCACGCGCCGGATCGGCGACGGCTTCGCCGGCCTCGATCTTCGCTTCCAGGACGCGCTCTTCCGTGACAAGTTGGTCCGGTACAGCGCCGATGACGCGCACCATGTCGCCGCGTGCCGGGATGCGGAAGGAAAGCGCGTCCCAATCGACGTTGATGGCGCCGGTTACTTCCGGCGGCGGCGCAGGCGCGGCCAGGTCGACGCCGGACGCCAACTGCCCATCGGAGGCGACCAGCCGTCCGCCGGCAAAGACGAGGTGCGGGGCGAAATTCTGCAAGTCGTCGAACACAATCAGATCGGCGACGCACCCCGGTGCGACTGCACCGCGGTCATGCAGGCCGAACCATTCGGCCGGGTTGAGGGTCGCCATACGCAGCGCGTCGATGGGGTCGATGCCGAAGGCGATGGCTTCCGCAACCATGTAGTCGATGGACCCCTGGTCGAGCAGATCGCCGGGGATGCGGTCGTCGGTGCAGAAGCAGATGCGCCGCGCGTTGTGCGGCGTGACGAGCGGGAGCAGGGTGTGCAGGTTGCGTGCGTTGGTTGCCTCACGGATCAGAATATAGAAGCCGCGGTCCAGTTTCTCCGCCGCTTCCTCCACGGCGGTGCATTCGTGGTCGCTGCCGATGCCGGCTGCGGCGTAAGCGTTGAGGGGCATGCCGGAGAGTCCAGGCGCGTGCCCGTCGAGCGGCCTGCCGGCGAAGGCGGTGATCTTCGCCAGGACGTCCGGCTCACCGGCGACGACGCCGGGGTAGTTCATGACTTCGGCGAGGCCGTAGACGACGCCTTCTGCCAGCAGCGCGGCAAGGTCATCCGCCGAGAGGGTGGCGCCGTTGGTCTCCATTGAGGTAGCGGGCACGCAAGAAGGCGCCATGAACACGGTGTGCAGCGGCAAGCCGCGGCTGATCTCGACCATATAGCGCACGCCCGCCACACCGGCCACATTCGCCATTTCATGCGGGTCGACCACGGCGCACGTTACGCCGCGGGGCAGGAGCGCAGCGGCGAACTGGGGCGGCAGACAAAGGCTGCTTTCAATGTGAACGTGGGCGTCGATCAGCCCAGGCGCCACGTATGCGCCCTGCAGGTCGATGGTTTCGTGGGCCTGGTAACCGGGGCCGATGCCGGCGATGCGCCCGTTGTAGAGCGCGATGTCGGTCTGGTCGATGCGCCCGGAAAAGACGTTGACGAGGGCGGCGTTGGTCAGGAGCAAGTCCGCCGGCTGGTCGCCGCGTGCGACAGCCAAAAGATCGGTAAATGCCATGATGTGCGGTTGTCCCGTTTCTTTGCGGCGCTCGGGGTGCGCATCGCAGGCTGCATCATGTTGGCCCCCGAATGCCGGGGCGGAAATTTCCGTAAGTGTACCCGATCTTGTCGCGGATGTCATGTGACGCGTGTGCGTCGTGTTCGCGGGTTCAAACGCCAGGGCAACCGGCGCGGGGATGTCTATTTCGATGGGCGCATCATCTCTGAGCCAGTTCCCTGCGGCGTAGCGAATGCCGTGCAAGCGCAGATAATGGCGGACGCGTTCTTCGCTTACGCGGATGTGTGTGGCTTGCTCTAGATAGGCTACAAGGAGGCGGACCGTCCAACGGCTGGCGGTGAAGCCATAGGCTGCGGGCGGACGCTCGATCACCTCGAGCAGCAGGCGCTGCCATTCCTCGGTGACGACCCGACGGCGGCCCGGATTAGTCAAGCGTCCGTCGTGGAGGCCAAGGATGCCCTTATTGTTGTAGCGTTCGATCACGCGCCGGACCGCGCGCGGCGTCCAGCCCACCTGCTGTGCGATTTCCGCCGCGGTCAGTCCTTCGCTCGAACGGAGGACAATGAGGATGTGCGTCTGCTCTAGCGGGCTGGCCGTGCGCCACAGTTGTTCAAGCGACACATGCTCTTCCACTGACAAGGGGCGAACAAAGATCGGTCTCCGCATCACATTCCAACCGGCAATCGGCTCATTAAGCATAAAAATAAGTCGCACAGGCAATGGCGCCTGTACGACCGGGTCTGGTGGGCGAGGAGGGACTTGAACCCCCGACCTCACGGATGTGAACCGT
>CAYXRG010000050.1:5334-31314 GCA_964467575.1 uncultured Caldilineaceae bacterium | reverse complement strand
TGAGCGACCCAATAGCTTGCATTTTGTCGCGCTTCGGGTAGAATAAGATTACCTCGAATGGAACCTCTCATATTTTCCTTCAACCCGCGGAGACATCTATGCCAACCGTGCAATCCATCATTCGCCAGGCATTCGGCGTGGTCATTGGCGGCCTGATCGTCGCGGCCATGACGCTGGCGCCGCGCGCCAACGCCCAAGAACAGTTGACTGTCACTTCCTTGAACGGCCCTCTGAGCATCGACGAGACATACGACACCGACAAACGCATCACCTACCAGGGCATGTTGCTGGACACGCTGGGACAGCCCGTGCCGAACGGCAGCTATTACATGGTTTTCAGCATCTACAATAGCGCCACCGCGACCCAACCCCTCTGGCAGCAGGAGTTCAACCCCAACACCAACACCGGCGTTACCGTGACCAACGGCTATTTCACCGTGTTGTTGGACGTGAACAAAGACGGGACAGCCGATAGTACGATCTTCACCGGCGAAGGCCGGTGGCTGGGCGTGCGCGTCCGCAACGACCCGGAGATGACGCCGCGCCAGCCCCTGCTCTATGTGCCCTATGCCTATTGGGCGCGCAACGCCGACAAGCTCAGCGGCAAAGGTAGCCACTACCTGCCCGTGGTCTTCGGCATCGTCGACGGCAACGGCAGCCGCTTGAAGGGCGAGGGCTTCAGCAGCAGCCGCCGCAACGACGGCGCCTACATCATCGACATCCACGGCGTGACCTACGACCTCAACCACTACGTGACCGTCGTCACGCCCATTTCCCAGAGCGGTTGCCCGTTCTCCACCATCGCGCTGTCAAACTCTTTTGAGAATAAGCTGCTGATCGATCTGCGCGATGCGCGCAACGAAAACGTCGCCGGCTGTAAGTTCCACTTCGTCACCTACAAGCCGTAACGGTGTGAACCATGCGTTCGTCCCGCTTCGGGCGCAGCGCCCGATCAGTCACAGGAGGTTCCGCCATGCCAACCCAGCGCCATAGGGCTCAGCGACACACGGCTTGGAAAATCGGAGTTCTGTTGTTAGTTGCCGTGGCAGCCCTGTCATTTGCAGGCCTCGCCTCAGCCCAATCCTCGAATTACTACCAGCTCGGCTGTTGGGGCGTCGTCACTGCCGCCGGCGGCGAGCGCACGTCCGACAGCTACCTTTTGACGGATTCCGTCGGACAAATCGCGCCAGGCCAGTCCGCCAGCACATCCTACATCCTGCGCAGCGGCTACATCCAGCCCGGGCCGGCGGGTCACGGCGGTCAAGCAGCCGCCATCGGCGCCCCGGACGCAACGGGACAAGATGTCGATATCTACATCCCGTTTCTCAACCAGTATTTGCGCGTCGTCTATGTTTGTCCCTATTGATTGGATTCAACATCGCGATCCACAGCTTGTGTAACCTACAGTAACCATTGTTTGGAAAGAAGCTCATGAACAAGCAGTTCTTGCGGTTCGCTCTCCTCTTCCTGTTCGGGCTGTTGATTGTCACAATCGCAGCCCCGGCGCCGGCAGCGGCGCAGAGTGGCGAAGACTGGGATCGCGTCCAGTCCGCCGGCCGAATCGTCTTCGGCACATCCGCCGACTATCCTCCTTTCGAGTCCTATGACAGCAACTTCAAGCTAGACGGCTTCGACATCGCCCTGGCGCGCGAGATGGGCAAGCGGCTGGGCATAGAGGTCGAATTCACCGACTTCGCCTTCAGCGGCCTCCTCGACGCCCTCAATCTGGGCCAGGTCGACGCCGTGATCAGCGCCCTTTCCGTGACTCCTAACCGCCAGCAGGCGGCGGACTTCACCAACCTCTACTACATCGACGACGACGCCATGCTGGCACGCGCCGCAGACCCGATCATCATCCGCTCCCCCACAGACTTCGCAGGTCTGCGCGTGGGCGTGGAACGGGGCACGGTCTACGCCTACTGGGCGCAAGAAAACCTGGTCAACGCAGGCATCATTCCCCAGGATGCGCTCATCGACTACCCTGACACGCTGGCCCAGGTCCGCGGTCTGCGCAGCAACGACATCGACGTCGCCGTTCTGGAACGCCTCACGGCCCTCACCTTCACCACGAGCGCGCAGGACCTGCACGTGGTGGGCCGGGGCCTCAACCAGCAGCGTTTCGCCGTCGCAACCCGCAAAGGCTCCAGCCTGGTCGAGAAGCTAAATCAGGCGCTTCTGTCAATTCAGGCCGATGGAACCTACGCCACCCTCGTTCGCCAATACCTGAACGACGATGATACCGTCGTGGCCGACGAACACCGCGACGCCGAAGTGATCAACATACCGGTGCGGCCTGTCGAAGAGCCGGAGTGCAAACTTGGGCTGGAATTCGTCGCCGATCTCAACCTGGACGACCACAATATGCAGTCGCCGCCGATCATGTCCCCTGGCCAGCCCTTCACCAAGAGCTGGCGGGTGCGCAACGTGGGCGCCTGCCCCTGGGAGGCGGACTACTCGCTCGTCTACGTCAACGGCAACCGCGTCGAGGCGAGCATGGCGGCCGCGCCCCTGCCCATCGGTCACGTCGTTCAGCCGGGCGAAACCATCGACCTGTCCATGTCTCTGATCGCGCCCGTCGTCTACGGAACCTATCAGGGCTTCTTCCAGATGCGCGACAACACAGGCAAGCTCTTCGGCCAGGTCATATGGGCCGGCATCCAAGTGCCTGATCCCAACCCGCCGCCCACGCCTACGCCCGTGCCCGCGCCGCCCAACGTAGACGTTAACCCCAACCTGCGCGCCGATTCCACCTGGATCAACCAGGGGCAATGCACGGCCATTCGCTGGGACGTGGACAACGTCAACGCCATCTACTTCGTGGACGGCGGCAGCGTCCAGGGCGTAGGCGGCCACGATGCGCGCACGGTCTGCCCCGGCCAGACAGCGAACTACGTCCTGCGCATCACCCGCCGGGACAACGCAACGGTAGAATTCCCGATCACGATCAACGTCAGCGGCCCGCCGCCGCAACGCCCCGGCCCTCGCATCGATCGCTTCTGGGTCAGCAGCACCGGCGTACGCGCCGGCGAATGCATCCGCTTCGAGTGGCGTGCAGTCGACGCCGACGGCGTCAACCTCTACCTCGGCGACAAGCGCAAGGTCTCCGGCGGCCCGCGCGAAGGCTCCTGGCAGGATTGCCCCTCCAAGAGCGGCCCGCACGAATATAAGCTGGAAGCCTACGGCAACGGCAGCACGAAGCAGAAAATCACCGTCTACGTCCAAGGCGGCGGTGGCGGCGGAGGCCGCGACGAATAGCGTCTGAACGCCAAGCAACAAAAAGCCCCGGGCGATCTCAAGTCGCTCGGGGCTTTCTCGTGGAAGCGCTGTCTGTTACTACACGGCGGAGCGATGAAGCTTCTACGCTCGCCGCGGGTCCTCGACCAGTTCCAACACGTTGCCGTCCGGGTCAAAGAAGAAGGCGATGCGCACATTCTGGAAATTTCGCGGCTCGCTGCGGATCTTCACGCCCTTTGCGACCAATTCCTGGAAAGCCTCGTCTACGCTCTCCACATGCAGCGCCAGATGATCCCAGCCGCCCGTCGGCGCGACCCCTGCGGTCACGTCGTTGTTTCCGATCAGCTCGATCGTCGTGCTGCCCACGTCGATGAACACGATGTTGACATCGTCCCAACGCCGCGTGATGGGAAAGCCGAGCGTCTGCGCATAGAACCGCTCCATCTCCGCAAAGTTCGGCGTCCGCAACGCCACATGATGAGTTCCCGCCAGCTTCATTCGTTTGCCCCCCTAAGTCTGTACGTATTGGTGATAGCTGTCAGTCATCCAGCTTGACCTCGCGGCCAAGCGCCGCCGAACGCATGATGCCGTCGACGATGCGCACGCTCGACAGCGCCTGCTCCGGCGTGATGATATCGACCAAAGCATCGCCGTTCAGCCGCGCCACGAAGTTTTCGATCAGATGCGCATACGAACTGACCTTGTCCACGGGCACGTTGGTTTCGATGTGCGCCTGCTGCCCGTTCAGCACCGTATACAGGTCGACGCCCTCGCGGTTGGTCACGTTGGCCCCGCCCTTTGTGCCGTAGATTTCGGCGAAGAACTGCTCAGGCAGATGCGAGGCCCACGCCACCTGGAAGATCAGCGACACGCCGTTGGCGAAACGCACAAACGCCCACGTCAGATCGTCCACATCATAGCGCACGCCCTCACCGGGCTTGGAGATGTCCAGGCCCCAGCCGCCCAGGCCGACGCCTAGCTTGCCCAACTTGTCATACGATGCGCCTGTGACGCTGACCGCTTCCGGATATCCCATCAAGTAGAGCACGCGGTCGAGGGCGTGCACGCCGATGTCCAGCAGGCTGCCGCCGCCCGCCAGGTCGCGATTCGTGAACCAACTGCCGTAGCCGGGGATGCCGGCGCGGCGCTGCCACACAGTGCGCGCGGCGTAGATCTCGCCGAAGAAGCCGGCGTCTACGTGCGCCTTAGCCGCCTGCATCGGCGCGGAATAGCGATAGTGCGTACCGACCGTCAGGATTTTACCTTTCGCCGCGGCGAAATCTATCATCTCTTTGGCGTCGGCGTAGGTCAGCGCCAACGGCTTTTCGCACAGCACATGAGAGCCTGCTTCCAGCGCCGCCAACGTCATCGGCTTGTGGAAGACGTTCGGCGTCGCCACCACGGTAATGTCCGGCTGCACCTTCTCCAGCATCTCGCGATAGTCGGTGAAGGCCTGCGGAATACCGGTATCTTTGGCGACGGAACGCACGCGCTCCTCGTTGACGTCGCACACCGCTACCGCCTCCACGCCCTCCAACCGCCGGAACGAGGGAATATGCGACCACTGTACAACCATGCCTGTGCCGATAAAGGCAACCCGCCAGGTCTTTTTGCTCATCGCTTTCTTTCCTTTGTCAACTTGGATGCGAATTGGATGCGAATCAATCATTTCCATAACCATCGAGGAAGCCGCGGAATGTGCGCGCCGTCACCCGTCGCGAAACAGGATCACATGCAAGAACTTTGGCCCGTGCACGCCCAGCGTTAGGTTCATCTCAATGTCGGCGGACTTGCTCGGCCCTGTGATCAACGTCAGGTTGGCGTGGGTGCGCAAGAGATCGACCAGGGCGCCGGCCTGTCGCTGTTCGGCCAGCCAGTCTTCCGCCGTCGGATAGAGCCGGCTGAACGGAACCAACGCGGCGTGGTAATAGGGCAGCAAGCTGGCCGAGCGGCTCATGCCCGCCCCCGTTCTCACCAACAGCGAACCGGCCGCGGCAAAGGCCGCTTCCACGCCGCTGATGCCATAGCGGATCGAACGGATCGACTCGCGGCCTTCTTTGCCGGTCAAATCGGACGGCGCCACGAGCGTCAGGCCCATGTCGCCAAACGCCGCGTCCAGCCCGCCGACCGGCAGCGCGTCCGGGGCCCAGGCCAGCACGTTGCGCTCCTGCCCCGTTTTGATCACCGCGCCCTTCTGCGCGGCCGTCTCTTGCTCCATCCAGTCCGTCACGCGGCGAAGCAAGGTCAAGCGCGCCTCGGTCGGCGTCTCGACCACCTCGTAACTGCCGTGCAGCGCGGTCAACTCCTGGCCGAAACGATGCGCCAGCGCCGGCGCGTCTCCTTCGGCCTTGGTCACGGTCATGCGTGTGGCATCTGTCAACGGATCCGGGTCCGCCGGCGGAAAGCGCCGATCGGGCTGCGCCAATGCGTCGCGCAGTCTGGAGAGGATGGCATCGCGCTCGCTCATGTCTATCCCTCCCCCGGCTTACGCTTAGCGTCCGACGTCGGCCCGGAGATCGACTTGCGCCGCTCCATGCGCTCCGCCCACAGTTCGCGGAAGCTCTTCCTTGCCAGCGGCGGAAAATGGCGAGTCTTGGTCCAGGCCGAAAATGGCGGCGGCATAAAGGTAATCGCCCCGCCGTTGAACGAAGCCAACAAGTTGCTGCCCAGACTGCCCATCTTCCCGCCCGTTTCGTACAGCTTGCGGCTCTGCATTACCTTGAGGAAACCCTGCATCGCCTGTCGCTCGAACCAGGGCGGCACGCCCTGCTGCACGTAGTGGCTGCGCAGGTCCAACAACAGCCGCGGCAGATCAATCATCACCGGGCAGGCATCGCGACACGCGCCGCACAGGCTGCTGGCGTGGGGCAGTTTCTCCGCTTCGCTTGCCTCTATCGCCAACATGGGGCTGATCACCGAGCCGATCGGCCCGCTGTACGTGCTGCCGTAGGCGTGCCCGCCGATCTCGCGATAGACCGGGCAGACGTTCAAACATGCGCCGCAGCGAATGCACATCAGCGCTTCGCCATAGCCGCGCGCCAACATCTCGCTGCGCCCATTGTCCAACAGCACTACATGAAATTCCTCCGGGCCGTCTACGTCTTGCGGCTGGCGTGGCCCGCTGGTCATGGACAAGTAAACCGTGAACTGCTGGCCCGTAGAGCTGCGGCTGAGCGCCTGAAGCTGCAGGAACGCATCTTCCACAGTAGGGACCAACTTCTCGATGCCCATTACCGCCACATAAACGCGCGGCAAGCTTGCCACCATGCGCCCGTTGCCCTCATTGGTGGCAATGCACACCGTCCCCGTCTCGGCGATGGCAAAGTTGCAGCCGCTGACGCCCATGTCCGCGCTGAGGAACTCGCGGCGCAAGCTCGCCCGCGCCGCGCTGCACATCACCTCCGCGTCCAGGGTCGGCGGCATGTCCAGCTTCTCCTGCATGATGGCGGCGATGTCCTCGATGCGCTTGTGCGCCGCAGGCGCTACGATGTGGCTGGGCGGCTCGCCCGCCAACTGGATGATGTACTCGCCCAGGTCCGTCTCCACCACTTTGACGCCTGCGCCTTCCAGGGCGTCGTTCAGACGGATTTCCTCGGTGACCATCGACTTGGACTTGACGATCTTCTGGACTGCGTGACGCCTCGCCAAGTCAAGCAATATTTGGTTGGCGGCGGCGGCGTCCTGCGCCCAATGCACGCGGCCCCCATTGGCCTCGACGTTGGCCTCGAACTGCTCCAGCAGGTCGGGCAGGTTGCGCAGCACGTATTCCTTCATCTGGCGGACTTGGCGACGCAGCTGTTCCCCGTCCACCGCGCCCATAGCGGCCACGCGCGATGCGCTCATCCGCCCCACGGTGCGGTTGAGCACTGTCTTCAAGTTCTTGTTGTGCAGCGCGTCGTGGATGCGTTCCTTATAGGGGGCGTGGAGATTAATCGGTGCGGTAGGCATGCCGGTCTTTCCTGCGAAAACGCAAACGAAGTTTCATGCTTATCGCGGCTAGCGGACGTCCTGCCAGCGCCGCGGCTGCCCGCCCTCGGCAGGCGGTTTACTTGTCGATGAGGCGGCTTCGTCGCGCTGCGGCTCAGCTGGCGTCTCGGCCACGTCGACCTGGCTGTTGAGAATCTCGGCGATATGCACGGCGCGAATGCGCTGCGCCTGCTTGCTCAACAGCCCGTTGATGTGCGTCAGGCAACTCACGTCGCACACCGCGACCGCATCGGCGCCGCTCTGCTCCAGGTTCAAGCACTTGCGCCGGCCCATAGCCGTACTGATTTCGGGGTTCTTGATCGAGAAAAGCCCGCCGAAGCCGCAACATTCGTCATGCCCGGCTAGGTCAACTAGTTCGGCGCCCTCGACGTTCGCCAAAAGCGTGCGCGGCTGGCGGTCGATGCCCATCTCGCGCAGCAGATGGCACGACGCGTGATAGGTGATCTTGCCCTCCAAACGCGCGCCGGTGGCGGTCACGCCCAGCACATCGACCAGGAACTCGGTCAACTCGAAGGTGACCGCGGCAAGCGCCTCGGCTCGCTGCTGATCCGCGGCCATAGACGGGTCTTCAAACAGGACCGAGTAGAAATGGGTCACCATCGCCGTGCAACTTCCGCTGGGCGCGACGATGGCGTCGACCATGCCCTGCTGCACGAACGGCTCGAACACGTCTAGATAGCGCCGCGCCAACGCGCGCGCTTCGTCGCGAAAGCCGGCGTTAAACGCGGGCTGGCCGCAGCAGGTCTGCTCATAGGGAAAGACGACCTCCACGCCGTGACGCTCCAAGAGCTCGGCGGCGGCAAGGCCGACTTCCGGGTAGAGCATATCGACCAGACAAGTAACGAACAGCGCTACCCTGCGCGGCGGTGTGGCAAATTGTTTCGTGGGTCTCATGGCGGAATGGCGGCTCGGAAAATTCGGCGGAAGAACGTCAATTGGTTAGCTGAATGCGGGCATTATGACACGACGCCGGTTCCGCGTCCAATCAGACCGCACAGAACGCACGTTCTGCACCGCGCGAAAATTGACGCCCCGCCATCTTCACAGTACAATGAACTAGAGATAACCGAGGCGAAAAGCCGCGGCTGTCGTTGTTTGACGGCCTGGCGGCGAACCGTCACGCGAACTGACACGAACGGGGCGGGCGCTTCCTCCAACAAGAGGCGGAAAGGAAAACCAAGCCATGTATCAGCAAATTATACTTGTCGGGAATCTCGGACAAGATCCGGAGATGCGCTATACGCCCAGCGGCGTGCCGGTGACCACTTTTAGCCTAGCAGTGAACCGCGTCTGGACCGGCCAGGACGGACAACGTCAGGAAAAGACTACGTGGTTTCGCGTCACAGCCTGGCGGCGAGATGCAGAATTGGCCAGCCAGTTCCTGTCGAAAGGTCGGCAAGTGCTTGTTGTTGGCGAAGTCGAGGAAGCCCGCCCGTGGACCGACCGGGACGGCAACCAACGCGCTTCCCTAGAGGTGACGGCCCGAACCATTCGCTTCATCGGCGGCCGCGGCGACGCCGGCATGGGCGGCGGTTACGGCGACGAAGAACACGCCGCCTCCGGCTCCGGCAGCGCGCCCGCTGCCAACGACGAGGACATCCCCTTCTAGCGGCTAATGGCTCGCCAAACGCCTGTCATTCTAAGGCGAGCGCGAGCGAATTGATGAATCTCTAAACAACACACGGAGTTTCCGCTAGAAGCTCCGTGTGTTTGCCGTCTCGGAATCACGCCCCCTAATATTTGTACTCCTCGCGCACGGGGCTGAACACATCCAACGCCTGGGCCGGCGCATCTCCGGCGACGACCGAATGCTCCACGCCGCCCGGAATCACGTAGACATCGCCCGCGCGCAGCGTGCGCGTCTCCCCGTCTACCGTAAACGTCAGTTCGCCTGCAACCACCATGCCCGCCTGCTCGTGGGGATGGCTATGAGGCGGAACAACGCCGTTGGCCGGAATGTCCACCACGGCCAGCAACATATGCTCGCCCCAAAAAGTGCGCGCATTCACGCCGCCGAACAACTCCTTGCGTTCCCGCTCCGCCGGTGAGAAAAAGTACATGGTCCCTCCGCTCTTGCTATGACGAACCCTCGTCCGGAATTACGCCAGTGTACACAGGAACCGCCGCCGTCGCAATGGGCCGCAGCCATTGCGCCATGATCGCACGCATCCGCAGTTCCGCCAATGCATCCGCATGCCATACAATAGCGCCTATGCCGCATCTGCGCCATTATCTGCGCCATTATCTTCGCCACAATCTGCGCCGCAACCCGCGCCGCAGTCTGCGGCGTCATCTGTGCAACGAAGACGAATGCGAACCGTGTTGAGCGAACCGTCCCAACCGACCAGCCCGCAGGCATCGCCGCCCTCGGCGCGCAGCCTCTTCTCGCTCGTGCTGGGGCTGATCGCCGCCTACCAGACAGTACGCATCTTCTACGTCCAGCCGTGGCTGCATGCCAGTTCCGCGCTCGATCGCTGGCTGGCGCAGTACGATTGCATCGTTCGCCCGCTCTGTCGCCAAAGGCAGTTCAGCATCGATCACGCCGGCGTCTTACTCACCCTGCTCGCCCTGGCCGCGTTTACCCTTGCCCTGGCCGGGCGGAACGTCTTCGCGCCCTATGTCCACGCGCCGCCGCTGCCGGCATGGGCCGCTCGCCCGCGGCTGACGCGTATCGCCAGTCTGCTCTTCGCGCTCACCGGCCTGGAAGCCGTCGTCTACCAGACGTTGCGCATGGCCTTCGCCGGGGCTGCGCCGCAGCCGTCCGTCTGGCTGGCGGGCATCGGGGCTATGCTGCTCGCCGCTGCCGTGTGGGACCTCGAAGACGCCGCCGTCTGGGCGCAGACCGCCGCCGGCCTAACCGTCGCCGGGGGCGCGGCCTTGCTCCTAGTGGGCGCGGCGGGTTTGTTTGCCGGAAACCTGTTCACCGCCGCCGCCGGGTTGCTTGGCCTGGCGCTTCTGTGGCTCGGCTTGCGCTGGGGCGAACGCGCTGGCGCCGGTCTGTATCGCCTAGACCTGGCCCTGGCCCTGGCTTTCGCCCTCGCCTACCTAGCGCTCGCCATGAGCCGCGCCGCCTCCTGGGAAATCGCCTTCGTCGGCGATGAGTGGATCTTCTACGGCCAGGCCAAACGCCTCATGGAGCGGGCAGAAGTTGCCTCCATCCTCTTCGACACTCACGATACGGACGGCTATCACACGGTGTTGGCCTCGGCGCTGCAAGCCTGGACGATGCAGGCTGCCCGCTTTGACGTGACCGGCTGGCGGCTCTCCTCGGTGCTGCCCGCGGCATGCGCCTTCCCTGCCGTCTACTACTTTGCCTACCGGTTGGGCGGACGCACGGTAGCCTGGCTTTCCGCTGCGTTGCTGGCCGGTGCACATGTGATGCTGACCTTTACGCTCATCCCCTACAACAACATCTATGCGCTGCTCGCCCTCTGCCTGGCGCTGGCTGCGGCAGTGTGGGCGTTGGCCGGGGCAAGCATTCTGCGCTTCATGCTGATTGGCGTCATCTTGGGGCTTGGCTTCCTGCTGCACAGCCTGACGCTGCTCGTCATGCTGCCCATCGGCGTGCTGCTCGCCGCCCTGATCCTGCCCAACTGGCGGCGCATGGCCTGGGTATTGGCCGCGGTCGCTCTCGGCATGATCGCCGCAGCCGCGCCCCTGCTGCTCGACTTTGCCCACTGGCAAGCGCTGCTCAAGGCCACCCCGGCACAGAGCGAAGTCGCCGCCCATACCAGCCTCGCTGCACAGATCGCGCGCAACATTGTCTCCGGCGCCTTCACCTTCTTGACCGACGCCAACTACCGCCACAGCCATTTCGTCGTCGGCGGGCGCGCCGATCCCTTCACCGCCGTCCTGCTCCTGCTTGGCCTTGCCGCCGCCCTGGCAGCCGTACGCGCCTCGCGGCAGGCCCGCGCCTGGCTCACGGCGGCGACGGTCTTCCTGCTCGCGGTCAGCGCCATACAGCAGTACGGCTATGTCGCCATTACCCGCGCCTTCATCCTGCTGCCCGTCTTCGCCGTCTTCGCCGGGCTGGGCGGGGCCGCCCTCGCCAACCTGCTCATGCCCTTCAACCCGGCCTTGCGCCAGGGCTTCCTGGCCGTGATCGCCGCAGCCGCGCTCGGCTTCAACCAATTCCACATCGAATACGTCTCCCTGCCGCGCAGCAGCGATTCCCTCTCCGAGCCGGCCCTTGTTATCCGCGAATTACAGCACGCGACGGCGGCGAATCCCACGCCGAAAATCGTCGTGCTAGAAATGAGGCCGCCAGAGTCGCGGCTGCCGCTGATCGTGGAAGCATATGGAGTGGCGGATCAGTTCGAGGTATTGTGGCTATGGGCGGATCGCGCGGCCGAAGAGGTCTGCGGCGCCGGTGCAGCGCCCATCATCGTTCTGGCGCCCGCCGCCGCGCCCTGGGCGGAGCGGGTACAGCCCACGTTGGAAAGATGTTGGGGATCGGCTGAGGCGCAGACCATTACGGGCTTGGGCGGCAAGGCCGTGTTCTACCGCTTTGCCACAGCCGCCGCCCAGACCGCATTGCCGCCAGAGCCGTAGGAAAATCGCCGGCGCGCCTCTAGGCGAGATGCTGCGCCAGCTCGCCGAGGTTGGCGAGCACCAGATCCGGCTGAGGTGAAGCCTTTTCCGCGTCCGCCCGCGTCGTCACGCCGGAAAGCACGACCGCTGTCTTCATGCCGGCGTCATGCCCCATGCGGATGTCCGTCTCCAGCCGATCGCCGGCCATCAAGCAGCGCTCCGCCGGCAGTTCGAGCCGCTCCAGCGCGGCCTGGAGGATCACGGTGGAGGGCTTGCCTGCAATCAGTTCGGGCGAACGGCCGGAGATCTGCAGCAGAGCCGCCAGCGTGGCGCCGGCATCCGGAATGTCGCCGCCCGGCATCGGGCAGGTCTTGTCGCCGTTGGTGGCGAAGTAGCGCGCGCCGCGGCGCAACGCTTGGTAGGCCGTGTTGAGCTTGCGATAGTCGAGCGTGCGGTCAAAGGCCACCACCACGGCGTCAATGCCCGTGGGGTCGATCACTTCCTGCGGGTCCTGGTCGGCCAGTTCCCCCACGACGTGCAGCCCTTGCCCCTCCAGTTCCGCCACCAAATTTGCCTCGCCCACGACGTAGTAGCGCAGGTCCGGCTCGTGCAGCGCTAGATAGCGCGCCAGCACATAGGCAGAGGTGATGACGTCGCCGGCTGTAGCCGGAATGCCCAGACGCGTCAGCTTGTCGGCGTAGTTCTGGCGCGGGTAGAGCGGCTTGTTGCTGACGAACAGCACACGGCTGCCGCGGCGACGCAGCTCGGCGATCGTCTCCACTGCGCCCGGCAGCGCTTCTTCGCCGAGGTAGACCGTGCCGTCCAGGTCAAAGACAAATCCGTCGATGGAGTTTAAGCGTTTGTCTGCCATGTATCTGTCCAATGTGAATCGGGCGTGAAATCGGCATGATGTCGCCCGGTCGGATGGTTAGGTGTTCGATGGGCCGGCGTCGCGACGCGCGCCACACTCAGCGCCGTCTTCCGAGTATACCACCCGCGTCGCGGAAGGCCGTAAAGACCGTCGCCTCGGCCTGCACCTTGGGGTCTGCGCGCGGCGGTTGACAACAAATCGCGGACATGATACCTTGACAGCACAGCCCCGCATCGCACGCTACCGGAATCACGCCGATCTCCGCGGAGACCGGCCAAAAGCCAACCACAACCGTCCGCAGCGCGATCATGCCCGATCAACTGTGCGTACGTACCGAGTAATCACAATCTAGTCAGCGGCATCATTGCAGCCTGCTCGGGTTTTACGGCAGGCGCGTTTCATCGTTGCTTTCAGCGAACCATCCATTAGAAGAGTGAGGAGGGTCCATGTTCATCGACAGCGAGATCCGCCAGGCAATCGAGTTCGAGAGCGATACCGAGCATCCTGTTCTGAGCGTCTATCTGAATGTCGATCCCCACCGCCGGTCCGCCGAAAAGTATAAATTGGCTCTGCGCAACTTGCTCGGCAAAGCCAAAGATGCGGACCCCCAAGACGTGCAGCGCATGCAGAACTACGTCGAAATGGGCTATAACTGGCAGGGCCGCGGCCTGGTCATGTTCGCCTGCGCCGCCAAGGACTTCTGGTGGGCCAGAAGCTTCATGGTCCCTGTAACCGACTCCGTCTTCACCAATTTTCGCCCCTACGTCCGTCAGCTTGCCAGGCTGATCGACACCTACGAACGCTACGGCGTGATCCACGTCGATTCCGAAGGCGCCCGCCTCTACGTCTTCAACATGGGCATCCTCGAAGCGGTCGAAGGCTACCTTGGCGAAGAGGTGAAGCTGCACAAGGCCGGCGGTTGGGCGCAAGCTCGCTACCAGCGCCACGAGTCCGGCGTCGCCCGCAGCAATCTGCAGGATGCCGCCGAGATCGCCGAGGAGTTCTATCGCAAGCTCGACACACGCCGCCTGATCCTCGCCGGCACCGAACGCAACGTCGCCCGCTTCCAGGCGCTGCTCAGCCATCGCCTGCGCTCGATGGTCATCGGCCAGCTTTCGGCTAACGCCAACGCGTCGCCCTCCACCATCAGCGAAAAGGCGCTCGACGTGATCCGCACGGCAGCCGACGCCGAAGCCAAAGCGATGGCCGAAACCGTTGCCACCACGGTGCACAAGGGCGGCAACGCCGTCGCCGGCCTGCCCGACACGCTGACCGCCGTCCAGGACGGCCGCGCCAAGCATGTCGTCGTCCTCTCTGACTTCGTGCAGCCTGCCTATCGCTTCGTCGACAGCGGCTACATCGTGCTCGAACTGTCTGATGAAGTCGAACTGGGCAGCGGCCGCGTGCAGGAACTGCCCGACGCCGTGGAGAGCGTGCTGCGCCGGGCGATGGCCCAAGGCATCGGCGTCACCATCCTCGACGAAGACAAGGAGTTGGAGAAACTCGGCAAGATCGCGGCGCTGACCCGCTACTAGACAATTCTCGGTCCCCAGCAGTAAGCCTGGCGCATTGCACTCGCCTTCCAGGAAGCCGCGGCTTCCTGGAAGGTCTCACCCGCTATGACAAGCCCTGCGCCGCCCCGCTTTGTTTGTGTTGCATTAGAGCCGGCATTTTTCGGAATCTTTGCTACGCACTGGCACGTCTTATCAGTGTAAGTTGGCTTAAGAAAATTCGATCACTGCATCACACACCTGCATTACGCATTAGCATTACACGCTCGCACTGTGAAATCGCCACACAAAGACGCACCCGCCGCAGCACGCCGCGTCACAGACGCCGGCCAGTGATGCAGCACGGCCAATGTAACCGGCAAAGGGACACAGACATACCATGAGATTCGACAGATTTACCGAACGAGCGCAACAGGCCGCCATGCGCGCCTATGAGATCTTACAGCGCTACAAGCATACCCAGGTCGACACGGAGCACCTTTTCCTGGCGTTGCTGGAAGAGTCGGACGGCGCCGTGCCGCAGATCTTGCATAAACTGGGCGCGCCGGCCGACATCATCAGCCGTAAGCTGGAAGCCGTCCTAGAAAACGGCCCGGCCATGGGTGCAGCGTCCTATCCGAGCGCGCCGATGGCGCAGGTCTTCATCACCCCGCGCCTCAAGCGCGTGATGGACGTCGCCAACGAGGAAGCCAAGAAGCTCAACGACGACTTCGTCAGCACCGAGCACCTCTTCCTCGGCATCGCCAGCGAGCGCAACACGCCCAGCGCTAACATTCTGCGCGAGGCCGGCATCGTCAAAGAGCAGCTCTACGAGGCCATCACCGAGCTGCGCAACGGCGCGCGCGTCACCGAACCGAACGCCGAAAGCAAGTATCGCGTCCTCGAAAAATACAGCCAGGACCTGTCGGCCGCAGCCCGCGAGGGCAAGCTCGACCCGGTCATCGGACGCGACGCCGAAATCCTGCGCGTGCTCCAGGTTCTTTGTCGCCGCACCAAAAACAACCCGGTCCTGATCGGCGAAGCGGGCGTCGGCAAGACGGCCATCGTCGAAGGGCTGGCCCAGCGCATCATCGCCAACGACGTGCCCGAACCGCTGATGGGCAAGCGCGTCGTCTCGCTGGACTTGGGCGCCATGCTGGCGGGCACCCGCTTCCGCGGCGAGTTCGAAGAGCGGCTCAAAGCCGCCATCCAGGAAGTGCAACGCAGCGAGGGCGAGATCATCCTCTTCATCGATGAGCTGCACACCGTGGTCGGCGCGGGCAGCGCTGCCGGCGCTATGGACGCCAGCAACATGCTCAAGCCCGCCCTGGCCCGCGGCGAGTTGCAGTGCATCGGCGCCACGACCCTGGACGAATACCGCCAGCACATCGAAAAGGATTCGGCGCTGGAGCGCCGCTTTGCGCCAATCTACGTGGACGAGCCGGATGTAGACGAGAGCATCGCCATCCTGCGCGGTCTGCGCAAACGCTACGAGGAGCATCACTCCGTCGTCTTCGACGACGAAGCGCTGGTGCAAGCCGTCAAGCTCAGCCACCGCTATGTGACGGATCGACGCCTGCCGGATAAGGCCATCGACCTGATGGACGAGGCCGCGGCCAAGCTGCGCGTCGCCATCTATTCGATGCCGGCTCGCCTCAAGGAAATGAAGGCGGATCTGGCCAAGCTTACCGCCGACGAAGAAGCGGCCTGGGCCAATCGCGACTACGAGAACGCCGCCCAATACAAGACGGAACGCGCCCGCTTGGCCGAACAACTCGACGAAGAAGTCGCTGCCTGGCGCCAAGAAACCGGCCTAGACGAACTCGTTGAGGCCGACGACATCGCCGACGTGGTCAGCGCGTGGACGGGCGTCCCCGTCAACGCCATGCTGCAGACCGAGTCCGAGAAGCTGCTCGGCATGGAAGAGAGCCTGCGCAAGCGCATCGTCGGCCAAGAGCGCGCCGTCGAAGCGGTCAGCGACGCCATCCGCCGGGCGCGCAGCGGCCTCAAGGACCCGCGCCGGCCCATCGGCACGTTCCTCTTCCTGGGCCCGACCGGCGTCGGCAAGACCGAGCTAGCCAAGGCGTTGGCCGGCTTCATGTTCGACGATGACGAAGCGCTGCTGCGCATCGACATGAGCGAGTACCGCGAGGCGCACACCGTCAGCCGGCTCTTCGGCGCCCCGCCCGGCTACGTAGGCTATGACCAGGGCGGCCAGCTCACCGAGCAGGTGCGCCGTCGCCCCTACCAGGTGATCCTCTTCGACGAGATCGAAAAAGCCCACCCGGAAGTGTGGAACGCGCTCTTGCAGATCATGGACGACGGCCGCCTGACCGACGGCCAAGGCCGCACCGTCGACTTCCGCAACTCCGTGGTGATCATGACCAGCAACGTCGGCGCCGAGGTGATGAAGCGCGGCCCGCTCGGCTTCGCCACGCCGCAGTTCGACGAAAGCAAATACTCGGAAGGCGAATACGCCAACCAGTTGAAGCGGCTCTTCCGGCCTGAGTTCCTTAACCGCATCGACGAGATCATCGTCTTCGAGAGCCTCAGCCGCGAGGAAATCCGCCAGATCGTGATGCTGCTCATGCACGACATCAGCACCCGCATGGAGGAAATGGGCTTCTCGGTCGAACTCACCGAAGCCGCGGCCAACCATCTGGGCGAAGTCGGCTATGACCCGACCTACGGCGCGCGACCGCTGCGCCGCCTGTTGCAGCGCCGCATCGAGAACGAACTGAGCAAGCGTCTGCTTAAGGGCGAATACGCCACCGGCGACCATGTGCTGGTCGACTACGCCCCCGACCTGGAAGGCGAAAACAAGCTCACCTTCACCAAGGTGGACCAGGCTCCCATTGCGGTGGACCTGCCCCTGGGCAGCGACCAAGAACAGGACCGCGCCGGCAAATAGACTGCCGCGGCAAGGTCGTACATGTCGCCTGCTCGCAGGCGACCGCTCTAAAGAGACAAGAGGGCGGGATGCAGAAACGTATCTGCGTCCCGCCCTTTGTGTTTACACCGCTCCCCGCTCACTCCCGCGCTGCCAAATATGCTACAATGTCGGGTGAGTTTACCCGCAGCCATTCGACAAAGCGGATGCCCGACTGACGGCCCCTGGGACATGAGCCGTTCGCTCCGGCGATCCGCCTATGCGACGCGTGCATTTCACGCAATCAACCGACCAACCCGAAAGCAGGCACAAAATGAGCGCTATCACTTTTCCCGATGACTTCCTCTGGGGCGCCGCTACCGCGTCCTATCAGATCGAAGGCGCCTGGGATGCCGACGGCAAAGGCGAATCGATCTGGGACCGCTTCACCCACACCCCAGGCAAGATCCAAGACGGCTCCACAGGCGACGTCGCCTGTGACCACTACCACCGCTGGCAAGAAGACATCGCGCTGATGAAGTCTCTGAACCTGCGCGCCTATCGCTTCTCCATCTCCTGGCCGCGCATCCTGCCCGCCGGCCGCGGCCAAATCAACCAGGCCGGGCTCGACTTCTACAGCCGTCTCGTCGACGGTTTGCTCGAAGCCGGCATCCAGCCCTTCGCCACACTCTATCACTGGGACTTGCCCCAAGCCCTGCAGGATGAGGGCGGCTGGCCCTCACGCAACACCGCAGAGGCCTTCGTCGAATACGCCGACGTCATCTCGCGCCGCCTGGGCGACCGCGTCAAGAACTGGATGACGCTCAACGAGCCGTGGTGCATCAGTTTCCTCAGCCATCAGATCGGCGAGCACGCGCCCGGCTGGCAAGACTGGACTGCAGCCTTGCGCGCCGCCCACCATGTGCTGCTCTCGCACGGCTGGTCAGTACCCGTCCTGCGCCGCAACAGCCCCGGCGCCGAAGTCGGCATCGTCCTCAACTTCGAGCACGTCCAGCCGGCCACCTCGAGCGCGGCGGACTTCCACGCCGCCCGCCGCCAAGACGGCTACTTTAACCGCTGGTTTCTAGATCCCGTCTACGGGCGCTACTACCCCGCCGACATGGTGGCGGACTACATCTCCGGCGGCTACCTGCCGCACGGGCTGGACTTCGTGCAGGAGGGCGACCGCCGCACGATGGGCGTACAGACCGACTTCCTCGGCGTCAACTACTACACGCGTGACATCATCCGGCAAGGACCGGACAACATGCCGCAGCCCGTCGACTTGCCCGACGTCGAGCGCACCGAAATGGGCTGGGAGATCTACCCGCAGGGGCTCTACCACCTGCTCAATCGGCTGCACTTCGAGTACCAGATCCCCAAGCTCTATGTGACCGAGAACGGCTGCAGCTTCTCGGACGGGCCGGATGCGTCCGGCCGCGTGGCGGATCAGCGCCGGCTCAACTACCTGCGCGACCACTTCGCCGCGGTGCACCGCGCCATGCAGAACGGCGTGCCGCTGGCCGGCTATTTCGTCTGGTCTCTGATGGACAACTTCGAGTGGGCCAAAGGCTACCTGCAGCGCTTTGGCATCGTCTACGTGGACTACGAAACCCAGCAGCGCTATCCGAAGGACAGCGCGCTGTGGTACAAGGACGTCATCGCCAACAACGGCTTTAACCTCGACGACTAAGCAGTTTGATCGCCAAGTGTCTGTCATTCTGAAGCGAGCGTTAGCGAGCTGAAGAATCTCGTTGTACCAGGGGGGGATGCTTCGCTACGCTCAGCATGACATAGTGCATATGTAGCGATCAAATCGCTAAGCGGCAACCTTGCAGAGAACCCTTCTAGGCAGTTGACGCCGCCGGGAAGGGTTCTCTTTCTATACATCGTAGCGGCGGCAGGGATGCCGCCGCTCGGTGACGCCGTGTCATGCGTCGCGGTCGCCGCCCGCCAACACCTCGTCGAGCACGCGCCAGGAAGCGGCGACGATGGCCGGGTTCGTGTGCAGATAGTAGGGCAGGGCAATCAGCGCCACGGACAGCGCCCAGCCGCGGCCACGCGCCCAGGTCGCATCGTCGACCGCCAGCGCAGAGCGCAATACCTGCCGCGCCTCCGCATCCAAGAAGTTCCACGCCGGCAGCAGGTCACAAGCCGGATCGCCCACGCCCAGACAGCCGAAGTCGATGACGGCGCATATGCGGCCATCTCGCGCCAGCAGATTGCCGGGCTGCAGGTCGCCGTGAATCCACACGGGCGGGCGATCCCACCTAGGCGCATCCAGAGACGCTTCCCACGCCGCGGTCACTTCCTCGGCGTCGAGCATGCCGCCCAGCGCGGCGATGGCCTCGCGCACGCTGGCATCGCGTATGAACAACGGCACGCCGCGCCATGAATTGTGCTCTCCGGGGAGCGGCCCGCCTGCCGGATCGATACGCTGCAACGCCGCAATGACGCGCGCCAAGTCCAGCGCCGCCCGGCGCAGATCGGGCACGTTCTCGGCTGTCGCTTCTTCGCCCTCCAGCCAGCGGCAGATCGTCCAATCCCAGGGGTAACCCTCGCCGGGCGCGCCCTGAGCGAGCGGAAGCGGAATGTCAAGCGGCAGAAGCGGGGCCAGCTTAGGCAGCCAGCGCTGCTCCTTCTCCACCTGGTCGATCGCCCAGTCGATACGCGGCAGGCGTACGGCCATGTCATCGCCCAGGCGGTAGAGCGCGTTGTCGGTCCCCGCCGAGGGAACCGGCTCGACGGGCAAATCCGCCCACTGCGGAAACTGCGCGGCGAGCAGACGCCTCACCAGCGCGGCGTCCGTGTACACCTCGCCTTCATGCATGTTCCCGGCGGGCAAAAGCGTCTCCCTACTCGCGCAGCCGCGTCTTGACGATCACCTCGCCGTGCAGCGTACGGTGCAGCGGACAGTCCTGCGCGACATCCATCAGGCGCGCCCGCTGATCCGCGCTCAACGGGCCGATCAACTCCACCTCGCGCTCAATATAATCTACCCGGCCTTCGGGCGTCTCGCATTCTTCGCAATCCGCCGCATCCACCCAACGGTGGCGCAGATAGGTCACGACCTCTTCCAGCGGCCAACCTTTTCGGTCAGCGTACATGCGCAGCGTGATCGACGTACAAGAGCCCAATGCAACGAGCAGATGGTCATAGGGTGCGCCGCCCATGTCGGTCCCGCCCAACTTCACCGGCTCATCCACCACGAAGCGATGCCGCCCGCCGATGGTCACGTCGGCGCGATAGGCGCTGCCCGTGCGCGCCGTCACGCGCGCGCCCTTATCGGCCGGCGCGCTTTCCGCCGCCCGGCTGGCCTCTTCAGCGATGTACTTGCTTGCCCAGGCTGCGATCAACCGCCCGGCGTATACGGAGTCGTCCGCCTCGTTGAGCAGGTGGTCGGCCTTGTCCAACGACACGAAGCTCTTGGGGTGCTTGGCAGCCCCGAAGATGCGCGCCGCCTGGTCAATATCCATGATCGCATCCAGCGGCGAATGCAGCACCAGCAGCGGACGCCCCAGCGTGCGGATTGCCTGCTCCATTTGCGCCTCTTCCAGGTCCGCCAAGAATTGCCGCGTGATGGGAAAGGGCCGCCCGCCGATGTTGACCATCACGCGCTCTCGCCCGGCCAGGTCCGCTTCGTCTATGTCGAGCAGGTTCTTGAGATGGCTCGGCTCGTACGGCGCGGCGATGGTGACGACCGCCGCAGTTTCGGGAATGTGATGCGCGGCCCGCAAAACCGCTGCGCCGCCCAGCGAATGGCCGATCAGGATCTGCGGCGCGGCATAGCGCTGGCGCATGAAGTCCGCCGCCGCAACCAGGTCCTCCACGTTAGTCGAGAAGCCGGTCTCGGCGAAGTCTCCCTCGCTTTCGCCCAGACCGGTGAAGTCGAAGCGCAGCACCGCGATGCCGTCCTCGTTGAGGCGCTGGCTGATGTTGCCGATGGCGCGCAGGTTCTTGGTACAGGTAAAGCAGTGCGCAAAGAGCGCATACGCGCCGGCGCGCGGCCGGTCCGGGATATCCAGGCGTGCGGACAGCAGTTCGCCGCGGCTGTTGGGGATGTCGATCTTCTGCGAAGGCACGCTCTGCCGGCCGTCCTTTCTATTCTACTCGCACGCTTGCAGCGCGCGCCACACCCGTTCCGGCGTGAGGGGCAAGCTGCGGATGCGCACGCCCGTGGCGTCGTACACCGCGCTGGCGACCGCCGGCGCCACGCCGTCCATGGGAATCTCGGCGATGGCCTTCGCCCCATAAGGGCCGGACGGCTCATAGGTCTGCACTAGAATTGCCTCCAGTTCCGGCGTTTCGTCGGCGGCGAAGATGCGGTAGTCGCCGAAACGCGGGTTCTGCACCTCGCCGGCGGCGTCGTAGACCATCTCCTCGCTGACGGCATACCCCAACGCCTGCACCATGCCGCCCTCCACCTGCGCCGCCGCCGTGACGGGGTTGATGGCGATGCCGCAGTCCACAGCCATCACCAACTTCTTCACGGTCACCTGTCCGGTCTCGACGTCCACCTCCACTTCGGCGAATTGCGTGGCGAAAGGCGGCGGGCTGACATAGCTCATGTGGCTGGCTGTCGCCATGATCTGGTGTTGATCCGCCTGGTGGATGCTGTGCAGCGCCACTTGCTCCATCGTGACGCTGCGCCCGTCCGGCGCACACACCCGGCCCGCCTCCAGCCACAGCGCATCCGCCTCCGCGCCCGGCAGCAAATGCCTGGCTGCGTGCTCGGCGATCTGTCGCTGCACGTCTTCGGCGGCCTTCAGCACGGCGCCGCCGCTGATGTAGGTCGTGCTGCTGGCGTATGCGCCCGTGTCGAAGGGCGTGAAGTCCGTATCGCTGCTGTAGACGATGATCTTGTCCAGTTCTACGCCCAGCGTCTCGGCCGCGATCTGCGCCAGCACCGTATCCGAGCCTGTGCCTAGGTCCGTCGCGCCGATCAGCAGGTTGAAGCTGCCGTCGTCGTTGAGCTTGATGCTGGCTGCACCCATGTCCAGCCCGGCGATGCCCGTGCCGTGCATGCAGATCGCCAGACCCAATCCGCGGCGCACATGCGGCCGCGCCGGGTCGGTGCGCCAGGCAGGGTCTTGCCTGCGCTCCCAGCCGGCGGCCTTGCTGCCCGCGGCGAAGCAGGCCTCCAGCCCGTTGCTGCGCACCGTCTGGGCAAATCCCTCGCGGCCCTCGCCCATCGCCTTCGCCAGCGGCAGGTCCTGCCCCTCCTTGATCCAGTTAAGCCGCTTGAACGCCACCGGATCCATGCCGATGCGCTCCGCCAGCTCCTCCATGTGCAATTCCAGCCCAAACAGGGCTTGCGGCGCGCCGTAGCCGCGGAACGCGCCCGGCACAGGCTTGTTCGTATAGACCACCTGGCAATCGAAGCGCGCCGCCGGCAGCCAGTAGGTGCTCAGCCCGCGGAAGCCGGAGACCATCTGCACCGTCAGCCCGTGCGTGCCATAGGCTCCCGCGTCGCCGATGATGTGCAGGTCCATGCCCACCAGCTTGCCGTTCTTGTCGACGCCGCTGCGGAAGCGCAGAATCTGCGGGTGGCGCGTGCGTGCGCTGGTGAACTCCTGGCCGCGCGTATACTCGAAGCGCACCGGCCTGCCCGTGGCGAGCGTCAGGTGCGCACACAGATCCTCCAGCAGCATCTCCTGCTTGCCGCCGAAGCCGCCGCCGATGCGCGGCTTCACCACGCGGATGCGGCGCACCGGCAGCCCGATCAACGGCGCAACCATGCGCCGCACATGGAAGGGCACCTGCGTGCTTGTGCGGATCACCAGCCGGTCGTCCTCGTCCCACCACGTCAGCACCACATGCGGCTCGATGCTGCCCTGCTGCACCTGGTGCACGCGGTACTCGCTCTCATGCACCACCTCCGCGCCCGCCAATGCTTGGTCCACATCGCCGTAGTCCACGTGAATGTTGACCGCGACGTTGTGCGCGGCGTCATGGATGCCCACCGCATCGGCCTCGTCGTGTATCACCGGCGCGCCCTCGGCCATCGCCTTCAGCGGGTCGAGAACTGCGGGCAGCGCCTCATACTGCACATCGATCAGCTCCAGCGCCCGCTGCACCAGCTCGGGCGTCTCCGCCGCCACGATCGCCACGCGGTCCCCCACATGGCGCACCTTATTGTCGAGGCTTACCTGGTCATACGGGTGCGGGTTCGGGTAGCTCTGCCCGCCGCTGGCGTAGATGACGCGCGGCACGTCCTCGTGCGTGAGGACGGCATGCACGCCCGGCAGCGCTCGCGCCCGGCTGGCGTCGATGGAGACAATGCGGGCGTGTGCGTAGGGGCTGGTCAGCAGCCCGCCATAGAGCATGCCCGGCATCTCTATATCGTCGGCAAAGACGGCGCGCCCCTTGCTCAACTTAACCGCGTCGACCTTCTTCTCCGGCTTGTTGACGACCGCGGTCTTGGGCGAGGCGATCTGTGCGGGCGCGATGCGCGTGCGCGTGGCGGTCTGTACGCCGCCCGACTCCACGCCCGAGCCGCCGGAGTCATCCTGATCGCCGCCTGTCGGCCATTCGCCCGCTTCGAAATCGTCGATCACCTGAAGTTCCTGCGGCGGCGGTTCTTCCCCGCGCAGTTGTGCAGCCGCGGCCAGGATGGCCTCCACCGGCTTGGCATAGCCCGTACAGCGGCAGAGCACCCCGGCGATAGCCTCGCGCACCTGCGCCTCGGCGGGGTTCGGGTTCTCGTCCAACAACCGTTTGGCCGCTAAGAGTTGCGCCGGCGTGCAATAGCCGCACTGGATGGCCCCGCGTACGATGAATTGCTCCTGCAAGGGGTGCAGTTCCGCGTCGCGCGGGCCGCTCAGCCCCTCGACGGTGATGATCGCCGCGCCATCGGCCTGGGCTGCCAGCATGACGCCGCTGTTGACCAGGCGGTAGGAGCGCGGCTCTTCGGGCGTGAAGGTGAGCAGCACCGCGTCCGCCCCGCTCTCGCCCGTCTCGTCGCCGTGTTTTACGCTGAAATAGCGCAGCCGGCGCAGGGCCGTACGCAGCAGTTCGCCGGGCTGCACATCCAACAAGTGAGACTCGCCATTAACAAGAACTGTAATCTGCATCTCTCGCTATTCTCCAAGCTCTGCCCGTGCGCGCCGGGCGACGATGCTCGCCATCGCCAGCCGGTACTCACGGCTTGCCTTAAAATCGTCGGGCGGATCGAGCGGCATCCCTTCTGGGACGGGGCGCTGCGCCACGCCGCACAGGGCGACGCGCACGCCGCCATGCCCGCGCGCGGCCAGTGCGGCGACGATAGGCCTGTCCGACGGCGTGCGGGCAATGCGCGCCGAACCCCCGGCGACCGCGCCAAGCGGGATCTGCACTTCCAACACGAGGCCATGTACAGGCCCCAATTCCGCCAAGAGCGTCGTGCGTTCGCCGGCCGAGTTGTGCGCCGGCGGTGCGCTCGGCGTCAGCAGCACGGTGACGGACGCGCCCAGCGCCAACAACGCCGCATAGAACTCGCTGTCATATTCGGCGCAGGCCACAGCCCCGCCTACGGTTGCGGCGTTGCGCAGGTTTACGGGCCCCTCGCCGCGCACCGCGCGCAGCAGCAAGCCGCCGGCCAACGCCGCGGCCTCGGCGTGCTCGGTCAGCGCCGCTAGCGTACACATCGCACCCACATGCAGCGATCCCTCTGCGCTGCGCACATAGTTCAGCCCCGCCTCGCGCAGATCGACCACGCCTTCTACATCGGGCGCGGCGCGCGTCTCCAGTAGGCCTGTCAGCTTGGTTCCTCCTGCCAGGGGCAGCAGACGGCCGTCGCCCCGCGCCAAAAGGCCGGCCGCTTCATCTACGCTCTGCGGCCGGTAATATTCGCGTAGGATTGCCACTACTTGACCTCATCTCTAGGGGGTGTTGCGCCCGATTCCGGCTTGGGTTGAGCCGGCAGGCTTGCTTCCACCAGACGGATATCCAGCCCGAACAGGGCTTGGCGGTCCAACCGGATCTCGTCGCCGCGCATGGAGCCGAGCAGCCCCAAATCGTGCAATACCTGTGCGGTTTCCTCCAGCGACTCCACTTCCCATACCAAGTGATGGATGGCGTCGCGCTCGGCGGCGACAAGACGGATGGCTGCGCCCTCGCTGATATGCCACGCCGCTGCGCCGTTCTCTGCTGCAGGGTGGAGCAGGTTGCGCCAGCGTGCGCCGGCAAGCCGCAAGTTCGCCGCGCCGATGACCACTTCCTTGACCGACACCAACCCCAATGCGCCCCCGCGACGGGCGATAAAATCGGCGATACTGCGCCGCCGTTCGGCATCCGCCGCGCGCCATCCGGGGTTATACTTGACGAGCATCACCAGGCCGTGCCGGTAAACCCGGTCGTACAGCAAATTTGCGCCGCGAATCTCGTCGTGCTCGTTGCGGGCGAGCGTCCGCATCCAAAAGCGCTCCGGAACCAGGCGATTGAGCGTAAAGAGCAGGCGCATCGTCGGCGTGGCCCCCAAAAAGCCCTCTAAGAGCACATTCAAACGCAGCAACATAGGGGCTTTGTCCGACCTGGGCAGGTAACAGGGTGCGGGAATATACGAAATACCCCGTCCGGCGAGTCGCGACAAGTCCTGCGCCTGGGTCTCCAGCACCAGGCCATAGAAGTGCGCCGGCGGTCCGGCCCGCGGAGGAGGGCCGCACAATATCTCGAAATCCATATTGCCGGCATAGATACTGCTGCGCCGGTAGGAGGAGCTGGCGGGGAGCCGCCGCGGCGCGGGCAGTTGCAAAGTGCCCGCCAACAGATGCAGCAGACGGCCATAGGCAGGTTCAGCCACCCGGATCACGACATGGTCAATCCGCCTGACAATGGGTACATCCAATGACACCGAAGGGTGCGGTCTTGTCGTAATCATATTAGGTGACACAGCTGATCTGCTCGATCAGCCGGCGAGATCGGCGCTCACAAAGCCGGAGTCAATTCTTGATCGGATAGTCATCGCCTTCTGCACTATACCGCAAACGCCCCGCGAGTACAATGCGCACGTGGGCGCTGGG
>CAYXRG010000050.1:0-5234 GCA_964467575.1 uncultured Caldilineaceae bacterium | reverse complement strand
ATAGACCCGCGCCGCGGTCACCGCGTCCTGCAGGCCCAGCCCCACCGACTTGAACAGCGTGATCTCGTCTGCACTCGTGCGCCCCGGCACGTCCCCTTGCAGCAGGGCGCCCAGGTCGCCCGCAATGTGGCTATACGCAATCGCTCCCGCCGCGATGGCCTGCACGATCTCGCCGGCCTCGGTCTGCGCCGCGGTGTGTGAATCCACGAAAACCCGGCTGCGGCGCACCGTCTCCGGGTCCAACTCGCACATCTTGGCCGTAAACGAGCCGACCGAATTGATGTGCACGCCCGGGCGCAGCCACTCCCCTGCGAAAAGCGGCTGCTCGCTGTTGGTCGCCGTGCAGATCACATCGGCGGCCTCCACCGCGGCGCGTACATTGCGCTCGGGCGCGATCTCGATGCCCAGTTTCGCGCCCATCTCGCGTGCGAATTCCGCATCGTGCGCGCCGGTGCGCGTCACCAGCAGGCAGCGGCGGATAGGGCGCACCGCACACACGGCCTCTAGCTGGCCGCGCGCCTGCGGCCCTGCGCCGAAGAGCGTGACGACCGCCGCATCCTCGCGCGCCAAATACTTCGTGGCAACCCCGCTCACCGCGCCGGTGCGCATGGCTGTAACGTGCTCGGCGTCCATTAACGCCAACGGTTGGCCTGTCGGCGGGTCATACAGCAGAAGCAGCCCCTGGATGGCGGGCAAGCCAAAGCGGGCCGGGTTCTCCCCGTATACGGCCACGACCTTCACCGCCGCCGCGCCGGGGTCCCCGCCTACGACGCACGGCATCGTCAGGTAAATGCCATCGTGCGGCTCGACCGCCGTCGCCAGCCGCTGCGGCATCACCACCTCGCCCGCTGCAAAGCGGCGGAAGCCGTCCTCCACCGCCTCGATTGTCTCCTGCATCGTCAACAGGGCTTCCACATCCGCCCGTGTTAGAACCAGCATCGCTTTCTCCTGCGTAATGCGTGATGCATCACCCATCACGTGTCTCTATATGCTGAACGCCGGCTGTTGCGCATCCGCCACGCCGGCTATGACCTGCGCCCCGGCAATTTGCGTGAGCAGCGCCGTCAGGTCCGCAAGCGCCTGTTCGATCTGCTTGCGGCCGCCGGGGTGCTGGGCCTCCACCGTGACCAGCGCCGTCGTCGTGTCCAGGCGCGACGCGCTTTCGTCGCTCTGACGCCAACACCAACGCCTGGCGGTCACCAGCTTAGCCTCGTCCACGAAGATCACCTCGCCCGGCTCGGGGTGCACGGCCTCGCTGCTGTCCAACTCGGTAAAACGTTCCGTTCCGTCCGCCAGACAGACTGTGATGCGGCCTGTCACATGCCGCACATCGAAGATCGCCACGGGCAGCGCGTAGCGAATGCTTACGAGATTGCCGATATCGACCAGCGTGTTGATGCCGGGGATATCGCCCTTCTTCTGCAGCCGCCGCAGCAAGGCTTCCGCCGCGCTGCGATGCTTAGTCGGGTTGGCGCCGAAGCGACGAAACGCCTGTCGCCAAGCGGCCAGCGTCGGCAGTTCGCTCAACGACTCCGGCAGACGCGCCCTGACCGCGGCCTGTTCCGCAGCATAGCGCTCGGCCAGTTCCGCGGGCGCGGGACTGTTCTGCAAGCCCGTCGCCCACAACACGCCCCCGCACACGTCCGGGTGCTGATCCAGCAAGTCGGCGCGATATTCAAACTTGATCATAGGTTTGGTCAACTCCGCTCTACATGGCGGTTAGCATGGCGGCTAGAGCGCTTGAATAAGAGAGGGTTCTCCACTCCCATTGTACCCAGGCGCACGGCGGATCACAAACCTCTTCCGGTTGGCGGTCATTTTGATGGCAAAGGAAAAAGCCGCGATTGCGCGCATCTTGGGAACCGCCATATTGCGGCAAGCAAGCATCGCTTTGCCGCAGCCAAACGGCTCTGCTATACTCGATCACAAGAGAGGGCGGTTTGACCGGCGCAGACGGGTTGCTCATGTCCCGTCGCCGGCTTGCCAAGAGAATGGACGCGGTTCATATGCCGGGATACATATGCGCATAGGCTCTCGAAGGTTGCTCAGATACGCGGCGCTCGGTTCAGTCTTCGTTTTGTTGGCCGTGCTAGCGGCCGCGTGCGGCAACTCCGCCAACGCGCCCCTTGCCATTTTTGCGCCCTCGCGCAGCGCGGACGACCGGCCCGTTCCGCCCGCCGCCGCCTACCCGACGCCTGCGCCTACGCCCATTCGCTCGCCTACGCCCGTCCGCCTGAATGGCCCTGTGACCGCGGGATTGGCCGCCAACATGCCCGAAGCTTATGCCACGCCGCTGTTAGCCGCACTGGCCCAGCTCGAAAGCGTGACCGCAGCCAATGGCGTCTATCCTGTGCGCGTGCTCGATCAGCCTGCCAACGCCGATACCCTCATTCAGTTTGTCCCGTGGCAGTTCGCCCAGTTCCCGCTGGCGCAGCGCGTCTTTGCCGTCGCCGTTCCTTTTGCCTCCGTCACAGATGCTATCGCCCTCGAAGACCTCACGTTGCGCTGGCAAGGCCGGCAAGAGGGCGACGTGCTCATCACGCGTGCAGACACGACCATGCTCTCCGCGGTGATGGGGCCGAGTCGCGCTCGCCAAGTCAACCCCGAAAGATTGCTCGACGAACTGGAAGCTGCGCCGGGCGCGGTTGCCATCGTGCCCTTCGACGAACTCGACCCGCGCCTCAAGACCCTGACTGTAGACGGCGTCAACGTCCTAGACAATCGCTTCGACCCCGCCGCCTACCCCCTGGCGTTGGGCCTCGACATCTCCGGCGACAGCGCGCCGCTGTTGCTGGACGCACTCCAGGGCATCGTCGAGCCGTGGACCAATCGCAATCCCGCCGCCCTAACCACCCTGGTGATGACCGGCGTTACCGCCATCACGCGCGGCACGGCCGCAGCCATCGAGCGCAACAACAGCCTCACCTATCCGGCGGACGTGATCTCCGACACGCTCAGCGCAGCCGACATCACTCATGTCAGCAACGAGGTCCCCTTCCTCGACGATTGCGTGGTCAACAATACCGAGAACAATCTGACGCTGTGCAGCCATACCGACTACTGGGCGACGCTGGAGGCGATCGGCACGGATATTGTCGGCCTGAGCGGCAATCACGTCAACGACTTCGGCCGCGAAGGCGCGCGGCGTTCGCTCCAGTTCTATCGCGACAACGACATCCCTATCTACGGCAGCGGCCTGAACGCCGAGGAAGCCTGCCGCCCGCTGTTGTGGCAGCACCACGGCAACACCTTCGCCTTTGTCGCCGCGCTTGCCTTCGAGCCGTCCTGGGCTTGGGCGACCGAAGACGAGCCGGGCGCCTGTTACTATTACGAACACAGAGAGTCCCTCCTCGCCCTGATCGAGCAGTTGGCCGCCGAGACGGATATCGTCGCCGTAGAGCTTCAGTTCGAAGAGTCCTACGACGCCCAGCCGCTTCCCCGGCAGGTGACCGAGTTCCGCGCCCTGCGAGCGGCTGGCGCCGACATCGTGACCGGCGTCCAGAGCCATGTGCCGCAGGCCATAGAGCCGTACGGCGCTCCGGACCCCGGCGGAGCGGGCATCATCGCCTATGGCCTGGGCAATCTCTTCTTCGACCAGATGTGGAGTTGGGCCACGCGCACCAACCTCATCGCACGGCACACGATCTACGAGGGCCGCCTGCTTAACACAGAAGTGCTCACCACCGTGCTGGAGGACTATGCCCAACCGCGCTGGGCCAGCGAAGACGAACGCGGCGAAATCCTGCGGCGCATCTTCGCCGCTGCGCCGCCTCGCCCGGCGCCCGCGGACGAATGAATGAGCGCACAATCGTAAGAGGGAGATAAACCTTGGCGCAAGCGGAGCCGAACCAGCCCAAGTTTGTCAACCAGATCGAAGAAACCTTCGCCCGCATTCTCGACTACTACCACATCCGCTGGGAATACGAACCTCGCACCTTTGACCTCGAGTGGGACGAGATGGGCGCCGTCACCGTTGCTTTCACCCCCGATTTCTACCTGCCGGACGAAGACCTTTACGTCGAACTCACCACGCTGCGCCCCAAGCTCATGCGCCAGAAGAACGCCAAGCTGCGCCGCATGGCCGAGCTCTATCCCGACGTCAAGATCAAGCTGTTTAAGCGCCAAGACCTGCGCGATATGATGATCAAATACGGCATGGACGAGGAAGCCGAACGGCTCTTGGGAACTGAGGCGCAGACGCCGCTGCCGGCGACCAATGGCCGCAGCGACCCTGCATGAAGGCCTACCCGCTTTCCGAATACGGCGAACTGGCGGCCGGCGTGCGCGAAGTGCTGATCCCGGCGGATGAGATCGAAGCGCGCGTGGCCGAACTTGGCCGCGCCATCTCGACGGACTATGCCGGCCGCACGCCACTGCTCGTCGGCGTGCTCAAGGGCGTCTTGCTCTTTATGGCCGACCTGCTGCGCGCCATCTCCATCGCCGTCGAGGTGGACTTCATTGACATCGCCAGCTACACGCCCGAATCGCGTGACCGCGGCTTTGTGCAGTTCGTCAAGGACCTCGACCTCAGCGTCAGCGGCAGGCACCTCATCTTTGTCGAGGATGTGGTCGACACGGGATTGACGCTCAACTATCTTCTGCGTAACATACGGGCGCGCAACCCGGCTAGCTTAGAAGTTTGTGCGCTTTTCCTGCGCGAAAGACGCCGGCTGATCGATCTCCCCATCAAATACAAGGGGTTCGACCTGCCGGACAAATTCGTGGTGGGTTATGGGCTGGATCACCGGGAGCTATACCGGAATCTGCCCTGCATTGGTTTGTTGAAGGCGGAAGCGCTGACCGGGGATGGGATCAATCGGGCGCAATAAACGGGCATAAAAAAGAAGGGGCCCGAGTAACCATTCAGCACATCCTCGCTACTTCTTCGGCAACTCTCTCTTCTGTCCGCCACTGATGAAGAACAGATTTGATTCTTGCCTACTGCTTGCTTCTTTGGCTCTGCCCGCCAGATTTCGCTCTGCTCTTACTTCTTGCGAAGTATGCTTTGAGCGTCCGTTCGAGCTTCATCACCGCTGAAGCGTGGCCCGCTTCTGTGTGGACTTACGGGGTCTTATCCCCGTTGCCCAGTGACATCTGCGAACTTCACGAGGCTGCCAACTGATTTCTCAGGGCTCCCTTCCCCTCTTCAGAACGTCCTCTTGCGATTCCATCCTGTCGAGGTAAGGAACAGTCTATTACACTTTGGGCCGCTTGTCAAGCCCCAATTTTGCCGA
>CAYXRG010000049.1:26529-32220 GCA_964467575.1 uncultured Caldilineaceae bacterium | reverse complement strand
TCAGTAGGTCGTGTAGATGTAGGTTGCGAACTTGGGAAAGAGAACGTCCAGCATCAGGCGCCAGGTCCCGTGTGCGCCTAGGTCTGGGTACGTGTGGCGGAGATCCTCCGCGCTGCGGTCGCCGAGGACGAGCGGGGGAAAGGCGGCGAAAGGTATGCTGACCTCCGCCTCGCCGATGGGCCGCGGCAGCGGCTTTACGCTGCGCAGCGCGCCGGCTTCCCAGTATAGGGCGACGCCGCTCTCGTAGAAGCTGATCCGGAAGCGGCCTGACCAGCCGGCGAAGGGAGATGTGCGCAGGCGGCGTTCCAGCAGGGGCGCAAGCGCGGCGAGCAGCGCAGCCGTATCGGGTATGTGCATCTGCCAGGCGTATGTGCCGTAGGTGTACGCTCCACAGGCCAGGGCGATCCGCACCAGGTCGGAGTTGGCAGGCAGCAGGAGGCGAATGCCGGGTTGCTGGCGTTCCTGTGCGATCGCTTTGAGATGTGCCATCAATTCCAGCGCCGGCCCGATCTGCAGCCGCGAGGCTTCATCGATGGCGTATTCGTCGTCGAAGTGGTAGCGCGGGGCGCGCACGTAGCCGGTTAGCCGCCCGTCCGTGTCTTCGACGACCCACGTGTCGTGGTACATGGCGTCGTTCGGGTCGTCGCAGGCCAGGAGGTAGCGCCAGACCTCCTCGCTGCGGGCATTGTGCAGCGTCAGGTCCGCGGCTGCCTCGGCGTAGAGGGCCATGAGCGCGGGCACGTCGTCGAGCGTGGCAAGGCGGATGCGGCGCTGCGATGCTTCCGGCGGCGGGATGTGGCGGAACTCCCAGCGGTAGCCTCCCTCCAGGGGCAGCGCGTATTGGTAGCCGAACTGCCGGTAGAAGTAGGGGATGCCTTGGATGCAGGAGAGGACGCAGCCGCGCGTGGCAAGGCGTCGTTTGAAGTAGCGCACTTGCTCGCGCACCAGGCCGCGGTGGCGATAGGCTTCGCCTGTGCCGACGATGCCCATTTCGCCGATGGGCAGCAAGGCCCCGCCGCAGCTCCACGTCCAGGGGATGAGGCAGAGCGCGGAGACGACCTCGCCCGCCTCGTTTTCAACGAATACCTGGTCGAGCGGCTGCATGTGCGGGTGGCGCAAGAGCAGGTTGTGCGTCATGGGGCCTAGCTCGGGACCATGGATGGCGGCGTTAAAGGCGGCGATGCGCTCTACGTCGCCGGTTGTAGCGGGTGTGCGCAGACGGAGGCCGCCGGGGAGCGGCTCGTCGTAGGTTTCTGGCTGTTCGATCCACATGAGGGCGTCCTTTGGGTGGGTGACGAGATGGAGACGGCGCGCATGGGCGCCGGCGGCTGTATTCGGCGCTAGCATCATTTAACCACCAGGCCGTTACGTGGGCCAAGCGAGCGCCTGCCAATCGACGAACAGGGGCGAATGTCCCCCGCTTTTCGGGACATATGACCCTGTTTGTGAAATTTGTAACAATGTAGAATGAGAGCAGACCCCAAGAGCGCGCTTCAAGCATCTGTCAGATCTGGTGTTGCAACAGGAATCACCCTGTCGCCTGGCAACGGCAAGCGCCTGTGTTATTGCTTTGTTCTTAGTATTGTGACGCTTCCCTGTAGTAGACCTCTAGATGTATATGGTAGATGTAGATGGCATAGGTATTGGCTGGCAGGTCACGGTGCAGAGTTCGCGTCATCTGGGCAGATGTGACCGCCACGGGTTGAAACGGCCCACTCAGATTTGTTTGTCGGCGCCCGCCATCGAACCCATTCCTCGCTTCGTTATCCGTTCGTTGTCGTATTCATAACGTTTCCGGCGATTCAGGCAGTCGTTGGCATGGTCGGCATCTGTGTGGCGGTCGCGACCGTCGCCGGGTGTGCTATGGCCGTGAACAGGTTGGCGCGAAGCGTGCGTCGACCCGTTCGGTGATTGACCGAGACGATTGGCCAAGAAGATTGACCGAGACGTGTACGGGCATGGAGAAAGAAACGGAAGGAAAGGAGGCCTGCGTTATGGAGTATACACCGATCCGGAAGTCACTGGACCAACTCGCAGTCAAACCGAATCTGATCGACTACGAAGCGGTTCGGACGACGTTTTCATGGGACGACATTCGGCATGAGCTGGACGGTCTGCCCGGCGGCAAGGGGCTGAACATCGCCCATGAAGCCATCGACCGGCACGCCAACGGCCCGCGCCGCGATCACCTGGCGATGCGCTGGCTGGGTGCGCACGACGAGGTGCGGGACTTCACCTATGGAGACCTAAAGGAGCAGAGCAACCGCTTCGCCAACGTGCTGGTCAACCTGGACGTCGGCAAGGGTGACCGCGTCTTCATCCTCGCCAGCCGCATCCCCGAACTGTACATCGGCGCCCTGGGCATCCTGAAGAACACGAGCGTGGTTTGCCCGCTCTTCTCCGCCTTTGGGCCGGAGCCGATCATGCAGCGGCTCTCCATTGGCGGCGGCAAAGTGCTGTTGACGACCCAGCGATTGTACGCGCGCAAGGTGGAGGAACTCCGTCCGCATTTACCGGACCTTCAGTACGTGCTGTTGGCCGACATCGACGAGGACCTGAGCGACGACGTGCTGTCGTTGCCCAGGCTGATGGAACGCGCTTCGCCCGACTTCACCATCCCGCCAACCGACCCGGAGGACCCGGCGCTGCTGCATTTCACCAGCGGGACGACAGGCAGGCCGAAAGGCGCCATACATGTGCACAATGCCGTGGTTGTCCATTACATGACCGGCAAATACGCACTGGACCTGCATCCGGACGACATCTTCTGGTGCACGGCGGACCCGGGCTGGGTGACGGGCACATCCTATGGAATCAGTTCTCCCTTGACGCATGGCGTGACGTGCATCGTAGATGAGGCGGAGTTCGATGCCGAACGGTGGTATCGCATCCTGCAGGACCAGAAGGTGACGGTGTGGTACACCGCGCCGACAGCTATCCGCCGCTTGATGCGTCTGGACATGGAACCGCTCAAGGACTATGACCTGAGCCATTTGCGCTTCATCGCCAGCGTGGGCGAGCCGCTGAACCCGGAGGCGGTCGTGTGGGGCATGGAGAAGCTGCACATGCCCATCCACGACAACTGGTGGCAGACCGAGACGGGCGGCATCATGATCTCGAACTACGCGGCAGAGGATATCCGCCCCGGTTCGATGGGGCGGCCCTTGCCCGGCATCGAAGCCGCCATCGTCAAGCGCAATGACAACGGGACGGTGGAGGTGGTCACCCAGCCTTATGTGGAAGGAGACTTAGCGCTGAAGCCCGGCTGGCCCTCGATGTTCCGCGGTTATTGGCAGGACGAGGAACGCTATGCCAAGACGTTCGTAGACAAGTGGTATATCACAGGAGACCTGGCTGAGATTGATGAGGACGGCTACTTCTGGTTCATCGGACGGGCGGACGACATCATCAAGACGTCCGGCCACATGGTTGGCCCGTTTGAGGTGGAAAGCGCCCTGCTGGAGCATCCGGCTGTGGCGGAGGCCGGCGTAATCGGCGTGCCGGACCCGATGATCGGTCAGATAGTAAAGGCCTTCGTCTCGCTCAAGCCGGGATACGAACCCAACCAGAAGATGCGGATGGAGCTGCTCGGTTTTGGCCGCCAGAAGCTGGGGTCAGCCGTGGCGCCTAAGCTGATCGATTTCATGGACAACCTGCCCAAGACGCGCAGCGGCAAGATCATGCGCCGTCTGTTGAAGGCGCGCGATCTGGGCCTGCCCGAAGGCGATACGTCCACGTTGGAGACGCATGAGGGCGAACAACCCGCGGACGAAGCCAAGAAGCGGACTGCGGCCTAGCGCGCGTCCATATGGACCGGCGGGCGAAATGAAGCCTGCCGTCCGGTGCAATCTACAACGACTGGAGGCGATTGATGAGTACAAAGACCGCAACCCGCGAGCCGCCGGTTGAGGAGCGTAAGCTGGATCGCGAGCACGGGCAACGCCTGCTGCGGCAGATGGTGCGCATTCGGCGGTTGGAGGAGAAGTCGGCGCAGATGTATAGCGCCATGAAGATTCGCGGCTTCATGCACCTCTATAACGGCGAAGAAGCGATCGCCGTGGGCGTGATGGAGAACCTGCACGAGAACGACGCAGTGGTGGCCACCTATCGCGAGCATGGCCAGGCTTTGGCGAAGGGCGTTCCAGCGCGCGCCATCATGGCCGAGATGTTCGGCAAGCAAGAGGGGTGCAGCCGGGGGCGCGGCGGGTCGATGCATCTGTTCGACGCCAAGACGCGCTTCTACGGAGGCAACGGCATCGTGGCGGCCGGCCTGCCCCAGGCGCTGGGCGTGGCGCTGGCCGATATGCGGCTGGGGCGCGATAGCATCACCGTCTGCTTTTTCGGCGACGGCGCAACAGCCGAAGGCGAGTTTCAAGAGACGCTCAACTTGGCTGCGCTGTGGCAGGTCCCGCTGTTGTTCGTATGTGAAAACAACTACTACTGCATGGGCACTCCGCTTTCGCTTCACCAGGCCGTGACGGACATCGCCAGCAAGGCTGCGGCCCAGGGCGTGCCCGCCGCTGTCGTGGACGGCATGGATGTGCTCGCGGTCGAAGCGGCAGTCAAGAAAGCGGTGGACGCGATCCGCGATGGCAAAGGCCCCCAGTTCTTGGAATGCAAGGCCTATCGCTACCGGGCGCACTCTATGTTTGACGCCGAGCTGTATCGCAAGAAGGCCGAGGTCGAGGAGTGGCGCAAGCGCGACCCGATCACGAATTTCCTGCATCTTCTGCAAGAGCAGGACTTGATTACGGATGAGGAATGGCGACAGATCCAGGAGGAGGCCGAGGCCGAGATCGAAGACGCGGTGCAGTTCGCCGATAAGGGAACGCTGGAGCCGGTCGAGGATGTGACGCGTTTTGTGATGTCCGAGAGCGCAGATCCGGAGCAACTCTACAAGCTGCCGCCGAAAGAACCGCCCGCGGCTGAGAAGCGCACGCTAACCTATCGCGAGGCTGTGCGCGAGGCGATGGCGAGCGCGCTCAAGCGCGATGAACGCGTCTTCCTGATGGGCGCGGATGTAGGCGCATATGGCGGCGGCTTCGGCGTGACCATCGGCATGTTGGAGCAGTTTGGGCCGGAACGCATCATCAATACGCCGCTGTGCGAATCGGCCTATACCGGCGCAGGCGTGGGCGCAGCCATGGCGGGCATGTTGCCCATCGTCGAGATCATGACGGTCAACTTCAGCTTGCTAGCCCTGGACCAGATTCTGAACAACGCGGCCACGATCCTGCACATGTCGGGCGGGCAGTTCAACGTGCCCTTGGTGATCCGCATGCCTACGGGCGGCGGCAAGCAGCTCGCGGCCCAGCATTCGCATTCGCTGGAGGGCTGGTACGCACACATTCCGGGGCTCAAGGTGTTAAGCGCGGCCACGGTCGAGGATGCGCGCGGCATGTTGGAGACGGCGTTGGCCGACCCCGACCCCGTGCTGATTTTCGAGAATACGCTGCTGTACAACATGAAGGCCGAACTGCCGGTGAACGCCGGCCCCGTGCCCATCGACAAGGCGCGCATCCACCGCGAAGGCGCGGATATCACGATTCTGACCCACAGCATCTGCCTGTTCAAGGCACTGGAGGCGGCGGAAATCCTGGCGAAGGAAGGCATCGAGTGCGAGGTCATCGACCTGCGCACGCTGCGTCCGCTGGATGACGAGACGATCATGGCGTCGGTCGCCAAGACGCA
>CAYXRG010000049.1:0-26429 GCA_964467575.1 uncultured Caldilineaceae bacterium | reverse complement strand
GGGGCCATCAGCCGCGAGGATGTGGAGGCAGCGGCCAAGGCGGCGGCTGCGCCCGTCAAAGCGCCGGCTCCCGTACCGGCTGCGCCGAAGCCCGCAGCCCCGCCGGAGCCGGTCAAGCCGGCGGCCAAGCCGGCCCCCGTCGTGGACAAGGGCGCGCCGGATGCACAAGCAGGGATGCGCCGCGCCATTGCCAACGCAATGGCGAAATCCAATCGCGAGATTCCGCACTACTACTTGCAGACGCGCATCAACATGGGGCCGGCTATGGCCTGGCTGGAGCAAGAGAACCTGAAGCGCTCCATCAAGGACCGCGTGTTGCCGGCCGTGCTGCTGATCAAAGCCACGGCGCTGGGGTTGGCGGCTGTGCCCGCGCTCAACGGCTTCTGGATCGACGACGCCTTCCAGCCGTCGGAGGCCATCAACATCGGTTTCGCCATCGCGCTGCGCCAGGGCGGGCTGATTACGCCTGCCATCCACAACGCAGACCTCAAGGACATGGACGAACTGATGGCGGCTATGCGCGACCTGATCATGCGCACACGGGCAGGACGGTTGCGCAGCTCGGAGATGACCGACGCCACCGTCGTGCTGACAAGCCTGGGCGACATGGGCGTGGACACAGTCTACGGCGTGATTTACCCGCCGCAGATCGCCCTCGTCGGTTTCGGCAAGGTCTCGGACCAAGTGTGGGTCGAGAACGGCATGATCGGCGTGCGCCCGGTGGTGACGGCTACCTTGGCGGGCGATCACCGCGCCACGGACGGCCGCACGGGCGCCCAGTTCCTGGACATATTGACCGGCCTGTTGCAGGAGCCGGCCAAGCTTTGGGTCGAGCGGGCTGCGTGACGGCCGAGACGCCCGGCGGCCCGCCCTCAGCAAAGATGCTATTCTCTGAACCGACGTTCAGCGAGTAAGAGGAGATGAAAATGACCGCTGCCAAGACGATGACCGACGAAGAACTCACCCAGACCATTTTCGATCTGCTGGGGCAGATCGCACCGGAAGCCGATCCCAGCGAACTCGACGCCGACGAGGACATGCGCGCCGCGTTGGACATCGACTCGTTCGACTTCCTGAATTTCCTGATCGGTCTAAACGAAGCAACCGGCGTCGAAATACCGGAGGCGGACTATGGGCAACTGACGTCCCTGAATACGCTGGTCTCTTACGTACAGGCTAGGAGCGGATAGGGACGCTCATCCCCTGAAAGCCGGAGCGGGCGCTGAGAGATGATGGGCGTCCGCTCCGGATAGGCGCAGGCTGCGGGTATGTGGGCCTGCGTCGAGACAAACTTGACGCGCTGACGAACAGGCGAGCATTCGAGCACGCGCTGCCGGGCGCGTTTACCGGCAAGACCGGAGCAGTGGAGGCGATTCTATGGCTGCAACGAAATCTCCACAGGTGCATGACAAGCTGGTGATAGCGCGCGACGACTTGCAAGGTCTCTTCGACGCGCTGCACCAGCGCGGCTACCAGACTATCGGCCCGACCTTGCGCGACGGCGCAATCGTCTGCGATGTGATCCGCGGCGTGGAGGACCTGCCCGCGGGCTGGACGGACGAACAACAGCCGGGCGCGTATCGCCTGCGCCGCCGCGAGGACGAGGCGCTCTTCGGCTACAACCTTGGCCCCCATGCCTGGAAGCGCTTTTTGCATCCGCCCGTGGTGCGGCTGTGGCATGCTGAGCGCACAAACGGCCACTTCCGGCTGGTTCAGGAAGAGGAGCAAAGTCCGCAACTGGCCCTCATCGGCGTGCGAGCGTGCGATCTGCACGCCATTCGCATTCTGGACCGGGTGCTGGCGCACGGCACGCCGGCGGACCCTATCTATGCCGAATTGCGTCGCAAGGCGTTTATCGTGGCGGTGAACTGCGAGCAGGCCGGCGAGACGTGCTTCTGTGTTTCGATGGGGACCGGCCCGGAGATGCACGATGGTTATGACCTGGCGCTCACCGAATTGATCGACGAGGGCGGCCATTACTTCGTGGCGGATGTCGGCAGCGCCAAGGGGGCTGTGGCGGCGGCGAGCGTACCGCACCGATTGGCCACGGATGATGAGGTTGAGGCGGCGGACTGCAAGGTCGCCAAGGTGGCGCGGGAGATGGGTCGCACGCTGGATACGGAGGGCGTCAAGGAGATGCTCTACCGCAATCTGGAAAGCCCGCGCTGGGAAGAGATCGCCAAGCGTTGTCTGGCTTGCGGCAACTGCACAATGGTCTGTCCGACTTGCTTCTGTACGACGGTGCAGGATGTGACCGACTTGACTGGCAAGCAGGCGGAGCGCTGGCGCAAGGCGGATTCGTGCTTTACGACCGAGTTTTCGCACATCTACGGCGGCAGTATCCGCGCCACCCCCATGTCGCGCTATCGCCAATGGCTGACGCACAAGATGGCGAGCTGGGTCGATCAGTTCGGCACGTTCGGCTGCGTGGGGTGCGGGCGGTGCATTACGTGGTGTCCGGTCGGCATCGACATGACCGAGGAGGTCAAGGCAATACGCGCGGCAGACCGAGCCCGTGTCTGACGGAGGGCGGGCGCGCCTGCAGGAGGCGGCTCATGGAGACGTTGGAGGCGGTCATTGTCGAGCATCCGTTTTTTCGAGGATTGCGCGAGGAGTATGTGGCCTTGATTGCAGGGTGCGCCAGCAACGTGCGCTTTGCGCCCAACCAATACCTCTTTCACGAAGGTGAGATCGCGAATCGATTTTTCCTGGTGCGGCGTGGGCTTGTCTCATTAGAAATCTTCGTGCCGGGGCGAGGGCCGGCCTCGATCCAGACCGTTGGCGAACAAGAGGTGATCGGCTGGGGGTGGATGGTCCCGCCCTACCGGTGGCGCTACACGGCGCGGGCATTGGAGATCACGCGGGCGGTCGCGTTCGATGCGCTGTGCATGCGCCGTATATGTGATGCGGACCACGACCTCGGCTATGAGTTGATGTTGCGCTTCGCGGGAATCATCTCGCACCGGCTGCAAGCGACCCGTCTCCAGTTGATGGACATCTACAGCCTGAGCGCATAGAGGCAAAGTCCAGTCTCGTTGGATGGGAGGCAGGGATGAACGATTTCCATGCGGACCCGATGTTCCCGTTGCTCTACAGCGTGCGGCAGCGGGTTAGGGAAAATGACGACACCTTTACGCTGGAACTGGAACCGTCGGCGGGCGAGATGTTGCCCGCATTCCAGGCCGGCCAGTTCAATATGCTGTATGTGTATGGTGTGGGAGAAATCCCCATCTCGGTAAGCGGCGACCCCAGCAAGCCCTACCGTCTGATCCACACGACGCGGGCGGTGGGCACGGTCACCCGCTCGATGGCCGAACTGCGCGAGAACGACCGACTGGGCGTGCGCGGGCCATACGGCTCGCACTGGCCGATGGAGAGCGTGACCGGCAGCGACCTGGTGCTGGTCGGCGGCGGCATCGGGCTTGCCCCGCTGCGCCCGGCGATCTACCACATCATGGCGAACCGCGAGAAGTTCGGCCGGGTGGTGCTGCTCTACGGCGCACGCACCCAAGAGGATATGCTCTATCGCCGCGAGTTGGAACAGTGGCGATCGCGTTTCGACCTGGAGGTGTATGTGACGGTGGACCGCGCCACCGGTTCGTGGCACGGCGCCGTGGGCGTGGTCACCACCATGATCCCGCACGCGCCTTTCGACCCGCTGGACTCGGTGGCGTTCGTCTGCGGCCCCGAAGTGATGATGCGCTTCACCGTGCAGGCGTTGCAGCGGCGCGGCGTCACCTCCGACCGCATTTATCTGTCGATGGAGCGCAACATGAAATGCGGCGCCGGCTTCTGCGGCCATTGCCAGTTCGGCCCGTTTTTCATCTGCCGGGACGGTCCGGTGATGCGCTTCGACCGCATCCAGGATTTCTTCGGCAAATGGGAGGTGTAGGATGACCGCCAAGAGCAAACCGAAGTTGGCCGTGTGGAAGTTTGCCTCGTGCGACGGCTGCCAGCTCAGCCTGATAGACTGCGAGGACGAACTGCTGGCCGTGACCGGCGAGGTGGAGATCGCCTATTTCCTGGAGGCGTCGCGGGCGGTGGTGCGCGGCCCCTACGACTTGTCGCTGGTGGAGGGGTCGATCACCACGGCGGAGGACGCGGAGCGCATCCGCGCCGTGCGCCGCGTCTCCAAGACGCTTGTGACGATCGGCGCCTGCGCCACGGCTGGCGGCATCCAAGCCCTGCGCAACTTCGTCGATGTGGAGGAGTACATCGCCGCAGTCTATGCACATCCAGAGTATATTAATACGCTGGCGACGTCCACGCCGGTCAGCGAGCATGTCTATGTCGATTTCCAACTGCGCGGCTGCCCCATCAACAAGTGGCAGCTTATCGAGGTCGTCAGCGCTTACCTGAATGGGCGCAAGCCATTCATTCCGACGTACAGCGTGTGCATGGAATGCAAACGCCGCGGCATCACCTGCGTTATGGTGGCGCAGGGTACGCCGTGTCTGGGGCCGGTGACGCAGGCGGGCTGCGGCGCCCTTTGCCCATCTTATAACCGAGGGTGCTACGGCTGTTTCGGCCCGATGGACACGCCCAACCCGGCTTCCCTCAGCGAGTGGTGGCTGAAGGGGCTGGGCGTCAGCACGGCGGATCTCGTGCGCGCGTGGCGCGGGTTCAACGCCTATGCCGAACCATTCCGCAAGGAGAGCGAAGCCCATGAGCATGTCTAGGACGATCAAGGTGGATGCGCTGGCGCGTGTCGAGGGCGAGGGCGCGCTCACTGTGACGGTGCGCAAGGGCGAACTGAAGGATGTGCAGTTTCGCATCTTCGAGCCGCCGCGCTTTTTCGAGGGCTTTCTGCGCGGCCGCCGTTATGCCGAGGCGCCGGATATTACCGCGCGCATCTGCGGCATATGCCCCGTCGCCTACCAGATGAGTTCGGTCCACGCTATGGAAAACGCCTTTGGCGTGACCGTTGACGGGCCGCTGCGCGAGCTGCGCCGGCTGATCTACTGCGGCGAGTGGATCGAGAGCCACGCGCTGCATGTGTACATGTTGCACGCGCCCGACTTTCTGGGCTTCGAAGACGCCATCCGCATGGCGCACAAACATCCGGACGCCGTGAAGCGCGGGCTGCGTCTGAAGAAAGCGGGCAATGACATCGTGACGCTGTTGGGCGGGCGCGAGATTCATCCGATCAACGTGCGCGTTGGCGGCTTCTATCGCGTGCCCGCCAAGCGGGAGTGGATGCAACTGATCGAAGAACTCAAGTGGGCGCGCGAGGCCGCAGTCGAGACTGTGTTGTGGACAGGCCAATTCGACTTCCCGGACTTCGAGCAGGACTACGAGTTCGTGGCCTTGCGCCACCCCGACGAGTACCCGTTCAACGAAGGTCACATCGCGTCGAACAAGGGCCTCGACATCGAGGTGCGCGACTTCGAGCGGCATTTCGAAGAGGAGCATGTGGCGCGCAGCACCGCGCTGCACGCAGTGCGCAAGACGGCTGGGTCCGGCAGGCAGCCGTACCATGTCGGCCCGCTGGCCCGCTACGCGCTCAACTTCGACAAGCTGTCGCCGCTGGCCCAGGAAACTGCCAAAGCCGCCGGTCTGAGGAGCGTCTGCAACAACCCGTTCCAGAGCATCGTCGTGCGCAGTGTGGAGACGCTCTACGCCGTGGACGAGGCGCTGCGCATCTTGGAGAACTACGAAGAGCCGGACCGGCCGTATGTGCCGGTTACGCCGCGGGCATCGACGGGCTACGGCGCGAGCGAGGCCCCGCGCGGGCTGCTCTACCACCGATATGAGGTGGATGCGGATGGGACGATCCTCAGCGCCTGCATTGTGCCGCCAACGGCCCAGAACCAGAAAACCGTCGAGCGAGACCTCTGGAATTTCATTCCGTCTCGACTTGATCTGTCTAAGGAGGAACTGACCTGGCAATGCGAACAGGCGATTCGCAATTACGACCCGTGTATTTCGTGCTCGGCGCACTTCTTGCGCCTGGAACTTAGGAAGTCATGACTTGTGACGGATGACTCGTGATGATGAACGCACCCCTTTCCGCCCCAACCCTTATTATCGGCGTGGGCAACCGCTGGCGGCGCGACGACGGTGCAGGGCCGGCCGCGGCGGAGGCATTGGCCGCGCTCGACCTGGAGGGGGTGCGCGTGTTGGAGACGGGCGGAGGAGGGGCTGATTTGCTCGACCTCTGGCAGGGAGCGACGCGCGTCATCTTGATCGACGCCGCTAGCGGGCCGCCCGCCGGCACGGTCCACCGCTTTGACGCTCGGCAACAACATCTGCCCGCCGCCCTGTTCGGCGCTTCCTCGCATGCGTTCGGCGTGGCGCAGACGGTGGAGTTGGGGCGTACGCTGGATTGCCTGCCCCCTTGCCTGACGGTCTATGCCCTGGCGGGACGGGATTTCGCTCACGGCGAGGGACTGTCCCCGGAGGCGGCGACGGCCGCGCTGGCGCTGGTCGCGGAGATCGTGCAGGAGCTCGGCGCATAGACCAGGCGTAGACAACCGAAAGGCCTAGCGGCCCGTGAAGGCCAGCCCTCACGGGCCGCTTTTGGTAGCAGACTCCGTCCGGGCAGGCGAGGCGGGCGCAACGTGTTTTGCGCTCATTCGTGCCATAATGAAAGGGCGCGCCGCCGCAGGCCTCATTGCGGGCGATCTTTAGAGCACAATCAGCCGCCCCGCCTGCTGCCGTTCGGCGCACAAACTGCCATTTGAGGGCTTCCCCATTTCATCATTCAGTCTCTACGGTTGAAGGAGAGTGTTCGCATGTTCTTATCGCTTCTTCTCAGCGCCGTTACCGGCGCGCCGGCGGCCAAGCGCAAAGCAAAGGCGCAAACGCAAGCGCAGACGCAGGGCGGCCGCGGCCGGTGGACGGTCATCGTCGGCGCGGTGATGGTCCAGGTCATCCTGGGCACGATCTACGCCTTCAGCGTTTTTGTTGCTCCGCTGGAGGGAGAGTTCGGCTGGAGCCGGCTGACGACGCAGTGGGCTTATTCGTTGGCGCTGGTCATGTTTGCCGTGACGATGATCCCCGCCGGGCGTTTGCAGGACCAGATCGGGCCGCGCAAGGTCGCCATGATCGGCGGCGCGCTGCTGGGCTTGTCCTTCCTGCTCGCGGCCGCGCTGGTCAACGCCAACCGGCCGTGGGCGTTCTACCTGACTTACGGCGTACTCGGCGGCGCCGGCATCGGTTTCGGCTATGTCTGCCCCATCTCTGCCGCGGTCAAGTGGTTCCCCGACAAGAAAGGGCTGATCACCGGCATTGCCGTGGCGGGCTTCGGCGCGGGTACGCTCTTCTTCGCAGGGCCGGCCTCGGCGCTGCTGTTGCCGCCGGCAGATGCCGGCGATAGTTTGAGTCTCTACCAGATTATCCTGATCGGGCTGGGCGTGATGGAGGGCAAGGGCAGCGGCATCGGCTGGCGCGCCTTCTTCGTGCTGCACGGCATCGTCTGCGCGGCGATCGTTATCCTGGGCGCCATGTTGCTGCGCAACCCGCCTGCCGGGTGGAAGCCCGCCGGCTGGAACCCGTCGTCGGTCAAGCAGAAGACGATGGCCGAACTGGAGTGGCGTGAGATGCTCAATACGCCGCTGGCGACGATGTTGTGGATGACCTTCATCTTCGGCGCGACGTCAGGCCTGATGGCGATCGGACAGTGGACGCCGATGATGCGCGACATTTTGGGCGATTCGTCGTTGGCGCCGGCGGGGCTGGGAGCCCTGGCGCGCTTCCTGGAGCCGGTGGCGATTTTGGCGATCTTCAACGCCTTCGGCCGCATCTTCTGGGGCAAGATCAGCGACATGATCGACCGCCCGCGCGCCATGATGATGATGTTCTTGGCGCAGGGCATGGCGTTTATGATCCTTGCCAGCGTGCGCTCTCCGCTGGGGATTGTGGCGGCTTCGGCGTGGGTAGGCCTGAACTTCGGCGGCATCTTCACGCTCTTCCCTTCGGCTACATCGGACTACTTCGGCATGAAGAACTTCGGCGTCAACTACGGCTGGATCTACAGCGGCTACGGTGTGGCGGGCATCATGGGGCCGATCGTCGGCGGCGTGCTGTTCGACATGACGGGGAGCTACCTGTTGGCCTTCCTGTTTGCGGGCACGCTGTGCTTCGTGGCGGCGGGCAGCGCGGTCGTGGTGTGGGGCATGGCGCGCGCCGAGGAACAAACCAGGGCCGCGGCCGCAAGGTGATCGCGGCGAACTGACCGAAGGGGCTGGGGAGAGAAAACAGAGCGAAGTGCGCATCCGGCGGCAGCATTGTCGCCGGATGCGTTATGCAGGGGATAACGCCCCGTTAGAAACAGCGCCTACACGGCGTTGTCTTGCATCTGCGGTACAATAAGGGCTGATGCGATTCGATCTACGCCAGTACAGGAAAGAGAAATCATGGAAACGAAAGCCTACGAGTTTTTTAAGGAATTGCTGGCAGCCCCTGGCCCTTCCGGCTACGAGGAGCCGGTGCAGGCTGTGGTGCGCCAGTATGTGAGCGACTTCGCCGGCAGCGTCAAGACGGACGCACACGGCAATGTCATCATCGGCAGCAACGTCGATGCGCCGATGCGCGTGCTGCTAGCCGGGCATTGCGACCAGATCGGTCTGGTCGTCACCCACATCGATGAAAAAGGCTTCCTCTACACCAAGCCCATCGGCGGGTGGGACCCGCAGCAGTTGATCGGCCAGCGCATGACCGTGTGGACGCGCAGCGGCCCCGTACCTGCCGTGATCGCGCGCAAGCCCATCCACCTCCTCAAGAGCGAGGAACGCGACAAGGTCGTCAAGCTCGAAGAGATGTGGCTGGACATCGGCGCTACAGACAAGGACGATGCAACCGGCGTGGTGCGCATCGGCGACCCGGTGACGCTGGAGTTGGGCTATCGCGAGATGCGCAACGGGCTGGCGAACTCGCCGGGCATGGACAACATCACCGGCGTGTGGGTGGTGGTCGAGGCGCTGCGCCGCGCCGCACAGAAATCGCTGAACTGCGCGCTTTTCGCCGTCTCCACAGTGCAGGAGGAGATCGGCCTGCGCGGCGCACAGACCAGCACGTTCGGCGTGGACCCCTACATCGGCATTGCCGTGGACGTGACCCACGCCACCGACTGCCCCACCATCGACCAGCGCCAGGAAGGCGACGTCAAGCTTGGCGGCGGGCCGGTGATCGAGCGCGGGCCAAATGTCAACCCGCGGCTTTTCGACCGGCTGGTCGACGTTGCGACGGCGGCGGAGATGCCGTATCAGGTGACTGCGCACGGGCGCGGTACAGGCACCGACGCCAACATCATCCAGTTGACGCGCGCCGGCGTCGTCACCGGCCTGATCGGCATCCCCAACCGCTATATGCACAGCGCGGTCGAGACCATCGCCCTGAGCGATATCGACCAGGCGGCGGATCTGCTGGCCGCTTTCGTCACGGGGCTGAGCGGGGACGAGGATTTCACTCCGTAGGGTGAAGGCAGCTAGCGGTACGGATTGACGCTGAGATTGGGAACACAGTCGAAAAACGGATGCCTGTAAGAGTCCGGCGTCCATTTCTCTATGCTGTGTTTGTCAGTGTTGCATTGTTATGTGTTAGGGAGAGAAACTATCGTGAATATTGCCCAGAACGTGATCGAGTTGGTGGGAAACACGCCATTGGTGCGCCTGAACCGCGTCACCGAAGGCGCGGCTGCGACGGTTGCGGCCAAGCTGGAGTTCTTCAACCCGGCTTCGAGCGTCAAGGACCGCATCGCCATGAGCATGATCGAGGCGGCGGAGCAGGCCGGCCTGATCGGCCCGGATACGATCATCCTGGAGCCGACCAGCGGCAACACGGGCATCGGCCTGGCCTTCGTCTGCGCGGCCAAGGGCTATCGTTGCACGTTGGTGATGCCCGATACGCTGAGCGTGGAGCGGCGTCTGCTCATGCGCGCCTATGGGGCCGAGCTGATCCTGACGCCGGGCGCCGAAGGCATGAAAGGCGCGCTGCGTAAGGTGGCGGAGTTGGTTGCTTCTGACCCGCGTTACTTCGTGCCGCAGCAGTTCGAGAATCCGGCCAACCCAGCCGTTCACCAGCGCATGACCGCCGAGGAGATCTGGCGCGATACCGATGGGCAGATCGACATCTTCGTGGCGGGCGTGGGCACGGGCGGCACGATAACGGGCGTGGCCCAGTCGTTGAAGCCGCGGCGTCCGGGGTTGCAGGTGATCGCGGTGGAGCCGTCCGCTTCGCCGGTTCTGTCCGGCGGGCAGCCCAGCCCGCACAAGATTCAAGGCATCGGCGCGGGGTTTGTGCCCGCCGTGCTGAACCGAGACGTGATCGACGAAATCGTACAGGTGAGCAACGAGGAGGCGTTCGCCATGGCGCGGCGCGTGGGCCGGGAAGAGGGTTTCTTGGCGGGCATCTCATCCGGCGCAGCCATTCACGCTGCGGTGAAAGTGGCGCAGCGCCCGGAGAACGCCGGCAAGCTGATCGTGGTGATCGTGCCGTCCAACGGCGAACGCTACCTCAGCACCGCACTCTATGCGGAGGACTAGAATATAGGATGCTGATTGTCGCCGCGATAGGGATCTGTACGGATGGCATACGCTATCGAGGAAAAATCCGTGCGAATCCCTATGATCGGCGTTAGCTGTGTGGTTGTATCTGATAGTTTGATTGGGGGATAGGGCTATGTGGGCGACATTGCGGCGTGACGTCAACTCGTTTTTTGCCCGCGACCCTGCGGCGCGCAGCGTGCTGGAGGTTGTGTTGTGCTATCCGGGGCTGCACGCGCTGTGGTTCTACCGGCTGGCGCATTGGCTGTGGGTGCGCCGGTTCTACTTGCTCGGTCGCTGGGTGTCGCATGTGGGCCGCTTCTTCACCGGCATCGAGATCCATCCCGGCGCGCAGATCAGCCCCGGGCTGGTGATCGACCACGGCATGGGCACGGTGATAGGCGAGACGGCCGAGATCGGTGAGGATGTGACCCTCTACCACAATGTGACGCTGGGCGGCGTGAGCCTGGTCAAGGAGAAGCGCCACCCCACGGTAGAGGATCATGTGGTGATCGGCGCGGGCGCGCAGGTGCTGGGGCCGATCCGCATCGGCGCGCACTCGCGCATCGGCGCCAACGCGGTGGTGGTGAAGGACGTGCCGCCGGACTCGGTGGCGGTAGGCGTGCCGGGCCGCGTGCGCGGGCATGACGCCGTGTTGCCCGAACCGGGCGACATCGACCTGCATCATAACATTCTGCCCGACGCCACCATGGAACTGCTGCAGGCGCTTACCACGCGCGTGGCCGAGCTGGAGGCGGAGCTTGCCGAACTGCGGCAAGAGCGGGAGCGGGTTGGGTAGCTGAGGGGGAGTGCAGTCTGCTTCACCGCTGCGGCGCCGTCGAGCCGGCGGGATCTCACGCGTTGGACGCCGGCCTAGGACACGTCTAGGCCATCATCAGACCAGAGCAAAAACAAACGGGGGCGACGCTCTTGGCACGTCGCCCCCGTTGTATCGTGGCATCCCCGGGAGGACTCGAACCTCCGACCTCTTGGTCCGCAACCAAGCGCTCTAATCCACTGAGCTACGGGGACATATTCAGCTAGCGTGTTACAGCAGTCTGTGGCGGGGAGGGAGGGATTTGAACCCTCGAGGGATATTGCTACCCCTACCCACTTAGCAGGCGGGCGCACTCGACCGGGCTATGCGACCTCCCCACATGACTTACACTGCATCCGTCTAGCGCTAGGCGGAGGGAGAGGGATTCGAACCCCCGGTGACATCACTGCCACAGTTGTTTTCAAGACAACCGCCTTCGTCCACTCGGCCATCCCTCCATCGCCGCCAAGTGAAACTCAGCGCAGAACAGACGCCTCAACAGCGTAGGCAGTATACTATTCTCTCCTTTTGCCTGTCAAATGCACCGCGCCCGTAATTACCCTATTGGGTAACGGCGCGCCTCCTTCATGCGGCGGCGCGCCGTCCGATCGACGAGTCGCCTCGTCCCTAGCCGATGCGCGTGCGACCGCCCATGTAGGGCCGCAGCACTTCGGGCACGACGATGCTGCCGTCAGCCTGCTGGAAATTCTCGAGGATGGCGATCACGATGCGCGGCAGGGCCAGGCCGGAGCCGTTGAGCGTGTGGACGTGCTCGATGGAGCCGTCCTCCTTGCGGTAGCGGATGTTGGCGCGCCGCGCCTGGAAGTCGCGGAACCACGAGCAGGAGCTGACCTCCAGCCACTCCTGGCTGCCCGCGGCCCATACCTCGATGTCGTACTTCTTGCAGGCAACGAAGGAAAGGTCGCCGGTGGCGATGGCGACGCGGCGCCAGGGCAGGCCCAGCCGCTCGACCAGCGCTTCGGCGCTGCGCGTGAGCGACTCGAGTTCGTCGCGGCCGTGCTGCGGCTCTACGAACTTGACCATCTCCACCTTCTCGAACTGGTGGACGCGCTTGATGCCGCGCACGTCTTTGCCTGCGGACACCTTCTCGCGACGGAAGCAGGGGGTGTGCGCTACGTAGTAGAGCGGCAGAGTCCCCGCTTCGATGATCTCATCGCGGTGCAAGTTGGTCACCGGCACCTCGGCTGTAGGGATGAACCAGTAGTCTTCCTCGGCGTCGCGGTAGAGCACATCCCCGAACTTGGGCAGGTTGCCCGTGCCGACCATGCACTCCTCGCGCACCATGAAGGGCGGGTAGACTTCCTGGAAGCCATGCTCCTCGACGTGCACATCCAGGAACCAGTTGGCGAGGGCGCGTTGCAATTGCGCCGCGCCGCCCTTGAGCACGTAGAAACGGCTGCCGGAGAGGCGTGCGCCGCGCTCCAGGTCGATGATGCCCAGCCGCTCGCCCAGGTCCCAGTGGGGCAGCGGGTCGAAGTCGAAGCGCGGCTTCTGGCCCGACTCTTTGACCACGACGTTTCCCGACTCATCGGGCGCGACCGGCACGTCATCCTCCGGGGGATTGGGGATGCGCAGCATGGCGGCGAGGAACAGCTCCTCTACGCTGCGCAGTTCGACATCCAGCGCGTTGATCTCATCGCCGATCTCGGCCATACGCGCCTTGAGGGCGTTGGCTTCGTCTGCGCGCTTCTCTTGGAAGAGCCGGCCGATCTCTTTGGAGCCTGCGTTGCGCTCGGCGCGCAGCGTCTCCACGCGGGTGAGCAGGCTGCGGCGTTGCTCATCCAGGTCCAGCGCCTGCTCCCACGGCGCGTCGGCGTCGTTGAGCTTGCGCATCGCTTCGGCTAGCGCCGTGCGATTCTCTCGCATCCAACGAATGTCCAGCATGATTCCGCCTTTCGGTGATAAGGGTCCGCCAAAATAAAAACCCCCTTCGTCTGAACCGCTTCAGGACGAAAGGGACTCCGTGGTGCCACCTGACTTCGCGGAAGCTCATGCGAGCTTCCGCCTCGAACACGATAACGGCGTGGGGGCCGCCCGGCCATTTCCTGCCGGGGTCTCGGAAGGCGCTGGCGTCGCCGTCTGGGGCTGCCTCGCAGCGTCCGGCAGCTCTCTGGTGCACCAGGGCGGCGCGCCCTGTTCTTCGTCTTCGACTATGGTTGATTCAGTTGCCGCTACGTTTTCGTAGATCGCAGCGGCGCATCATGCCGGTAGCGTAGCACACAGCCCTGCGGCTGTCAATAAAGCGCGCGAATTCTTTCTAGCGCAAGATGATCGGCAGGTTAACCCGTTCTTCCGCCGGCTCCGCAAACCAAAAGCCGCTTGACAGGCGGAAGTCGGCGCTGCTGGACGGCCCGACGATGCCCTGGCCGGCTGTGCCTTCGACGCGGTAATCGGCCGAAGCAGAAAGCCGTCCGCCGCCGGCGATTACGTGCCACGACAGGTCGTAGTCGGCGGATGTCTGGGCTAGGCCGGCTCTGCCGGACAGCAGCGCCAACGCCGCCAACGCGGCAACTAGAATGATGATCCCCGGACGATACTTCATCAATGTCTCCTTTCGGCGCAGCACGTCAGCTACTGGAGCGTGACATAGACGTAGATCATATCTTGCGCGCCGTCTAGCGGCTCCAGCGCTTTGCCGAAGACGGTCCCGGGCAGGGTCGTCAGCGCGCCGTCCACGGTCGCCGTTTGGGCCTTTGCCGCGAACCCGGCTGCTCCGGCTGTCGAGAGAAGGTCGCCGGGCTGGATGCTGCCGGAATCCATTACGCTCGCCTTTACCAAGGCGGGCCCCTGCACGACGACGAGAACGTATTCGCCCGGGGCGGCATCGCCCGGCGGGGTTACTTCCATGTCTGTCATAGCCGCCGGCAAAGATCCTTCCGGCGATTCAAGCGCCGGATCGACGGCGGCGATGTTGAAGCGGCTGTAGACAACCCCGGCGACGGCTGTACTGTTGGCGAAGGTCGCCTTCGTGACCTGTACGAGGGGGCCGTCGACCGCAGCCGCGGAGCGGTCGACGCCGCTGAAGACCACGACATCGCCCGGCGACACTGTGCCGGCGCCGCTGTATTGCATGACCTGCATGAACGCGCCGGCGGTGTGTATGTTGAGGCTGTAGAGGTTGTCCGGCGTATAGAAGCCGTAGTTGTTGTCTGTGCGCGAGGTGCGCCCGGTGGCGCCGCGCCAGTCTGCGCTCTGTCCCCATATGCCGTAGTTGCTGTTGCTGACCCCGTAGAGGCCGACGCCGGAGGAACTGCTGCCGTAGACGCCGCGATTGGCGCCGATGCCGACCACGCCCACCGCGCCGAGCGGCTGCGCTATCCCCTCGACGTTTCCGGCCTCCCCGCGCACGCCCTGGTTCTGTACGCTCTGGGCATAGACGCCGTAACCGCCGGTCGACGTCACATAGGCGCCGTGGTCGTAGTGGTTGATGCCGTCTGTGTGGACGCGCAGGCCGTAGCCGTTGTCGCTGGTGAAGTAGCCGCCCCAACTATCTGTGCTTGCTCCCCAGACGCCGTAGCTCTGCGTGCTCTGGCTGTGCAGGCCCGCGCCGCCGCCGGCGGACGCGTACAGGGCCGCGCCTGTGGCCGGCGCATAGCCCGCCAGCGCGGCGTCGGCCGCATCGAGCGAATCGGCTGCGATGTCCGCGCCGGGGCGCAGGCTGAGGGCGTAGGGAGCGGGCAAGATCTCCTGGCGCGGTGACAACGTCTGCCCGTTGACGTCGATGCTCAACCAGAGCGCCTGCCCGTTGAAGTTGGCTTGATCCACCTCAAGTTGAGTTGTGAACAGCCCGCCATCTACGGCGATGCTGCGGTCGCCGCTATCCCACAGCGCCGATCCGCCGTTGGCTGCGTCGTAGACGATGAAGCGCATCGTATAGTTTCCGTTCAGCGGCTGACCGTCCGGGTTCGTCAACCGGCCTTGATAGCTGATTGTACTGGGAGTTTGGGCTGCTTCGACAGCCTCCGCTGCGGATGCGCGTTGTGTGAACACGCCGGCGACGCCGGCTGCCATAAGCAGCAGGACGATGCCGGCAACGGTCATGGACAAACTCTTATTGTTCACGAGGTTTCCGCCTTTCTATACCGATACACGCTCCGGACGATAGGTGACCGGGCGTATACCGATACCGCTAACGGACGCTCAGTTTAGCCGCAGATAGCCACGGATGTCTCGATGCAAGGCGGCGGCCTGTGTGTTGTTCGGGTCGAGTTGCAGCGCCCTCTTCACAGCTGCCATTGCTTCCGCTGACCGGCCTAAGCGCCAGTAGGCGGTCGCTACAGCGGAATAGGCCGCGCTGGACTCCGGTAATAGACGCACGGCTTCCTGATGGGCAGCCAGAGCGATCTCCAGGCGCCCTAAGGCCGCTTCAGCCGTACCCAGATAGAGATACGCTTCGCCGTTGGTCGCGTCCAGCACGACGGCCTGTCGCAGTTTGGCGGCTGCGGTCTCCACATCTCCGCTTTCTAATGCGGCGCGTCCCCAAAGGGCGTATATGGTGGCGGAATTCGGGGACAATGTCAAAGCGCGGTCAAACGCGCCAGCGGCTAGGCCGTGTGTGTCGGCTCCGAAGCGACGGGCGGCGGACGCGTAGAACTGGGCCGTGTGCAGCCAACTATTCGAGTCTTGCGGTCGCAGTTGGCGGGCTTGTTCTAAGGCGCTTTCGGCCTGCGCCAGCCAATACTGCGCCCTCGACGGGTCGGTGACGGCTAATTGCCAGTATGCCTGGCTGCGTAGGAGTTGGTGCGCCGGCTCGAACGGCCAATGTGTCGACGCCCGTTCTGCGGCTGATGCGGCTCCGTTCCAGTCGCCGGCCTGGGCATGCAGATGAGACGCGCGCGCGGCGATGTCGGCGCGTAGAGGGCGGACGTTGATCTGCCACGCAGCCGCGCCGACGCCTGCGCTCAGGGCGAGGACGAAGGCCCAGCGCCAAGCGCTGCGCTGCGCCGTCACCGGGGCTAACGAGAGGGATGGCGGCGCGGCGAGGGCTGCGCCCATCCCCATCAGCAGCCACGTCGCCGTCGCCGTGGGCGTCACGTCGAAACTGGTGAGGTTGTTGGCGACATTGCCCAGCACGGCGGACAATGTCGCGATCAGCAGCGCGCGTCGCCGTGTAGATTGCGGACGGCCTAATGCTAGGCCGATCACGAGGCAGAACGTGGCCAGGAGCAGAGCGTACGCCAGCAAACCCGGAATGCCTGCCGTCAAGGTCCAGTCCAGAGCCAGGTTGTGGGCGCGATCGACAAAGAAATCGCGTCCTTGTAGGTAGACGAGTTCGGGCGGGTAGACACGCGGGAACATGATGCCCGTCGTTTCGAGGCCGTAGCCTAGGAGCGGTCGATGTGCAATCAGGTCGAGTGCGGCGCGCCAGATGGACAGGCGCGCCGCACTTGAGCCAAGTTGATGCCGGCCTAGCGTTATAACTGCGAGCGGACCGCTCAGAAAGAGTAGGACGATTCCACCCCAGGCTAACCTGCGCAGTGGACGCCCCAACCGCGGCCCGTACCAGAGCAGGGCGAACAGCGCCAGCGCTACGGATGCCGCCACCCAAGCGCTGCGGGCCAACGTCAGCCCAACGCCGACTAGTTCGCCCGAAAAAAGCAGGGCCCAGGCAAGGCGCAGGCGCCCGCGAGCCGTGAGCAACAGCGCCAACGTCACCGGCAACAGGATTGCCAGATAGGCGCCGACGAAGTTGGCGCGACCCAACGTCGCGTAGATCGGCGAACGGGCGTCACTGAGCAGGTCGAAGGGATTCCAGCCTAAGGTTTGGGCATAACTCAGGAGAAGGAGCGGGATGCCCGAGGCCGCCATTGCCGTTGCCGTCTCGCGGGCAAGGTTAACGCTCTGAAAGCGACTTGCCGCCAGCAGGAGCAGCATCAGATAGGTGAGCAGCGTCACCGCGCCCTGGTTGCGCTCATAGCTGCCCCACAGGCTTAGCGGCCAGTCGACGGAGGTCGCGGTGGTTGTGACGATCACCAGGGCCAGCAGCATGGCCGGACCCAGCAGGGGGCCGGCGCGCAACCGGCTCCACGGCGGCTGCCGTCTATGAACGTATTCGGCCAGCGCCATGCCCGTCAAGACCCAGACCAGCGTCCGTACCAACGCTGCTTTGGGAAGGTCAAACGGCTGTTGGCCCCACAAGTTGATCCAAAGCGGAGCCAGGATCGCCAGGAGATGCCATCCGACGCGTTGCGCCGCGCCCAGGGCCGAAATCGCCGTCAACGGCCGGCGTCGTCGCCGTTGAGCCTGGCGGCGGCCTCGGCGGCTAACTGAGGGAGCGACATCAGGGGCAGCGGCGCGTCATAGCGCACCACTGCGTGTGAGGCTGCGTCTAGATGGTCGAGCAGCCAGTTGGTGACGCGCGGGGGCATGTCACTCTCGACGTCCACGCGCACGACCGGCCCGAAGCGTTTGGCTCGCTCCCCCTGGAGAAGTTGCGGCCTGTTACTGGGGGCGGGCGGCTGGGCGCGCAACAGGCGGAAGTAGAACGTGCGGTGTACGGGCATTCCGACGAAGAGGTCCGCGACGAAGTGGCTGACCAGGTCTCCACTCCACACATAGACAGCGGACGACTTCGTTGCGGCCGAAGGCAGGCGAATCAGTCGAGGGATGGCGTGCGGCGTCTTGACGCGCGCAAAGAGCGCTGCCAGCTCGCCCCTGCTGCCGTCGCGCAGTTCGACCAACAAGTTGAGACTGTCGCTGCTGATGTGCGGGAAGGGCCGGCCGGGGTCGACTGCCAGCGGAACAAGCAAAGGGTGGACGCGCGCATAGAAATAGTCGCGCAGCCAGGCGGAATGATCCGCCGCCGCCTGGGCGACCGGCACGATCTCAAATCCAGTCTGGGCAAGTTCTGGGATGATGACGTCTTCATAGAGCAGCGCCGCGCGGCGATAGAGCATCTCGGTCCACGTGCTTAGCGCCGGCGCCCAGTCCGCGCCGGAAGCGGCTTGGGGGCCTCCGGAGCCGAAGAGCGCGGGCATGTAATCCCGGTAGATGCGGTCGATCCCCTGTGCCATCTGTTGCAGAGCTGTGAGCCGGTTGACGGGGCTGCTTCGACGCTGCTCGGCCCGCGCCAGCGGACGCGCCGGGTGGTAGAGCCAAGCGGGGGCCCGTTCATACGGCCCGAACAGGGCGGCGAAGGTTTCGTCGACCGTCGAATTGTTCAACTCGGCCAGTTCGTCGTCCGCCATACGTGCTCGCATCTGTTGCCATGGCTGCGTGTCAACGCACGCGCCTTCCCGCCCGCGCATCACAGGGCCTGCTTCAGGACGGGGCCTCTTCGTGTGCAGCCGTCTCGGAGACGGGGTCGGCGGCATAGGCCAGGGCCAGCGCTTCGCGGCTCACCTGGCGGTAGATCTCTGCCAGCGTTTCGTAGGCGTCGATGCTTGCGTGCGTGAATGTCGGGGGGCCTAGGCGGCGCAGCAGGGCCAGTTCCACGGCGGGAGCGATGATGAATGGTCTGTATTCCTCTTGCGCGCGGCCGCTGCCCCAGAATGCGGCCGGGTCAGCGTCGAGCGGTTCGGGAGCGTCCGCGCCATCGGGCGTCGTGTAGCCGGGCGCTTGAGCAGGGCCAGACGCGGGCCGGGCGTCTGCGGGCGCAGCGCCGTCTTCCTGACTGCCTTTGCGTTCGCGGCGCAGGCGCAAGGCGTGTAGCGCCTGTTGTTGGTCCTTGCCGCGCAGGCGCAGAAGCAGCCACGGGGTGTCGGCTAGCAGTTCGCCCAGGGCGCGATAGACCGCGATGGCGTGCTCGCAGGGGGCGTCCGTCTCGCCGCAGCAGGAGCAGATCTGCACGATCTCCTCTTGCGGTTCGGGCAGCAGCGACACGCCGGCCTGCGCGAGTGCGCTTTCCAGGTCGGGCGGCAGTTCGCCCGCGGAGAGATGCGCGGTATATAGCGCCTGGTGGCCGAGCGTTTCCAGCGCTCGTTCCCATTCCGTCTCGCTCCATGTGGGGATGCGGACCTCGACCGTGCAGACGTCGCCGGCGTGCGGCTGCACCATAGCGACAGCGCGGCCCGGCAGCACTTCCATCCGCTTGACGCGCGCGCCTTTGCCGGTCGAACGGTTCGCGGCTTGTACGCCGCGCTCGGCCAACATCTGCCGCCAGCGTCGCGACCACCAACGTCCGTTTTGTTCACGCGGTTCCTGCATGTTCACTCCTCCTCTGCGTCTTCGACCGCATCGTAGCGCAGGGTGAGCAGGTTGCGCAGTTGGTCAGTATCCAGTTCGGTCAGCCATTCTTCGCCGCTGCCGACGATGGATTCGGCCAGCATCTGCTTGCTCTCGATCAATTCGTGGATGCTCTCCTCCAGCGTGCCCGCGGCCACGAACTTGTGGACCTGAACATTGCGGCGTTGGCCGATGCGGAAGGCGCGGTCGGTGGCCTGGTTTTCGACGGCCGGGTTCCACCAGCGGTCGTAGTGGAAGACGTGGTTAGCCGCAGTAAGGTTGAGGCCGGAACCGCCGGCGCGCAGGCTGAGGACGAAGACGGGCGGTCCGTCCTCGCTCTGGAAGGCCTGTACCATCTTGTCGCGCTGCGTGGCGGGCGTGCCGCCATGCAGGAAGAGCGCTTCCAGCCCCAACGTATCGACGAGATGCCGCTTGAGCAGATGGCCCATCTCGACGAACTGCGTGAAGATCAAGGCGCGGTCGCCGACCGAGAGGGCTTCGTCCATCATCTCGGTGAGGCGCGACAGCTTGCCGCTGCGCCCGGCGAGCGGGCCGGCCTGCTTGAGGAAGTGCGCCGGATGGTTGGCAATTTGCTTGAGCTTGGTGAGCAGGGCCAAGACCATGCCGCGGCGCTGAATGCCGTCCGAGCGGTTAATCTGGGCGAGCGCTTCGTTGACGGTCTTTTCGTAGAGCGCTGCCTGTTCGGGCGAGAGCGAGCAGTAGACCACCATTTCGTTCTTTTCCGGCAGGTCGGAGATGATGGTCGGGTCCGATTTGAGACGGCGCAGCAGGAAGGGCTGCGCCACACGGCGCAGTTCGTGCGTGCGCTCTTCGTCGTTGTAGCGCTCGATGGGGACGATGTACTGCCGGCGGAAGGTCTCTTGTGCGCCAAGGTAGCCGGGGTTGAGGAAGTGCATGATGCTCCACAATTCGGCTAGCCGGTTTTCGACGGGCGTGCCGGTCAGGGCGATGCGGTTACGCCCGCGCAGACGCCGCACGGCCAGGGTTTGCTTGGCGGTCGGCGTCTTGATGTTCTGGGCTTCGTCGAGGATCAGGTCGCCCCACTCGAACTGGGTGAGCAACTCCACGTCGCGCCGCGCGGTGCCGTAGCTGGTGATCACCAGATCGGCGGACTGGACGGCCTGGGCGAAGTCGTCGCCGCTCAGCCGGGTGTTGCCGTGATGAACCAGGGCGGTCAGTTCCGGTGCGAAGCGTTCGATCTCGCGGCGCCAGTTGGCGACGACGCTGGTTGGGCAAATAAGCAGGGCCGGGTCCGGCTTTTCGCCTGCGGCCCGACTTTCGGCGCGCATGTGCAGCAACAGGGCGATGGCCTGGATGGTCTTGCCCAGGCCCATGTCATCGGCTAGGCAGGCGCCCAGCCCAAGGCGACGCAAATAGGCCAGCCAACCTACGCCGCGACGCTGATATGGGCGCAGTTCGCCCACAAAGCCGGGCGGCTCTGTGGCGGCGTCGAGCGGGGTGTATGTGCGTAGCCGTTCGAGCGCGTCCTGTACCCAGCCGGTGAGCGTCACATCTTCCAGCCCCAGGGACTCGACCGTGGCGAGCGAAGGCAGAATCTCGTCGGGCAGGCCGGCGAGGTCGTCGCCATGTAGTGCGGGCCCCTGGTCTACGGCCGCGGGAGCCTGGTAACGCTGGGCTAGTTTCACGGCTTGTAGCAGGCTGATGCGTCCTGCAGGCTTGGGGCCGGCGAGGAAGCGTTTGGCCGCTTCGACCTGTTCCGGGTCCAATTCCACCCAACGCTGATCGAGACGCAGCAGCGGCGTACGCATGGCTGTGACTTGCTCAAACTGGGCGCGAGTGAGCTGTTGGCCGCCCAAGGTAAGTTCCCAGGCGTAGGCGATGCGGCCCGTCGAGCCGCGCTGACCGGCGCTCCGCCTGCCGAAAGGCAGTTCGAGCGTGTCGGCGTCCGGCTCATCGGCAAACTCGTCGCCGGCAAACTCGCTGTCGCTCAACGCCCCATTGACTGCTTCATCTTCAGCCGAGAGGAGCAGGCGCAGTCCCAGACGCATGCGCGGTTCCGCATGCCACCAGTGCGGCAGGATCACGCCAAATCCGCTGCTTTCCAAAAGCGGGCCGGCCTCGCGCAGGAACTGGTAAGCTTCCTCTGTCGAAAGCAGGCTCAATTCCGGCTGAGGGCTGTGCAGGCTGCGCTCCAGCGGCGGAAAGAGGCGGCTCGCCACGCCCAGACCGGCCAACAGCCGCTCCTGCGGCTGGTCGATCTGGCGGCCGCCCGCCTGAACGAAGCCGCGCGTCGCTCCCCATACCTCATGCGCCGAGACCATCAGGGCAGGGTTGTCGCGCGCTTGCAGGTAATAGCGCAGATGCCAGGCGGACTCTTCTGTGGATGCTTCTGCGGCGCCGGCGAGATCGGGCCGGCGCGGTTCCGTCAAGACGAAGCAGATGCGGAAGTTGGCATCACGCACTACATAAAGTTGCTCGGTCCATTGGTGCCATTCCTGGAACAGATCGTGTGCGGGCTGCGGCGGCAGCGTAACCCGGCGATCGTCGCCGAGCAAGCTTCTGATCCAGGCCATTGATGGCGTCTGCGGCGCGCCTGCCAGGAGGGCATCGTCGGTCCAGGCGCGGATGGCCGTGTCGACCAGCGTAGAGACGAAGTGGTCGAGCAACTCGGCGGCGAGCGGCGCAACTGAAGGATCGTCTAGGTTGTAGGCGCGGCAGACGGGCGGCATGGCGGCGACAAGCAAGCTGCGCCGCTGCTCGGTGCGCGGGTCTAGCCAAAGCGGCTGCCAACGCCCTTCCAATTGGCCGGCGCGCTGAATGCGCAAGCCGGGCAAGAAGTGTTGACCGACCAGAATTTCCAGCGTGAACTTGGCGGCGTTGCTCCAGAACGTCAGGTCGTGGCCCAGTCGCACGCGTTGGAACGAGACGGTCTCCGTCTCACGGCTGCGCAGGGGCTGGCGCGTCAGATGGCTGAGGCAGGCAAGCGCGGCCAGCGGCGACAAGGCGAGACCCGTCACCTGCCACGGCATCAGCGTCGGAGCCGGCGCAGCGGTCCGGGCATGCCCGCCATTACCGGAAGCAGCGGAGCGGAAGACGTTGCGCCGCGTAAGCGGCAGCCCGTCTTGGCTAGGCAGCCAGACCACGGCGGTAGCCGGCTGGGCGGCCGACGGTGCGATGCTGGTGAACCCCGCGGCCAGGGCGGAGCGCAACTGGCCGATGGCGGCTTGGCTGGGGTGAGAGGGGACCTTCGGCGTGCGTTGGCGGCCATTGGCGGTCTTTGCCGCACCCGCCGTCTCGCCGGAAGAAAGGCGTGAGCCGTTTCCGGACCCGTTGGAGAGGTCCTGATCCTCGGCCCACAAGAACAAGCGACTGCTCGAAACTGACTCGTCGGAACGCAACCAAGCGGCGTGAATGGTTAAAGGCATAAAGGATATTCTACCGCGCCGCGCGCCCGCGATCAAATTTCCGAAACCGGATTATGACGTGGGTTTCGCCGAGCGCTTCCCGTACCGGCGGCGGCTTGGGAGGCGGGAACGCGCTCCAATGTGAAAAACGCGTTCCGGGTCTCGGAGGCGAGAATTGCACTGCGCGACAGAGCCATCTATAATGTCCTGAATAATCCGTTCGTCAGCAGCAATGGGGATTCGGTTATGTTGAAGACACACACCTGTGGTGAACTGACTTTGGAGCATGTCGGCCAGCATGTGACCTTGGCGGGGTGGGTCAACCGCCGCCGCGATCATGGCGGCCTGATCTTTGTCGACCTGCGTGATCGCTTCGGCATCACGCAGGTGACTATCGATTCCGATGCCACGGCGGAGGCGCACGAGGTGGCCGGCCAGTTGCGCAGCGAGTATGTTGTGCAGATGAGCGGCGTCGTGCGCAAGCGTCCGCCCGGTTTCGAGAATCCCAACTTAGCGACGGGCGCCGTCGAAGTGATGGCGGACGATGTCAAGGTTTTGAACCCGGCGCGCACGCCCCCGTTCTACATCAGCGGCAACGCCGACGACGTCGAGGAGGCGCTACGTCTCAAATACCGTTATTTGGACCTGCGCCGGCCGCGCATGTTGGCGAACTTAGTTCTGCGTCATCGTATGGTGCGCATGATCCGCGAGTATCTCTCGGCGCGCGACTTCTTGGAGATCGAGACGCCGATCCTGCTCAAGAGCACGCCGGAAGGCGCACGCGACTTTGTCGTGCCTAGCCGCATGCACGCCCATCGTTTCTACGCGCTGCCGCAAAGCCCGCAGCAGCTCAAGCAGCTCTTCATGGTCGCCGGCATCGAGCGATACTTCCAGATCGCGCGCTGCTTCCGCGACGAAGACCTGCGCGCCGACCGCCAGCCGGAATTCACTCAGCTTGACCTGGAGATGAGCTTCGTCGAGGCCGCAGACGTGCGCGCCCTGATCGAGGAGATGCTGATCGAGCTCAGCGGCGAGATCAGCCCGAAGCGCATCCAGCAAGTCCCCTTCCCGGTGCTGACCTATGGCGAAGCGATGGAGCGCTATGGCGTAGACCGTCCTGACCTGCGTTTTGGCCAGACGCTGTTCGACGTGACCGAAGATGTGCGCAATAGCGAGTTTGCCGTCTTCCGTAACGCCGCCGCGAGCGGCGGGCAGGTCAAGGGCGTGGTCTATCCTGGCGGGGCGAATCTGCCGCGCCGCGAGATCGACGAACTGACCGACTTTGTGAAGCAGTACGGGGCCAAGGGACTGGTCTGGATCGGGCTGGCCGGCGAGATCCCGGAGAATGGACCCATTCCGGCCGAGGCGCTGCGCAGCCAGACAGCCAAGTTCCTGTCCGTCGAGGAGTTGCGGGCCATCATTGGTCGCAGTCAAGCTATTACCGGCGACCTGATTCTGCTCGTGGCGGCCGACCCCGGCGTGACGGCCCAGAGCTTGAGCAACCTGCGCTTGGAGATTGGCCGGCGCGCCGGGCTGATCGATCAGAATGTGCTTGCCTACTGCTGGATCACCGACTTCCCGCTGCTGGAGTACGATGACGAACTGCAACGCTGGCAGGCCGTGCATCACCCCTTCACGAGCGCACGCGATGAGGACTGGTCGCTGTTGGAAAGCGATCCGGGCGCGGTTCACGCCAAGGCGTATGACGTGGTGCTGAACGGCTGGGAGATCGGCGGCGGCAGCATCCGCATCCACCGCACTGACCTGCAATACCGGCTCTTCAAGACGTTGCAGATCAGCGAGGAAGAGGCCGAGGCCCAGTTCGGCCATATGTTGGAGGCTTTCCAGTATGGAGCGCCGCCGCATGGCGGCATCGCCCTGGGCATCGATCGCATGGCCGCCATCTACGCCGAGACGTCCAGCATTCGCGATGTGATCGCTTTCCCCAAGACCGCAGCAGGGACGGACTTGATGGTAAACGCGCCTAGCCCGGTGACCGAGGCGCAGTTGCGCGAACTGCACATCATGCTTCGCTCCGAAAAAGACGGCGGCGATTGAGGGGGGCGGCGCCGTTCTTGGGGTGTCGAACGAGTCTACATCTCGCCTGATTGCAGCCGATTCGAGTACACACGGTTGGCGATCAGGCGAGATGTCGCGGTCGGGAGGAGACTTCGGCGTGAAACAGACTGCATCTTCTGGATCGGCTTCCGGTTCGCTGGATCGTGAACTGGGCCTTTTTGGGGCTGTAATGATGGGCCTCGGCTCGATTGTGGGGACGGGCGTTTTTGTCAGCATGGGCATCGCCGCCGGCGTTGCCGGCCCGGCTGTGACGTTGGCGGTGGTGATCGGCGCGCTCGTGGCGACGGCGAACGGCCTTTCCAGCGCGCAGCTTGCCGCCAGCCACCCTGTCAGCGGCGGCACATATGAATACGGCTATAAGTACCTGAATCCGTGGCTCGGTTTTGCCGCGGGGTGGATGTTCCTATGCGCCAAGAGCGCTTCGGCGGCCACGGCTGCGCTCGGCTTTGCCGGCTACGTGCTCGCTGCGTTCGGGGTTAGCCACGAAGTGTGGCGCATCGGGCTGGGCTTAGCCGCGGTCGTCGTGCTGACGCTCGTCATCCTGGGCGGTATGCGCCAGTCCAACCGCACGAATACATTCGTCGTATCGATCACGCTCGCCGCGCTGGCCGTGTTTGTGCTGGCCGGTATTCGCCCGCTGCTCCAGAACGGCGCACAACACTTTACGCCGTTTTGGGGGCTCCCCGGCGAAGAGGGCAGCCCGTTGCGCGGCCTGTTGCACGCTTCGGCCCTGATGTTCGTGGCGTACACGGGGTACGGCCGCATCGCTACGCTGGGCGAAGAGGTGCGCGCGCCCCGCACCACGATCCCCCGCGCCATCATCGTGACGCTGATCGCCAGCATGATCCTCTACGTTAGTGTGGCCGTCGTCGCCGTGGGCGTAGCCGGGGCGGAGCAGTTCGCCGAGCAGACGCGGGCGACATCCGCGCCGCTGGAAGTCATCGCCGCGGCCTTCGGCGTGCCGGGCGCGCCGGCAATCCTGGCAGTCGGGGCCATCACGGCCATGCTGGGCGTACTGCTCAATCTGCTGCTGGGGCTGTCGCGCGTTGTGTTGGCGATGGGCCGTCGCCGCGATCTGCCGGCGGCTGTGGCGCGCGTCAGCGAGACGAGCAAGACGCCGGAGGCGGCGGTGATCGCGGTGGCCGCTCTGATCGCGGCGCTCGTCCTCATCGGCGACGTACGCATTACCTGGTCGTTCAGCGCATTCACCGTGCTGGTCTACTATGCCATTACCAACCTGGCCGCGCTGCAGATGCCGGCGGAGCAGCGGCTCTTCCCGCGCGGCGTCGCCATGGCAGGGCTGCTCGCCTGTCTGTTCCTCGCCTTTTGGGTGGAGCCGGGCATCTGGATCGGCGGCTCGCTGATCCTGGCCGCGGGCTTCGTGGGACGTTGGCTGTTACGCCGGCTGTAGGAGGCGCTCAGGAAGAAAACGGCAGTTTTGTTTGAATTCGCCCTAGGCGTGTGATAAAATTGCCGATC
>CAYXRG010000048.1:0-32597 GCA_964467575.1 uncultured Caldilineaceae bacterium | reverse complement strand
ACATTAGGTTCGACAGATGTTCAGGCGCGTGAACGGTTCCGGCGCAGCCTGAATCGTGCGTCGATGGCGGATTTGCTCGCCTTGGTGACCGGCGGCAATTCGGATTTGCTGAACTATCACGAGGTGGCGAATCGCCTGAAGGCGCGTCAAAAAATAGAGATGGGCACCGAAATGGTGCCGCTGAATCTGATTGTGGGCAGCGTGGGGCGCTACAAGGACTTCACGCGCACATTCATGCCGCGCTCGGGCGTGAATGAGGAGCGCTGGTCACGGCTGGACGCGGCGATGAACTCGCTGGAGGGCGTGCCGCCAGTCGATCTGTTCAAGATCGGCGGGGTCTATTTCGTGCGCGATGGCAACCACCGCGTGAGTGTGGCGCGGGCCAACGGGCTGACGCACATCGAGGCGTATGTTACGGTGGTAGAGACTGATGTCCCGTTAACGCTGGAGGACTTCGATCACGACGAGTGGATTATCAAGGCGGATCATCAGGAATTCATGCGAAAGACCGGCCTCAACCAACTGCGGCCGCGCCACGGCATCGGCCTGACGGAGCCGGGGCGCTATGACATGATGCTGCGCCACATCCATGTGCATTGGTATCTGGTCAACAAGGAGTTGGAGGGCAAGGGCGGCGACGAGTTCCTGGAGTGGCCCGACGCGGTGGCGAGCTGGTATGACAACGTCTACGCGCCTGTGGTCGAGGCCATTCGCAAATACAACTTGATGGAAGAATTTCCGCACCGGACGGAGGCGGACCTATATATGTGGATCGCGCATCACCGCGAGGAGCTGAGCCAGGAATATGGCTTGGCCCCGCTCAACCCGGATGAAGCGGTGTCCACCTTTGCGGAGGTTTACAGCGAGTCGTTCGTGCAGCGCACGATGAAGGGGCTGCGGCTTGGGTTGCACCGCGTCTTTGGTCATGACGAGATACCGCTGGGCATGAGCGAGGAGACTTATCAGGAACTGCGCAATCGCCATGCTGCGGGTGAGATTTCGTTGGCGGAGGCGGAAGCGGAGCGGGAACAGCGAGCAGAGGAAGATGGCTTTGATGGCGCTGAAGGCGAATCGCCTAAGGCGCAACACGAACCGCATTTCGCATAGATGACGCGTCGGGCGCGGCTAGCGCGTGCCGGCCATGACGACGGGGCGGGGTTGAGCCATCCGCAGGCTTAGCCCCGCCCCGTTTGTAATTGGGGAGGAAGAGACGCCAGCGCGTCTACAGATTGGCAGGAACGCGATTGCCGGATTCCTCGATGGCGCGGCGCACATTCACCCGCATGAGCAGCACCAGACCGGCCGCGAAGAAAATGGCTACCGACAAGATGGCGTAGCGATAGCTGCCGGTCATCTGTAGGGTGAAGCCAAAGAGCATCGGGCCGAGCCAGCTTGTGCCGCGTTCGCTCACCTCGTAGAGACTGAAATATTCCGCCTCTTGCCCACGCGGGATCATCAGCGAGAAGAGCGAACGGCTGAGGGCCTGGCTGCCGCCCATGACGATGGCGATGAATCCGCCCAGGATGAAGAACTGTAATTCGGTTTGCAGAAACGCATAGGTGTAGAGGGTGACGCCCAGCCAGATGAAGAGACTGATGACGATGGCGCGCTTAGCGCCTGTGCGACTGGCAACCTGTTGGAACAGAAGCGCGCCGAAGAAGGCGATGAATTGCACCATTAGGATCAACTGCACCAACGACGCGGTTCCCAGCCCCAGTTCTTCGCTGCCGAAGGTGGCGGAGAGGGCGATCACCGTCTGGATGCCGTCGTTATAGAGCAGGTAGGCGAGCAAGAACAGCAGCGTGTGGGGGAAGTTGCGCACTTCGCTCAACGTGTGGCGCAGTTGCTTGAAACCGATTGTGGCGTAGCGTTCTCCGGGCGGGAGCTTCTTCAGCGGGGCGCGCCGTTTGAGCGCGGCCAGGGGAATGAGGGTGAAGACTGCCCACCACACGCCGGCGGAGGTCAGCGAGATGCGCACGGCGTGAGCGGTAGAAACGCCCAAGGGCTCGGCGAGGAACTGCACAAAGACGAGGTTGAGCGCCAGCAGCAGGCCGCCGCCCAGATAGCCGAGCGCCCAGCCTTGCGACGAGACGCGGTCGCGGTCGTCCGGCCCGGCGATGTCGGGCAGGTAGGCGTTGTAGAAGACGATGGCCGCGCCAAAGCTCAGATTGGATAGGACGAGCAGCGCGCCTCCCAAGATGTAGTTGTCGCCTTGCAGAAAATACATGCCCATCGTGGTGAAGGCGCCCAGATAGGCGGCGACTGCGAAGAACTGCTTTTTGCGATGGGAATAGTCGGCTAGGGCGCCCAAGACCGGCAGAAAGAAGACTTGCAGCAGCACCGACAGGGCGATCATGTAGGGGAAGAAGGCGCCGGCCAATACGGGGATGCCCAGCGGATAGACGTAGCCATTGGCGTCTGCGGCAGCCTGGGTGATCGTGGTCAGGTAGGGACCGAGGAAGACCGTCACCACCGTGGTGGAAAAGGCGGAACTGCCCCAGTCGTAGAAATACCAGGCAATCTGCTCGCGGCGGCTGTAGCCGTCGGCCTCTTCCGGGGCCGGGACGCCGCCGTTTCCCACTTCGGACGCCTGCTCCATAGGATGCTCCTTGTGTGGCGCGGGGAGTAACTAGGTTGGCTAGCTGGATGTTGTGTAAACCTGACTAGACAAAGGGGGCGCAGCGGATGCGCCCCCGGTTCGGTCGAGCTATTGGTTAGGCCGGCACAGGGAATGCGACGGCTAGATTCAGCACCTCTCGTTTGATGCGCTCTTGTAGCGCCCCATTGCTCGGCTCACGGGCGATGGCCGCGATCCAACGGCCGATCTGAGCGAACTCTTCCGGCCCCATGCCGCGGGTAGTCGCCGCGGGCGAACCCAGGCGAATGCCGCTCGAGACCAGCGGCGGCCTAGGGTCGAAGGGGATCATGTTCTTGTTGGTGTGGATGCCGGCTTTGTCCAGGGCTTTTTCCACAGCTTTGCCCGTAATTTCTTCGCCATCCAGCGCGTTCAGATCGACAAGGATCAGGTGGTTATCTGTGCCGCCGCTGACGATGCGCAGTCCCTCGCTCTGCAGGGAGGCCGCTAGGGCTTGGGCGTTGTCGAGCACGCGCTGCTGATAGGCGCGGAACTCGGGCTTAAGCGCCTCGCCGAAGCCGACGGCCTTGGCGGCGATGATGTGCATCAACGGGCCGCCCTGAATGCCGGGGAAGACGGCGCGGTCGATGACGCGCGCATACTCGGCGCGGCATAGGATCATGCCGCCACGCGGCCCGCGCAGGGTCTTGTGCGAGGTCGTCGTGACCACGTCGCAGTAGGGGACGGGGTCGGGGTGCAGATCCGCGGCGATGAGGCCGGCGACATGCGCCATGTCCATCATTAGGAGCGAACCGGCGCTGTCGGCAATAGCGCGCAGCCGCGCAAAGTCGAAGAAGCGCGGGTAGGCGCTGGCGCCGGCGACGATCAGCTTGGGCTTGTGTTCTTCTGCCAACTGCTGCAAGGCGTCGTAGTCAATGCGTTCGGTCTCGCGATCCACGCCGTAGTGGATGAAGTTGTAGAGCTTGCCTGAGCTGTTGAGATGGGAGCCGTGGCTGAGGTGGCCGCCGTGGTCCAGCTTGAGCGCCAGAACGGGGTCGCCCGGCTGCAGGAAGGCGAGATAGACCGCCTCATTGGCCTGGGCGCCGGAGTGTGGCTGGACATTGGCATGGTCGGCGCCGAATAGCTCTTTGGCACGGGCGATGGCAATGCGCTCGGCAATATCGACGGCTTCGCAGCCGCCGTAGTAGCGCTTGCCCGGATAGCCTTCGGCGTACTTGTTGGTGAGCACGCTGCCCATCGCGGCCAGGACCGCGGGCGAGACGTAGTTCTCGCTGGCGATGAGTTCGATGCCGGCGAATTGACGCCGGCGTTCCGCCTCAATGGCCTGGTAGACCTCGGGGTCGTTTTCGGCCAGAACGCGGCGCGGATCAGGCAGTTCCGTCCACGATTCAAGGCCCAGGCCCTCGTCAAGAACGTTCTTTGTGAACGTGTTGTCACTCATGTATTCATCTCCCGGTACGCTCTATGCCCAGGTGTATCGACGCAGCTAGACGGCGCGCCGCAAATGCCGGTCCGGAGACCGCCCTACGGTTGCGGCACATTAGCACGCTTTCGGTGATTCGTCAATCCAAACCCCTCTTTCGAGCAAGGCGACCTGTCACCTATTCCCTGCGCCGTGCGTATACCGGGTAGGGCTTACGTGCGAGGACAAGTGACGCGTTGCGGATTGCCTGTCGCCCGAGGAATGACGCCTGCCAGGCAACTTTGAGCTTTCCGGCGTGGGATAAAATCTGGTTGGGCGTGCGCGGAGAAACGCATAGCGATCCTGTTCGGGAAGCGCCGCGTGTGTTACAATCTGCGCTACATCCGCCTTTGCGGGTGCAGCTAAAGAACCGGGCACAACGACGTGCGCATTGATGCGTTGGCGCCGGGCGCCCACACTGACGCAGACAAAGAGCCGCTATGCGCGAAGTCCAGTATGTGAACGGGGTGAGCGACGTCTCCCTTCTCTTTGCAGCCGCGCCCGTCTATGCGGAATATCTTGCCGGGGATGAGGCGCTGGCCCGGCTTCTGCGGACGCGGATGGCGGAGATCCGCGTGTCGCCGGCTGACCAGGCATTTTTCGCCGGTCTGACGGAGCCCGTCTATGTGGTGGCGGTGGCGCCGAGCGACAGTCCGAGCACAATCGCCGTGCTGCCCATCGTGGCGCGCATCGCGGCGATGAACCCGCGCATCGACTTGCGCGTTCTCCAGGAAGAAGATGGCATCGAACTGCTAGGCGCGCTGGCGGACGACGAGGACCTGCTGGAGAACCTGCCTGACATGGATCTGCCGCTGGTGGTTTTGTTCGATCGAGATCGGCAGTATTTAGGTCACTGGGGGCCGCATCCGCAGGAGCTTGACCCGTATCTGGATGAGTGGCTAAGCCGGCATCCCGAATTCGAGACGCTGGTCGACGATGAATCGGCAGAGGGGCAGGAGGCGTATGCCGCACTGCTTGAGCAGCTCACGCACGAAATGCGTCTATGGTTTAATAGCAGTCTCAACCGTGCGTGCGTGGCCGAGCTTCGGACGTTATTCCCCTCATCGCCGGAGGATGCCGGTGATAGCTTGGGCGACGACGAGGACGGTAACGGCGACGCCGGCGATGAGGAAGAGGACGCTTGACGCGCGGCTGCGGCGTCGAGGCCGATATGACCTGCGCCGGACAATGGGCCGCCGCGGAGCGATGCGCGGGTAAGGCGGAGCGGACCGGTGTTCAGAGCGGTTAGGCGGTTGGCGAAATCGAGCGAGCTACTCCGGCTGCGACACAGGCATGGACGGCGGCTGGGGGCTTTGGCGCTCTTGTTGATTGCTGCGGGCGTTCTGCGCTGGACGACTTTGCCGGCGCACGCCGCGGTTCAACTCGAATATTACCGGGCGACGCCGACAGATTTCTCTGTGCGCCTGGACTGGGCGACGGTGCGCGAGTTCAACCTGGAGGGGTTCAAAATCCTCATGAAGTTGGAAAGCGAACCGGAGATAGGTTATCGTCTTGTCGGCACGCGCATTGCCCAAGGCGACGCGACCGTCGGCGCGCGCTATAGCTTCGAGGTGACTGAAATCACCTGCGGCGAGTCCTATTGCTTTCGCTTGCAGGAGGTGACGACCGACGATACGCCGGGCGAGATCTTCGACCTCTGCGGTTATGGGCAGGGAGTGACGCCGACGCCTTCCGGTTCAGAGGAAGCCCTTGCCGCAGGCGGCACGCCCACGCCGGTGGTGGTCGAGGCGCCGCCCGGCTCTACGCCCGCCCCCACGCTGATGCCGACCGTCATTCCCGGATCCGAGACCGCTACGCCTACCCCGCTCGGGGGGCAAAGCCCGCTGGAGACGCCTGGTCAGCCTGTGTCGCCTCTGTCGCCGTTGGAGACGCCGACCCAACCCTTGTCGCCGTTATCACCGCTGGCTACGCCTATTGACGAAGGCGAAGCATTGTCCGCGCAACTGACGCAAATCGCTGAGTCGATGGCGACGGAAACGCCAACTTGGACGCCGTTGCCGGCTGAGACGCCTACGTTCCAGCCGACAGAGACGCCCATGCCTCCGCCGACCGACACGCTGCCGCCGGACGAGGCCCTGGTTGCGACGGCGACGGACATGTTCGTGGTGGTGACGGCTACGCCGACTGTCGAGGCCGTCGCCGTGGCGGCGACGTTCACGCCGCTGCCGACGGCTACGACGCCGGCGAATTTGGGGTTGTTAGGCGCGCTCAGGCCCACCACGCAGAACCTTATGGTGATGATGCTGTGTCTGATCTTCCTGAGCGCCACCGGCTTGGGTACGCTCGGCCTGGTGACGACGATTATCTTTCTGCGCTCACAGGCGCAGCGCCACCGCTATTACGACGAATTGACGCGCCGCCCGCGCTTTTAGCATGCGTACATTCATCGCCATTGAACTTCCGACCCCAATCCGCGAGGCCGTCCGGCTGCGCCAGCAGCAGTTGCGGGCGGCGTTGAAGGAGGCCGGCCTTGAGGGCTGCTTCCGTTGGTCCGCTATGGACAACATTCATGTGACGCTGCGCTTTCTGGGCGAGACGGACCGCGGTCAAACCGAGCGCATTGCCGCCGGACTGGCCGAGATCGCGCGGCGACGTCAGGGTTTTTCGCTCTGCGTGGGCGGTATGGGTTGCTTCCCGAACTTCCGCCGCCCGAACGTGCTCTGGCTGGGCGTGGATGGGCAAATGGAGGCGCTGCAAGCCATGCAGGCTGCCGTCGAGGAGCTAGTCGTGGCGGCAGGGTTCGAGGCCGAGACCCGCGAGTTCTCGCCGCATTTGACGCTGGCGCGAGCGCAGCGCGAGCGCTCACGCGCCGAACTGCAACGGGCCGGCGAATTGCTGCAACGCCTGGCTGCACAGAACGAGGTCAAAGCGCAGAGCGGTTCAACGCCCTGTTTCCCGGTGGCGGAAGTCGTGCACATGCACAGTGACCTGCGTCCGGCGGGGCCGATCTATACGCCCCTCTCCGTTCATCCGCTGATGGGCGACTAGGCTTCTCCCCGAATTATCCCCAAGCGTACATCTAGCCGTAGCGCGAGTTAGCGCGGCGGCAATAACAGGTCATGGGTTAAGGCCTGGACCGCGGCGGCGGGCGAGGCCTGACCGGCCGCGGCGACGAGCGGCGCCAGGCCGAGCGAGTCATGCCAACGCACGCTGCCGGGCAGGCTGTCCGGGCCGGGCCACGGCCCGCTGACGAGGCGGAGAGGGGGACGCTGCTCCGGATGGGGCGGCGCGCTGTGCGGTGCGACGTAACGCGTATGAACTGTGTTCGTGTCTCCGTCTGCCCACACATAGAGCCAGCGGTCGCCGCCGGCATGGAGACCGCAGAGATCGCGCAGTCCGTGCAGCTCCATCCACAAGAGGACCAGACGCGTGAAGCTGTCTTCGACGGTGAGGATGGGCGGCGGGAGCGTGCCCCACTGAGCCAGCCGAGCGAAGCCCTGGATGCGCCGGCATTTCTGTTCATAGAGATCGTCGAGGGCTGCGGCCAGCGGCTGCTCGCGCACTTGGGCCGGTGCGGGCAGCACGTTTTCAACGCTCCGCAAGCGAGCTTGCTGGGGCAGCGCAGCGGCGACGGCCTGCAGGGCGAAGGAGTTGCCTGCGTAGACGATCTCGGGGCAGGCATGGTCGGGCAGCCGGCGTAGGGCGGCCGCCAACAGACTGGCGAGCAGGCGGATGGGGGCGTGGGCGCGAGCGTCCGGGTTCTCGTAGCCGCCCGTCAGGACCAATGCTTCGGGCCGCAGAATGTCCAGGTCGCGGGCGAGGGCCGCGGCGTCGAGGCGGGCGTTGAGGTAGACGCTCCCGATCAACTGCGATTGGCTGGCGGCGAGGCTGCCGCGGGCCGCGGCGAGGCTGTTGTGTTCGGTCAGCCCGACCAGCCAGACGCGCAGTCTGGGCCGCGGGCTGGCCGTGATCACGACTTGCTCCAGCGGCGGGCAGCGTACCGGGTCGGGGCTTTGCAACAGCGGGCCGTTGCGCTCATCGTCCCACAGCGTGCGTTGCAGCCGCGCGCCAAGTTGGCGACAGAGTTCGTGGAACTGGACGGTCAGCGGTCTCTGGTCAGGAGCGGGAGAGATGCGCCATGCCGCCAGGCGGTACATCCCGCCGACCGGCTCCAGCAGGCAGGCGGCGAGACGATGCATTTCGAAGCTTGCGGCGAGAATCGTGCCGCTGCCCGCGACAGGGCCTTGATAGTATTCTTGCGGTTGGGGTGATGCGCCAGTTTGGTCCATGTGTCGTGGTCGAGCGTGCGCTGTCCCTAAAGCGACTGTAGCCAGGTCCAGAACGCCGTGTCGTGGATCATGTCGGTGAGAAAGGTGATGCGCGCGATGAGCAGGCTGAGGCGCGATGCCGCCAGACGGGCGAAGATCAGGCCGGCAGCCAGCCACAAGGCGCGCTGACCGAGCCACAGCCAGCCTGCCATCAGCCCGCGTGCGTAGCCCGGCTGGCGATCCAGGTGGCGTGCCGGGTCGAGGTAGAGATGGAGCAGGGTTGCGGTTGTCAGCACGAGCGTTAGGAGGCCGACCAGCGGAAGGTAGCCGGGAGCGGAGGGCACGAAGCCTATCTGTGCGGCGCGCAGATATTGGGGAATGAGCGTACCCTGCAACGCACCCATGATGCCCGCGCCCAGGCCGATGCCTAGTAGCAGCGCTGTTACTAACCTGCCCGCGCCATGCAGTAGCCGCCGCCAACCCGGCGGCGCGTTTCGCTTTGCCGTGCGGAACACGATACGGTCTACGCCGGCGATGATGAGGACGGCCGCCATTCCCAGCGGCAGCCAGCCGTCCATAACGCCTGCCTCACCGCGGGCCAGCGGGTCAAATAACCGGGGTAAGAGGACATGGCGCGCAGCAAGGACGGCGGCATAACCCAGGGCCGCGCCGACGAGAATGTGCTGGGCGAGGCGCGCCAGGGGGTTGTCTCCGGCAAGGGCGCTAAAGACCATGAGGGTGAAGAAGAAGGCGACCCAGGCGCCGATTGCGTCGAACAAGAGTGCGCTGCTCTGCATCCGCTAATGTTCTCTGGGCATGATCATGGCTCCGGCGAGCGACTGAACATGGCTGCGAGGTTGCCCAACACGATTGCCAGGAAGAAGATCGCCATTCCCCAGTCTTGGAGAACTACCTGGCGGTCGAGCGCGGCGGACGGCGCGAGTCGCGGAAGGCGTTCGGCCAGGAGGCTTTGGTAGCTGTACGCGCCGTCGAAACCGCTGACGAGGCCGGCAAGCTGGCCGCTGTTCCAATAGGGGCGCAGAATCGGGTCCGCCGCGGCGCCGGTCACGGCGATCACGGGTGCGCGGTTGATCGGCGCCACCTGTTCTAGCCAGTGTTGGACGTCTTCCGCCTGGGCGCCGAAGACAATCGTCAGATCGGGCGGGTCTTGCTGTGCACCATCGAAGATCTCCTCCCGGTCTTGGGCGACATGCGCCAGCAGCGCCGCGCCGCCCGGCAAGTACTGCACCGGGATCGCCCAGGTGCTTTCGGCGGCGGCGGTCAGGTTTTCGCTGCGCTGCCATTCCAGGCGGGCGCGCTCGATCAGGCGGCGGGCCGTCGCCGGTCCGCCGGGAAGCAAGCTGACGACGGATATGCGGGCGCGGCGCTGCAGAAGGTGCTCGACGATGGGCAGCGCCGCTTCGTCGAGTTCGCCGGCTGCGGCGGGATCGTAGGCCCAATAGACCAGCACATCCGCCTGGACAGGCAATCCCTGAATGGCGTCGAACGCTTCGTCAACGCCGGGCCACTGAGCAGGCGCGCCTTTGGGCAAGGGGAGCGCCAACAAGGCGGGCAGCAGGATCGCCAACCCCAACGCCAGAAACAGCCAAGTTAAGCGCAAATTGGGCGGATTGGACTGCGACCAGAGTTGCTCCGCATCGCCTAGTACTGGCGGCGACCCCATGCGGCGGCGAACCAGGCGCATCTGTTCGGCGGGGATGTCGGGCGAGCGCGGGGCGGAGGCAGGCTGATCTTCCCCGGCGTCGCGTACCGTTATTCGCACCGGGGCGAGCAGGCCCTGGATGCCCGGCGCGAGCCGGGCGGCGGCGACGTGGGCGGCATCGTCCTCTTCCTCAAAGGGCGGCGCCGCGTCGACGCCGCCGAATTCCATGCGCAGCCAGGGTTGGCCGGCGAGCCCTGGCTGTGGCGGTTCCGGGGGCGATTCTTTCGGGCGCGGTATTTCCGGCTCTGCGGCGGGCGGCGGGCCGGGGCGGGTGACGTCCTCGGTGTGACGTCGCTCCGCGGCCCGCTCTTCTGCGGCGCGCAGTTCTGTGCCGCAACTGTTGCAGAAATTGGAACCGGCTCGGTTAGCGGTGCCGCAATGCGGGCAGCGGACGATAGACATGGAACGACTCTTGATAAGTTAGGCCGCAACTTACTTCGTCATGAACATATAGCGGATGGCGACCAGTGCCAGGGCGAGGCTGCCGCCCATCAACGCGCCGCGCAGGGTCGCCATCGCGGGAACGTCCAGCGTCCACGCTGCGAAGCGGGCCAGGGTGGGCGGCATCCACACGCCGGCAGCAGGGGCTTGGGCGGTGAACATGAGCAGCGCGCTTGCCAGCATCCAGCCGCCTCCGTTGTGACCTGCTCGGAGGTGGCGGAAGGCTGCGGCGACCATGAAGAAGGCTAGCAGCGAAAATAGCGTCGCCTGGCCCGGCGCGATGATGCTGTCGAACAGCCATTCCGTCAGCGAGCTTTCAACTCCGAACGGGCTAAACAGCCCGCTGGCTAGTACGACGAGCAGCGCCGCGACGAGGGCGATGCTGTACGGCCAGTTGGTTTCGCCCAAGAAGATGCGCTGCAGATGGACCCAGCCAACATTGAACACGCCCAGCAGCATACTGAACGCTGCCAGGAGGATGCCCCAGGTATAGAGCATGCCGGTGATGGGCTGCAGCGAGGGGATGATACCGGTGCGGTCCAGCACGATAAGCAGGGACACGGCGGCCAAAATGGCGATAACCAGATAGTTGGCGGGCGCGGAGCGGTCAGTGTGCACGGTGCGGTTTCAGAGCAGGATGGATAGGATAACGAGAAGGAGCGCTAAGAACTGGACGGCCCAGGCCAGCCAAGCGCCGGTCGGCTCTGTGCGCGGTTCGTCGCCGCGAGCCGCCGCATGCGCGGCCAGGACGGCTTGGAGAAACGGCAAGGTTTCCCACGGCGCGGCAGAGCCGGGCCGGCTTTGGGGCTGAAAGTGCGCGGCGGGGACGCTCGCATCGCCGGCGTAGTCGGCAGCCGGCGCATCGACGGCAGCATGCAGGAGCGCGACCGACGCCATGTGTTCGGCCAGGCCGGCCCCGGTGTAGACAATGGCCGGCGTGGATACGCCTTGCGCCGCCTGCGCAAAGGGTTGCATCAAAGCGGCCAGCCAGGTTGCGCCTGCGCCGCCCGCAAGAACAATGGGGCGAGCAGCGTCTATGCGACGCTCGGCCAGCAGTTGCAAGGCGAGCAGGGCGGCGGCGCTGTCCGCGGCCTGGCTGCTCGCGCCCAACTCTAGAATGGGGTCGAGGCCGGATTCGGTCTTCTGTTCGATTTCATTCTGCCAGTGCGTCAGGATGTCGCCGGCGGAAGGGTTCCAGAACATGTGCACGGCTCTGCCCGTCGGGGCGGGTTAGGGAGCAGGCGGCTGCGGCGAACCGGCGGCCGCGTTGAGCGCGATTTCCAGACGGCGGGCGCTATCCGGCTCGCTGAGGTCCGCGGCCAGTTCGGCGCAGGCGTCGATGTCGAAGAGCGCGGCCAGCGGGTGGGCTGCGTACAGCAATTGGCCGCAGGCGAAGGCGAGCGGGCGATGGCTGATCAGAAAGAGAAGAAGCATGCCCGCCGTCTGTCGCCGGGCGCACGCCTCGACCATCTGTTGGGAGAACGAAGAGAGTGACATTGCGCCGCCGTCTCTGTGTATATCGAAAGTCCGGTTAACGGATGCATTCTATCATAGAACTGACGCCGGCGGTCTATCCGGCGCAACGCACTCGACGCTGCACGCAGCGAGCAAGGCGCATCAACAGCAACGCCGCGCTATAGCGTGGTTTGGCTTTGTGGTATACTACCGGCTATTCAAAGAGAAAGACCTTTCTCTTTTTTCCGCCCATGATGCAAAGCAGGATTGCTCTGTTATGTCCGCTTCTTCGATTGTGCGTGTGTGGTTCGTCCTTGTCGTAGCGCTGGCATTGAGCGGCTGTGGCCGGGCGACGCCCGAACCGACGGCGACGCCCACCAAGACCCCTATCGCCGTGGCTGCGGCAGCCGACACCCCGACGCCGCTGCCGGTTGTACTGGAGCCTACGCCGACTCCCGCGCCTCTTCCGACCGCAACCCCCAATGTTCCGCCTGAAGGCATCTCGCGTTATACCGGCTTGCCGGCCGACAACCCCGAAAACCTGAAGCGGCGCCCCGTCTTCATCTGTATCAACAACGATGCCGCCGGTCGTTCTGCGCACTACGGGTTGAGTTTCGCAGATTTGGTGTACGAATACATCGTAGACGGCTTCACGCTCACACGTTTGACCGCCATGTACCAGGCGCAGGAGACGGAGCGCGTCGGTCCGGTGCGCTCGGCGCGCATGCCCAATGTGTGGATGACCTATATGTATGACGGCGTGCTGGCTTGTTCCGGCGGCAGCGACGAGGTTCGCTATTTGCTCAAGAACGAGGTCGGCTTCCCCTATTTGGACGCGGATATCGACGACCCGTCGCAAAACCGCTATTTCCAGAGCGTGGGGACCGACTACCGCACACGTATGCAGAGCAGCCCGGCGGGCGTGCGCCGTTGGCTGGACGAAAAGGGCTTGACTAAAGAATGGGACCGGCCTGGTTTTGAGTTCAGCGCTGATCCGCCGCCGAACGCGGCCGGACAGGCTACGGTTATCCGGATCGCCTATCCGGGCGGCAACAACGTGGAGTGGCGCTACGATCCGGCCCAAGACGGCTATGTTCGCTTCCAGGCAGGCGCGCAGCAGTCCGACCCTGCCACCGGCGCGCCAATCGTCGCCAAGAACGTGATTGCGCTGACGGCCGAGCATACGTTGACTGATATGGTGGAAGACAGCCTGGGCACGAAGGGGGTGGATATCGCCCTGTACGGTTTCGGCGATTTTCGCATTTTTCGGGACGGGCAGGTGTATGAGGGCACCTGGCGCGCCGATCCTGAAACCCCGCCGCGCTGGCTAGGGCCGGGCGAGGTGATCGTCAAACTCAAACCGGGACAGAGTTGGATTCAGGTGTTGCGCGGTCTGAACGAGATTACGTATCAGTAGCTAGGTCTATCCGCTGTATGCAAGGGAGTTCAATATGAACGTAAGGTACAAGACAGTCTATCGGCGCAGTCTGACGATGGGCGCGACTGTGGCGATGACGACGCTCTTGGCGGTGGGACTTCTGTTCGCGCTGGGAGGGCCCGTCCTTAGCCAGGAAGCCGACACAACGCCGGAGGGCGGCTACATCTACACGGTGCAGGAGGGCGATTCGTGGGATACTGTGGCCCGCAAGACCGGCGTGGATGTGGATACGCTGCAAGCGGCTAATCCGGATGCCATGCGCTCTACCGGCTGGCTTCTCAGCGGCGAGAAGCTTACCGTCCCCGCGGTGGGCGACGCCGAGAGCCAGACGCATGTGGTGGGGGCCGGCGAGTCCTGGAGCAGCATCGCTGAGATGTACGGCGTTTCGGTGAATCTGCTTTTTGCCGCCAACCCGGATGCGGTTCGTCCCGGCTTGGTGCTCTACCGGGGCGAGACGCTTGTCATTCCGGCCGCCCCGCCGGTCACGGAAGAGCCAACGGCCGAGGCGACGCCGGAACCGGCCGTAACTGAAGAAGCGACGCCGGAAGCCGCGCAACCGGCTGAGGCGGAAGAACCTTTAGAGACGCCGGAGCCGGCCGCGGACGAGGAACTCGCAGCGCCTATTACGGTTCCCCTGACGGTCCCTGTGACAAGTGCGGATGAGGTGACCGATACGGAGACGTTGACGGATACCGAGACCGCGCCTGAGCCGGTCAGCGTGACGCCGGAATGTCCGGAAGTCTTCGCCGACTACCCCGGATCGATGGTCGAGGTCCTGAACGCAACCGGCGGGGATGCCGATGCGCTGGAGGCCTTCCTCGAAGCGTGTGGTGCGGCGGTTGAGGGCGGCGTTGTTCCTGTAGACTTGGGCGTGGACGCCGATGCGGCCGCTGATACGGCTGCTGATGCGGAGGCCGCCGAAGCGGGCGCTCAAGCCCTGGTCGTCGTCTATCAGAACCCTGTGCAGCAGGCTGCGTTTGTCGAGAGCGATCTGCTCATTCTGTCGCCTGGGGCGGAGGGGTACGAGGTCGCCTACCGGGCGCGGGCGGCTGGCGAGGTTCGTTTGTTGGCCGTCGAGGACGTCAACGCCGACGGGCTGCCGGATGTCGTGTGGGTGGATACGACCTGTGGCGCCAGCACATGCTTCGACACGGTGAACGTGCGCAGTTGGGACGGCAGCCTGTGGGCTGACTGGACCGAGGGCACCATCACCATGGCCTATGCCGATATCGCCCTGGTCGAACCGGAGACAGAGGGCGAGGCTGTCCAGATCGAACTGAGCGGCGGCATCTATGGCAGCGTCGGGGCAGGCCCGCAGCGCAGCCGCACGGAGGTCTGGGCGAGCGTCGACGGCGCGCCGTACCAACTCATCGAAAAGACTTATGCCGACAGCGAATGCCTTTATCACACCGTGCTGGATGCCAACCGCGCCTTGTTGGACGCCCCGGCGATCGGCTTCGAGACTGCGGCGGTCTTGTATGAAACCGCCGCGACCGATGAAAGCCTGATGAAATGTTGGGTTCGCACCGATGAACTGGAGGAACTGCGCAGTTTCAGTCTGTTCCGCCTGGCATTGATCGCGGCCTACCAGGATAATATTGACGGGGCTGAGGATCGCATCGCCGAGTTGGGCGCAACGTATCCCGGCAGCATTTACGCTGACGTAGGCCAGATCTGGCTCGGAAGCGTTGCGGCGGACGGAGATGCCGCTGCCGCGTGCGAGACGGTCTCCGCCTACGCAGCGGAGAATCCAGCAGCCTGGGAGATTCTGGCGGATTACGGCTATACCAATCCGTCATTCAAGGCGGCGGATGTGTGTCCGGTGCTGGACTTGTCCAAACCGGACGCCGACGAGGAAGAATCAGAGGAGACTGGGGCAACGGGCGCGTTGCCCCAGTCCACTCTTGGCAGCGACGTCGCCGCGGGCTTGCCGGAATGCGCCGACAGCCTGGCCGATTATGCTGAGGTGCTGCCTTCTGTATTAGCGGCGACACAGGGTGACCAAGAAGCGCTTGAGAACTGGATGCAGGTGTGCGGCGTGTTGGCGGAGGACCGCGGCGCGGTGTTGCTGGCGGACCTGAACCAGGACGGGGCGGACGATGTGGCGGCTTTTCCCACGCTGATCAGCGACGTGGGGCTGGGGCCGAAAGGCGCACAAGGCGCGGTCTTTGTCTTCCACAGCCAGCCGGACGGCAGCATGGCGCTGGCGTTCAACCCTGAAATCTACGGCAAGCCGGCGCTGCTAGGTGCAGGCGACCTCAATGCAGACGGGCAGATGGAAATCGCCTGGACAGTCGAGGGTTGCGCTACCTCTTGCGTGCTCGAAGCGCAGGTGTGGACGTGGGACGGCGCGGAGTATGTGTCGCTGATCGAACCGGGCGCGGTGATTGCGCTGGGGACAGCGGCGTTTGAACCGGTCGAGGACGGCGAGCCGGGCGGCGGGCATCGCCTCGTGCTGGCCGGCGGCGTCAGCGACACGCTGGAAGGCGGGTTGGCGGTTCCGCACCAAGAGGTGTGGCAGAGCATCGACGGCGCTCCGTTCCGGCGCATTAGTTGGACCTATGACCGCACGGCGGCGGGAAACGACTGCATGGGGCTGCGCCTGGTCGAGGCGGATGCGGCCTTGCTGGCCGCGGACGTGATCGGCTACGCGCGAGCCGCAGAACTGTATGCGGCGGCGCTGGCGAACGAATTGCAGGCATGCAGCATTTTCGGCCTGCGACCGGATGAAGAATTGGCCTTGTTGCAGGGGCTAGCCCATTTCCGGCTGATGCAGGTTCAGCACTATGCCGGGGATGACGTCGCTGCCGAAGCGACGCTGGCCAGTCTGTCAGCCGCCCAGCCCGACAGCCTGTACGCGCAGGCGGCCGTAACCTGGTTTGACGCAAGCGCCGGCGGCGTAGCTCCGGCAGACGCTTGCGCTGCGGTCGAGCCGATCTTCGTCGACAACCCGGACCTGTGGCAGATCACCGATCACTTCGGCTACAACCACCCGGCGCTGGCAGCAGAGCAGATCTGCTTCGTCCCCTAAGAACGCGGCCTAGCGGTCGCTGGTGATGACCGGCGTTCCGGCAGCCATCGCTTCGAGCACCATCATCCCGAACCCCTCAGAGAGGCTAGGAAAGACATAGGCCGTCGCTAGGGCATAGAGCGCGGCCTTGTCCGTTTCGTCTACCCAGCCGCAGAAGTGCACCTGGCTTTGCAGACCAAGCCGGGCGGCGATGGCGCGCGGGTCGGGCGCGAAGGTTGAGTCGTGCGCGGGCAGTTTGCCGGCGATCACAAGGCGGATCTGCGGGTCGCCCCCTTTTTCCAGATAGCGCTGATAGGCGGCGAGAACTCCTTCGACGTTTTTGCGCACGTCGAAGCCGCCCAGATAGAGGAAGTAGCGCTCGGGCAGGCCATATTTGGCGCGCACGGCGGCTAGCTCTTGCTCGCGAACCGGCGCGTCTACGTCCGTATTGGGGCCTGTGTTGGGGCCGTGATAGACGACATGCACGCGCTCAGGCGCGATGTGCAGATGGTCTACGATGTCGCCGGCGCTGGCGCGGCTCACAGTCAGGACTGCGGCGGCGCGCCGCGCACTTGCCGCGACGAGCGCGGTGTAGCGGCGCTGTAGAAAGCCGCCGCGATAGGCGGGCAGCAGCAGCGGGATCAGATCATGGACGGTGACCGCGACCGGGCAGGGCTGCCAGAGCGGCGCCGCCCAATAGGGGACCCAAAGCGCATCCGGGCGCAGGCGCAGGGCTGCGGCGGGAAAGGCGACCTGCTCCCACCACAGCTTTTGCCAGTTGGCGGGCAGCGGCGGCAGTTTGACCGGCTGCAGCGCCAGGCGCGGCCAGCGGGCCTGCCATGCCGTGAGGTCCGCCGCGGCGGGAACCAGGACGGTCACCTTCACGCCGGGCTTCTGGTCAGGCAGGCGGTCGAGCAGGTGATGCAGGTATTGGCCGCTGCCCGTGGTTTCTTGCCCAAGAAACCAGCCGTTGACCGCTATATGCATGGCAAGCCGCCGCGGGAGAAGCCGCGCTGCGCAGACATTAAGCCGCCTCGCTCGTGCGGAACCAGTCGACGGTCGCCTGCAGCCCGTCATGTAAGGAGACTTCAGGCCGCCAGCCAAGTTCCTTGGCCGCTTTGCTGCTGTCGAGGTAGGTGGCGAGGACTTCGCCCACAGGACGCGGCGCGTGCTCCGGCGGGAGCGCGTAGCCGGTGATGCCCGCCAGCAGGCGGTGAACCGCGTTGATGTCGGTCGGCACGCCCGTGCCTACGTTGAAGATGCCGCTGGCGGCGCCTTCTAGGGCGAGACGGTTGGCGCGGGCGATGTCGCCCACGAAGACGAAGTCGCGCGTCTGCTTGCCGTTGCCGGTGATGCGGGTAGGTTTACCTTGCAGCATGGCGCCGGCGAAGATGGCGATGACGCCGGCCTCGCCTTTGCTGTCCTGGCGCGGCCCGTAGACGTTGGGATAGCGCAAAGCGACGTAGGGCAGGTCGTAATTCTGGCGATAGAGGTCGAGGTGATATTCGACGCTGAGTTTGTTGGCCCCGTAGTTATCTTTGGGCTGGGGGCGACTCTCCTCGGTGAAGGGCAGCTTGTCGCCGTCTGGGCTGTAGCCTTCGCCGTAGACCGCGCCGCCGGTGCTGGCAAAGACGAATTTGCGGCAGCCATGTTTGCGCGCCAGTTCAAGAAGCGTGAGCGAGCCGAGCACGTTGACGCGCGCGTATTCGAGCGGATCGCTCATGCTCTCGCGCACGTTTGCCAGAGCGGCCTGGTGGATGACGGCCTCGATTTTCTCGCGCGTAAAGATTTCCTGCAAGCGTTCGCCGTCGGTAATGTCGACCTGGTGAAAGGCGGTGTCTGGGGGCACATTGCGGCGATGGCCGGTGTGGAGGTTGTCGACGACGACGACATGATGGCCTGCAGCCAGCAATGCATCGGCAATGTGGCTGCCGATGAAGCCTGCGCCGCCTGTGACGAGTACGTTCATGGGGTCTCCTGGTATGCGAGCCGTTGGCTGTTGCGCCGGCGACAGCGGAGCGGAGTTGCGCGGCAATTCTAGGACAGAGCCGGAGTAACCGGTTCGTTGGAGAATTCTAATCGGCGGGTTTACAATACGGCAAATTCGCCGCACCAAATAGAAGGAGCGCCCATGCTGATCCACAATGCAACAGTCGTCACTTTCGATGGAGAGAACCGTGTGCTGGATGGGGGCGCGGTGCGCATTGACGGCGCCATCATTGCCGAGGTCGGCGCCGAGGCGGCCCTGCTGGCGCGCTACACCGATGACGAACGCTGGGATGCGCAGGGCATGCTGTTGATGCCGGGGCAGATCTGCGCGCATACGCACTTCTACGGGGCGTTTGCCCGCGGCATGTATATCCCCGGCCCGCCGGCCAAGGACTTCCCGGAAATCCTGGAGAAACTGTGGTGGCGGCTGGACAAGGCGCTCGACCTGGAGGGGGTGCGGCGTTCGGCTGAAGTCTGCCTCGTGGACGCCATCCGCAACGGTACGACGACGCTGATCGACCACCACGCCAGCCAGCGCGCCATCGACGGCAGTCTGGACGTGATAGCCGAGGCTGTCGAGACGAGCGGGCTGCGCGCCGTCCTCTGCTACGAGGTGACTGACCGGGACGGGCCCGAGGCGGCGCAGGCGGGTATCCGCGAGAATGTGCGCTTTCTGCGCAAACTGCGCGCCGCCGAGGCGGGCGGCATCGGCGAGCGTGTGGCTGCCACCTTTGGCCTACACGCCAGCCTGACGCTTTCCGACGAGACGCTGGAAGCGTGCGCGAGGGAGGGCGACGCCTTTCACGTCCATGTGGCGGAGCATCCGGCGGACGAGTACGACAGCCTGGCGAAGTCGGGCAAACGCGCGGTGGAGCGGCTGCACGGCTTTGGCATTACCGGCCCGCGCAGCATCATGGCGCACTGCATCCACATCGACGCCTGGGAGATGGCGCTGCTGCGCGAGAGCGGCACGTTTGTGACGCACCAGCCGCGCTCGAACATGAATAATGCCGTGGGCGCGGCGGAGGTGACGGCCATGCTGCGCGGCGGGCTGCCGGTCTGCCTGGGCAACGACGGCTTCAGCAACGACATGTTTGCCGAGATGAAGGTCGCGGATATGCTGCAGAAGGCGGCGCATGCCGACCCGCGCTATCTGGGGGCCGACAAGGCGGTGGCGATGGCGGTTCACAATAACCGGCGCTTGGCCGCGCAGTTCTTCGACCGGCCTGCCGGCATTGTGGCGCCGGGGGCGTACGCGGATTTGATCCTGATGGACTACTATCCGACGACGCCGCTGACGGCGGACAACTTGCCGTGGCACATCCTGTTCGGCATGAGCGGCGGGCATGTGCACAGCACCATCGCCCACGGGCGCGTCCTGATGCGCGACCGGGAGTTGACGACGATGGACGAGGCCGAGATCGCGGCGCAGAGCCGCAGCGCGGCCGCCGCGACGTGGGACCGCTATTGGGCCATGTTCTGATGCGAGCCGCGGGCTGTGAGACGTTGCACTGACGACCTGCCGGGAGAAGCATCCCGAAGCAAAGAAACGGAGTTCTCCGAAGAAACTCCGTTTCTGGCTCATGTGATGAGAAGCCTGGCGGCGCCTCGTTCGAGATGCTTCACTTCGTTCAGCATGACAGTTTCATGCAAACACTTACCTGGAACAACATAGCAGGAAGGGACGAAAAGGATGAGCAAGCCAACCGTCGCCGTGATCGGCGGGACCGGCGCTGAAGGTTCCGGGCTGGCAGTGCGCTGGGCCGTTGCGGGCTACCCGGTCGTGATTGGGAGCCGCAGCGCAGAGAAGGCGGCGAGCGTGAGCGCCGAACTGGCGGGGCTGCTGCCCGCGGGCAGCGCGGCCATCACAGGCGCGACCAATGCCGCTGCGGCGACGGCTGGCGACGCGGTTGTGCTCAGCGTGCCGTACGATGCCCAGGCGGCGACCATCGACCAGATCGCTGCGGCGTGCCGGGGCAAGGTCTTGATCACGGTGGGCGTGCCGCTCAAGCCGCCCAAGGTGAGCGTCGTCTGGCATCCGCAGGGCGGTTCGGCTGCACAAGAGGCGCAGGTCCAGTTGGGGCCGGAGGTGCGCCTGGTCGCCGCTTTTCAGAACATCGCCGCGGGGCGTCTGAAGGACCTGGACTGGCAACCAGACTGCGACGTGCTGATTGCGGGCGACGACAAGGAGGCCAAGCAGTTAACCGCGGAGCTGGTTCGTGCCGCCGGGTTCTTTGCCGTGGACGCCGGTCCGCTGGCGAACGCGTCGGTGCTGGAGGGCTTGACGGCAGTGCTAATCGGGATCAACGTACGGCACAAGGTCAAGAGCAGCGGCATCCGCATCACGGGCATCCCGCGCGAGTAACGCGGAGTCGCCTGATTTTCGCATCAAACAGCGCTGGCGGTTTTTCGCCTATCAGCTAGCAAGCGAGGCTCTATGAAATTCGAGACGCTGGCCATCCATGCCGGACGCCAGATAGACAGCGGGACCAGCGCGGTCATGCCGCCGATTATCCTGTCGACGACGTTTGCCCGCGAGCCGGACGGAAGCATGCCGCACGGCTATGAGTACACGCGCAGCGAGAACCCGAACCGCGCCGCGTTGGAGGAGTGCCTGGCGGCATTGGAGGGCGGCGCAGCCGCGGCCGCGTTTGCGTCCGGCCAGGCGGCGACGCTGGCCGTGCTGCAAGCTCTCTCGTCCGGCGACCATGTGATCATCCCCGACGATGTTTACTTCGGCATGCGTGAGCTGACGCAGCATGTGTTGGGGCGGTGGGGGTTGCAGGCGACCGCGGTCAACATGGCTGACCTGGACGCGGTGCGCGCTGCCGTGCGTCCGACGACGCGCCTAATCTGGGCGGAGACGCCATCTAACCCGCTGCTCACCATCACCGACATCGAAGGCGTGGCGTCCATCGCGCATGAGGCGGGCGCGAGCTGCGTGGTCGACAACACGTGGGCGTCGCCCGTGGGCCAAAGCCCGCTGCAACTGGGCGCGGACCTGGTGATGCACGCCACGACCAAGTACTTAGGCGGGCATAGCGACCTGTTGGGCGGCGCGATCATCGCCCGCCAGGAGGATGATCTATTCGCCGCGGTGCGGGCTATTCAGAAGGCGGGCGGCGCGGTCCCGTCGCCATTCGACTGCTGGCTGTTGCTGCGCAGCATCAGCACACTGCCCTATCGCGTGGCTGCACATACGGCCAACGCGCAGCGCGTCGCCGCCTTCCTGCACGATCACCCGCGCGTCGTCGCCGCCTACTATCCGGGCCTGCCGGATCACCCCGGACACGCGGTGGCGGCCCGGCAGATGCGCCTTTTCGGCGGCATGATGTCGATCCTAGTGGAGGGCGGCGCGGCGGAGGCCATCGCCGCGGCGGGACGTTGCCGGCTGTTCACCAGGGCGACGAGCCTAGGCGGCGTCGAGAGCTTGATCGAGCACCGCGCCACGACCGAAGGTCCGGGCACGACGACGCCGCAGAACCTGCTGCGCATCTCGGTCGGGCTGGAGCACGCCGACGATCTGATCGACGATCTGGCCCAGGCGCTGGCCTAGCAGATGGCGGCGATGGACTTGGCGGGCGCGCTGCGCCTGCGGCTGGACCCGGACGCGCCGGATGTCGTGTCGCTTGTGGGCGGCGGCGGCAAGACCAGCGCTATGCGCCGGCTGGCGGCGGAGGCTGTGGCGCGGGACAAGCGCGTGATCTGCACGGCGACGACGCGCCTGGCGTCGTATGAGGTGGAGGCGACCGCCTGGGCCGTGGAGATCACAGGCGCAGAACTGCCGCTCGATGCGATTGCGGCTGCGCTCGACCGCCACGGCCAATGCCTGCTCATCTCTCCGCATGTGATCGAGGGTGAGGGCCGCAAGTATCCCGGCGTGTCCGCGGCGCAGGTCGACGCGCTGGCCGTGCAGGCTGCAAAACTGGGCGCGTCCGCGCTGATCGTGGAGGCGGACGGGAGCCGGATGTTGCCGGCTAAGGCGCCGGCTGAGTACGAACCGCCCGTCCCGTCCTCGACCACGCTGCTGGTCGCGGTGGCGGGCATGGACGCCGTCGGGCGGCAGATCGAAGAAGATCGTGTGCATCGACCGGAGCGGATTCGCAGCGTGCTTGGCCTGGGCGCGACGGAACCGGCGCGGCTCACGCCGGAGATGGTTGCCCGGCTGCTGGCGCACCCGCATGGCGGCGGCAAGAACCGGCCGCCCGGAGCGACGCTGGTCGCACTGCTTAACAAGGCGGAGACCGCGCCGGCGCGGGCATGTGCGCGGCTGGCGGCGCGGCGCTTGGCCGCAGACGGTCATATGGCGCTGATCGCGTCCGCCGGACACATGGACGGGCCGCCGGTGCATGAACGCTGGGGGCCGCTGGCCGCGGTGATCTTAGCGGCGGGAGAGGGCAGCCGCCTGGGCAGGCCGAAGCAAGTGGCGGAGGTCGGCGGCGAGCCGCTGGTCGTGCGGGCGCTGCGCCGGGCGTTGCAGAGTGACGCCGGCGAAATCGTAGTCGTGACCGGCGCGCATGCGCAGCAGACGGCGCAAGCATTGGCCCCGTGGACGGCGCAGCCCGCCTTGCGCGTGCGCGTGGTGCATAACGCCGCCTGGGCGAGCGGGCAGGCGAGCAGCATGCAGGCCGGCTTGGCCGCACTCAGCCCGGCGACGCAGGCAGCGCTGCTGCTGCCCGTCGACCAGCCTTTCCTGCCGGTGAGCCTGCTGCGACGGCTGGCGAGCCTGTGGCGGGCGGGCTGGCCTATAGCCGCGCCGCGCGTCGACGGCGAACTGCGCGGCGCGCCGGCTCTGTTCGACCGGGCGCTGTGGCCCGAACTGCACGCGGTGCGAGGCGACCGCGGCGGGCGCGATGTGTTGCGCAGCCGGCGATACCCGGCAGGCGCTGTGGATGTGGACGGCGAGCTGTTGGCCGACATCGACGCTCCGGACGATCTAGCGGCTGTGTGAGGCCGGGCGTAGTCGTTTTCGGAGCTATTCTTGCCCGCCGGGCGCATTCCATGCCTGCATCTCGGCGCGGAGCGCGGCGAGCAGGGCTTGGCTGCGCGGGCCGGAGGCGCGGATTGCGACGGCGCGCTGGTCCGGGTCGTCGCCTGCCGAGAGGGAAATGAAGAGGCAGTCGTCGGGCAGCAGCGGGGCGACGCGCTCCGCCCATTCGACGACCGCCACCGCGCCGCCGTCCATCTCCTCTAGAACCTCTCTATCCAGGATTTCCTCTAGACCGAAAGTGGCGGACTCGGCTACGGCGCGGTCCGTCTCGTCGCCCAGACGGTAGGCGTCGATGTGGACGAGGCGCGGGCCGGACTGGCCTGCATATTCGTTGACGAGGGTGAAAGTGGGGCTGGTGACGCGGGCGCGGATGCCCAGGCCGGCGGCGATGCCTTGGGTCAACGTAGTCTTGCCCGCGCCGAGGTCGCCCTGGAGTGCGATGACCTGGCCTGGCCGAGCGTGGCGTCCGAGGGTGCAACCGAGACGGAAAGTCTGGTCAGGGGATGCAGTGAGCAGCGTCCACAGGGCGGCGGCGATCGACATGGCTGCGCTCAGCTTTCCCCGGCGAGCATCCGCTCGATTTCAGCGCCGTATTCCTGCGCCAACTGGCAGGCGCGGTCGTCGTCTGCGGCTTCGGCGGTGAGACCGACATAGGGCAGATCGGGATCCAGGGCGAAGTGAATCCATTCGCCGTTGTCCAGCCAAACTTTGATGCCGTCGGTGTTGTCCATGCTGTAATGCATGAAGCGCTCGTTGAGCTTGCGCATAATCGTCCCCTTCTGGTCGGCTGGGCAGGGGATGCGCTGCGTGTTGATGTGGGCGCGCGGCAGGCAGGCGATGATCTCGCTGAGCGGCTCTTGGCGCTGCGCCAGGTATTCCAGCAGGCGCGCACACGCCATCATGCCGTCGACCGCGGCCTGGAAATCGGGGAAGACGAAGTTGCCGCTGCCGTCGGCGACGATCAAGACGTGTTCGTTTTCGACGGTTTGGATCAGATGGTGCAGGTTGAGGCCGAAGCGCACCAGCCGGCTGCCGTGCCGGTTGGCGATCTCGTCGAAGGCGTTGGGCAGCGTGACGGGGACAGCTGCGGCATGGCCGGGGTTGGCGGAGAGAGCGAGTTCGACCATGAGCGCGGCGGCTGTCACGTCGTCGATCATGACGCCGTTTTCGTCGACCAAGAAGATCTTTTCGCCGCCCACGTCCAACTGGACGCCGACGTGGGCCTGAAGGGCGCTGACGATCTTGGCGACGCGTTGGCGGTTGGCCGTGAACTCCTCTTGCAGCATAGCGAGTTTGGTCTCATCCGTGCGCGCATTCAAGGGCACTACGTCGATGCTGAGGACGTTGAGAATGCGCTCCAGGGTTTCAGTGGCGAGGCCATGCGAGTAGTCGATCACCATGCGGAATTTGCGTTGGCGGATGCGCGCTACATCCACATGTTCCAGAAAATCCTCCGTGTAGATTTCGATGGGGCGCACGGCGTATTGGATGAGGCCGATTTCGTCCATATAGGCGCGGCGGAAGTCCTCGCGGAAAAAGGTGCGTTCGATGGCGCGCTCGTCCGCGTTGCTCTGGTTCATGCCCGCCTGATCGATGATGCGGATGTCGACAACGCGCTGGTCAAAGGGGCTCAGGCGCACATGGATGCCCGCCGAGATGTTGTCATGTTTGCGCACGAAATGGCGTAGCACGGGGATCGGCGCCTGGCCCAGGTCCAGCACGTTAATGCCGGTGCCGGGGATGCCGCTGATCAGGGCGCGCTTGAGCATGCGCGAAGAGCGGTGGGTGTCCCGGTTGATAGCTACATTGCTCCTGACGGGCAGGGTAGCGCCGAGCGCTGCGCCGAGCTTGGCTGCGAACTCAGGCGTCAGATCGACGTTGACCGTGCCGGTGACGCCGTAGCGGCCGAAGAGTGCGCGACGCCCTTGGTTGCCCCAAATGATGCTGCTCTTGACGGTGGCGCCCGGTTCGATCTCTTTGCGCGGCCACAGTTTGACATCAGGGTGGATGACGCTCGCTTCGCCGAGCACGCAGTTGTCGCCGATGACGGCGCCTTCGAAGATGGTCACGTTGGATTTGACGCTGCACTGGCGCGTGAGGACGGCGCCGCGCAACTCGCAGTTTTCGCCCACATAGTTGTTGCGCCAGAGGATGCTGCGTTCGATGCGGGCGTGGGCGTCGATTACGGTGTAGTCGCGGATCACGCTCGGCCCGTAGATGGTTACATCTCCCTTGATCTTGACGCCTTTGCCCAAGTAGATAGGGCCAAATAGTTGGGCGCTGGGCGCGATATCGACGTCCTCGCCGATCCAGATGCCGCCGCCGACGTGATTGCCGATAGGTTCGGGCGTGTTGACGCGGCCGAAGAGGAGATCGGCATTGGCGCGGCGGTATTCCTCGATGGCGCCGATATCGCACCAATAGCCGTCGGCGATGCAGCCGTAGAGCGGCAAACGGGCGGCGAGCATGCGCGGGACCAGATCGCGCGAGAAGTCGTACACGGTGTCCGGCGGGATCAGGTCCAGCACTTCCGGCTCCAGGACATATAGGCCGGTGTTGACGGTGTCGGACATAACCTCGCCCCAACTCGGTTTTTCCAGGAACTGGGTCACCCGGCCGTCTTCCTGCGTGATGATGACGCCATACTCCAATGGGTTGGGCACGCGCGCCAGGGTGAGCGAGGCCAGTCCCCCGTGCTCTTGGTGGTTGCGGATGATCTGGCGCAAGTCAAAATCGGTCAGGGAATCGCCGCTGATGACGAGAAAGGTGTCGTCCAACAAGGCGGCCGCATTTTTGACGCTGCCTGCGGTGCCGAGCGGGTTTTCTTCGACGACGTAGGTCAAGTTCATGCCTATGTTCTTGCCGTCTTCGAAGAGGTCCTGAATGACCGCGGCCATGTAGCGCAGCGTGATGATGACGTCGGTGATGCCGTGCACTTTGAGCAGGTCAAGGATGTGACCCATTACGGACTTGTTGACGATGGGTACGGCGGGTTTGGGACGTCCAACCGTGAGGGGGCGCAGGCGTGAGCCCTCGCCGCCGGCCATGAGAACAGCTTTCACGTCGCCTCCTGTTGGGGAGTAGGCGGGCAGGATGAAGCCCTGCCCCTGCTATGGTGCAGGTCGATGTGATGGTGTGATGCGCAGTAACGACGATTGGCGGTCAATGCTGAAGTCCTGGTGCAAGTTTAGATGGGCGGCCACGGATAGTTGCGCCGGTGCGGGTGCGGCGCGGGATAGCGTCTGCTGCGGACGAGCGTTTCAACACGCGTCAGCATGGCGTCGCGTTCGTCTGCGGTAAGCAAGCGGTGCAGGGTGTGCGTGGCCGCGCCGGACGCGTCGCACAGGTCCGAGCGGAAGCGCGCCAGTTCTTCGAGTGTGTCCGGCTCAATCGGCTCTCCGCTGAATTCCCATATGACGGTGCGCATCTTGAATTCGACATGGAAACAGACGCCGTGGTCGATGGCCCACAGCCTGCCTTCCGGCCCGATCAGGCAGTGACCGCTTTTGCGGTCGGCGTTGTTGATCACGTAGTCGAAGAGCGCTAGGCGGCGCAGCGGCACGGCAAAGCGCGCGTCCGCATGGACGGTGAAATAGTGCTGTTCGTCGTCGTTGGGCACATAGAGTTGGACGCTGCCCAGGCCGCGCGTGCCGTGGCGCAGGATGGTCGGCGGGACGAGATTCCAATCAAGGCTGCGGCTGACTTCGTAGGCCGCAGCCTCGCGCTTGCAGAGGCTGCCCCACTCGAAATCCCAGAGAGGCGTTTCGCCGCGCTGGGGCTTATATACGGCGGGCAGCGTCAGATCGCCTCTGGCGACCGTTACCAGGAAGCTGTGATTCGAGCTATAGGGCAGAAGGCCTTGTTCCGCCATTTTGCCCGACGTGAGCGTGCGGAGAGCGTCGGACTCGGTTAGGGTGACGATCTCGGCATTGGCTGCGCCAGGCGAAGGTCGACGACGTGGCAAGGAGGAATCGCTTTCTCGCTCCCGATTCGGGTGCGCCGGAACGCTGACCTAAAAGATGATGGGCATGGCCTGCCCATCCGAGCGCGGGCAGAAATGGCCGTCGCGGTTGATGGGCTGGCCGCACAGCGGGCAGGTGGGCCGGCCGCGGGCGACGGTCTCCAGGGCATGCTCGCTGAGGGCGCGCATCTGCTGGCGCGTGGCGACGAAACGCACGGCCGGCACTTCGTCATCCTCCGGGTCCAGCGCCGCACCCGATTCCGAAACGATCAAGGCTCTGGCAATGAGCCAGATCATGTCGTCATCTTCGTCATAGCCGACGATCAACTGGCCCACGCGGAACAGCGGTTCGACGGGCGATTCCGGGATGAGATCGCTGTCGGCAGACGCAGCAGGCGTCAGGTTCGGGTATTTCTCCTCAAGTTCTTCCAGGAGTTGCAAGACGCTGATCGCCAGGTTGGCAACTTCCTGCTTCTCCAGCACCAGGCTCACCAATTCGGGGCCGGCGCGGCCCTGGAGAAAGAAGGTGCGGTTTCCCGGCTCGCCGACGGCGTCGGCGACAATTTGTTGTACGGGATTCAGGTCATACGCGTACTCGGTCATGAGCAGGTTCTCACAATAGGCTTGGGTTGCCCTGATTGTCTTCGGGCTGCTTCACTTCAAGCCTGGGCAGGTCCGCCAGATAATTCGTGAACAGCACTGTCGGTCGCGGGCCGTGAAAGGCGATGGCGCTGACCGATGCCGTGCCGATCGCCACGCGCTGGAACAGGTCAATCGGCGTTCCCAGGTAGTGGGCAAGCGTCGTGCGGATGACATCGCCGTGGCTAAAGACGGCGACAGTCTGGTTCGGGTGCGCTGCGCGGAGACGTTCGATGGTTTCGACTGCCCGTCCTTGCACTTCGTAAAGCGTTTCGCCATCGGGAAAGCGAAAACTGCTGGGCAGGTTTTGCACCAGTTCCCATTCGGGGGATTGGGCAAGCTCTTTCAGATTGCCGCCCTGCCATCGGCCGTAGTCCACCTCCAGAACGCCGGGTTCGGGGATGACGGGCAGGTCCAACGCGGCGGCTACGGGTTGGGCAGTTTCAAGGCAGCGTTCCAGCGGGCTGGAATAGATGGCGACGATGGGCTGTTCGCCAAGCGTACGGCACAGACGCTCGGTTTGGTTGCGGCCCTTGTCGTTGAGGTGTACGCCGGGCGTGCGTCCTGCCAGGCGGTGCGAATCCACCCAGTCGTTTTCTCCGTGACGCACCAACAACATGTATGTGATCGGACTGCTCATATCGGCTCTCGCCTTCGCTGTGCTATAATGGCCCTGAAGTGGCGCAAGGTCGCTCTGAGGATAGCACAGGCAGCGGGGCCGCAGAAGTGGACGCACTTACCTTTTGCCCAATCTCCTGCTCTTGACTTTCAGTGTAGCATATCTGCCGAAAAAGTGAAGTCGATCTTTTCGTTGCCCGCACCGCGCAAACCCGACAGCAGCGCGCCCGCCGGACATAGAGCGAGACTGCCGCTGCAAATCTCGGCCGGTGCGCTGCTCTTGCTAGCGGCGCTGCTCTTTGGCATGGGCGCCTGCGCGCGCCGCGGCGACCCGCCGCCTGACCCGCTGGCGCCGCATCGCGCCGCGATGAAAGACGCCTATCGAGGCGACGTCGATCTGGCGGCAGCGGCGCCGCGCTACCAGATCAGCATTACCCTACCGCCGCCGGCCAATGTGCTGACCGGCACAGCCCGCATTGACCTGACCAACAACAGCTCGGACCCCTGGTCGCATCTCGTTTTCCGGCTCTATCCGATGCTCGATCAGTACCGGGGACGGATGACGCTGCTCAGCGCCCTGATCAACGATTCGCCGACCAACTTCGTCTACCAAACCCAGAGCACGGCTGTGCGCGTGAACATGCCGCGCGCGCTGCTGCCCGGCCAGACGGCGACAGTGGAACTGTCGTGGAAGCTGACGATCCCCAAATGGTCCGACGATTCGGCCACCTACGCCCTGTTCGGCGCAAGCCAGGAGATGATCAGCCTGCCGCTGTTCTATCCTGCGTTAGCCGTTTATGAACCCGGCCCGGCCATTGGGACAGGGAACTGGTGGCTGGAAACCGGATCGGTGCGCGGCGATGCGGCCTTCAACCAAGCTTCTCTCTTTGTGGTCACGGCCACGCTGCCGTCCGACCAGGCGCCTGTCGCCACCGGCACGCGCATCATCACGCATGATGTCGGGGAGGGGTTGACGCAGCACATCTGGGCGACGGGTCCGGTGCGCGAATTTCTGCTGCACATGAGCCCGCGCTTCGAGTCGGCCTCGACCGAGGCCTACGGCACGCGGGTGACGAGCTACTGGCTGCCGGGCGACGAAAGCGCAGGCCGGGCGGCGCTCGCCTATGCGGTGGCGGCGTTGCGCTTCTACAGCGACTACTTCGGCAGTTATCCGGCGCGCGATATGGCGGTCGCGCCGGCGGCATTGTCCTACCGCGGCATGGAGTATCCGCAGGTCAGTTTGCTTGGCGTACAGCTATATTCGCGGTATCGTGCGGATCTGGAAACGTTGGTGGCGCACGAGGCGGCGCACCACTGGTGGTTCCAGATCGTCCACAACGACCCGGTGCGGGAGCCGTGGCTGGACGAGGCGCTGGCCGAATATGCGATGCGGCTCTATTTCGAAGCGGTATATGGCGAGGAACGGGCCGCCGCGGTGGAGCAGCAGCGCTGGCGCGTGCCGCTGTCCCTGTTGGCCGAGCGCAACGCCGATGTCAATGTAAACCGGCCGGTGGATGCGTTTGAGAGCGGCTCACAGTACGAGACGATCATCTATGCCAAGGGGGCGCTGTTTTACGCCCAGCTTCGCGAGTCGCTGGGCGACCGCGAGTTTCGCGATTTCTTGCGCAGCTATCTGGGGCGTTACCGTTATCAGATTGTCTCGACGGAAGATTGGCTAGAGGAACTGCGCAGCCTAGACAGACCGGAATTGCTGACGCTTTACCGCGAGTGGGTGCAGCCGCCCACAGCGCGCCCCGTGATCGAGCCTACGCCCGCCGAAGCGCCGGAAACGCAGGCCATCGCCCCATAAGAGCGGTCTTTCCTCGGCTGCGCCGCCCCGAAGCTAGAGGATCTTCTCGAGGAAGAGTTTGGTGCGTTGGTGTTGAGGCGCCTCGAAGAATTGCCGGGGCGAGCCCATCTCTACGATTTCTCCTGCATCCATGAAGATGAAGCGGTCCGCCACCTCGCGGGCGAAGCCCATTTCGTGCGTCACCACCAGCATCGTCATGCCCGACAGCGCCAGTTCTTTCATCACGTCCAGCACTTCTTTGATCATCTCCGGGTCCAGGGCGGAGGTCGGTTCGTCGAAGAGCATGATCTTGGGCTGCATGGCGAGGGCGCGGGCGATGGCGACGCGCTGCTGTTGGCCGCCGGACAACTGGGCCGGGTATTTGTTGGCCTGCTCCGGGATGCCCACGCGCTCCAGCAATTGCATGGCGAAGGCTTCGGCCTCCGCCTTTTTGCGTTTGCGCACCTTGATGGGAGCGAGGGTGATGTTCTGGAGCACAGTCAGGTGGGGAAAGAGGTTGAACTGCTGAAACACCATCCCGGTTTCCATGCGGATCGCCTCGATGTTGTGGACGTCCTCGGTGAGCGGGATGCCGTCGACGATGATATCGCCGGATTCGTGTTCTTCGAGGCGATTGATGGTGCGGATCAGGGTCGACTTGCCGCTGCCGGACGGGCCGATGATGACGACGACCTCTTTGATCTTGACCGTAAAGCTGATGTTGCGTAGGGCTTGGAAGTTTCCGTACCACTTGTTGACGTTGCGGCAGACGATGATGTCGGCTGCCTGGGCTTCTTCCGTCACGCGGCATTGTCCGTTCGTTGGCGCCGGCAGGGGCGCGGGTCAGGCATTCGATAACGCTCCAGTCTTACCATGATTGGCGGCTGGTGTCAAAACAATTTCCTCTCTTGGGGTGCGTCCCTGGGCCGCCGATCCTTTTGGGGTTTGATCTGACCTGCGCTATAATCCGCATTCAGCCGGGTGTTGATCACCCATTCGCGGAGAGCTACTATGTCTGCAGAGCTTGTCAATACAATCGCCACCATCGTCGGGATCGTCGTCGCCGCGCTTGGGGCGTTTATCTTTGCCTTTTGGGCAGCCGTCGGCATCTGGACGTTCAACGACATTCGCACGCGCACGCGGGATTGGCTTGCCATCCTGTTGGCGGTCGTGCTGGTGCTGGTCTTTCCCCTGGTCGGTTGGGTGCTCTACCTGATGATTCGTCCGAGGCAGACGTTGGCCGACGTGTTCGACCGGGCGCTGGAGGAAGAAGCGCTGCTGCGCGAGATCGAGGATACGTTCGCCTGCGGAACCTGCGGCGCGCCTGTGAAGGAGACCTGGGTCTACTGCCCGAACTGCCACAACCAGTTGCAGCATAGCTGCCCGAACTGCGGCAACCTGGTACGCAACGAATGGGACATCTGCGTGCTCTGCGGCGTGAACCAGCAGACCGCGGTCAGCCAGCGCTACGCGGACTCGACCTTCGGCCCGCAGCGCGGCCCGCAACCCGGCGAGGACGACGAAACGCTGCCCTATCGTCCGGTGCGCGTGGCGGAGTAGCGCCTGGTTTGGCCGCACACAATTCGCTTTGGCTGTAGCTATGCCTGGCCCGCCGGCCGGGCTTTTGCGTTATGGCGTCTGTTCCGCTTCGCTGACGGCGACGATCTCCGGGCGGACGACGCGCAGCAATTCGTCGACGGTCAGTTCCATCATGGTGCGGTCATCGCCGCCGCCGGCGTAGATACGCCCGCCGTACTGCTCGCGCAGGGGCAGAAGCGAGGCGTCGACGATGACCGGGACAACGCTGCGATGGCCGAATGGCGGCACGCCCCCCGCTGCATAGCCGAGCAAGCACAGCACGGTTTCGGGCGGCGCTAGTTTGACGCGTTTGGCGCCGATGGAGAAGCGCTGCGCCAGCAACTTCTTGTCGACGCGGCTTTCGCCGTTGCTGATGACGACGAGGGGCTGCGGCTCGTCCTCGGCGCTGCGGCGCAGGTCGAGCAGAAAGAGCAGCGTCTTGACGATCTGGTCCGGCTCTACGCCGAGAGCGGCGGCTGCGGCGGGGACAGTGGGCGTGTGGCCTACGTCGTCGATGAGGCGGGCGGTGATGCCGCGGCTGTCGATATAGGCCTGTAGGTCGGCGGCGGTGAGAAGAGGCTCGTTCATGGCGATCAGACGTTTCTGTGTAGATGGTGTGGCGGCTGTGCGCTGCGTTATGGGCCATTCTAGGCGATTGGGTTCTTGCAGGCAAGAACTC
>CAYXRG010000047.1:32393-34089 GCA_964467575.1 uncultured Caldilineaceae bacterium | reverse complement strand
AAGGCGCACAACAATTTGCATTGCGGCGCAAGCTATGCTAGAATCTCCTTGTGTAGTGAGGCGATCAGCCTACGGCTAATCGCTTCTCACGACCCGGCGTCTCAACTCAGTGGTGTGCGGCGAAAGTGGGTTTGACCCCACTTTTGTTGTTGTAAGGGGTAAATATGTCTAAAGCTTTGATTGCAGGCATCAATCAAGTGGCGACCGACAAAGGTTTGGATCGCGAGGTCATCTTTGAGGCAATTGAAGCGGCGCTGATCTCGGCCTACAAACGCAACTACGGCTCGATCGCCAATGTCACGTCGGAAGTTGATCGCGTGTCCGGCGAAATGCGCGTTTTCGCCGAGCGCGAAGTAGTGGAAGAGGTGCTCAACGAGCGCACCGAAATCACGCTCGAAGAAGCGAAACGCTTTGTCGCCGATGCCAAACTGGGCGATGTGGTGCGCGTGCCTACCCAGCCCGCTGACTTTGGCCGCATTGCGGCGCAGACCGCCAAGCAGGTCATCCTGCAGCGCATCCGCGAGGCCGAACGCGATACCGTGTTCGAGAACTTCGCGCATCGCGTCGGCGAGATCATCAACGCCCAAGTGCGCAGCACCGACAACGCCTCCGGCGCCGTCACCGTGATGCTGGACGACAAGCACGAAGCGCTCCTCTCGCGCGATGAGCAGATCCCCAGAGAGCATCTGCGCCGCGGCGACTACATTCGCGTCTACATCGTGGACGTCCACAAAAGCACACGCGGGCCGGTCATCAAATTGAGCCGCACCCATCGCAACCTACTGCGCCGCCTGATGGAGATGGAAATCCCCGAGGTGCGCGAAGGCACGGTAGAGATCAAAGCGATCTCACGCGAACCGGGCGCGCGCAGCAAGGCCGCGGTCGTCGCCACTGTTCCCGGCGTCGACCCCGTCGGCAGTTGCGTCGGCATGCGCGGCTTGCGCATCCAAAACATCGTCAACGAACTGGCGGGCGAAAAGATCGATGTCGTCGAATGGAGCCCGGAGCTGTCGACCTATATTGCCAACGCACTCAGCCCGGCCAAGGTCAATCACGTTCTGCTGGACGAAAAAAGCGCCATCAAGACGGCCATCGTCGTGGTGCCCGACCGCCAGCTCAGCCTTGCCATCGGCAAAGAGGGTCAAAACGCCCGTCTCGCCGCCAAGCTGACAGGCTGGCGCATCGACATCAAGAGCGAAAGCGAAGCCATGAAAGAGGGCCTCGACCGCCTGGCCGCCGAACAAGCCCAAGCCGGACGCTCGACCGACCTATTCGACGTGGTGCAACGCTTCCTCGACGACGGCCCCGTCCAGGAGCAGGGCGAAGATCCATTCGCTCGTGCGGCCAAAGCGCTGGAAGAACTCGACAGCAAATTGCCGCTGCCCGGCGAAACCGGCGAGTCGGAGTCGCCCGTGGAAATGCCGGACATCTCCGCCGACCGCGAATCGCTGCAGGCCATGTGGCCGAGCGAAGAGGAGCTGCCGCCCGAACCGGTTAGTTTCCAAGAACCTCTGGACTTCGAGGCTGAACTGGAAAGCGCGGCGGAGAGCGAGCCAGAGGTTCCTGAGCTAGAAGAAGCGCAGGCGGCGGCGGAGAGCGAAGAGCCCGCCCTGGCAGACCTCACGATGGGCGATGAACTGCCCGAGGTGATTACGGCGGACATGTTGCGGGCGCGCAAGAACGTGAACGTCGACAT
>CAYXRG010000047.1:7652-32293 GCA_964467575.1 uncultured Caldilineaceae bacterium | reverse complement strand
CCGAGGTGATTACGGCGGACATGTTGCGGGCGCGCAAGAACGTGAACGTCGACATGGACAGCCTCGAGATCCCCGCCGAGTTGTTGGCCGGCCTCGAAGAGGATGACTGGGAAGACGAAGAAGAGGAAGAAGACGTCCGCGCGAAGAAGGGCAAGACCAAGGTCAAGGCGAAGCCCAAGAAGCCGGCCAGGCTCGAAGCGAAGCCTAAGGCCAAAAAGCGCCGCCGCACCTTCGGGGACGACGAAGAGGGGTTCTTTTAGTCTGAACGCATGACGCGTGTTTGGCGTGCGAGGCCGCGCGCCAAACACGCGTCAACGGAACGGCAGGTGCAGGAAGCCAAGCATGGCGCGTAAACCGCAAAGCCCGCGACGCAAGCATGTGCCGCAACGCACCTGCATCGCCTGCCGCCAGGCAGAGGGCAAACGCAGCCTGACGCGACTGGTGCGCACGGAAACAGGGGTCGAGGTCGATCCCACCGGCAAGCGAGCCGGACGCGGCGCCTACCTTCACCCGTATCGGGAATGCTGGGATTTGGCATTGCGCGGCAACCGCCTTGAGCAAGCGCTGCGCACCAAACTCAGCCAGGATGACCGGCAGCGGCTGGCAGCCTTTATGCACACGCTGCCCTCCGCCTCCCAAGACGCGCCGGGAGACGGAGCCGCGGAAACAGGGAATTCGGCGCCGGCGGCATAGCGCATAACGCTTCGCCGGCATGGAGAATCGGCAATGATCGACAGACAATCAGGCAGCGCTAAGTAGCGCCATGTCGGCTGGGTATCTGGTTTTTCAGGGCGATGGGATGCCGGATCGTCCGGATCAAACCGATCCGAGCGTGACGCCGAGGGAGCAGCGGAGGACGGCTATGTAGGGTTCGCATTGCTTTGCCGTTCCCCCTTCCCCTCGCCTGTCACCCTGATCCCAACCGTTCTTACATGCTGGTTAGGCAACCTGCCTGGACGCGCAGATTAATTGCCGCGACCTAGTTCGCCATGTCGCGGACCGAACGATATGGCGCCTGACAGCCGTCGAAGAGACGGTTCATTCCCCGCCGCCCAAACTATGCGCCGGGGAGCGCGTTGGACCAGGAGACAGCGGAGAGCAGAGGCTCACGCAAGAAGGGGGTACAAGTCTATGGTAAAAGCCAAAACAAAAACTCGCAACCGTGACGACGAACAGGAAGAGATCGTCGCCCGCGGCAAGTCAAGGGGCAACCCAAGAGCAGCGGAGCGGGAGGACGATTTGGATGACCAGCGCGAGCCGGTAGAATCTGTCGTTGTCGAAGATCACATTACGGTGCGCAGCCTGGCAAAGTTGATGGATCGCAGCCCGATCGATCTGATCAAGGTGCTCATGCAATATGGCATCATGGCGCCGATCACCCACAGCATCGATCACGATACCGCGGTCATCCTTGGCGAGGAGTTGGGCATCACGGTCAATTGGCCCAAACGGGAAGAGCCGGAGCCGAAGTCGGACGAGGCCAAGCCCGAGGAAGAGCCGGAGCGCCGCGCCCAAAGCTTCGTCGAACAGATCATGGCCGCTGAACAGCCCGAAGACTTGATCGAACGTCCGCCGGTCGTCGCCGTGCTCGGCCATGTGGACCACGGCAAGACGACGCTGCTGGACAGCATCCGCCACACCGATGTCGCAGGGGGCGAGGCGGGCGGCATCACCCAGCACACCGGCGCCTACCAGGTCACGGTCGACGGCCGCAAGATCACCTTCCTCGACACGCCCGGCCACGAAGCCTTTACGGCCATGCGTGCGCGCGGCGCGCAGGTAACCGACATCGTGGTGCTGGTGGTGGCAGCCGACGACGGCGTGATGCCCCAAACCCGCGAGGCCATCAGCCACGCCAAGGCCGCCGGCGTTATCATCATTGTGGCGCTCAACAAAATCGACCGGCCGAATGCCAACCCGCAGCGCGTGATGGAAGAACTCGCACAGGAAGGGCTCCAACCCGAGGAATGGGGCGGCGAAACCATTGTCGTGCCGGTCAGCGCGCTCAACAAAGTCGGCATCGAAGATCTGCTGGAAAATATCCTGGTCGTGGCCGAGCTGGAGCAGTTCAAGGCGAACCCCAAAGGCCGCTGCGTGGGCACGGTGATCGAGTCCGAGTTGGATCGCTTCCGCGGGGTGACGGCAACGCTGCTCGTGCAGAACGGCACGCTCAAGCGCGGCGATTCGATCGTCGTCGGCCACACCTGGGGGCGCCTCAAAGCCATGTTCGACTATGAAGGCAAGCCGCTCAAGCAGGCGGGGCCGAGTACGCCCGTCGTCATCTTGGGTTTGCAAGAAGCGCCCGACGCCGGCGACGTCTTCGAGGCGATGACGAGCGATCGCGAGGCCAAACAGATTGCCGAAGAGCGGCAGGAGCGCATTGCCCGCGCCTCTGCCGGCCCGATCCGCCGCCAAATGTCGTTGGAAGAGGTGTTCGCCCGCTTCGAAGGCGGCGAAACCAAGACGCTAAACCTGATCGTACGCGCCGATGTACAGGGCACGCTTGAACCGGTGATGCGCAGCCTGGAGGAGCTTGGCAACGAGGAGATCGGCGTCAAAATCCTGCAAGCCGCCATCGGCGACATCTCCGAGTCGGACGTGATGTTGGCCGAAGCCAGCGACGCCGTAATCATCGGCTTCAGCGTGGGCATCGACAAAGCGGCCCAACACCGCGCCGAGCAGTCCGGCGTCGAAATCCGCCATTACGACATCATCTACAAGATGATCGAGGACATCGAAGCCGCCCTGACCGGCATGCTGGAACCGATCTACGAGAATGCGGTTATTGGCCACGCCGAGGTGTTGCAGTTGTTCAAGCTGCGTCGCGGCGTCATCGCCGGCTGCAACGTCACCGACGGCATAGTCAAGCGCAACGCCCTGGCGCGCGCCACGCGCAACGGCGAGGAAATCGTCCCAAGTGCGCGTATCAGCACCCTGCGTCGCTTTACCGAAGACGTCGCCGAGGTGCGCACCGGCTTCGAGTGCGGCATCAAGCTGTCTACGGGGGATGAACTGCTCCAAGAAGGCGACGTCATCGAGATTTTGGAGCGCCGGCGCATTCGCTAGGTCTCTATTCGAGCCAAACCTTCCCGGAAGTTCGCAATCTCCGGGAAGGTTTCGTCCGGCTTAGCGCCGCATGGTTTCGCCGGCGGTAGAAATGAAGAAACACCCAGATGGGAGGGCATGATGTCAACCATCCGGCGCCAGCGCGTCGCAGAAATGCTCTTTCAAGAGTTGAGCATCTTAATTGCTAATGAATTGGCCGATCCCCGCGTCAGTCTTGTCGAGGTCACAGGCGTCGACGTCAGCCCGGACTTGCGCAGCGTCAAGGTCTTCGTCAGCCACGACGAGGAGGAAGTGACGAAGCGGCAGGTGTTACAGGGTCTGAAGCACGCCACGCCCTACATGCGCCGCGAGATCGCCAACCGCTGCAATCTGCGCGTCGTCCCCGAACTGCTTTTCTACTATGACGACACGGTAGAAAAAGCTGCCCGCATCGACGCGCTGCTGAAGCAAATCGCCCAAGAGCGAGAGCAGCGTGATGCGCCTGAAGAGCCGTCTCCGGCGGACGGCGCGGCAAGCGGCGCATAGCGCAACCGGCGAACGCCGTGACCACAATAAGGCGAACAAGTGCGCCTGTTCTTATCCGGCGCACCGGAAGGTCAAGAATGGGCCCGCCCTATTCTTGACCTTCTCATTTGTTAGTGGTTCAATCGCAAGGTCAAGGCATCGACACATGACTACATGGCGAGTATAGACTGCATGGTTACACCGCACGGCTAAACAGACGGCCCCATGACCGTTAGGTCACCCTGTCAAGCTGAGTTTAGCGAAGCATCCCGGCGACGCCTCGTCCGAGATTCCTCGTTACCGCTTGGAACGACAGTTTTCATGCCGGCACTTACCTAGAGATGAGGACCAGATGATCGATCCAGCGCTGCTCCATGCCATATCCGAAGGGCGCGACATCCTCTGCGTCAGCCATATCAGCCCCGACGGCGACGCGGTGGGCAGCCTGTTGGGCATGGGCTGGATGTTGCGCCGGTTGGGCAAACAGCCCGTCTTGGCGCTACACGACCCTGTGCCGGTCGAACATCGCGTGTTGCCGGGCGCGGCGGACATCATCACCCAGCAGTCGCCCGACTTTGAAGCCGCCGTGCGCCAACACAGCTTCGACCTGATCGTCTGCGTCGACTCCTCCAGCCCGGACCGGATGGGCGCGGTCTACCATGCGCCAGTCCACGACGCAGCCACTCTGCTCGTCATCGATCACCATGTCACCAACACCCGCTTCGGCGCGATCAACTGGGTATCCCCCGAATGCGCAGCCGCCTGCCAAATGCTTGTCTATCTGGCGGACGCGCTGAACATCCCCCTAGAGGGCGAGTTGGCCGAGTGTCTGCTGACCGGCATCGTCACCGATACCCTCTGCTTCCGCACAGACAGCACGACGCCCGACGTGCTCAGCGCAGCCATGCGCCTAATGCAAGGCGGCGCCGACCTGGCGACCATCACCGCGCGCACGGTCAACCGCCGCCCTTTTAACCTGATCCGGCTATGGGGTCGCGTCCTCCCCTCCGTGCAGCTGGAGGACGGCATAATCTGGACGTCTATCAGCCGCCGCGATCTGGAAGAGACGGGCGATGGCATCGAAGACATCAACCTGAGCAGTTTCCTTGTCACCGCCGACGAAGCCGATATCAGCGCAGTGTTTACCGAACGCGCCGACGACGGCAGCGGCCCCTCAGTCGAGTGCAGTTTCCGCGCTAAGCCCGGCTTCGACGTGAGCCGGTTAGCCTTCTCTTTCGGCGGCGGCGGGCATCCCGCGGCCAGCGGTTGCACCGTCAAGGGGGCCCTGCCCGATGTCATCGCCCAGGTCACGCCGGCCATGAAAGCCGCGCGCCGGAGCCAACTACAGAATGGAGCGCACTCTGGCGGCGCGCACGCGTGAAAGCCGGTTTCACGGCTTGCTAGTTGTCGATAAGCCCGGCGATCCTGCTCCGGGTGCGGCTCAATCCGGACCGCACGCGCCTACGAGCCATGATGTCGTGCAGATGGTGCGGCGTTGGAGCGGGCAGCGGCGCATCGGCCATACGGGCACGCTCGACCCTATGGCGAGCGGCGTGCTCGTGCTTTGCCTGGGCCGCGCCGCCCGCTTGGTCGAGTATTACCAGAATCACGACAAGCAGTACTATGCCGAACTTGCCCTCGGCGCGGCCACCGACACCTACGACGCCGCCGGCGCCGTCACTGCAGAGGCGCCCGTTCCCATGCTCGACCGCGGCAGCTTGGACGAAGTACTTGCCCAATTCCGCGGCGACATCCTCCAGACGCCGCCCGCTTATTCCGCCATCAAGCAGAAGGGTGAAGCGCTGTACCGAAAAGCTCGCCGCGGCGAAACGGTGCAGATCGAACCGCGCCGCGTCGCCATCCGTCAGCTTGACCTGCTCGACTACCAACCGGGTCGCCGCCTCTGCCTGCGCGTCGTCTGTTCGGCGGGCGCCTACATCCGCAGCCTAGCCCACGACATCGGCATCGCTCTCGACTCATACGCCCACCTGGCTCTCCTGCGCCGCGAAGCCGCCGGCCCCTTTAGCCTGGCGGATGCGCATTCACTGGAAGAGACGGCCGCAGCTGCCGAAGCAGGGCAATTTGCCGCCTTGCTGCGCCCGCCCGGAGACGGCCTCGACTTGCCTGCGCTGCGCCTCGCCGCGGACACGCTTACCCGTCTGGGCTACGGGCAGATTGTCGCCTTGCCTTTCGCGCCGCCCGCCCGCAAGCCGGCCGGGTGCGCAGAAAACCAACTGGCCTTAGCCCTCACCGAGGACGGCGGCTTCGCCGGTATCGTGCGCTGTCTTGGGCCGGCAGAAACATCACAAGCGGGCTGTTTGTGGAAGGCCGAGAAATGGCTGACCACATCCTGAGCCGCGCTTTTTCCATCTCCCTTCGCTGCACGTTGCGAGTGTGACCATGCAGATCGTTTCCGACATTCGGACCGCTCACCTGTCAACCCCCGCCGTAGTCACCGTCGGCAATTTCGACGGCGTACACCGCGGCCACCAAGCCTTGCTGCGCCATCTAGCGGATGTTGCCAACGCGAGCGCAAGCCCACGCCCCGTAACCGCCATCGTGACCTTCGACCCGCACCCGCTGTCGGTGCTGCGTCCGGACGTTCCCCTTAAGCTGCTTACCGCCCCGCGCGAGCGTCTCCAGATCGCCGCAGGCCTGGGCATTGACATCGGCGTGATCTTGCCCTTCACTCGCGAACTTGCCGCGCTGGAGCCGCGAGACTTCCTCGCCCTGCTCAAGCGGCATCTGCGCCTGTCGGCTCTGGTCGTCGGCCCGGACTTCGCATTGGGCCGCGGCCGTTCCGGCAACCTAGACGTCCTCGCCGGCCTGGCAGACGAGTTGGATTACCGGCTGATCGTCCTGGAGCCTATCGTGTGGGAAGGCAAGTCCGTGCGCAGCAACACGATCCGCCAACTGCTGGCGGATGGCGACGTGGCCGAGGCCGCCGCGCTTCTCGGACGGCTCTATCATGTGAGCGATATCGTCCGCATGGGCGACCGGCTCGGCCACCAGATCGGCATCCCTACCGCTAATTTCCTAGAGGCAGAACACAAGCTGTGGCCGGGCAACGGCGTCTATGCCACACGCGCTTGGCTCCGACGCGACGGACGGCCGCATGCCTATCTCAGCGTCAGCAACATCGGCGTGCGCCCAACCGTCAACGGCGCGCTGCGGCGGCTGGAGACGCACATCCTCGACTTCCCGCCCGCGGGCGAATCGGGCGACCTCTACGACCAAGAGCTGACGGTCGAATTCGTGGCCCGGCTGCGCGGCGAACAGAAATTCGCCGGCCTCCCCCAACTTGTCGCCCAGATCCGCGCCGACATCGACGCCGCCCGCCAAATACTCGCGTCCGCGCCGCTGGCCGAACAACCCTTCTTCCTTACGTCGCTGGCATAAGGCCGGCAAGCAACGACCGGCCGCTTCAGTTGACGGCCAACCAATCGCAGACGGTATAATGGCCTCTATGCGTGTGCTCTTTCTTTCGGCCCAAATACCGGGACACCTAGACTGGGGCGGCTATTTGCCGGCCGCAGCCGAACTGGCCCGCCGCGGCCATGACGTATTGTGGGCCAGCGGCGAGGACGTGCGCGCGCCCGTAGAAAAGGCGGGAGCGCCGTTTCACGCCCTGCGCGCGACCGGTTGGCGCTGGCCGCCGCCGCCGCCTCTCACCGCCGCCCAAGTTGCGGCTGTTTCCGACGCCGCCGACCTGTTGCGCTTGAAGCAGATGCGTGCGCTGGATCAATGGCTAGATGTCGAGCGCGTCGCCGCCGCGACGGCAGAGGTGATCGCGCTCGGCCGCGACTATGCGCCTGATTTGATCGTGACGGAGATGTTCATGGCCGCGGCCGGCCTCGCTGCGGAAGCGCTCGGCAAGCCGCTGGTCGTAACGGGGTGGCCTGCACCGCCGCACGCCGCAGCCAAACCGGACCCCATGACCGAAATGGCGCGCGGACGGCTGAATGAACTGCTGGCGCGCTTCGGGTTGAAAGGCCGCTACTGGACCGAGCTAGGGCCGCCTGCACTGCTCTCGCCCGCCTTGCATCTGACTTTCTGGAGCCCGCGCTGGTTCGAGGGAGTCGCCACGCGCGCGCAAACCCGGCATGCCGGCGGACGGCGACCGGCTGAGCCTCCTCCACTCGCAGACGGCCTGCCCTCGCCCGACGACGCGCCCTGGGTGCTGATCACCCTGGGCACCAGTTTCAACCGCGACCCGAACTTCTTTGTAGCTGCGGCTCATGCTGCCCGGCAGATCGGCTGCCTGCCGCTGATCGCGTTCGGCTCAGACCCCGCCGAAACGTGGGTGCAGGCCCTTTTGCCCAGCTTACCGCCCAACGCAGTCGTGCGCGACCGGCTGGACTTTGCTGCGATTCTGCCCCATACCGCTGCGGCCATTCACCACGGCGGCGCCGGCACAACCCATGCCCTCGTCGTTCACGCCGTCCCGCAGATCGTCGTCCCGCACGCCGCGGACCAGCACCGGCAAGCGCGTGCCGTGGCGCATATCGGCGCCGGCTTTCATATGCCGCCCCGGCGGACGACTATCAACAACCTAGTCAACTGCCTGGCCGCGCTGTTGCCGGACTTGTCCGTATACCGTAGCCGCGCCCGCACGTTACAGGCGGAATTCGCCGCGCTGGGCGGCGTCCCCGCTGCAGCCACCATGCTGGAGGAGGCGGTTGTGCACAGCTAGACAGCAAGACACGGAGAACCGGAGAACAATTCGCACCCGCCGCAGTTTCGCCCCTCACCCCATAATGAATGAGAGAGACCTGTGCAAGCATTGATAGATCGCATTCGCGCCGAAGGCCGCAACCTTGGCGGCGGCATCCTCAAGGTGGACGGCTTCGTCAACCACCAGCTTGACCCCGACCTTACCATGGAGATGGGGCGCGAGTTTGTGCGTCGCTTCGCCGGCGCCGGCGTAACCGGCGTCACCAAGGTGATCACCGCAGAAGTCAGCGGCATCGCGCCCGCCCTTGCCACCGGCGTCGCCCTGGGCGTACCCGTCGTGTATGCGCGCAAGACGCGCCCAATCACCATGCAGACCGGCGCCTATACTGCCGAAGCCCCCAGCCACACCAAAGGCGGCATTGTCCAACTCATCGTCTCGCCCGAATACCTGGTCCCAATCGACCGCGTGCTGCTCATCGACGACTTTCTGGCGAGCGGGCAGACCATCGCCGCGCTGGCCGAGTTGATCGACCAGTGCCGCGCTACGCTATGCGGAATCGGCTGTATTATCGAGAAGAGCTTCGAGGGCGGCCGCGAACTGCTCACGCCTCTCAACGTGCCGATCGTCGCTCTGGCGACCATCGACAGTATGGACGGGGCCGGCATCGTCGTGCGCGAAAACGCGCCCTAACCGAGAGCCGCCCTCTCCCCGCTCAATATAGCTCGGGACGCCTGTCTTCCAACACCGGAATAAGCCGCTGCGCCTCCTCGGCCTGGCCGGTATCGATGGTGACGGTGAGCAGTTCTTCGCCATCGCCGCCCTCAACCAGCGTCTCTCCCCACGGGTCTACGACGGCCGACAGACCGCAGAAGTCCGTCCCCTTGCTGCTGCCGACGCGGTTGCAGGCGGCGACAAAGCACTGGTTCTCGATGGCGCGCGCCCGCAACAGAGCGCGCCAGTGTTCGCGGCGTGCACACGGCCACTCAGCAGGGATTACGACCAACCGCGCGCCGTGGACCGCGTATCGGCGGAACATCTCCGGGAAGCGCAGATCGTAACAGATCGCCAACCCCGTCTTGCCCCAGGGCAGGCTAAGCAGCGTCGTCCCCTGTCCGGGCGCTAAATATAGGTCCTCTTGCATCAAGCGGAACAGGTGGATCTTGCGATAGACGCCCTTCAGCGCGCCGTCCGGCGCATAGATCGGCATGCAGTTGTAGTGCCGCCTATCCGGCTGAACTTCCAGGATCGAGCCGGTGAGCCAGACGCGCTGCGACTTGGCGAGCCTGGCGAAGCGGCTGAACCAGTTGGTGATGCGGCCGCGGCCGGCCAGAGCGGAGGCGTGTTCGGCAGCGTTCTCCAGGTCATAGGCGGTGCTCCACAGTTCCGGCAGCACCACCAGGTCGCTGCCGCGCCGCCCAGCCTCGGCGATCAGCTCGCCGGCCCGATCGAAGTTCTCCTTCGGCCGGCCCAGCTTGCAGTCCATCTGCACCAGCGAAATCGTAACGGTCTGCCCCTCGCTCATGCTCGTTTTCGCGCCTCGTTACAGCTTGGCCGGCCGCCTCTATGGCTGTCGCGTGTTCTCTTCGTCGGCCAGCACCTCGACGCTGGCGCCGGGCGCCGGTTCGGAATATGCACCGAGCACGCCCATATCCGCGTCCGCGTCGGGAGCAGCCTCTGCCGGCGCCTGCGACGATTTGGGCTTGGGTGCAGCCGGGGCTACGTTTACCGCCACTTTTTCCGGCCGTTTACGCTGTATTGCCGCGCGCCACCCCATAGCCAGCCCAATCAATACCAGGGCGGCGGGCCACCACCGCAACAACGTGTGGACCTGCCCATCCCCGAATGAGAAGACGAAAAGACCAAACCAGATCAAAACCGCTGCCGGTATCAACGGCCACCACTGGCTGCGCGTGCGCAGCGCAACAGACAGCGCCAGAAAGACCAGCCCCATGCCGACAAAGAGGGCCGCGCCCAGCGTCTCGAGCCGTTCCGCCACCGCGCTCAGACCGGTGACGACACTCACCGTCAGCATGAAGCCGCTGGGGATGATGGCCCACCAGTTGTCTTGGCGATTGACCACATAGATGTTGCCGAAAGCCAGCGCCAACCCCAGAAGCAGAACAGCCGCAATCAGGCGAGGGGGCGCAGCGGGCCACATGCTGAGAAAGGCCATGCCCGCCAGGGCGAGCAACGTCCACCCAGGTGCCAGGCGCCACCAGTTGGCGCGCTTTGCCATATAGCCGCCGAAGAAGCCGGCTGCAGCCAACGCCAACACGATCCCGGCCACGTATTGAGCCGCCACGTCGAAAACCAGCAAGTCGAAGTTGAAGAGCAGCAGCACAACGCCGGCGATTATGAGGCCGGCCGCCCAGATCGTCAGATTAAGGCGAGCGTCATTCACAATACATCCTCCCAAAAACAGACCCCTGTCCCCCAACAGCGGACTTGCGCTGTGCAGGGATAGGGGCTGTTATCTGCACCCTTGCACTTGACGAAACCAGTCAGCGCAGCACGACGCTTACCCGATTATGGCCAAGGTTTCGACGTCCACGTTGAGATCGATGGCGGCTGCCGCAACCCAGCCGGTCGCGCCGCTGGCCGACTGCACCTGGATCCATTGCCCGTCGGCCGTACGTCCCGTCACAGGAAGCACAGCGCCCCTGCCGACGCGTTGGATGCTTTCGCTCGCCTCGTCGGGCGCGCTGAAAATGGCGGCGACGATCAGGCGAATTGTACCGGACGCTTCGGCCGATGTCGCTGCCTCCTCCGGCGTTGCGGCAGGTGCGGCAGGCGCGGCCGTTTCTTCCGGCGCCGCTTCTGCGGCGGGCTGCGGCGCGGCGCTTCCCGCCGCATCGCTGACCGGCACGCTGTTTACATCGCCAATGGGAATGATGGCCGAGCGGAATGCCCAGGCCGTTCCTCCCTGCGGCAGTTCGACCAAAAGCCATTCGCCATCGGCCGACCGACCGGTTACAGGCAAGGCGGCGTATTGCGGCAAGATGGCGAGCACGGCGGAATCGGTGCTGGGCGACTGGCGTGCGTTGACGCCTTCTGCCGAGACTACGCTTGCGCCGGGGACGCCGGCAGGCAGTTGGCTGCTATAGGGGGCCGGAGGCTCCGCGGCCGGCGCGGCTATAGCAGCCGTTTCCGGCGTCGGCGTCTCTGCCGGCGTCGGCGTCGGCTGCGGCAACTCGCCGGGGGCGGTCACCGGCAAATCGTTGATGTCGCCGTTGACAATCACAAAGGCGGCGGACACCCAGCCCTGCGCCCCGTCACCGAGATCCGCCAGGATCCATTCGTTGTTAGCCAGGCGGCTGATGGCCGGAACGGTTTCCTGATCGAGCAGCAGCCTGACCACATCGGACGTCAGATCGGGCAAGGTGCGCGCATTCAACCCGCTAGGCGCATCGACGGTGATCGAAACCTCTGCGGGCTGGCCCTCCGGCAAACCAGGCGCCGGCGTCACCGTCGGCAGAGTAACGCCGGGCGCAGGCGTCATTTCGGCAGATTCTTCGGCGGGTTGTGTTGCAACGGCGTCCTCGGCGGGCGCGGCCTCTTCAGGCGCGGGGGCGAATCCGCCGGCGAGCAGCGCTTGCTCGTATAGCTCCCGCGAAATCGGCTGGACGCCCTGCGCCAGGAAGTCGGCCGCGGCATAGCCCACTTCGCCTGAGACCGGCTGTCCGTCTGTCAGAGGAGCGTCCGTCACCAACAATTGCAGCCAATTTTCGCCGTCCGACTGCTCTTCGCCATAGACGAGAAAGGTCTCACCCTGTTCAAGAATGCGGATAATTTCGGCGTCGGTGCGCGGTTCCCGACGGGCGTTGACGCCATACGCGCTAATCACCGTGGCAAAACGCTGCTCGACAACGGACGGAGTCGGCGACGGAGTGGGCGGCGGCGGCTCCGGGGTCGGCTCCTCAATCGCCGGCGCCGGCGTAGGCTCTTCGGGCATGAGCCCAGCCGCGTCTTCCGGGGTCTCCTCAGCCGCCGCGATCGTTTCGTCCGGAGCAGGAGTCTGCTCCAGCGGCGTCTCGGCAGAGCGCATGCCCGCCGTCAGTTCCTGCACTTGCTCGATCAGCGAGGGGACCAATGCAAAGGCGCTGTACCCCAACACGCCCAATAGCGCCACTGTCACAACTGTCGGCAAGACCCAGGTGAAGCGGCTGCGCCCCTGTTTCTCATATTCAACCGGCTGCCACTGGCTGACAGGCTCGTCGACGCCTTCGATATCCCACTGGTCGTTCAGTTGTTGCTCCGAATCCTGTAGGACCCACCGGTCGTCAACGTCGCCGCCTTCTTCCAGCCGCCAATCTTTCGATGGGGTCTGTTCGTCCTTAGCCATCACTCCCCCTCCGTTGGTGTGTCCCAGCCGTGTCTATCCCCAGCATGAGCATACAATACGCTCTGTCCTGCAAACAACAGCGCCAAGCCGCCCCAAACATACGTGCTCCACCGGGCATCCGGCTGAACGCCGAGACTCCCGCTTAGGGCTGCACCAACGCAGATGAGGGCGATGTTCAGACACAACGGGAACAAAAAACGTGGAGTGCGCACTACGAACCGCCAAGGCCGCTCATATGCGGTTCGATGCCATTGCAGATAGCTGCCGGTTGCCAATACCCCGGAAACGCCTAGGACCCACAGGGTATGGGCCAACATACTGTGCAATAACGCCATAGTGCGGTGCCAAGTTCAGGATCGGAGCCGGCTTCGTTCTTCTACGCCAAAACCACATCTGCCGCCCCTGCCTATGGACAGACGCTGTTTGGGCGGTAGCCGCTGTACGCAGGGCGGGAAGATAACGAATAATGAATGCGCCACACGTTATTCGCCGCATACGGTCGCTGTGTGGGGGACCCGGCTGCCTTTCCTACGTTAATAAGTTCAGGCTGTGCCCGTGCTTGCTGCTATGTCTGCTTGCCAGATTGTTGAAATTGCTGAATTGACGATAGAATCACCCGTTGTTAGTATACACACAAGTTGCTATGTGCAACAAATGCTTTTTTCGCAGGTGTCAATTTGCTGTCAATTTGCAACTATTTTTTCGTTTTACCTGCTTCTCAGACCTGGAGCCGGCGATTGCAGAGCATACGCATCTCCTTCGGCATCTCCGACACAGCCCGGCTGCTCGACGATATGCGGCATTGTCACTACAATACCACACTTTTTGCGGCCCCGGTGCGGTGGGTTTTGGCCGTCGCCCATCGCCAATCGTCCGATATGTCTACGCCGCATCTTGCGGCATGACCGTTCTCGCCTGCCGCCTATGCACACCCGCGTTATGCCTTTTGCCTCCGCCGGCGCCCAAAGCGAAGCGCTTGATCTGCTCGACCGCGGCGCGGTGATTGCCGCGCCGACCGACACGGTCTACGGCGTCATGTGTCGCTACGATGACGCCGCTGCTATCGCCGCCCTCTTCGCCATCAAAGAACGCCCCCCGGACAAGGCCATTCCCATCCTGATAGGCGACCGTTCCCAACTGGGCTTGCTTGTACAGCAGCCGCTCTCCCCAGCCGCGGCGCTGCTGATCGAGCGCTTTTGGCCGGGGCCGTTGACGCTGGTGCTGCCGGCGCAAACAGGTCTGTCGCCTGCTCTCGCCGCAGGCCAAGCGACTGTCGGCGTACGCATGCCTGCCCATGCCGATCTCTGCGCGCTGATTCGCCGCAGCGGGCCGCTCGCCGCGACCAGCGCCAACCTGAGCGGAGCCGCCGAAACCCACACAGCCGAGCAAGTCGCCCGGCAGTTGGCAGGCCGGCTGCCTCTCATCCTACAAGACGCCGCGGACGACGCAGGCAGTCGCAAGCCTTCGCCGGCCAGCGCCATCGTCGATCTCTCCGGCCCTGCCCCGCGCATCCTGCGCGGCGGTTCCATCGCTGCCGACGTGATCGCCGCCCTGGCCGAAATCGGCCTCGCTCCATGCTGATCGGGATCGACGCCTCGCGCGCGCTGCACCCCAAGCCCGCCGGCCCCGAACGCTACGCGCGTGAGATCGTCCGCCACCTCCTGCAATTGCCGGAAGCGAGCCGCCATCGCTGGCGCCTCTATACGGACCGGCCAGGAGGGGATGCGCTCTTTCCGGAGCGCACGCCCGGCGCCGCCCAGGCCAACGTCGAAGTGTGCAACCTGCCCTGGCGCCGGATGTGGACGCACCGCGTGCTGGCCGGCGAGTTGCGCCGCCGCCCGCCCGATGCGCTCTTCGTGCCCAGCCACGTCATCCCCTTTGCGCCTATGCCGTCGCGCCTTCCCCCTAGCGTAGTCACCATCCACGACCTCGGCTACCGCGTCTTTCCGGCTGCGCATACCTGGCGCCAACGCATCTATCTTACCTGGAGCACGCGCTGGAGCGCTGCTGTCGCCCGCCGCGTGATCGCCGTCAGCCAGGCGACAGCCGCAGACTTGCAGCGCTTCTACGCTACGCCGCCGGCCAAGATCCGCGTCATCCACGAGGCCGTCGCGCCTATGTCCGCGCCGTCGCAGGGAGAGATCGCCGCGGCGCGCGCCGCCTATGGCCTGCACCGGCCCTACGCCCTCTACATCGGCTCCATCCAGCCGCGCAAGAACCTCGCCCGCCTGATCCAGGCATACGCCAAGCTGCTTCAGGCGGAATCGCCGGATTGGGATTTGGCGCTGGCCGGCGGCCTCGGCTGGCTCAGCCGGCCCATTACGGAACTAGCCCAATCCGGCCCGGCCGCAGAACGCATCCGCCTGATCGGCTACGTGGCGGACGAACACCTGCCTGCGCTGCTTGCCGCAGCGCGCTTCTTCTGCTACCCTTCTTTATTCGAGGGCTTCGGTCTGCCCGTTCTGGAAGCGCAGCGCGCAGGAGCGCCCGTCATGACGTCCAACACATCCTCTCTGCCCGAAATTGCCGGCGACGCCGCCCTGTTGGTCGATCCTACCGACGTCGACGCCATCGCCGAGGCCATGCTGCGCCTGAGCCGAGATGAGACGCTGCGCCGGCAGTTGATCGCGGCGGGTTACGCCAATGTCAAACGCTTCTCTTGGGAAAAAGCCGCCGCCGAAACGCTGGCCGTGCTCGAAGAAGCGGCCGGTTCGACCCGGTAGGCTGCGCCCGGCAACGCGCAGCGCCGTTTCTACGCAGCCTTTTACCTCGACCGCACAATGGCTTTCGCCTCGGACATGCCCGAATCTACGCCCGCCCATAACCGCAGCAGCACAGCCGGACGCACGGGTCACCCCCTGGCATCCATAGACATTCTTGGCGTCCAGGTCCACTGCGTCGACACCGAAGGCATGCTCGCCCAGATCGCGGCCTGGGTCGACGCCGCACGCAGCGCACAGACGCACTGCCGCCAGGTCTGCACAGTCAATCCGGAGTTCATCGTCGACGCGCGGCGCAACCCCGAGTTCGCCGCCGTCCTCGCCCGCGCCGACCTGCGCGTGCCGGACGGGATCGGCGTGCTGTGGGCGGCGCGGCTGCAGGGCGTGCGCCTGCCGGAGCGGGTCACCGGCTCTGACGGCATATACGACATATGCAAACGCGCCGCCCGCGAAGGGTGGCGCGTCTATTTCCTCGGGGCAGCGCCAGGCGTCGCCCAGCGCACTGCGGAAATTCTGTCCGGTCTTTACCCAGGGCTGTGCGTGGCGGGATGCTTCCCCGGCAGCCCCAGCGACACATCTTGGCCGGAAATCTTCGAGCGTCTGGCCGCGGCCAGGCCTGACGTCCTCTTTGTCGCCTACGGACACCCGCGCCAGGACCACTGGATCGACCGCCACCGCGACGAACTGCCCGCTGCTGTGGCGCTAGGCGTCGGCGGAGCGTTCGACTTCGTGGCAGGCGTGACGCCACGCGCCCCGCGTTGGATGCGCGACCTCGGCCTGGAATGGCTGTACCGCCTGATGCGCCAGCCCTGGCGTTGGCGGCGCATGGCCAAACTGCCCGTGTTTGGCGCGACCGTCCTGGCCCAGGCGCTGCGCCGTCCCCGCGCCTAAAGCGGCTACCCCTTGACCGAACCCGCCATCATGCCGCGCACGAAGTAGCGCTGCAGCGAGAAGAAGACGACGAGCGGCATGATCATCGTCACAAACGCGCCGGCGGTCAATAGATGCCAGTCATTGCCGCGCGAACCGACCAGGTTGGCGAGGCGCATGGTCAGCACTTCGGTCTCCTTATTGCCGCCCAGGAAGATCAACGCCACCAGGTAGTCGTTCCACACCCAAAGGAACTGGAAGATGGCGAAGGACGCCAGCGCCGGGGTGGACAGCGGCAGAATAAGGCGCAGAAAGACCGTAAAGTGCGATGCGCCGTCGATGAAGGCCGATTCTAGAATCTCGCGCGGCATGGTGCGAATGTAGTTGAAGAGCAAATAGACGGCTAGCGGCAGGCCAAAGCCGGTGTGCGCCAGCCAGATCGCCAGGAACGTGCCGTTGAGGTTGATCTTGGCATAGTCGCGCAAGATCGGCACCAGCGCAATCTGGAGCGGAACCACCAGCAGCGCCACGACAATCACGAAGAAGAAACGCCTGCCGGTGAAGTCCATCCATGCAAAGCCATAGGCCGCAAAAGCCGCGATCAGGATCGGGATCACAGTGGCCGGAACCGCCACCGCAATCGAGTTGAAGATAGCCCCCCAGAAATTGTCGCCGGGGATGATCTCAACCGAGCCGTCGGGATTGACGTATTCGAAGTCTTTGCCTTGCAGCACCTGCTGATAGTTCTCGGTCGTAAAGTCCCAATTGACCGTCCATACCCGTTCCTGAACTTCGATGCGGCCCAGGCGACGATTGCCCAGCCAGCGAAGTTGTGCGCCATCCGGCGTCTCCACGCCGGCGCGCAGCTCTTCGAAGGTAGCCTCCACCCCCTCCACCTGCATCACGCCGGTAGCGTCCAGCCCCAGTTCCCTGGGGTCGAGCGTCGCCACAGTTCTCCATTCACGGTGCGGGAAGACCGACCACCAGCCCGTAGACTGAATATCGATGCGCGGCCGCCAGGAGGAGATGAACAGCCCCGCCGTCGGGACGGTCCACAGCAGCACCAACAGCAAGAGAGTGCCGTTGACCAGGAGCAGGGATAGCCACTTCTGTCTGCGAGAGCCTGCCATTAGAACGCCTCCTGTTCCCTGAACTGGCGCAGGTTATAGATCATGACCGGAATCACGGCGATGAGCAGGACAATGGCAATGGCCGCGCCCAGCCCGGCGTTGCGGGCAATAAACGACTGGCGATAGAACTGGGTGGCGATCACGCCGGTGCCGAATTGACCGCCGGTCATCACCCACACCACGTCGAAGATCTTCAGCGTGAAGATGACAACGGTCGTGGTCACCGTGATGATGGTCCCTAGAATCGTGGGGATCATGATCTTGAAGAAGACCTCGATCTCGTTGGCGCCGTCGACGCGCGCCGCCTCCAGGATCTCTTCGGGAATGCCCTTGATGGCGGCAGAGAAGAGCACCATGGCATAGCCTGACTGAAGCCAAGCCACGATGATGACCAGGAAGAGGTTATTCCACGGCGCTATCGCCGTATGGGCAGGCCAAAAACGCGGCGCCCCTCCCAAATTCACGATGATAGCGTTGAGCAGGCCGATCTGCTCGGTGTCCGGCGGCCTAACGACGTAGATAAAGTTCCAGATCACGCCGGCGCCGACAAAGGAGATCGCCATTGGCAGAAAAATCAAGGCTTTAGCTGTACGCTCGAAGCGGCTGCGGTCGGCCAATACGGCGACCAACAGGCCAAAGCCCACTGTGAGCGGCACGGCGAAGATGATCCAGAGGAAGATGTTGTTGCGGAAAGCCTCGCGCATGAGGCGATCGGTGAAGACGGTGGCGTAGTTGGCCAAGCCGATGAACTGGCCTGTGCCAGGGCCGTCCCGGTCGAAGAGACTGATGTAGAAGGTGCGCCCCACAGGAATGGCGAGATACCAGGCGAGGATGGCCAACGCCGGCCCGACAAAGACAAACGGCTGCAAGCGCGCCCGCCAGGTATCGGAGAACAGCTCCACGCTCCAGTTGAACAACCAGAAGAGAACGGCGACGCCGCCTACGCCCCAGATGATGGCGACGGCGGTGATGACCCACTTAGGCGCATTGCCCTCGCGCAAGAAGATGAAGCCGGCATAGAGCACGGCAAAGGCGATCAGCGGGATGGCGACAACCAGAATCAACCGGAGGACGAGGGTGACGATTCTGCCGCCAATGCTGCTGTCTGCGCTGTCATTCTGCTGTAGGAACCCCATTTGCGGACCTCCCCTCTAGCCGCCGGCTGAGGTCATGAATAGGATGAACTAGGCCCGAAAGCGTTGGGCTGCCGGCCCTGGAGTGAACCGGCAGCCCAACCGCACTGCACTGAGATTAGCCGCTTATCTTGGCCAGGACTCGTCGATCTCGGCCAGAACCGTATCCAGGTCCGCCGCACCGGACACCCAGTCGGTCATGCCTTTCCAGAAGGAGCCGGACCCGACCTCGCCCGGCATCAGGTCCGAGCCGTCAAAGCGGAAGCTGGTAGCCTCGGTGACCAACTCGGCGATGCCGCGCTCCAGGTCCACGCCGTACATCTCCGGCGTAGCGGTCTGGTGTGTGGCCAGCGCGCCGCCGGTCTCCAACCAACCGGATGCGGACTGCGGCACGGTGAAGTACTCCATCAGCGCGCGCACTTCCGGCCGGTCATTGAACATAGCCATCAGGTCGCCGGCGACGAGGAACGGCTTGCCGTACTCTTCGTCAATCGGGGGCAGATAGAAGAAACTGTAATCTACGCCCGCCTGCGCGCTTTCGGGGAAGAAGGCAGTGATGAAGTTGCCCTGCTTGTGCAGCCAGCAGCGAGGCGGGTCCTCGAACATCGGCGCCGGAGCATTGTCGAAGCTGGTGCTCACGATGGAGTCCTTGCCGCCCAGCACATAGCCCTCGGTGAACCACAGCTCGCCCAGGATCTCGGCCGCGTTCTTAACCTCAGGCGAAGAGAAGGTCAGATCGCCGCTGGTCCAGGCGTCGTAGTTCTCCAGCGAGGTTGTGCGCAGCATGATCTCTTCCATCCAGTCGGTGGCGGGCCAGCCCGTCGCCGCGCCGGAGCCGATGCCGACGCACCACGGCGAGTCGCCGTCTTCCACGATCATGTCAGACAGGGCGATCATCTCGTCCCAGGTCGTGGGCACTTCGTAGCCCGCGGCCTCGAAGTCGTCAATCGGATACCAGACCAGGCTCTTGCCGTTGAAGCGGTGCCACACGCCTGCCGACTGATCGCCGTCCGGGCCGGGCATCACGGCCATGTCGAGCCAGCTCTCATTATACTGCTCGGCCAGCCACTCGGCGGGGATCCAGGTCAGCGGATCGACGACCTTGCCCTGGCGGACAAAGCTGGCGGCGAGGCCGGGCTGCGGGAAGTCCGCAATGTCCGGGGCGTCGCCGGCATCGACACGGATCGAGATAGAGCCTTCGAACTCCTTGTTGCCGATGTACTGCACGTCAATGCCCGTGGCCGCCTCAAAGGCTTCCATGGACTTGTTGAACTTGACCTCGTCGGCGTCGACAAACGGGCCGTCCACTACAACCACGGTCCCTTCGAAATCGCCGTTGAGGGCTTGCTCCAGGAAACCGCCCGACGGGTAGGCGAAGGACACTTCGGCGGGGGCTGCTTCTTCTTCAGCAGGCTCCTCGGTTGCGGCTTCCTCCGCGGCGGCTTCTTCCTCAGCAGGCGCAGCCTCCTCCTCAGCAGCCTCCTCCTCAGCAGGAGCGGCTTCTTCCTCGGCGGGGGCCGCCTCTTCTTCGACAGGAGCAGGCGCTACCGTAGGCTCAGCCGTAGGGGCCGGCTCCGCTTGCCGGCTGCGACCGCCGCAGGCGGCAAGCGCCAGCGACGCGATCAACAGCACACTGATCAATATCCAGAGTTTGCGATGCATAGGTTTCACTCCTTGAACTGGTAATACATCAATAGGGTTGATGAAACATCTCGAACGGACCAAGAAAGTGCACGGCCCGGATGCTCGCTCCGCGTCGCATCGTGCATAGGCGGGCGCCGGCTTGCTATGCGGTCTCCCGCTCAATCACCGCCAATGGCAGCCGCACATGCTGCACGGCCCGGTCCGGGTCCGCCAAACGCGCCAACAATAGCTCGACCGCGACCCGACCCGATTCGTCTAGAGACTGGCAGATGGTGGTCAGGCCGATATGGTCGGCCGTATCTAGATCGTCAAAGCCGATGACGGCCAAGTCGCCGGGAATGCGCAGCCCACGTTCGCGCGCCGCCTTCAACACGCCCAGCGCCAGCGTGTCGTTGGCCGCGAAGATCGCAGCCGGCGGATTCTCCAGGCCCAACAACGCATGCGCCTGGACGCGGGCCGGTTCCACGCCGTGCTCACAGTGCGCGACATATTCATCCGGCAATGTCGCGCCTGCAGCGTGCAACGCAGCCCGAAAACCGGCCAGGCGCAATATGCTGGTGCGCAGCGTATAGTTAGGGATTTCGATGTCGCCGCCGATATAGGCCACGCGCCGCCAACCCTTGCCAAGCAGGTATCGGGCGGCCAATTCGCCGCCATAGAGATTATCGATCTCGACCCCGCCGAGAGACGGATGAGATGTTTCGATCACGACAGTTTGCAAGTTGTGGGCCAACAAGCGCTCGACGATTGTGTCGTCCACCAAGACCGAGATCAAAATCAGGCCGTCCAGGCGCCGCGAGATCGGCAGGCTCTCCAGATAGCCGCGCAAGCGCTGCGCCGAATCGACGTTGTAGATGACCAGTTCGCACGAGGTGCCGGCCAGCGCATCAGAAATGCCGCGCAGGCGTTGTACAAACGACGGATAGGTAAAGAAGGGCGCCAACACGCCGATACGATTGGTCACCCGCCGCGCCCGCGCCGTCGCCTCGGCCTTGGGCACAAAGCCCAGGTCGTCGATTGTCGCCAGCACGCGACGGCGCGTGGCTTCGTTGACGCGGTGTGGCGAGTTGAGCACGCGCGACACCGTGGCGATGCTGACTTCAGCTTTTTCCGCAACGTCGTAGATGGTTACCGGCGACATGTTTAGGCTTTACCCGCTCGGTTGCGACAACGATGTATAGCGGCGCTGTCGACGCCGAAGAGAGTTGGACTGGCATAAAGTACTTACATGAAAGCTATCACACCCGCGAATAGATGTCAAGCAGCGAAAAAAAAGGCGGGCGGGTGTATTTCTGGCGGGAGGCGCGAATTGTTTGCCCTAAGCAAACCACATGTTGCCCCGCAAAATCGGCCAGAGGCTAAACGCATCTACTCCCCTGCACCTCCTGTCATGCTGCACCCAGAGGACGCCCGAGCGAAACATATCGGCTATGTCCGCAGCGCCAGTTTTCTAGAAGCGCGGATCGCCGGGAAGCCGGCTTAGCGGATCGCCGAAATTCAGGTATAGTATTCAGCGTCACCTCAAAAATCTGAATTACCGCCAACGCATCCGTGGCTCACGCTCTCTGGGAGGAGAATATGGCTTCGCTCAAGCGATTTGTCCAGCGGCATTTCCCTACGATCATGCTGTTGCTGGCGGCGGGCGGGTTCGCCCTGATCGCAGCGGAATTGCTCTTGACCAACCATACGGAAGGCTTGCAGATGGTGGGGCTGATCGCCTCTGTGATCGGGTTGATCCTAGGCGTGGTCGCGCTGTTTCTGTCTGGACAGAAGGCTCGCGACATCATCGCTATCCTGTTCATCGTGCTCAGCATCTCCGGCCTGCTTGGCATGCTGCAACATGCAGGCGCGCGCGCCGGCGACGCGCAGTCGGCGGCTCCGCCGCTTGCCTCGTTGAGCCTGTCCGGGCTGGCGTTCTTGGCTGCTGCGGCGCTGCTAGGCGTACCTCAGCAGCGTACGGCGGACATTCGCACGGCCAAGCCGTCCGGACGCAAGAACGCGCGCACAGCGCGCTGATCGCCCCTTGGTCCTGTCCAACGTCTATTCGGTCTGCGTTGAAGAGATGCGCAGCGTCGCCGCGTCGCGCCCAAGCGGCGCTTCTGCCTCCGGTACGACGCGGTAATAGCTCTGGCCAGCGCAAGCGCGGCACAGAACCATGCCGTCCGTGCGCACCTCGCGCTCGTTGATGATCTCTTCTCCGCAACGGTCACAGGTCACGCGGTAGCCGGCGCGGCTGATGATGGCCGCGACCGGCGTCCGCAGCGTCACCCGCTGCGCAACGAGCAGTTCTGCGTCGGGCATGCGCTGGTAACCGAGGAGCATGGCTTCCCAACGATTGCGCGCCTCGGGCGCGTAGACGCCGGCGCGGCGCCGCCCGTCCAGGTGCGGAGCGATGCGCCAAGCCAGTCCGGTCTTCGTATCGACAAAAGTGGCCGCGGCCTTGCCGAAATCCTCCACACGCATCGTGCGCCTGCCTACCCAGCAGTTCGTGGCCACGGCCACGCCGTCCGAAAAGCAGCCGTCGGCCTCCACAATCACCAGCGTCCGCTTATCCTCTTGGGGAAGTATCAGGCCGAGCAGTTGCGCGGCCAGCAGGCCCATGCGCACGCCTAACACCTGCCGCGGACAGATGTGGCTGTGCAGAGCGGCGGATCGTTGCAGCAATTCCTCCAGAGCGATCATGGCCCGTCCTTCTTGATCCGGCCGGCACGCGAGGTTCGCCGGCACGAGTCTGATTATACCAGCCGGACAGAAGCGGTGTACAGACGGGCGGACTGCGTCAAACCTTTGCCCGATGGCAACGGAAGTGGTATGCTAGGTTGGCCTGGACGCGTTAGATCGCAGCCGGGCGGACACAGCGACCCTCGACTAACATTTTTCTCCAACATACACTGTGATTTCTTTATTCCTATTTGCTGCCGACAACCTCAATACCCAGCTTGGCTTCATAATTAGGTGCGGGAGAGTGCAATGAAACGTATCGCCCAGGGGACTCTTTTATTCATCATGGTGGCGTTAGCCGGTTTTGGCGCGACATTGATTGCGGCGAGAGCGACGCAGATGACCCAACTGCTGGCCGAGGAGCCGCCCGCCCTTGAAGCCGGAACCGTTGCAGAGCTTGAGGCCGGCGTGGGCACGTTCAGCGCGCCCGCGGCGGCGGAGCCTGCCGTCGAAGAGCAGTCCATCGCGCGCGAAGCGCTGAGCGCGGTGGGCACCGTCGAAGTCAAGGAGGACCGTCAAGTAGTGCTTGGGGCCGGCGGTCGGGTCGACGCGATCCATGTCGAAGTCGGCGACCCGGTGAAAGCGGGCGAACTCCTGATCGCGCTAGATACAACCCATCTGGATTGGGCGGTCGAACAGGCGGAGATCGGCTTCGAGACGGCGCGCATCAACTTCGAGGAACTCGGAGAATTGATCGAAGAAGCGGACATTCAGGCCGCCGAGGCCGACCTGCTGCTGGCGCAGGAGACGTTGGCCGAGGTCGAAAAGGGGCCGCGCACGGAAGAACTGGCGGCGGCCAAGAGCGCAGTCGCCGCGGCATGGGCGCGCTACGAAGAGCTGCAAGAGAAGCCGACGCCCGCCCAGATCAATTCCGCCCTTGCAACCCTGAGAAAAGCGGAGATCACCCTCCAGCAGGCGCAGCGCGAGTACGACAAGATCGCCTGGCTGCCCGAAGCCGCGGCTTCGGCCGCCGCCGACGATCTGCAACGCGCCACTGTCGATTTGGAAGCGGCCAAAGCCGCCTTCGAGGAAGCCAACAAGCCGGCGACCGAGTCGGAGTTGCAATCCGCCTTGAGCGCCGCACAGGCGGCGCAGGACAACTTCAACCGCTTAAGCGAAAAGCCGACACCGGCCGAATTGGCCGCCGCCAATGCCAATGTCGTGTCGGCCCAAACGACGCTGGATAAGCTGCTGGAAGGTCCTAAAGAGTCCGACTTGCGCAAGGGGGAACTGAACGTGCGCCAGGCGGTGATCGGACTGGAGCAAGCTCGCCTCGACCGCAAGCACGCCGACGTGGTTGCGCCTATCGACGGCACGGTTCTCTCGATTAACGTCGAACTAGGTCAGCAGGCGTCCGCCGGAACGGTGGCCGCGACATTGGCGGATACGGCCAATGTACGCCTGGTGGTCAACGTCGAGCAGAAGGACATCAGCCGCATCTATCCCGGCCAGCCCGTCGCCATCTCGGTCTTTGCGCTGCCCGACGATCAGTTCGCGGGCGTCGTCGATCGCGTGGCGCCGATCGCCAACGCGGGCACCGGATTCGTCACCTTCCCCGTCATCATCGTGCTGAGCGAAGGCCCGCTGGAACTGTTGCTGCCCGGCATGACGGCCTCGGCGGTCTTCCAGGAAGGCGAAGCCCCCGCCGCCGATGAGCCGGCGGCAGAGGCCGATGAACCCACGGCCGAAGAATCCGACGAAAGCGCGCCGGAAGCCGATGAGGACGTCGAAGGAGCGGATGCAGAGACGGATGCCCAGGACGCGAGCGGCGACTAGCGCGCCCCCCCGGACCAAGGATGGAGCGCAAGACGGCAATGCCTGTCGCTTATCGTCTTG
>CAYXRG010000047.1:0-7552 GCA_964467575.1 uncultured Caldilineaceae bacterium | reverse complement strand
CCCCCCGGACCAAGGATGGAGCGCAAGACGGCAATGCCTGTCGCTTATCGTCTTGCGCTTCTTGTGCATCTGCAGGCGGTTCGATCGCCAAGCATCTGTCATTCTGAACGGAGTGAAGAATCTCGTTTTACCAGAGGTAGAGATATTTCGCTACGCTCAGCATGATATCGTGCGTATTTGACGATCAAACTACTGCGCCCAAGCGACGCCGATACGGACTGCCGATCAGGCAGGTTGAAGGAATGATGGATCTATCGTTATGAAGTGTGATAGCAGATGAACCGTGACAGCAACCGCGCTAACCAAAGCGCTCCGCACGCCGCAGACTCGCCGCATACGCTGATAGCCGTGGAGCCGCGCACGCGGCGCAGCCGCGCCCCGCTCTTTTACCTAGGCGCGCTGGCGCTGGTGTTGGGCGTGGCGGCAGGCGTCGTCTGGCTGGCGCAGTCCGATCTCGGCGCGGTGGAAACGTTGCCCGAACAGGCGACAACGCCTCTGCCCGCGGCTACGCTTGCCGAACCGCCAGCAGTCGCGGCCGAAGTCGAAGTTGAAACAGAGACGCAAGTCGATGCACAGGCCGCAACCGTCGCGGCTCCGTCGCGGCTTGCCCTAGCGCCGGTCGCCGCGCCCACAGCCGCGCCGACCGACACTCCCATCCCCTATCTGGACAGCATCGAAGGCGTAATCGGATTGGGCGGCGCAGACGTATGGAACGAAGACGGCCGCTTTGCCGGCAGATTGGGCCAGGGCGCGCTGCTTTCCGTGCAGGAACGGTCGGCGGACAGCGTCTGGCTGTACGTGGTCGCGCAGTCTGGTCTGGCCGGCTGGACCGCGGCGGACGCGGTGATCGTGTTCGATAGTTCGCGGCTGCGACCACGCGACCTGGTATTAATCCCGATCACGCCTACGCCGGCCTTGCCGGCCGCGGCGGCTGTTGCTGATGCGGGCGCGCCTGCGCTCTTGCCCACTCCGACTCTCGGCGCGCCGGCCGGCAAGGAGGAGCAGCCGCAAGCGCGCCTCCTTGGCCGCGTCAGTCTGGAGAGCGGACGCTTGAACGTTCGCTCCGGGCCGAGCGCAACGCACCCCGTCATTGCAAAGGCCTTGCCCGACGAAGCGTACTTCCTCCTGGGACGCAGCGCAGATGAGGCATGGCTCCAGATCGAACTGGTAGAGCCGGCGGGCGGGTTTGGCTGGGTAGCGGCGGAATACGTGATCGCGGACGCGGCGTTGGATTCGCTGCCCATAGCCAGCGCCGTGAGCGACGCTCCGGCTGCCGAAGCCGCGGAGAGCGCCCCTGCTCCCATCGTCACTGCCTCCCCGGCGCAGACCGGCGAGTCCGAATCGTTGCCGGCCCCCGCGCCGCCGCTGCGCATGCGACCGGCGCCTGCAGGCCAACCGTCCGGACAGGGTTCGGCCACGGGGTTGTCCGGCACACTGGCGATCCAAACTTCCTGGGGCGGGGACATTTCGCTCTACGATCTGGAAACCGGCGAACTGCGCCTGCTAACCGGCGGGTTCGACCCTGCCATCAGCCCAGACGGCAGCAAGGTCGCCTTCACCCGCGATGGCGGTGAGAACGGCGTCTACGTGATCGACATAGCCACCGGCGAGGAACGGCTGGTCTTCGGCGGGCGCGAATTGTTGCGCTCGCCAAAATGGAGTCCGGACGGACGCTGGATCGTGTTTGTACGCGGCGACGAATACTTTCTGTGCAAGAATGTGCCGGCGCGCTGCAGAGTCTCGGTACAGTCGCCGGACGGCGATATGCCCGAAAAAGAACGGCAGCCCGCCCTGGCGCGCGTCTCCGCAGACGGCGGCGAATATCAAGACCTGCCCGTGCTGCAATATGCCGGCGCGCCGGACTGGACCGCAGACGGCATCGTCTATCAGTCCTTGGGCGGCCTGCAGATCACCCAGGACGCGCCGGGCGCGGATACGCAACTGGTCTACTTCGACATCCAGAAGCAATACGAACTGGACCCCGACTGGCAGCCGCGGCCGGACGGCGCCGGCAGCATCGTCTTTCACCGCCGCGAGGCCAGCCATTGGGAGATATTCACCGTCAACCCTGATGGCAGCGGCCTGCGCGGGCTAACGCAGCCGCCTTTCGCCCTGGCCGAGTCGTTCCCCAGCAACGTATCTCCGGCGTTTAGCCCGGACGGCGAACACATCGTCTTCCTCAGCAACCGCACGCCGCAACACACCGCGGGCGAATGGCGCGTGTGGGTGATGGACAAGGACGGCGGCAACCAACGCCCCTTGCCGATCGATCTGCCGTTTGTCTACACCTACGTATCCGAGCAAATGATAGATTGGGGACCGTAACCCTTGGCAACTGACAAGATCCGCGCCGTGATCTTTGACGTGGGCGGCGTGCTGATCCGCACCGAGGACCCGCGCCCGCGCGCCGAGTTGGAACGACGCCTGGGACTAGCCCCCGGCGAGGCGGAAGAACTCGTCTTCAACGGCGATATGGGAACACGCGCCCAGCTAGGGGAGATCCGCACAGCCGAACTATGGCGTTGGGTGCAGCAGCGGCTGGGATTGGACGATGCCGGGCTCGAAGAATTTCGCCGCGCCTTTTTCGGCGGCGACCGGCTGGACGTCGAACTGGTCGATTACGTGCGAGCGCTGCGTCCCCGCCGGCAGACGGCCATCATCAGCAACGCCATGGACAGCCTGCGCACGCAGCTCGCCACAGACGACCCGGCGGCGGATGCGTTCGACCTGATCGTCTGCTCCGCCGAAGAGCGCGTGATGAAGCCGGATGCCGCCATCTACGAGCGGACGCTGGCCCGGCTAGGCATTGAGCCGGACGAAGCCGTCTTTATCGACGACGCCGCCAAGAATATAGCCGGGGCCAGGGCGGTCGGCATGCACGCCCTGCACTATATGCCCGGCATGGACGTGCCGGCGGAACTGGCTCGGCTCGGCGTCAATGCGCCGGCTCGCGAATAGGTCCGGCCAGTTCGCGGTAGACCGTTAACATGCGCCGCACAATATGATCCCAGTCATATGCCTGGGCGTATTCCTGGGCCTGACGGCCCAGACGGGCGCGCAGGCCGGCATCCTGTAGTAATTCCAGGATGCGCGCGGCCAGGGCTTCGGGGTCGCGCGAGGGCACATGGTAGCCGTTGTAACCGTGCTGAACAAGGTGGGCAAGGCCGCCGACTTCCGAGGCGATGACCGGTGCGCCCATTGCCATCGCTTCCAGCGCGACCATGCCGAAACTCTCGTAGTGAGAGGGCATGACGACCATCTCGGCCGCGGCATAGTAATAGGGCAAGACATCCTGATCCTTAGCGCCGAGGAAGGTCACCAGGTCGTGAATGTCAAGATCGGCGCGCAATTGCTGAAGCCGGGCCATTTCCGCATCCAGGTCGTCGGCCCAGGGATCGCCGCCGATAATGGCGACGCAGGTGTTCTTCACGGCGTCCGGGTGGCGCTTCTGCAAGATAGACATAGCGCACAGCAGTGTGTCGATCCCCTTGAGCGGCTCGATGCGACCGGCGAAGAGGATATTGTTGTCGCCGCAGGGGATGCCGACGCGCCGTTTGGCCGCCCGCTTGTCTAGCGGATGGAAGCGCTGTAGATCTACGCCGGGCGGCACGATATCGATCTTGGCGCGGTCGGCGCCGTACAGGTCGATCAGTTGGGTTTCCTCGGCAGGCGTCGCCGCAATCAGCCGGTCAGCGACGGCGACGATATGCGTTTCGCCGTCCAGGCGCGATTGCGACGCGCGTTCGCTCTCGTCCGCCGCGATGCGGTTCTTCATGTGGCCGAGCGTGTGGAACATCTGGACAATCGGCGTGCCGCCCCACTGGCCGCGCAGTTGCTCGGCGACCAGCCCGGAAAGCCAATAGTGGCTATGGATCAGGTCATAACGAATGTCTTCGACCGCCGCAAAGCGCATCACGCCGTCGACGAATTCGTCCAGGTAATTCTCGACGTCCGCCAGCGGGATGGGCGCTTCCGGGCCGGCGGGAATGTGGATCACGCGGCCGCCCGGCCCCAAGTCATGCACGATCGCCGGACGGCAACTGTCCTGCGAACGGGTAAAGACGTCCACCTGGACGCCGTGACAGCCGAGCGCACGGCTGAAATCACGCACGTAGACGTTCATGCCGCCGGTCTTTTTGCCGCCCATGAGGGCTAGCGGGCAAGTATGCACGCTGAGCATGGCGATGCGATGGACGGGCGGCGATAACAAAACGGTCATTCTATGCTGGCTCCCTGTGGTTTGTATGACGCCCTATTTGCCGGACGTCGCCTATGAGGATATTGTACCTCATACAGGACGCGAGTACTGTAAGCGATGATCGCCTTTTCGGACTAACGGCAGGCCTATGGCGGATTGTTACGATTGGCTGTACTTTTCCCCCCATCTGGACGATGTTGCGCTGTCGTGCGGCGGGCAAATCGCTCAGAACGTGCAGCGCGGACAATCCGTCCTGATCGTAACCGTGATGGCGGGCGATCCGCCGGCGGACGGCGTATCGGGTTATGCCCAGAGCCTGCACGACCGCTGGCAGTTGGCCGCAGATGCGGCTGCCGGGCGCCGTCAAGAAGATCTGGACGCCTGCCGCATCTTAGGCGCGGACGCACTGCACTGGGACGTGCCGGACTGCATCTATCGCACGCATCCGCAGAACGGCGAGCCGTTCTATGTGTCGGACGACGACATCTTCGGCGCGGTCGCCCCCGCAGAGACGGAACTGCTCTATACGCTGGCGAGCCGCATGCAGTCCCTGCCCGCGCACCAGCGCCTTGTCGTGCCGCTGACCGTGGGCAACCACGTCGATCACCAGCTGGTGCGGCAGGCCGCCGAACGCTGTTTCGGAACCGCCGCGCTGGACTATTACGAGGACTATCCGTATGCTCAAGATGGCGACGCAGTCGCGGCGACCATCGCCGCGCAGGCAGGCGTGTGGCGGGCGGAGGTCGCGCCCCTTTCCGCCGCCGCCCTAGAAACCAAGATCGCGGCAATCCGGGCGCACCGGTCGCAGTTAAGCACGTTCTTTGCCGACGAACGCGACCTGCGAGAGCAGGTAACGCGCTTCGCAGAGACAGTAGGCGGCGAACGTTTATGGCGGCGGCTGGAATCGCCTGCCGGAGAGGCGCCGGCAATAGCTCTTAGCTGATTCTTAAGCATTTTCTAGTGACAGATGGAGATGAAAAGATGAGCGACATTCGCGTGACTGTGTGGAACGAGTTCCGGCATGAGAAACAGCACGAGGCAGTGCGCAGCGTCTATCCGGACGGGCTGCACAACGCCATTGCCGAGGGCTTAAAGGAGCACGGCATCACCAACGTGCGCACCGCCACCCTCGACGAACCGGACAACGGGCTGCCCGCCGAGGTGTTGGCCGAAACCGATGTGCTCCTTTGGTGGGGGCACATGGCGCATGGCGACGTGGCCGACGCCACCGTAGACAGGGTGCAAGAGCGCGTGCTCAACGGCATGGGCCTGATCGTCCTGCACTCCGGCCATTTCTCCAAGCCCTTCCGCCGGCTGATGGGTACATCGTGCAGCCTGCGCTGGCGCGAAGCGGGCGAGCATGAGCGCATTTGGGTCGTCAAGCCCAGCCACCCCATCGCCCAAGGCGTCGGGCCCTATTTCGAGGTGTCGCAAGTGGAGATGTACGGCGAGCATTTCGACATCCCCGCGCCGGACGAACTGGTCTTCATCAGTTGGTTCCAGGGCGGCAACGTCTTCCGCAGCGGCTGCTGCTTCCATCGCGGCCACGGCAAGATCTTCTACTTCCGCCCCGGCCACGAGACGCATCCGATCTACTACCAAAAGGAGATCCGCCAGGTGCTCGCCAACGCGGTGCGATGGGCCGCGCCCGCGGTCAGCTTCGAAAACCCCTACGGCATGCAAAAGGCGATCAACGAGAAGCAAGCCCTGGAGCCGATCCAGTAAGCGACGCACGGAGTTGCCGTAATCCCCTTGCAGGAAGCTCCGGCTTCCTGCAAGGTTCGACTAGCGTTGGTACGAGTGTAAAAAGGAGCATAGCATGAGTCTGTCAGGCAAACGCGTGGCAATTTTGGCCGAAGAGCTGTACGAAGACCTGGAACTGTGGTACCCCTATTACCGGCTGCTGGAAGAGGGCGCCACAGTGACCCTGGTTGGACCGGAGGCTAAAGCCTATGCCAGCAAACACGGCTATCCGGCCAAGGCGGACGTGGCAGCGAGCGACGTGAGTGCGGCGGACTTCGATGCAGTCGTAGTTCCGGGCGGCTTTGCCCCAGACAGACTGCGCCGCTTTCCCGCCGTGCTGGACCTGGTGCGGGGCGTGGCGGAAAAGGACGGCGTCGTCGGGGCTATCTGCCATGCGGCGTGGGTGCCGATCTCGGCCCGCGTGGTGAAGGGCAAGCGCGCCACATGCGTCGCCGCCATCAAGGATGACCTGATCAACGCGGGCGCAGACTATGTGGACGAAGCAGTCGTGACCGACGGCTTCTTGGTCACCTCGCGCACGCCCGCGGATCTGCCGGTCTGGCTGCCGGCGCTGATCAAGGCCATCGCAGCGACAAAGTAGGCGGACATGCGGCGGGGAGAGGCGACCTGCCCTCCCCGCCGGGCGGCTAGACGAATCAGGATTGCATTGTAGAGGGAAGGATGCGGCAATGAATGACGGGGTGGATTACCAGGGGCAGCTTGTCTTGCATTTTCGGCGCGGGTATCTGACCCAAGCCATCGGCGGGCATAACGTGTGGCGCACACAGTCCATCCCGCGCACAGTCCCCGCCGATCAGACGGCGATTATCGTGTGCGACATGTGGGATAAGCACTGGAGCAAGGGCGCCGCCGAGCGCACCGCCGAGATGGCCCCCTACATGAACGAAGTCCTCACCGTCGCGCGCCGGCGCGGCGTCCAGATCATCCACGCCCCGTCGGATACGCTGGACTTCTACAAAGACACGCTGGCCCGCCATCGCATCCGGTTGGCGCCGTTTGTGCCGCCGCCGGAGGATGCCCAACGCCCCGTGCCGCCCTTGCCCATCGACGACAGCGACGAAGGGTCAGACACCGGTGAGACCGAGCCGCGCCACGTCTGGACGCGACAACACGCCGCCATCCACATCGACCAAGAAAAAGACGCGATCTCCGATAACGGGCAGGAGATCTACAACTTCCTGCATCAGCAGGGCATCCGCCAGGTGTTGATCATGGGCGTGCATACCAACATGTGCATCCTGAATCGCTCGTTCGGCATCAAACAGATGGTCAAATGGGGCGTGAACATCGCGCTGGTGCGCGACCTGACCGACGCCATGTACAACCCGGCCATGCCGCCCTATGTGAGCCACAACGAGGGCACGCAACTGGTCGTGGGCTACATCGAGAAGTTCTGGTGCCCGACCATCGCCAGCGAGGATCTGCTCGGCACGTCCGGCTAGGCGGCCCGTTACTGCATGCAAAAGCCGGAGTCCCTCCCCCTGAAAAAGGGCGGGAACTCCGGCTTTTTGTTTGCGCTTATGCCGGCAAGCGGTCTAGTTAAGCGCTTAGAGAAAACGTCATTCCTCGGCTGTCTAGCCGATCTCGACG
>CAYXRG010000046.1:0-34367 GCA_964467575.1 uncultured Caldilineaceae bacterium | reverse complement strand
ATCCCACGACGCCCCGTTGACCCGACCCGGCATCTTGTGCTTGACTTGTGCTTGAATTGTGCTTGACGACTAATCCTGTTCTTGACTGGAGGCATGCAATGCGACTAGAGGGCAAGGTAGCGCTTGTCACCGGCGGCGGCCGGGGCATAGGTCGCGCCATCGCCATCGCTCTGGCAGACGCCGGCGTACAGGTTGTCATCTCCGGCCGGCGCAAGGAGTTGCTCGAAGAAACCGTCGCCGCCGGCAACTCCGATCCGCCTATTCGATACTTCGTGGCGGATGTGATCGACCGTGTTCAAGTCAACAAGTTGATCGCTTGGACGCGCAGCCAGTGCGGACCGATTGACATTCTCGTCAACAACGCCGGCATCAACATCCCTGAACGCAGCCTGGCAACCCTCACGCCGGAAAACTGGGATCGCGTCATGCAGATCAATGCCGGCGGCGCTTTCTGTCTCGTACACGCGGCGCTTCCTGCGATGCGCGCCCGCCGTAACGGGTTGATCATCAACATTTCCTCACTAGCCGGGGTGCGCGCCAGCGTCGTTAGCGGCGCGGCTTATTCCGCGGCCAAGCACGCTATGTGTGCGCTCACACGCGTCATTTCCCTAGAGGAGAAAGATAACGGCATTCGCGCTACCAACATCTGCCCGGGCGAAGTCGACACGCCCATCCTCGACGACCGGCCGGAGCCGGTTAGCGAGGAGCACAGGGCGCAGATCTTGCAGCCGGAGGACGTCGCCGCCGCCGTCCTTTTTGTCGCCTCGCTTCACCCCAGAGCGCATGTGCCGGAGCTATACATCAAACCGACGACCCAGCCGTTCCCCTAGCTGAGAGGACAACGCCGTCCGGGAAATCGCCGCTCTTTCGGTTAGCTGTCCCGGCAAGAGATCTGCATCTCCTATCGCTTCTCTCTGTGCGCTAGGTCTGCTCGATCGGATGTCTCTCGCTCTCAAGAGCGGAAATTGACACGCCGCCCTGCACACCGCTATACTGCTGCTAATTCAATACGCTCATCGACAGTGCACCGGAGGAGTATCTGCGCGCTGCTGACAGAGAGCCTGGGTCATCGGCTGTAAGCCTGGGTAAGCTAAGGCGCAGAGAACGTAGCCGGGAAGGTCGGCGAGAGGAAGGGCTGGCGGTCGCCGCCTGGTACTCTCGTCCGGGCAGGCCCGTTACAGCCTAAAGAGAGAAGTAGGCGCAGCCTACTTAACCAAGGTGGTACCGCGGAGTCGCTTCGTCCTTGAGAAGCGACTTTTTCATTGCGCATATTCAGACAGAATAACGTTTCGGCTTGCATAGCTGCCGGTCTTTAGACATAGTGCGTAGGACAGGGGGAGATATGAGCGACAACAGCATGCCCAAAGCATACGACCATCGCATCGTGGAGGAGCCTCTCTACGACTGGTGGGAGCAACACGGCTATTTCACACCGGAAAAACAGGCCGAAATCGGGCAATCTGATCCGGACGCCGAGCCATTCGTCATTTCCATGCCCCCGCCCAATGTAACCGGTGCGCTGCATCTTGGTCACGCCATCACCAACAGCGTCGAGGACATGCTGATCCGCTATAACCGCATGCTCGGAAGACCCACCCTTTGGGTCCCCGGCACAGACCATGCGGGCATTGCCACACAGAACGTCGTCGAACGCAAGCTCGACGAACAGGGCCTCACGCGTCACCACCTCGGGCGTGAAAGGTTCGTCCGCGAAGTCTGGGACTGGAAAGACGAATACCACGGCCGCATCACCGCCCAGCAGAAGCGCATGGGCATCTCGTGCGATTGGCGGCGCGAGCGCTTTACGCTCGATGACGGCCTCAGCGACGCCGTGCTCGACACGTTCATCCGCCTCTACAAAGAGGGGCTGATCTACCGCGCCAACTACCTGGTCAACTGGTGCCCACGCTGCACCAGCGCCATCAGCGATCTGGAAGTCGAATACGAAGAGGTCCACGGCAACTTCTACACCTTCCGCTACCCTCTCAAGGAAGGCGGCTTCCTCGAAGTCAGCACCACCCGCCCCGAAACGATCCTGGGCGACACCGCTGTTGCCGTCCACCCCGACGACGAACGCTATCGCCACGCCGTTGGCAAGACGGCCATCGTCCCAATCCTAGGCCGAGAAATACCCGTCATCGCTGACGAATACGTCGACCCTGCCTTCGGCACAGGCGCGCTCAAGGTGACGCCCGGCCACGACCCCAACGACTACGAGATCGGCAAGCGGCATCACCTGCCCATGATCAACATCATGAACCAGGATGCCACGCTCAACGACGAAGCCGGGCCCTACGCCGGGCTCGATCGTAACGCCGCGCGCAAAAAACTCTGGCAAGACATGGAGGAAGCGGGGCTCACCGTGCGCGTCGAGGAGCGCGCCCATCAAGTCGGTCACTGCCAGCGCTGCAACACGGTGGTCGAACCTCTGCTCAGCGTCCAGTGGTGGGTGCGCATGCCGCCCCTCGCCGAACCCGCCATCGAAGCCGTTCGCAGCGGCGACATCCAGATCGTGCCTCAACGCTTCGAGAGAGTCTTCTTCCACTGGATGGAGAACATTCGCGATTGGTGCATCAGCCGTCAACTGTGGTGGGGCCATCGCATTCCCATCTGGTACGGTCCAGACGGCCACGCCTTCGCCGCACGCAGCGAGAGTCATGCCCAAGAGCAGGCCATCGCCCACTATGGTGAAGCTGTCCGGCTGGAACAAGACCCCGACGTGCTCGACACATGGTTCTCCAGCGGTCTGTGGCCGTTCAGCACTCTGGGCTGGCCGCAAGAAACAGAGGACCTGGCGCAGTACTACCCGACCACCGTCCTGGAAACGGGCTACGACATTATCTTCTTCTGGGTCGCCCGCATGATTATGCTGGGGCTCAAATGCACAGGCGAAGTCCCGTTCCGCTATGTTTACCTGCACGGGCTCGTGCGCGACGAGCAAGGCCGCAAGATGAGTAAAAGCCTCGGCAATGCGCTCGACCCGCTAGACATCATCGCCGAATACGGCAGCGACGCGCTGCGCTTCTCCCTGCTCACCGGCGGCACGCCAGGCAACGACATGAAGCTCAGCGTCACACGCATCGAGTCGAATCGAAACTTCGCCAACAAGATTTGGAACGCCGCCCGCTTTGTCATTATGAACCTTGAGGGCGATCGACTTGACGTCGCCACGCATGCCGATCCGTTCAATGCAAGCTATGCGCTGCCCGCGCCGGAAATGCGCTCTCTGGCCGATCAATGGATCTTGAGCCGGCTGCAACGCACCCAAGACGAAGTCACCCGCCTGGTCGACAATTGGCAGTTAGGTGAAGCGGGCCGCCAACTCTACGAATTCCTCTGGAGCGAATACTGCGACTGGTACATCGAAGCGGCCAAGACGCGCCTTTACGGCGGGTCCCCTGCTCAAGCCCATGCCACGCGCCAGACGCTCGCCTTCGTGCTCGAACACAGCATGCGCTTGCTTCACCCCTTCATGCCCTTCGTAACCGAAGCCATCTGGCAGAACCTGCCCGAACTGGCCGGCAACGGCCGCGCCCTCATCGTCTCGCGCTGGCCGCACCTGACCGGTCTCCTCAACGAACGAGCTGACGAGGACTTCACTCGCCTGCAAGAAGCGGTGCGCGCCATACGCAACGCGCGCAGCGAGTATGATGTCGAGCCGGCCAAGCGCATCTCAGCCCAGTTCAGCGCCGCCGAGCAACTCACCTTGGTCACCGAAAACCTAGCGCAGCTTGTCAACCTAGCCCGTCTCGATCCGGACCAGGTGACGGTCGCCGCTGACCTTCAGGCCCCTGACAAAGCCGTCACGCTCGCGACCGGCGGCATGACCATCTATCTGCCACTCGCAGGCATGGTCGATCTAGAAGCTGAACGCACCCGCCTAGAAAAAGAGATGGCTCAACTGGAAGAGCAGATCCGCCGCAGCAACGATTTGCTCGCTAACCCGGGCTTCATCAACAAAGCACCGGCGCAAGTCATCGAACGAGAACGCGCCAAGCAGGCCGAACTTGGCGAACGCAAAAGCCAACTGACGTTGCGTCTCAACGAGCTATAGCCTAGCGATGGCCTGGTTTCCTCGCAGGAGATGTACCGGCCCGAAAATTCGTGATGTTTTTGACAAGCCCAGGGGCGTATGCTATAGTCCCTATCCGGCTGTCGCCTTGCGGACAGAGGCGGCGATAACTTAGAGCGGTTCCAATCAACGTCCCATCAGGGTCGCTGTGTTGCGTTTTCCATTTACCGGAAGCGTCGGCGCAATCGTTTCTGCGGCCCGAGCGTGATCGGCAGGAGGCCAGTCTCAGATGGCGGAGAAGATATCCGACTTGTCCGGTGCGGAACGCGAAAAGCGTATCGCCGAGCTGAAGCAGAGAATGCAGAATGCGGCCAAGCGCGCTCAGGCTCAGCACAAGGAAGGAGACCAACCTGCCGCTGCGCCGCGTCCCAAACCGGCCGCTGAAGAAGCAGCGCCCGCTGTGGAGACGCCGGCTGCGGAACCGGTTTCAGAGGCGACGGTAGTAGCAGAAGAAACAGCGCCCGCCCCTAAGCCGAAGCCGGCACGCACCGAGGGAAAAGCAGCTCCTGCCGGCAACGGCGCTGCGCCAAAACCCTCCCCCGAACGCAAGAGACCCGCGCCCGCCGCAGTTCCAAAAGTGGACGCAGAATCGCAAGGGCCATCCCAGCAGGAGATGAACCGGCGCGAATTCCTCACCTATGCCTGGGGAGGCGCTCTCGGCTTGCTCGGACTCCAAGCAGCGGTGGGAAGTTTCCTCTACATGTATCCTCGTTTCCGCGCCGGTGAGTTTGGAGGCAAATTCTTCCTTGGCCCCGAATCCGCCATGCCGGATCCCTCGGCTGCACCCTTGCCCGATACCAATGGCAAGTTCTGGCTTGTCACCACCCAAGAAGGCGAACCCCGGGCGCTCTACATGGTCTGTACGCACCTCGGCTGCCTCTACAAATGGGAGGCGTCTAACGGCCGCTTTGAATGCCCTTGTCATGGCTCCAAGTTTACGCGCGACGGCGACTACATTGAAGGCCCGGCCCCTCGCTCTCTCGACCATTTCGAAATCAGCGTCGAAGAGGGACAGGTCGTCGTTGATACAGGCAGAAAGAACCTCGGCGCCCCTGCCGGCGAATCGCCGGCGCGGGTTGAGCCGGTTTAGTCGGCGCTGGCCGCCGTTCCAGTCTGGCCCACGGGTCGAGTCTACCATCGCACCTTCTGTTTGAAACGGAGTCCAAATGGCTGTCCAACCTGAGGTTCAGAAGAAAGGCTTTCTGAAGACGGCGCTCGACGTGGCCGATGATACTTTCACACGCATCACCGCGGGCATCAGCGCCGGCGAGATGCGGCGCATGTTGCGCGGCGAGCCCCCAGGACGTCCCAACCCCCGGCTAAAGCCTCACTCGGAGGCATTTCTACTCCACATCAAACCGACCTACTACCACGAGAGCGTCACGCGCTTCACCCACACCTTCCGTCTGGGCCTCCTCTCCACCTACCTCTTCGTGGTCGAGACTATCACCGGCATCTTCTTGATGATCTGGTATGCCCCGTCCCCTGACCGCGCCTATTCGGACATGATCCGGCTGCTTAGCAACGTCCCCTTCGGACAGTTCATGCGCGACGTGCACCGGCTTGGCGCAGAATTGATGGTGGCGGTCGTCACCCTACACATGGTGCGCACCTACCTGACCGGCAGCTACAAAGCGCCGCGCCAGTTCACCTGGTTCACCGGCGTCATCCTGCTCGTCATCACGCTCTTCCTGAGCTTCTCCGGCTATCTCTTGCCCTGGGACCAACTGGCCTTCTGGGCTGTCACCATCGGCACCTCGATGGCCGAGGCCGTCCCGCCCGCTATCGTGGGCGAGACCGTGAATCTCCTGGCGCGCGGCGCGCCCGACATCGGCGCCAACGGCCTGTTGCGCTTCTATCTGCTGCATGTTTTCTTCCTGCCGATCCTGCTGATCCTCTTCTTCTTCGTGCACTATTACAAGGTCGTGCACTTCGGCATTAGCCTGCCCGCTTCAGAAGAAGAGGTCGGCCAAGACACGGCCAACAAAGTGCCGGCAGACCGACGTGTCTATTTCCTGCCAGATGTCTTCATCGACGAAGCCGTATTCCTGTTGGGCTTCACCACCGTGATGGTCATCGTCGTCGCCTTCTTCTTCCAGGCGCCGCTTGAGTCCATAGCCAATCCGCAGTCAACGCCGTTGCATACCGTGGCCCCCTGGTATTTCTACTGGCTGCAGGGCATGCTTAAGATCGCAGACAAAACCATCGCCGGCGTCATCTTGCCCGGCGTCCTGCTTGTCCTGTTGATCGCCATTCCCTATCTTGACCCGAATCCAAGCCGCCGCGCCAAAGACCGCCGCATCGCCATCATCAGCGGCGTCGTCGCAGGCGTCGTCATGATCATCCTCAGTTGGATGGGCACCCCTCAATACGCTGTTCAGGGCGCTCCCTCCGTCGAAATTGTGCAGGAACTGATGCCGGAAGAAGGCGCCGGCCTTGTCCGTGAGATCGGCTACGCACATCTGCCCTTGGGTGTCTATGATACTCGGCAGGTACTGCACAGCGACGACCACGAGTTCGCCGAAGTGCTGGAAGAATTCCAAACATCGATCCGGCGCTTTGAAGAGGCGGATCCGGACTTCAACAATGCCTACGGCATTCTCAATATCAGCCAGAACCAGCCTTCGCTCAAGAGACTGCGTTGGGAGATACACTGGCTGAGCGCCGACGGCGCCGAGGAAACCTTCCTCCGCGACTTCTACCTCCACGAGAACTCCCTCTACTGGGAGCAATACGGCCTCAGAGACTTCAGCTTCCTCCGGCCGGCCGCACAAGGAGGAGAATAATCCGAATGCGCAAGCCCTGGTACGCCTATCTGTACGTCAAGTCGCCTATCATAAAAATCATTCTGGGCATCCTGTCCGCCATGGTCGCAGTCGCCGTCCTGCTCTTCGTCGGCCTGGTCGATGGGCCGCGCATGCAAGCGCAGACGGCTAACTGGGATGGCCGCGCTATTGAGAAAGGCGCTGAGACCTATGCCAATAATTGCGCTTCGTGTCACGGCCTGGATGGTAAAGGGATTCCCGGCCCAGCCCTCAACAGCCGCTACTTCTTCACCCAGCGTCTGAACGACATCGGCTTCACAGGATCCCTATACGACTATGTTGAGCTGACTGTAGCCGCCGGACGGCCAAGCAAAGCCAATAGCCAGTGGGGCGTTATGATGGCGACATGGGGCGCCGAATATGGAGGCCCCCTGCGCGCCGACGAGGTCGCCAACGTTGCCGCCTATGTCATGAACTGGGAAGCTGACGCGCTCCAGCAGACAGCCGAAACTGATCCGTGGATTCCCTTCCAGGATACGCCGTCCAGGGGGTCGCCATATGAGGGGGCGGAACAAGCCGCCGCCGCACCAGCAGAGCCGCGCGCACCGTCAGAACTGTTCGTGAGCATGGCCTGCTCCGGCTGCCACATCCTCGATCAGCCACAAACAGACACAAATCGCGGCCTGGTCGGCCCGAATTTCGGCAACCTGCTCGAAAACGCCGCTCAGCGCGTAGAGGGCCAGAGTGCGGCAGAATACATCCACAACAGCATCGTCAACACTAATGCCTATATCGTGGACGGCTACATGCCCAACATTATGCCCCAGGACTTCGCCCAGCGCATGAGCGAAGAGGAGATCAACGCGCTGGTCGAGTGGCTCCTCGACCCCGACCGTCAGCCGTAATCGTGCCAATCCGCGCCGCGCGCACAATCACATGCGCGCGGCGCCCAAATGCCGCACCGGCGACGCCAGGCTCACCATGCAGCGAACCTATCAGTTGACTGCGGACCCACTGTACTACGTCATGGGGGCGTTCTTCGCCGTGCTCACCACTGCATTCCCCGCGATCATGGGCCAGCCGCGCTTTCTGATCCTCTCTCAGTCAGTCGTCCTCGCCGTCTTCATCGCCATTCCGCTGCGTCGCGGCTCGATGCGCCATGCTGCAATCATGTTGACCCTTTGGCTCGGAGTCCAAATCAGCCTAATGGCTGCGCTGGCCTGGCTGCTGCCTGCCCGCGTTGAGCACGCCATCCCCGGCGGCTTCGAATTCCGCGCAGCGCTCCTAGAATGGCTCTTCGCCGCCGGCCCTCTTCCCCGGCAAATCGCACCCCACTTGCCCGTGCATCTGTGGGAACTTGCGGCTGTGTCGTTCGGCAGTCTAGTGTCTGGCGGCCTCATCGGCGTCTGGTTCATCATAAGGACCGCCAACCTAGCAGGTTTCGTCGTCGGTAGCCTGCTGCCAACGCTCGGCGGTCCGTTAGGCCTGCTCATTTCGTTGCCTATCTGGAGCCTGACGCGCACCGCAGGCTATGCCGGATTGACCTTGCTCTGCGCAGAGCCGCTTCTGCGCGGTCAGTGGAACGCCCGTCGCTTCTGGTCGTTGCGGCGCAATACGCTGCTCCTATCGGTTGCGCTGATCATACTCGCGCTGCTGTTGGAGCGGTTCGTCCCGACCTTGTGGCAGCAATTAGCCGCGACGCTCGAACCGGTGTCATAGCTCGCCATGCTCATCAAACGCGTCGTCATCCAGGGCTTCAAAACCTTCGCCAAGAAGACCGAGTTCATCTTTGACCCGGGCATTACGGCCATCGTCGGACCTAACGGCAGCGGCAAGAGCAACGTGTCGGACGCGATTCGCTGGTGCCTAGGCGAACAAAGCTTCAGCCTGCTCCGCTCAAAAAAAACCAGCGACATCATCTTCTCCGGCAGCGACCATAAATCCCGGCTCGGCATGGCTCAGGTGACGGTCACCCTCGACAACAGCAACGGCGAGATGCCCATCGACTTCGGTGAAGTCGAGATCACACGGCGCGCTTATCGCGACGGCGAAAATGAATACCTGCTCAACGGGCAGCGAGTGCGCCTCCAGGATGTCACCGAACTGCTCTCCCCATCCGGCCTGGGCAAACGCACCTATGCCCTGATCGGCCAGGGGCTGATAGACCGCATGCTCAGCATGTCGCCCGAAGAATTGCGCACGCTTTTCGAGGAAGCTGCCGGCATCACCGCCTATCAGATGAAGCGCGCCGCCGCGTGCCGCCGCCTAGACGCGTCTGAGCAAAACCTTACGCGCGTCCAGGACATCATCGCCGAGATCAGCCCCAGGCTCGGCTACCTGCGCCGCCAAGCGGAGCGAGCCCGAGAACGCGACCAGATCGCCGGCGACCTGCGCGATCTGCTCCACGACTGGTACGGCTATCATTGGCACACGACCTTGCGCCAATACAAAATAGACGCAGCCCAGGCTGAGTCCTTAGGCCGCCGAGTCGAAACGCATCGCCAAGAACTAGCCGCCATCTCCACATTCATCGAACGCGGCCGCGGACGTCAGACCAGTTTCCGCGCCCAGCTTGGCGAGTTGCACCATCTCAGCAGCGGCCTCCACAGCCAAGCCGAGCGCATCGGCCGCGAGCTTGCCGTCTCGCAAGAACGCCTCCGCCAAGTGACAGCCCGCTCGGAAGAGGCGAACCAGGAGCTAGCGGCTCTCCGCCTGCAACATGATGCCCTGGTTGAGCGCATAGCCCGCGACAAAGCGGAGATCGCAGAGTATAGCGCCGTAGTCCAGGAGCGCCAGGTTGCGGTGGCAGGCCTCCAGGCCGATGTCACAAAACGCCAGCAAGCCCGCGACAGCCTGCAGCAGGCTGTCGCGGCCGCCCGCCGCGACTTGGCTGAAGCCCAGTCTCGCCGCGATCAGCTCAACAGCCGTCGCCAGCAGCTACAAGAACGCGCCGCCCAACTCGCCGAAGAGGCTGCCGCTCAACGGTCAGCCCGGCGCAACGCCGCTGGTCAAGTCTCCGAGCTTGCCGCTGAACTCGAAACAACAGAAACGCAACTGAGCGCCATCGCCGAGCAGGTAGCCGAAGCGACGCACGCTCTGCGCGCGGCCGAGAACGATCTCGCCCAACAGCGCCTCGCTCTGGAAGAAGCGCAGACCCGCCGTCGTCAAGCCGAGCGTGAGGCCGACCTCCTTCAAACTCGGTACGATGTGCTCAGCCGTTTGCGCAATGAGGGCGCAGGCTATGCCAGTGGAGTGCGCGAAGTCCTCCAGGTTGCTCAAGAACAAACACGCCAAGGCGCCGTCCTGCCAGCTTCGCTTTCCGGCATTGTGGGCACGGTGGCTTCGGTCCTGCAAGTGCCGGCGCACCTCGACAAGGCCATCGAGACTGCGCTCGGCGGCGCATTCCAGAATATCGTCACCCGTTCTTGGGATGACGCCCAGCGGGCTATTGAGTATCTCAAGAGCGGGCGCCGCGGCCGCGCCACCTTCCTACCCCTCGACCGGCTAGACGTACTGCCGCCTATCGCGCCGCCCTCCATGCCCGGCGTCCTCGGCAACGCCGCCGACCTCGTAGGCTACGATGCAGCAGTAGCGCCAGCGGTCCAACAGATGCTCAATCGTGTCTGGGTTGTCGACAACTTGACCACAGCCCGCCGCGCCCTGGATGCCATGCGTCGCGGGCCGCGCCCCACTGTCGTGACCGTGGACGGCGATATAGTACGGCCTGGAGGCGCCGTCAGTGGCGGCAGCGATACCCAACGACGCGACGACTCAATCCTCGCCAGAGAGCGCGAGTTGCGCGAACTCCCCCCTCGTCTCCGCCAAGCAGACGCTCTGCGGCAAGAACATACCGCCGAATGTGCGGACATTTCCGCACGGATTGACCAGCTTCAGTCGGGTATTGCCCCTATGCAGGCGACACTGGCCGAGCTATCGCGCCAAGAACGCGCCGTCCAAGACCTTAGCGCAGAATTGCGCCGGCGTCTCGATCGCGTTGGTCAGACTGAACGCTGGCACGCCGAACGATTGCAAACGCTGGAGGCGGAAAAGGTGGCGGGTGAACGCCAGGCCGCTGCCATCGTAGCCGAACTTGTCCAGGCGGAGGAACAGCACGGAGCAAGCGCAGCCGCTTTGCGCCTGGCGGAACAGAGCGTCGAAGCCGCCGGCGCCGGCCAACTATTCCAACAGCTAGCCGATCTGCGCGCCGCCGCCGCCGAAGCCCAGGGTAAGCTCCAAAGTCACACGGCGGTGATCCAAAACCAGGAGCGCAGCCTGACCTTGCTTGCCGAGCAGATCGCAACCAAAGAGCGCCAGATCGTCGCGTTGCAAGCGGATGCCGCAGACCTGTCGCGGAAAATCGCGGAGATGGGTCGGCAGGAAGACGCTCTTAGCCGAGAGCTCGCGCAATTCCAAGACAAGATTGACCCGTTGGAAACGACGCTGGCTCAGGCGGAGGCCGAGCAGGCAACCCACGAAGCGCGCGAGCGCAGCATGCAAGATGTTCTGCGTGCGGACGAAACTGCCTGGAATGCCGCCCAGCTAAAACAACAGCGCACCGATGACGCCCTGCGCCATTTGCGCCATGATATCGAACAGGATCTGGGTTTCGTCTTCCTAGAAGAGAGCGCCGGCCTTGCCTACCAGCCCCCCTTGCCGTGGGAGACGATTGTCGAACAGCTTGAGCCACTGGCGACGCTGCCCGCCGGCCTAGAAGATGAAGTACGCGAGATGCGCGCTCGGCTCAGCCGTGTGCGTAACGTCAACCCCGACGCACCGCGCGAGTATGAAGAGGCCGCAGCCCGCTGCAGCTACCTCGAAACGCAATCCGCCGACCTGTCCGCAGCCATCGCCGATCTGCGCAAGGTCATCGCTGAGCTGGACGCATACATGCGGGCAGAGCTGACCGTCACCTTCGATGCTGTGGCTGAACAATTCGTCTATTTCTTCAACACGCTCTTCAACGGCGGCGCCGCCAAGCTTGTCCTTCTGGACCCCGACAATATCACAACTTCCGGCATCGAGATCGTCGCCCGCCCGCCAGGTAAACGCCCCCAGAGCCTGGCGCTTCTTTCGGGCGGCGAACGGTCGTTGGCCGCCTGCGCTCTGCTCTTTGCCATTCTACGCGTCAGCCCCACCCCCTTCTGTGTGTTGGACGAGGTGGATGCAGCGCTCGATGAGGCCAACGTAGACCGCTTCCGCGCCACGCTCGATGAACTGAGCCGCGACACCCAGTTCATCATCATCACCCACAACCGGCGCACCCTCGAAAACACCAACGCCATCTACGGCGTCACCCTGGCAAGCGACGGCGCCAGCCGCGTGATCAGTCTGCGTCTAGAGGGAGAACGAATTGTACGCGGGGACAGCAGCGATGAGCCGCCAACAGAGGACGATGACGGGTTAGCCATCATCGAGGATACCGTCAATATGTAGAGCGGGCATCTACTCCGGCTGCGGCTTGCAGCTTCGCCAGCAGTCCTGTTTGTCCCTCCAGGTCTGCCTCGGGGCAAGCCTGCTCTCCAGTAGACGGCGCGCCGTCTTCCGGCGTACACAAAGCCAAATTCGCCAGCGCCTGCGCCGCCGCCAGAGTAGACGCCTCCTGTTTGCTTCTTCCCTTCCCCAAGCCGCAACGCACACCGAGTATCGTTACCTCAGTCGTAAACTCCTTGGCATGGTCAGGCCCGCTTGTGTCGATCACCCGATATCGCGGGGCCGCGCCAAACGCGCTCTGCGACCACTCCTGAAGACGGCTCTTGACGTCCTTGTGCAACGCGCTGTGTTGCACAAGTTCCAATTGCTGCACGATCATTGGCAGCAGCGCCGACCGCACAGCATCCAGACCCTGATCAAGATACAGTGCGCCGATTACGGCCTCGAACGTAGCGCAAAGCGTGGCCGGTCGCCGTCGTCCCCCGCTTTCGTCCTCGCCGCGTCCCAAGAGCAGATACTCCCCCAGCCGTAATTGGCGGGCTAGCCGCGCCAACGCCTCTCGCCGCACCAGAGCAGCCCGCAGAGCGGTGAGTGGGCCTTCCTTCATCTCCGGGAAGCGCTCATATAGATATTCGCTTACCACAAATCCCAATACCGAGTCGCCTAAAAACTCCAGCCGCTCATTGTCAACGACTACGCCGTCGGTCTCAGGCGCCTCGTTTCCATAGCTGCTGTGCACGAACGCAGTGCGCAACAACTCCTTATCGCGAAAGCGGAGCCTGCTGTCCGCTTCAAATTGCGAAATCGGAAGAGCGCTCATGTCTGCCCTCCCCTCTACCCATCTACCAACGGAGGGTTTTTAAGACCGTGCCCAGTGAGCGCGGCGACAATGACCTCGCCGGGCCGGAACAACTTCCGCGCCTTCTCTAGCGCAGCGGCGACTGTCGCGCTCGTCGGCTCAACGAACAATCCTTGCGCGGCCATGCGCTTGTGGCAGTCGTCCACTTCGCTTTCTGTCACGGCCGCTGCAGAGCCGCGCGACCGATAGAGCGCGTCGAGCAATGCCCGCGCCCGCACCGGCGCGCTAATGGCGATGCCGTCGGCCCGAATGTGCGCCATGCGCGGGGTTGCGGCGATCTGATCCTGTCCGTTGTGAAACGCATCGTACACCGGCGTGTACGGTTCAGCCTGCACGGCCAACAACTTAGGAAGGCGGTTCGTCAACCCGGAATCAAACAAGTGTTGGAAGCCGCGCCATGTGCCCAGCAGCGAACCGCCATGACCGACCGGCGCCACAAACCAATCCGGCACGCGCTGGCCTAGTTGCTCCCAGATCTCCCAAGCCGTTGTCATCTGTCCCAATAGGAACGCCGGGTGCCAGGCATGCGAGGCGTATTTAATCGACTTCACCATACGGCTGGCAGCCGCGGCGGCTTTGGTCGCGGCGTCGCGCGGGCCAGGCACCTCCACTAACTCAGCGCCATACGTGGCAATCTGCGCTTTCTTCGGCGCAGGCGCGCTTTCCGGCACGTAGATGCACGCCTGAAGACCGGCGCGCGCCGCATAACAGGCCAAGCTGGCGCCGGCGTTTCCGCTTGAATCGTCAACAACCGTCAGCGCACCCAAGCCCGCCAGCCAGTTCACCATTACGCTGACGCCTCTATCCTTATAACTGCCTGTCGGCATTAGCGCGTCGAACTTCCAACACACGTCCAGACCCGACCACGTATCGGCCAGCAGAGGCGTCCATCCCTCTCCCAGCGTAATCCGCTCCCGATCCGGCGCAACCACTGGCAGCATCGCCGCATAGCGCCATAGGCCGATCTGTGAAGCGTCGATGAGATCAGGATCAAACCGCGGCAGTTCGGCATACTCCAGCGGCTCGGACGAGACCGGGCAGCGCAGCGGGCTGATCTCCGCAGGCGCACGAAACTTGCTTATCGAACAATACGTGATCAATGGCGGGCCTTTCCATTTAGTACGATGTACATAGCTCAGTTTCCCGCAAAGCGCACCGCTTGTCAAAGCTGGTTGCCGGACCGCTCAGACGGAGCTCGCCGTCGCAGCCGGCCCCTTTCTCATCGGCTGACGCCGGCCATAGGTGAGCGTGCGCCAAAGCCATTCCACCGGACCAAAGCGGTAGCGCCTCAGCCACCAGTGGCTCACCGCGTAGTTGACCAAATAGATGGCAATCGTGATCAGGACTCCCCCCGCGATCCCCACCTGTCCGAACAGCCCCAATCCATACCCGTAGAAGATCAGCGTCGCGATAAGCGATTGCAGCAGATAATTCGTGAGCGCCATGCGGCCTAGCGGGGCCAGCCGGCGCAGCAGCGCCCGCCATTTCTGCCGCTGCCAGACCAAGGCAAGCCCGCTCATATATCCCAGTGCGAGCAGCGGCGCACCTATGGCCTGGGTGAAAACGGCAATGACCAACGTCCACGACGGCTCCGTTCGCACCAATGATTCAATCATCGTCGCATAGACCGCGTTGAGCGGCAGCCCTATCGCAAGTCCCCAAATACATAGCCGGACCAGTAGCGCACGATGTCCTTCAATATCGGCCAGAATGCCGCATTTGCCGATGCAAGCCCCGACAAGAAACATGGCAAAGATATTGGGCAAAATGAAGATCGTCGTGAGCCACATCTCGACCAGTTCCTTGGCCCGCTGCACTGTGATCTCGATAAAATTGCCCGTCGCATAGATAGTCGAAACGCGTTCCACCTCCACGGTCGCCGTGGCGTACGACTCGGCAAACATGGCGTCGATCTGTGCAGCAGTCGCCGGGTCATGCCGCGCGAACTCCAGCAGAAAATTAGCGCCGACCAAAAAGAGCGTAGGCAAAAGCAGCATCACTACAGCCCATATCAAGAGATTGCGCGGGCGCATATGACGGAAAAACAGGAGCAGTACGCCCAATGCGGCATAAATGGCGAGGATGTCTCCCACCCAGAACAGCGTTCCGTGCGCAACGCCGATCGCCAGCAGGACCAAGCTGCGCCGCAGATAGACCGGAACGAAGCGCCGTCCCTTTTCCTCAGCGCGCATCATCTGCAACATGAAGCCCAAACCAAAGAGCAACGAAAACAAAGAGTAGAACTTGCCCTCGGCCAGCCAGCGAATCGCCCAAGCGGCGACGCGATCCAGCGTGCTGTTGTAATGTAGGGGGAGCGTCGCCGCTGCCAGCATCACATGGCCGAATGCGATCATATTGACCAGCAGGATGCCGAAAAGAGCGAAGCCGCGCAGTACATCTAGAAAATCAATGCGTTCACTTTCACGAGTAGGCGAAAGCACAGCCTTCGGAACGGTCAGGTCCGCCACAGTAAGCTCCTATAGTCATCTCGTATTGCGAAATGCCCGGACGCCCCCTCCTAGTGTATCCTGATGCCGCGCGCTGTCAACTCGGTCGCCTTCGGTTCTTCATCTCCGTCCCTCGCATCAAGACATGGCTTTCGCCTGCACGCCCTCCTTGCCAATTGACAGCGCGCCTCGTCGGTGCTATTCTGACCGCAGGTTTTGAGCCGGATGCGCAGTCGCCGCCGGCCCGCATGTAATGGATGAAAATGACCGGTACAGAAGCGGTAGTCGAGGCTGAAGCTCAGCCCGACCCAGACAGTACAGCGCCCTTATGCAGCCCCTTCGTACAGCACGCGCTTTGCGCGCTTGTTCTTGAGGGGACTGCCTGCGGGCGTCAACTGACTCAGAAACAGAGCGGCGGATGTCGCTCTCATACTGCCCGAAGCAGGAAGGCGCTGGGGTCGCGCAGCCGGCCCGTCTCGTCGAGCAGTGCTGAACCTGGGAAATGCCGATTCCGGCAGGGCCTGGACCGCGAATTCTAACCATTTGTCGCTCCAGGACCCTCCCTGGAGTCTTGTCTTTCTGACCGCATTCCCCATGCACTAGCCTCCCGAACGCCGGCGTCATAGCCAGGACGTTGCATCATCAACCCGTCCCTTCCCCAGTGAAGTTCCGCCCGTACTGAGTCTTCACGCGTCTGACGTTCGCGCCGCGCGTGGTCGCCAGATCTAGTTGCGTACTAACGCTGGAGGGGACTTGTCATGGTCGATCCCGTCAAGATGCAAGATGCCGTCGAACAGGTGGACGCGCTACTGGCCGCCGGCAACAAAGATGCCGCAGCCGAGTTTCTACGCGCCATACACTCCGCCGATGCAGCAGAAATCCTCGCTCACCTCGAACCGGAATCGCAGGCTCTGCTCGCCCCGCTCTTCGAGCCGAACGAGTTGGCCGATTTCTTCGAACAGATGGACGAGGCCGATGCCGTCGACGTCGCTAGCCACCTTGACCTTGACGCCGTGGCCGACGTGCTCGACGAGATGGAGCCGGACATGGCCGCCGACTTGCTGGCCGAGCTTGAGCCGGACGAAGCATCTCGCGTGCTGGAGCAAATGGATGAGGCCGACGTCGTAGCCCCTCTGATGGCCTATCCGGAAGATTCGGCCGGCGGCATCATGAACCTCCCGCCGCCGTCCCTGCGCCGGCAGATGACCGTGAGCGAGGCCTACCGGTTCATCAAGGAGCATTACCACGACGCCAATGAGATCTTCTACCTATACGTGCTTGACCGCTACGGCCGGCTCATCGGCGTCGTCAATTTGCGCGCCCTTATCCTGGCCGATCAGAGCCAGACCATCGAAGAGATCATGCAACGCGATGTCCTCAGCGTACGCGTCGATACCGACCAAGAGCAAGTGGCGAACCTATTCGCCCGCTACGATCTGCTGGCTATCCCTGTCGTAGACATGGACAACCGTCTTGTTGGCATCGTCACTATCGACGACGTGGTAGACGTTCTGGAAGAGGAGGCTACAGAGGACATCTACCGTCTGGCGCAGATCAGCGAAGACGCCGAGATCTTCAGCCCTCTGACGCGGGCGCTGCGCAACCGCCTGCCCTGGCTGTACGTCAACTCAGTCACGGCCTTGTTGGCCGCGGCGGTCGTCGCCATGTACGAAGAGACCATCTCCGCGCTTGCCCTGTTGGCAGTTTTCATGCCCGTTGTCGCCGGCATGGGAGGCAACGCCGGCAATCAGACCATGACCATTGTCGTGCGCTCTCTGGCGCTGGGCGAAATCACTATCAAAGACGTCTGGCATGTCTTGCTGCATGAGTTGCCTCTCGGCCTGCTCAAGGGTCTCATCCTCGGTCTTTCCATGTGGGTCGTCGCATGGTGGTGGAAAGGCAACTTCACATTAGGCGTCGTCTTTGGCCTAGCCATGCTGATCAACATGCTTGTAGCGACATCCGCCGGCGTGTTAGTGCCGATTGCGCTTAAGCAGCTGCGCATCGACCCGGCTTTGGCCTCAAGCGTCTTCGTGACGACCGCGACAGACGTCGCCGGTTTCGCCGCGTTTCTTGGCTTGGCGACTATTTTTCTTCGCTTTCTGCAATAGACCGTGGCCCGGCATGACCCTCCGGCTGCATTTGACACGTTCTAAGAACTATGCGATACTCATGCCAGCTAGGGGATGCCGCACATCCGTTCGATGCGCAACCGTCTCACGGAGCATCGCCCAGCCTGATACCGCTATCCTAATAAAAGGAGGTGGTGCTAATGGATAACAGTTGTAGTAAGCGTATCCGTCCGGTAGCATCGCCTCAAGAGATTCTCCTGTAAGGAGCGCTACCGGACGGCAGGGGCGCCCTCGCTTCGGCGGGGGCGCTTCTGTTTTTTCCCTATGCGCCTCATCAGAGAGTCTCCCTGTCTGTCGCATGAATCCAGTGCTGTACATAGAAAAAGTCCCAATGCGATATTGGGACTCGTCACTACATATTGAGTTGATTGGCGCCTCAACAGACTACATCTTGTGTGGAGGGGCGCCTGATGGGATTCGAACCCACAACACCTGGAACCACAATCCAGTGCTCTGCCATTGAGCTACAGGCGCCGCACCTAAGCGGCCTTCATTCTTACGGGCCAATGACCGGCATCACTTCAGCGCCGGGGTTCTCGCCCCGGCTCTAGCTGGGGGACAGGGATTCGAACCCCGATTGACGGATCCAAAGTCCGTAGTCCTGCCATTAGACGATCCCCCATCAACGACCTGCCGCCAGGCCGGTGGGCGCTGCGAGTGCCGAGGCCCAGACTTGAACTGGGGACACCAGCATTTTCAGTGCTGTGCTCTACCAACTGAGCTACCTCGGCAAAAGGGCCAGCCTCTTGGCCGGCCCCCAGAGCGGGCGATGAGATTCGAACTCACGACCTTCTCCTTGGCAAGGAGACGTTCTACCACTGAACTACGCCCGCATACTCTGTTTTGAACCATGCCCGCCGGCTCTGTGGCCCTGGGAAGTGGACCCGGTCGGATTCGAACCGACGATCTTCTCCGTGCAAGGGAGACGCCTTCCCGCTAGGCCACGGGCCCATGTCCGCCCAGGTGCCGACGAGAGGACTCGAACCTCCACACCCCTTCGGGCAATAGATCCTAAATCTATCGCGTCTGCCAATTCCGCCACGTCGGCCAACGCCTCTCTGTAGGCTCTACCATTGTAGGCGAACTTGGCTTTTGCTGCAAATCCTGGCGGATTTCGTACCCCCGATTCTGTCAGACCGCTGCGCAGCTCCGCCACGCAACAACTCTGTACCGTCATCTGTCTCGGCGCCGAAGCGTCCGGCAAGCCGTAGCTCACTAGGCGTTACCTAGTCTCGCCCGCCTCGCTGCGACGAGATCGCACAATACAGCGCGACCCTCTCGCCTTGCTCCCAGTTGCACGCTCGCCTAGCCGGCTGCATTACTGCACCCGCTGGTAGGCTCTTACCCTACCCTTTCACCCCTTACCAGGCCGCCAAGCGACCGGCGGGAATGCTCTCTGTTGCGGTTGTAGTCAATCGACCGTTACCGGTCGACCGCCCTCACTTGCTGTTTCGTGAGGCAACCTTTCGACCCTTCGCAGGGCCGAGCGGGAGTCGGGAAGTTCCTCTGCCGACAGTATATCGGCAGCGACGGTTCTTCCGCCAGTATCCTCTTGTTAATCTGCCGCCCGTGGGGTCACAGGATCGCCCTTGCCGGACGTTTCGATAGTCTATCACCACAGCAGTCGCTTGTCAAATCTAGTCGCGTTTCCACAGGCGCCAAAACAGGTCGAGAAACGCCCTCATTTCACAGTAGTCGCCGGCAGAAACCCTCTACCTCGCAACGCGCTTCGCCCCTATTCGCCCGGTGCACGTAAGTCCAGATCCGGCTGGCGCGGCCCCTCCACCCACACCTGCCCGTCAGACCAGTTTTCCTGCTTCCAGATCGGCACAATGGCCTTTAGCCGTTCGATGGCGTACTGGCACGCCTCGAAACAGCCGTCGTGACGGTGCGCGGTCGCAACGGCGATCACCACGCTGGGCTCGCCCACCTCGCAGCGCCCCACGCGGTGCACGATGCTCACGGCCAATACTTTCGGCCATTTCTCCTGCATCTCCGCGCCGATACGCGCCAACATCGCCTCCGCCATCTCACCGTACGCTTCGTATTGCAGAAAGTCCGTACCACGGCTGCCCGCGTCCGTCTGCGTCTCCCCGCGCACTGTCCCGGCGAACGTTACGATCGCGCCGCAATCCACACGACTTACACGCGCCGCCACATCGTCAATCGATAGCTTGCGTTCCGTCAACTCAAATAGCTTGTTCACTGCCACGATCCCCTATCCCGCCGCAACGCTTGGCTCATCCGCCCGATACTGGCGGAAAGAGCGCCACCTCATCGCCGTCATGGAGCGTCTGACCACGCTGCGCATAGTCGCGATTCACCGCCGCGTATACCGACCGATCAGTCAAGCTCAAGCCGCTCTCGCTTGCAGACAGCGCCGCCAGCAGGTCGTCGAGCGTCGCGCCATCCTGCAACGTTACCTCACGCTGCCCCCAGCCCGCTTCCTGCCGCAAAGTAGCGAACAACCTCACAGTTATCTGCATGATGCTCGTCAACCGGGCGCGCTTTGCGCGTCCTCGCGCAGCCAATCGCCCGACTTGCCTCCTCGCTTCTCCAATAGCCGGATGTCGCCGATCACCATTGTCTTGTCCAGCGCCTTGGCCATATCATAGATCGTCAAAGCGGCGACGCTCACCGCAGTCAACGCCTCCATCTCGACGCCTGTCTGGCCCTGGCAGCGCACCAGCGCCGTGATGACGACCCGGCTCCGCTCCTCGTCGATTTCGAAATCAACTGCCGCCTTAGTCAGCAGCAGCGTATGGCACAGCGGGATCAGTTCGGGCGTACGCTTCGCCGCCATGATGCCCGCAATACGCGCCGCCGCCAGCACATCGCCCTTGGGCGCCCGCTCGTCACGGACAGCAGCCAATGTCGATGCCGACATGGTGACGCTGCCCTGGGCAATGGCGGTACGCGTGGTCGCTTGCTTGTCGCCTACGTCTACCATCGTCGCCCGGCCCCGTTCATCCAGATGTGTCAGTCGCTGCGCCATCACTCGTGCTCTCCTAGACTGTTTCCGCTGCTATAAGCTCCCCGATCAGCAGCGCATCCGCCACTGCGCCCGCTTCCAAACTGCCCTCGCCCGCCGGCAGTTCCAGCAGAGCATTAGCCGTGCGCAGGCTTAGCAGCCGGCTGCTGGCCTGGCTCCCCGTACTCGTGGCGGCGAATGCGCCGCGCCCGTCGTTCAACGTTTGCTCCCAGCGCAGTGTCGCCCGGTGATACTCCGGCCGTTCCGGGTCCAGGGGCAGCGGCGCGCTCAAGTGCGCTTGCACTCTGCGCAGATGCGGCTCCGGCCATCCCGCCAGCTTGCGCAGCGCCGGAACAGCCATCAGATAGAACGTGACCATGCTGCTCACCGGATTACCGGGCAGTCCGAAAACGAGCGCCCGTTTGCCTCCCCGCTCCACTGTGGTAAAGGTGCACGGCTTGCCGGGCTTCATGCGCAGCCGGCCGAAGTGCATCGTCCCCGCCTGTTCCAGAAGCGGCTTGATCAGATCCAAATCACCCATCGAAACGCCGCCGGAGGTGAGCAGCACATCTGCCTCCGCCAGCCCGCGCTCGATGCGCGCCGCGATATCCTCCCGCTCATCGGCAGCAATGCCCAAGTCGACAACCTCTGCGCCGGTCAGCGTCGCAGCCGCCAACAGCATGTGCCGGTTGCTGTCGCGTATCTGGCCTTCGCCCAATGCCGCGCCGTCCGCAGTCGGATCTATCAATTCATCACCCGTCGACAGAACAGCCACACGCGGCCGCGGATAGACCATCACCTGCGAAGCGCCCACTGTCGCCAGCAACCCGATCTCCGCCGGACCGATCCGCTCCCCCTCAGCCAACACCTCCTGCCCCAATGCAACGTCAACGCCAATCGCGCGCACCTCATGCCCCGGTTGCACGCCCCGCCTGATCTCGACCAGCCGCAGGCCATCCTCTGCGGGCAGTTGGCGCGTCTCCTCCACCATCACCACAGCATCAGCGCCGGGAGGAAGCGGCGCGCCGGTCGTCACATAGGCGACCGTCCCCGGCAGCACCCGAAACGCTGCCACCCTCCCGGCAGTCGCCTCGCCAATCACCGGATAGATGCCAGGCCCGTCCGCCGCTATCACCGCATAGCCGTCCTTGACTGCTGCAACGAAAGGCGGCAGCGGCTCACGCGCCCTCACCGCCTCTGCTAGGACTAGGCCCAGCGCGCCCGCCAATGGTACGCGCACCGGAGCCAACGCCTCAGCCTGAGTCAGCACGATCTCCTGCGCCTGCTCTACCGGTATCATCGGATAGACGGATTCGACCATCTACTCGCCCCTCACAACTACAGAACGCCTATTCCTCAAGCGGCTCGGCGATCAAGCCCGATAGCCGTTCTGCCCACGCCAGCAACTCCTCGTCGGCGCCAAACCGCGCAACAAACTGCATGCCCAAGGGCAATCCGTTCGCCGCCGACCCAGCCGGGATCGTCACCGCGGGAAGGCCCGCATGCGTCCACGGCAGATTCATATTCGGGTCGCCGGTCGAATTTAGCCCGGCCGGGGCCGGCCCCGGCGCAGAAGGGCAGACCCACAGGTCAATGCCCAGACGGTCCATCTTGGCGGTTAGTTCGTCGCGGAGTTCTAGGCAATGCGCCCTCGCCTCCTCGAGTTCCTCCTCGCTCACGCTCTGCCCCAGGCGGATCGCCTCGACCGTGCGCGGCCGGTAGAGCGATTCATATTGCTCGAACCACGCCGCATGTTCTTGCGCAAACTCGGCAAACGCCAGCCGCCGGTGTAATAGGTTCAGTTCGGTGATGTCTGCGAATTCCTCCACGCGACGCACCGTACAGCCCGCCACCTGCAGCATCAGTAGCTCTTCCTCGAACACTGCCAGCGCCTCACCCTCAGTCTGTGCCAAATACGGGCCATCCGGCACGCCTAGAATGGGCAGCCGGCTCGGCGTGCCTACTCGTCGCCACTTGGCGCACAGAACCGCGGCTGCCGCCCGCATGCCTGCCACATCCTGCGTAAACAGCCCAACATGGTCCACAGTACGCGAGAAGTAGACGATCCCCTGGGTGGCGATGCGGTTGTAGCTGGGCTTAAACCCCACAATCCCGCAGAAGGCCGCAGGCCGGATTACCGACCCTATCGTCTGCGTGCCTAGCGCCAGCGTACACAGCCCGGCAGCCACCGCCGCCGCCGACCCGCTGCTCGACCCGCCCGGCGTATGCGCCAGGCTATGCGGATTCGCCGTCGGACCTGGCTCGAAGAAGGCAAACTCAGTCGTCACTGTCTTCCCCGTGATCAGCGCGCCCGCAGCCCGCAACTGCTGCACGACCACCGCCTCGTCACCTGCAAATAGCTCCGGAGGCGCCTCCGTCCCCGCGCGCGTCACGAAGCCGTCAACGTGGATGATATCCTTCACGCCCACTGTCGCCCCGTAGAGCGGCGGTCGCCGGTTCGGATTGGGATAGCGCTCGCGCAGCGCCGCTCCCTCCGCCATCAGTCGCTCGCGCTGTCCTGGTTCCGGCAGGTATGCGTGCACCTGCGAATCGACACGGGCGATGCGCTGCAACAGTTGCTCCAGATAGACAGAAAAGCTATACTGCCTTTCCTGCAGCGCGCTCAACGTCTCTCCTAGCGGCGCAGGCGCCGCCAAACTCGTCCGATCAGATTGCGCCATCTCCCTATGCCGTTCTAGGTCCCTTAGGGCCCTGTTCGTACTCTGTTTATCCTTCGAGGCTTAACAACTCCGCCTCGCTCAACACGGGAATTCCCAGCCGCAACGCCTTGTCGAGCTTGCTGCCGGGGTTTTCGCCCGCTACCACGTAGCCCGTCTTGCCGCTCACGCTGCCGGTTACTTTACCTCCACGAACCTCGATATAGGCGGTCGCCTCCTCGCGCGTCATGTTGGGCAGCGTCCCGGTCAACACAAATGTGGTTCCCGCAAAAGGCTGCGGCCCTTCTGTACCTGCCGGCCGGTCGCTGGTCGTCTGCACGCCCGCCGCCTGAAACTTCTCGACAAGCGCCCGATTCGGCTCCAGCGAGAAAAAGTCCGCCACGCTCTGTGCAATCTTCGGGCCAATCCCTTCGATGCCGCTGAGGTCCTCAACTGACGCATCCATCAGGTCGTCCAGGCTGGCGTAATGCTCCATCAACGTTTCTGCCACCACGCCGCCCACAAAGCGGATGCCCAGCGCCGTCAGCAAACGAAATGCCGGCCGACGCTTACTCTCCTCTATGGCGTTCATCAGGTTGGCCACCCGCTTTTCGCCGTAACCCTCCAGTTCCTGGATGGCCGGCCACGGCAGGTAGTAAATGTCTGCCAAGTCCTTGATAAAGCCCTTCCCGACAAACAACTCCGCCTGTTTGAAGCCGAAGCCTTCCACGTCCATCGCACCACGCGACACAAAGTGTTCTACCTCGCGCACGAGCTGCGCCGGGCAAGCGTTGTTGACGCAATAGGTAGCCGCCTCGCCCTCCGGGCGCACCAACGGTTCCCCGCACGCCGGACAGACGCGCGGCATCGTCCACACGCGTTCCTCGCCCGTACGCAGTTCAACCAGCGGGCGCAACACCTTCGGAATGACGTCGCCGGCGCGCTTGACCATCACCATATCGTTGATGCGGATATCCAGATCGCGTATATAGTCCTCATTGTGCAGCGTAGCGCTCCTTACCGTCACGCCGCCGATCTGAACGGGTTCCAACACCGCATTCGGCGTGATCGCCCCCGTGCGCCCGACGTTGACGACGATGTCGGTGAGCTTCGTCACCGCCTCTTGCCCTGCAAACTTGTAGGCCAGCGCCCAGCGCGGGTCCTTGCCCGTAAAGCCGAGCAAAGCTTGCAGTTCCAACGAATCGACCTTGACCACAACGCCGTCCACCTCGAACGGCAACTCGTACCGGCGCTCGCCAAAGTCCGCCACATAGTCCGCCAGTGCGTCAAATGCTTCGTCAGCGAAGCAGCGGTAATCTGGATATACCGGCAGCCCCAGTTCATTCAAATACTCCAGGTTGCCGCTGTGCGTCGCCGGGAACGGTCCAACTCCCTCCAGGATCAGCGCCTGATACACCCACAGCTTGACGGGGCGTCCAGCCGATATGCCGCTGTCAAGTTGGCGTAGACTGCCCGCTGCGAAGTTACGCGGGTTGGCGAAGGTTCTCCCCTCCTCTGCCGCCTGCCGCCGGTTATACGCCTCGAAGTCCGCCTTATCGACATACGCCTCGCCGCGCAGCACCAAGCGCTCCGGCGCGGTGAGCTTGGTTTCAGACATTACCGGGATGCGTAACGGCAGTCGCCGTATGGTGCGCAAGTTCGGCGTGATGTTCTCGCCATATTCGCCGTCCCCGCGCGTCGCACCTAGGACAAACCGCCCCTGCTCAAAATGCAGCACAACCGTCAGCCCGTCGAACTTCGGCTCCACTACATAGGTAAGCTCACCGCGACGTTCCTCCGGCAAGAAACGCTTTACGCGCTCGCGCCACGCGTACAGGTCCTCGATACTGAACGCATTCTGCAAGCTCAGCATCGGCGCAGGGTGACGCGTACGCTCGAAACGCTCGGAAACGTCGCCACCCACGCGCAAGGTCGGGCTGTCCGCCGAGCGCAGCTCAGGGTAAGCCGCTTCGAGTTCAACCAGCTTCTGGAAAAGCGCGTCGAACTCCTGGTCCGAGACAGTCGGCGCGTCCAGAATGTAGTACCGGTACTGATGTTCGCGAATCGCCTCACGCAACCGTTCGATCTGCATGGCTGCGTCGTCTCCTATTCGCCCCTCGAAAGCGTCCGGCGTCGGCATCATCTCCGTCATGTCTGGCCTCTACCCAACTTATCGCACCGAAAGACGCGGCTAAGGCAGTTCAACCGCGTCCAATGGGATCCACCCGACCAGCCCGTCGCCTGCACGCACCCGCACCCATTTCCGACCGTCGGTTAACACCGGATATGCCGGACCCTCGCTCACCGGTTCCAGCGCTACGAACAATGCGCCTTGTGCGTACACCTCCATGACCGGCGAGTTGTTCCCCGCCTCCATGTGCAACGCCAGTGCGGTTGTCTGTGCCGCGAGCACGTCCCCCGGCTTGGTCGTTTCCAACCCCGACTCCGCAGCGCCGGTTACCGGAGCAGCGCCGAACCTGCCCGAAGGCGCCATAGCCGTCACCGCGGCCTGCGGCGTCTCCGTCCGCGTTGCAGTGGCAGTTGGCGTTGGCATCGAGGTAACGGTCGATGTTGCCGTTGCCGTTGCCGTCGATGTCGGGATCGATGTCGGCGTCGGGACAGACGTGTCCGTAGCAGTACTCGTCGCCGTAGACGCAGGCGTATTGGTCGGTAACGGCGTTACGGCTGCCGTAACGGTCGGGACGGCAGTCTCCGTCGGGACATCCGTTGGAACGGCAGTGGCTGTCGCCGGCGGAGCGATTGTAGCCGCGTCTGGCGCTTCGGGCAAGGCGGCTTCGGCCGATTGCGCTGCGTCTGTCTCGACCGGTTCCGGCGTTTCCGTTTCTACCGGTTCCATCAATACAGCCTCTTCGATCTCCTCGGGTTCCGGCGTTTCGGTCGCGACCGGCTCTTCCTGCACGGACTGCTCAGTTGGCTCCGCCGCAGACTCAACCTGTCCCCCCGCGACTTCGCCGTTGACCGCGCCTACCGCCATGCTCCCGATTGGGGGCCGCGGGGTAGGCGACGGTGCAACAGCCACGCGGTCCTCTTGCAGTCTCTGCGCACCAAGGATCAACGCCACCGCCATCATAAACAGAATCGCCACGACTACAAACCAGCCTAGCCACTTCGGCGCGCCGTTCGCGACCGCATCATCACCGCCGTTGCCGCCGCCTTTCTCCTCCATCAAAGCGAACCGCTCTTCCCGGCGCGCCCTGCGCTGCTCAACCTCATCGTCGCTCATCGGCTCTTCAAGCGCGTCCGACGCCTCCGGAACGGCAGGGGGCGACTCTGTCGCCGCCTGCTCGTCACCGCTTCGCTGATCCCCGCCACGTGTCCGTTTTGTCATGCCGCCTCCCCACGCCGGTTCTTCAATGCGGCGAGCATTTGGTCCAACGGATAGGTATTGATCACATCTGTGGCGCGCAGCCATGCCCGCCGCGCCACCGCAATGCCGTACATCATCATCTCCATGCCGCTCGTCTCGTGTGCATCGCTGTTTATAGCGATCTTGCAGCCCAACTCCACAGCGCGCCGCGCATACACGTCGTTCACGTCCAGACGGCTCGGGTGAGCGTTAATCTCGACCACCGTACCGGTCTCCGCACACGCCAGCAAAATGCGCTCCATGTCGATATCGGAAGGCGGCCGCGAGCCGATCAGCCGCCCCGTCGCATGGCCCAATATGTCTACGTGCGGGTTGCGAATCGCCTTCAGGCAACGTTCGGTGATCGTCTCGCGATCCTGGCGCAGCCCGCTGTGGATGCTTGCCACTACCACATCAAGCTCGGCTAGCGCCTCGTCCGGCAAGCCCAACGCGCCGTCGGAAAGTATCTCAACCTCCGTGCCGCGCAGTAGACGAAAGTCCTCGCCCGCCGCCCGCCACCGCTCGTTCAGTGCAGCGATCTCATTTGCCTGTTCTCGCAGCCGTTCGCTGTCCAACCCGCCGACCATGCCCAAGCCGGCGCTGTGATCTGCGACATTCCAGTAGCTGTAGCCGCGCTGCCGGGCCGCCTCTGCCATCACCGCGATGCTCGCCGTGCCGTCGCTCCACGTACTGTGCCCGTGCAACTCCCCGCGGATGTCTTCCAACCGCACTAGCTCTGGCAAGGCGCCTTCTCGCGCTGCCTTGACCTCGCCGCGATTCTCTCGCAGTTCAGGCGGTGGGCAGGCCATACCCAAAAACTCGTACAGATCCGCTTCCTCGGCAAAGAAGCGCTGTTCGCCTTCTGCGACGTCGCCTGTTCCCGTGGCCGTCAAGCCGTACTCGTTCAGACTCCAGCCCTGGCGCAGCGCCAGTTCCCGCACCTCGACGTTATGCTCCTTGCTGCCTGTGAAGTACTGTAGCGCCGCGCCCCAATGCTTCGGCTCGACCACTCGCAGATCCACGCGCAGCCCCGTCGTCAATATCACGCTGCACTTCGTATCGCCGCTGCCGGCTACATCGCCCACCTGAGGCAGCTTCTGAAACGCATCGATCACTGCTTGCGGCTGTGAACTGATCGCCAAGATGTCCACATCGCCGATCGTCTCACGCCAGCGGCGCAGGCTGCCCGCCGCCTCAATGCGCGTGATCGCATCCTCGGGCGTCGCCTCGATCAGCTCCTCGATTAGTCGCAGCGCCAACGGCCTAGCCTCTCCTAGAGGCGTGCGCTCGTCCCCTCGCTTAGCCGCCAGTTCGATGCCCTTGAGGATCTTCTGCTCGCTCTTGGCGCCCAAACCCTTCAACTCACGGATGCGACCGGCTTCCGCCGCCTGGCGCAACTCCTCAACGCTGGTAATGCCTAGCTCATCCCATAGCCGCTTCGCCGTCTTCGGCCCTACATCCGGGATGTGAATCATTTCGACCACGCCCGCTGGGACCTGTTGGCGCAGCGTGTCGAATTCCGCCACGCTGCCCGCGGTCAGCAATTCATCCAGCGCATCGGCGATCCCCTTGCCCACGCCGGGTATCGTCTGCAGCTTGTTCTGTACGTGCAGCGCGTGGATGTCCTGCCCCAATGTACGAATCGCCTCGGCGGCGTTCTGGAAGGCAATGATGCGGAAGCGATTCGCATCTAGTATCTGCAAGACGTCAGCCACATTCGCCAGAATGGCAGCCACGTCACGATTCGACAGGCGCTCCGGCTTTTTCTGTTCACCGTCCATCATTGCCGTCTCCCCCCAAGCACGCAGCCTTCCCGGGCACGCCCAGAATTATAGCATGGCACGCGAGCATCCGCCGAAGGCCGATGGCCTATCTGGGTCAGAAACAAAGCAGGGAGCAGAAGCTATCGAGCCGCTCTTGCTCCCTGCTTTCGCTTTGCGAACCAGCCGACCGTCTACCCGGCTACCGGTAGCAGCCTTACTGTGAACGTGTAGTCGCCCGGAAGCAACATATACTGCGGCAACACGCCAGGACCGCAGCTCCCATTGCCGAGCCCGCCCTGGGCGAAGTCCAATTGTAGATACACCTCATCGCGCCACGGCAGCTCGTGCGTATGCTCCGCTTCCGTCAAATCCTGCGCCGAATAGTGCAGCGCGCTGAAGTTGATCGCCGGCTCGGCAACCACCAGCAGCCCGTTGCCCTCGTCATCCGTCAGCGTCAGCCAGCGCACATCCGTCTTGTTGCCGTGTTCCTGCGGCTTGATATACGGCACAAACTGATCGCTCACCGTGCTCGCATACACATCTACCGCAGCGCCGGCTTTGCGATCTACGTAGCTCTCGTGCGGCCCGCGGCCATACCACGTCAGGTTCTCGAACTTGCCGGGCAGCGTCAGGCTCAACCCCAAGCGGGGCAAGAACTGCGGCTGCTCACCGCCGCATACAATCGTCGTCTCCAGCCGGATCTCGCCATCGCTCATCACCGTGTAGCGATGCACATAGTCGAAGCGCGTCTCCGCCACGGGCGTCATTAAGTCGCGCAGTTCCTCTGTTGTGCGGCCTGCCCACTGCCCCAGCTCCCGCTTCACGTCGTCCGGCACTTGGTTCGCCCACAAGCCGGTCGCCAAGCTGTGCAGGCCGGTCAGCATATCCGCCACGCGCCCGCCCGCATCGGCCATAGACACCAGATGCGCCAGCTTCGTCTCCAACTCGACGCCCTGCAGCGTCTCATAGTCGATGCCTAGGTGCGCACATACCGCCTGCAACCGCTCTTCATCCAACAAGTGTGCCGGCAGACGTTGCATCCGGCTCAACATATCGTTCCAGCGCGTCCGCAGGATTGTCTGCACGTCCAGATCGCTGGCGCTGGCCGCGCGCACCTCCACCACGGCATGATTGTCATCGCGCTCCAGCAGCGTCACACCGTCGAACTGCTCTTGCAGGCGATCAAGTCCAAGCTCGCGCCAGCGAATCGCGGCGCGCTGATCGCCCCAAGTGTTGGCGTCATTGTCTGTCGGCGCACGCCAAACATTGAAGCGCGGCCCCGTCTTCATCAGCCCATTTTCGCCCTGGCGCAGCGTTGTAAGCGCGCCCGTATCCTTGTCAAAGGCCGCTTCGAACCCTTGCCCGCGCATGACGATTGCCGCCTCGTTCTCGTTCACTTCCAGCGGACTTCGCTCCCTATCCGCGCCCCGCGTTGCGCCGGCCTCTGCGACGGGCAAGACGAACTGCACCCACGCCGTTTCGTGGCCTGCCGGCGCCCACATTGTGTCGGTGCGCAGTTTAAAGCGCAGCATTAGCCAGTAATCGCCCGGCTCGGCATTCTCCGGCAGCGCATAGGGGATCGTTACGTCCTCGCTCTGTCCAGGGGTCGTTAGCAACGCCCCAATGGAACCGGATGCCGCGATCGTAGCCCGCGCCTTGCCCGTCGTTCTCGACACCGGCCCAATCACCTTCACCGCCCAGTCGATGTCCAGATCGCTCAGATCGGTGAAGAAACGGCGATTGGTCACACGCAGTTTGCCTGCCGCCAAATCCAGCGCCTCCATGCGTACAGGCTCCAGCACCTTCTTGTACTCCCACAAGGCCGGGTGCGGTACGCGGTCAGGACCGATCAGCCCATTGGCGCAGAAATTGTTATCATTCGGCATATCGCCAAAATCACCGCCATAGGCGAACCACTCGCGGCCGTCCTCGGTCACGCGACGCAGCCCCTGGTCCACCCAGTCCCAGATGAAGCCGCCCGCCAATCGCGGGTATGTATCGACCGCGTCCCAGTACTCCTTGAGGTTGCCTGTGCTGTTGCCCATCGAGTGCGCATACTCGCACATCACGACGGGCCGCGTCTCGTCCGGCTTCTGCGCCATCTCGATGATGCGCGCCACACTTGGGTACATCGGCCCCAAGATATCGACGCTCGGCGAATCCTCCGCCGGGTGATAATGGATCAATCGCGTCGCGTCGCGCTGGCGGATCCACTCCGCCATTACGTCGTGGTTGCGACCATAACCGGACTCGTTGCCCAGCGACCAGGCGAAGATGCTGGGGTGGTTCTTGTCCCGCTCGACCATGCGCACCGCCCGGTCGAGGAAAGCCGTCTCCCAAAGCGGGTCCTTGGCAAGCCTGTCCCACACCCCGTGCGACTCCACATTCGCCTCGTCATATAGGTACAGCCCGTACCGGTCGCACAACTCATACCAGCGCGGGTCATTCGGGTAATGCGACGTGCGCACGGCGTTGATGTTGAACTGCTTCATCAGATGGATATCCTGGCGCATCGACTCCACCGAGACTGTGTGGCCGGTGTCCGGATCGTGCTCGTGACGGTTGACGCCCTGGATCAGGATCGGCACGCCATTGATCGCGATCTGGCCATCTTTCAGTTCCACCTGGCGGAACCCGACGCGACAGCCCACTACCTCGGTGATGTCGCCCCTGGCATCGATCAATGCCAACAGCAGAGTGTACAGATAGGGCGTCTCCGCCGTCCACTTGTGCGGCGCGGCGATGGCGATCTCCGCAGCAGCCTCGACCTCCGACTGTGCAAAAGGCGATACGCCCATCACCGCACGCGCCGGCAGGACGCTTTCCCCCTCTGCGTCGAAGAGAAGCGCTTCTACCTCATAACCGCCTGCATCAGTCGTTCGATAGTTCCGCACCGCCACGGACACGGTCAGCGTTGCGTCCCGGTACGTCTCATCGAAATGCGTCTGCACGAAGAAATCACGCACATGAACCGTCGGCGCCGACCACAAAAAGACGCTACGGTAGATGCCGCTCAGCCGCCAGAAGTCCTGATCCTCCAGATAGCTGCCGTCCGACCAGCGATAAACGCGTACGGCCAACGTATTCTCGCCATCGCGCACGAAATCCGTTATGTCAAACTCTGCCGGCAGCCGGCTCTCTTGGCTGTAACCAACCTCGCGCCCGTTGACCCACAGGTGGAAGGCCGAATCGACGCCCTCGAAATGCAGGAAAATACGCCGCCCTGCCCACGAATCCGGCACGATGAATGTGCGCCGGTAAGAACCGGTCGGGTTATCATCTTCGGGCACGCCCGGCAGATTGTCGATCGGGAAGGGGTAGTTGACGTTGGTGTAGATCGGCACGTCATATTTGGCGATGCCGCGCGTGATGCCCTCGCCGGCAAGCTGCCAGTTGCTCGGCACCGCGATCTCGTCCCAACCGCTCACATCGTAGCCGTCCGCCTCGAAGCCGCCAGGCGCAGCGCCGGGTGACGGCGCACCGTGAAAACGCCACATCCCATCCAATGAGACGCGATAGGGCGACGCATCCCGGTCGATGACAAGCCCGGCATGTGCGACCAACGCCGACTCTACATCGGCATACGGCAGCAGCGTGGCATGGGCCGGTTCCTTGTTACGGCCGACCACCTCCGGATTACTCCAGTCGTGTTTGTTCGAGTCCATGAAGTCCCTCCGCCTAATCTTGGGTCCGGTTACGAATTTATTAAAGCCCGTTATGACGGCTTCAGTCGCTCGCCATCCGGCGGTAAACCTGAATCCGTCCGCGATACGCTAATGTGTGTCAAGAAGAAGATGCCGGTGAAACAGCTTTAGCCGTCCGGCGCGGCGCCTAGGCGATTTGGGAGCTAAGTTTCGCTGCGGGCCGCTGCGCCGGCAGGCTCAGCCTGCTCCGCCCCCGCAAGAAGCCTCGGCCACAGCAAGAAGCAGATCACGCCGATGCTCACGCCCAGCCACAATGTACAAAACCGAATCAGCAGCGCGCCCGCCGTCGCGCTTGCCGCGCTAAGGCCCAGCAACCGCGTCGACAGCGCCACTAAGCTGCCCTCCACACCGCCCAGCCCGCCCGGCAGCGCAAACACAGCCCCAATCACGGTGCTGATACTAAAAATGAAGACGGCAACCAGCACCGCCTGAAAGCTAAATGTGACGCCGAACCCCGCCAGCACGACGAAATAGGCGACTCCCTCCGCGCCCCAGCAGAACATGCCGACCAGCAACGCAAAAAGCAAGTTGCGCGGGCGAAAGATCACATAGCTGCTCTCATAGAACGTGTACAACTGCCCCGCGAATTTCCGCACTACCGGCAGCCTAGCGCCGATGCCCAATAGCCACAGCGCCAGCGGTCGAATCTGGATCCCGATCACGAAGGCTGCGAATCCGCCGAACACGATCAGCGCTACCGTTCGAGCCGTACGGTCAGGGAAGGCGAACAGCCCTGCGCTCGCCAGCAACAGCATCGCCGCGCCGTCGGTCAGCCGCTCCGCCAATACCACCGGCGCAGTCTTGCTCATCGCCGCGCCGGAGACGTTCTTAACCATATAGCTCTTGAGGAATTCGCCCGCCTTGCCCGGCGTCATCACCATCAGCATGCCCACGCCAAAGACACGTGCGCTGTCCTGCAGCCGGATCGGCGTATCCAACACGCGCAAATACCAGTGCCAACGCAATAGGCGCCCGACATAGTTGACCAGCGTCAACCCAAGAACAGCCGGCAGCCACTGCCACGGAAACTGGGCCAGCGCCGCGCTGAGTTCGCCCCAGTCGCTCCAAAGGGCTAGGCCGATATACACCAACAGGGCAAAGACGAGGGAGTAGATAATCTTGCGACGCAGGTCAGCGCTCATAGCCGCCATTATACCGGATGCGAACGCGAGTCAGGAAAGCCCTCCCCGCCCAAACTACAACTATAGCTTGCTCTATGGATAAAAGCCCCGCACCTTGATAGCGGCGACGATGCGTTCGATAGCAATCATGTACGCCGCCATACGCATGCTGCACTTGTACTGCGTCATCGCCCCGTTCACCGCCTCCAGGCTGGCGATAAGCGTGTTCTCCATCTGGCGGCGCACCGCCCCCTCGTCCCAGAAGTAGGACTGGAGGCTTTGCACCCACTCGAAGTAGCTGACCACAACGCCGCCGCCGTTGCACAGAATGTCGGGGATGACAAAAACCCCGTTATCCGCCAGGATGGCATCAGCCTCCGGCGTGGTAGGGCCGTTGGCGCCCTCCGCCACCATCTTGGCGCGGACGCGGTGAGCGTTCTCGCGCGTGATCTGGCCTTCAAGCGCCGCCGGAACCAACACGTCGACCGGCAGTTCCAGCAGTTCGGAATTCGTCAATGAATCCGCCCCAGGATAGCCGACAACGCTGCCCGTCTCCGCCACATGCCGCAACAACTGGCGCATGTCCAGCCCGTGGCTGTTGTAGACGCCTCCATACACGTCGCTGACTGCGGCCACACACGCTCCTCGGTCATGCATGCTGCGCGCCGTCCAACTGCCCACATTGCCGAAACCCTGCACGGCCACGGTCACGTCTTCGAGCCCGCGCCCCAAGCGCTGCTTCAACACCGCACGCGTCATATAGGCGACGCCCAATCCGGTTGCCGACTCTCGCCCGGCTGTGCCCCCAATGCTGACCGGCTTGCCAGTGATCACCGCGGGAATGGAGTAACCGCGGTGCATCGAATACGTGTCCATCATCCACGCCATCACCTGCGCGTTTGTTCCCACGTCGGGCGCAGGAATGTCGCGCTCCGGCCCCACGAACAAGCTGATCTCCGTAGCGTAGCGCCGCGTCATGCGTTCCAATTCACGCATGCTCAGTCGCTTCGGATCGACGATCACGCCGCCCTTGGCGCCGCCATACGGCAGCCCCATCAACGCGCACTTCCACGTCATCC
>CAYXRG010000045.1:21081-35429 GCA_964467575.1 uncultured Caldilineaceae bacterium | reverse complement strand
CTAAGCGGTCTGGGCTGAACGAATATGAAGCGACTGCGGCGCTACTCCGTCGAAATCATCCTCATCCTGCTGCTGGGCGCAGCAGTCGGCTACTTCGCCTATTTGGGCTACGGGTTGCTGGCGCCTTCGTATGCGCTGGAGCCGTTTTCCGGCGAACGCGCCAAGTTCTACGTCGACCAGCAAATCGCGTTCGGCGAGCGCAGCGCCGGTACGGCGAGCAACGTGCGCACCGGCGATTGGCTGGTGGAGGAACTGCGGCTGTTGGGCTGGGACGTGCTGATCCAACCCTTTACCGCATATAACGGCATTTCGGCGCGTAACATCATTGCCATGCGCGGCGAAGGCCCCGCCGCAGGCCCGGTCGCCATCCTCAGCACGCATTATGATACGCGGCTCTATGCCGATCAGGACCCGGACGAATCCAGCCGCATCGAGGCGACGCCGGGCGCCAACGCCGGCGCGTCCGGCCCAGGCGTGCTGCTGGAGTTGGCGCGCACGCTGGATGTGCCCGCTTCCGGCCATACTGTGTGCTTAGTTCTATTCGATGCAGAGGATAACGGCGGCCTGGAAGAGTGGGACTATGCGCTGGGCAGCGCGTATTTCGTGCAACGCCTGAGTGAGGATGTGCCGCGGTGCGGTGCGCCGCGTGTGGCCCTCTATCTCGATATGGTAGGCGGCGCGCAAGCACGTCTGACCGCCATCAGCCCGGAAACGCGAGGGCTGGTCGACGCGCTTGTGGAGACAGCCGAACGCATCGGTTACACGGGCGCCTTCATCGGGCCGCACATTCGCGACGAAACCGACGCGCTGACTCATTTCAGCGCGGCTGGCGTGCCCGTGGTGATGATCGGCGAATTCGATTACGAGTACCGCCATACGCTGAGCGACACGCCCGACAAGGTGACAAGCGATACGCTGCAACGCGTAGGCGACATCTTGAAGGCGTGGCTGGAGCGCGGCGCACAGTTCTAGGTTGTGCTGCGCCTGTACCGCGGCGGGTACGGCTCTGTCAGTTGTAGCGCAGTTCCGCCAGCAGCCAGCGACCGTCCTGCCAGACGAAGCGCCAGCGGTCGCCGCCGAGTTCGGCGTACGCTGCATCGTCCTCGACGGTCATATCGAGGTCCGCCAACTGCTCTCGGCTTAACGGCGGCGGCGGAGCTGGGAAGACGGCGAGCGTATACCGGTCGAGGATCGCGTCGCGGCCCTGCCACACATAGTCGTCGGCGCTGTCGGGCGTGCTGCGGCCGTCGATAATGCGAGCGTCGGGCGCCCACAGCCGGCTGAGCAAGGCCAGGTCTCCGTTCATGGCGGCTTGGCGTTCGGCCAGGATCAAGGCTGGAACGGCCTGTTCCGGCGCAGCCGCGTCGATGCCGGGCGAAAGTGCGACAACTGGCTCGGCTGCGACAGGCATGGCGTCCACCGGCACAGCAGCCGGCGCAGGAGTGCAAGCAGCGAGCGCTGCCGCCAGCAGGCACGCAGGCATAACACTGCGGCCTACGCGTCTCGCTTGGGCTGCGACCGGCGCTTTCATTTTTGGACCGCAGACAAACGCGTAGAGGGACGATAGGATGAATCCGGTCATTGTCGATATTGGTCCGTTCTCACTAACATGGTATGGCGTGTTCATCGTGGGCGGCGCGGCTCTGGCCGCCTACCTCTCCGGGCGGCTGGCCGAACGCGCCGGCGAAGACCCGGACCATGCCTGGAACCTGCTTGCCTGGTCCCTGCTCATAGGCATCATCGGCGCGCGCTTGTATCACGTATTCAGCTCGCCGGCCGACGGCGCGGGCTGGGCCTATTATCGCGAGAATCCGCTCGACATCATCAATTTCTGGAACGGCGGCTTTCGCGGGCTGGGCATCTACGGCGGGCTGGCAGGCGGCGTCATCGCCATCGCCGGCTACTGCTGGGTGCAGAAGCTTAACATCGTGCGCTATCTGGACTTCGTTGCGCCCAACGTGCTCGTAGCCCAAGCCATTGGCCGTCTCGGCAACTTCGTCAACCAGGAACTGTACGGCCCGCCGACGAATGCGCCGTGGGCTTTTCACATCAACCCGGCCTATCCGTGCCAACTTCCACCCAATCTGCCCGAAGGCATTCAGGCGTGCGGAGAGGCAAATCTAGCGCAGCAAACGCTGGCCTGGTACGCAGCCAACGGCTTCCATCCCACCTTCTTCTACGAAGCGCTGTGGAACCTGTCCATGTGGGCGCTGCTGATGTTCGTCATCTGGCAGTTCGGGCGACGGCTGCGCGTGGGCGACCTGATCTGGCTCTACTTCATCGCCTACCCGCTCGGCCGTTTCTGGGTAGAGATGTTCCGCCCCGACGCGTGGGTGATGGGCAACATGGCGACGGCCCAGTGGATCGCCATCGGCCTGATCGCCGTCAGCGTTGTAGCCCTGATCGTGCGCCATGCCGGATGGTCGTGGCGGGACAACCCCGAAGAGAGCCTCGTCGCGCTCAGCCGTCATCGAGCGACGGCGGACTGATAGCGCCGGCCCCTCAAAACTGGCTGAGATGCGCCCACAGCGCATCGTTAACCTGTTCCCCAATCAGGAAACGCCGGTCGTGATCCACCCCCACGCCGGTGATGACGTATTGGCCCGGCCCCTGTCCCACGTAGTGTTGGAATAGCCGGTCGCTGACCTCGCGCCAGCGCAGCGCGTCGTCCAGCGATCGCCGCTGTAGACCGGTCCAGTCGGCGGGTATCTCGATGGCGATGAAGGGGGCGTCGGCATCCCAGTGCACCTGCGAGAAGCCGTCGTTGACGCGCACGATGTGCGGGTGATGCTGCAGGTCCAGCACGAGCGCGGGCGAACCCAGCGCGGGCACATTACGCACGCGATCCGAGCGCACAATCCAGGTAATGACAAAGCGCGAGGCGGGCACGCGATTCAGATCGTTGCGGAAGGGGTAATAGTCGGCGTGAAACTCAAAGGCGACGGCGCGCAACAGGCCGAAGTTGAGCGCGGCATTGGCATATTGCAGCGGGTCAGCCGTCCAGTTCACGATATCGATGCCGTCGGCGACGGCGTGTTCCGCCTGGGCCTTCTTAAGCAGGTTCGCCAAACGCATGCCGCGGTATTCGGACAATATGCCCAGCGTCTGCGATTCGAGGCGCAGGTCGCTCTGCAACTTGGCGTCCCAGTCTGCGGGCAGCGGCTTAAGGCCGAACTTGTAAAAACCGAAGAGAAACCCCGCCAAGTTGCCCTCGACGCGCGCCACGAGTGACGTGCCCAGGTTAAACTCGGTCGAGTGGATGTCGGCAGGGTAGAGATATTCGCTGGGGCTGTGCCAGATCTGCTGGTGCATGAGGCGGATATGCTGCGCTTCGGCTGCGTCGGGCCGGCCGATGACGGCATGTCCCACGCAACGCGCGCTGCGCCGGAAAGAATGGGGCGCGGCGGGGTCATAAGCGATGACTGCGGCGCATTGCAACCGGCTGCGGAGTTCAGAAGTAATCTGCGCAAGGAGCGCGGAGTCCTTGGCTGCCTCGCCCAACAAATGATAGCGCAGCGTATATTGGCGGCGAGCCTGGCAGTTGCCGAACGTTCCTGCTTCCGGGCATTCTGCATCCAGACCGCGCGGGAAGAGGAAACCGGCGCACAGAAAGGCGCGGTCTTGCCGCACCTCGACGATGGACCCGCCGAGACGGGGCAATACGACTTGCAGGAAGTGATAGGGGAAGACGTTCGGGTTGAGGTGTGCGTTCAACAATGCCCCGACCCGGTCGAGCCTGGCGTTCCAGCTGGGAGCGGTCGGATCGAGCAGCGTGATGTCCATCTGCCGCTAGGCGCGAGTCTGGCGCGCCAGGTACAGGACGATGCTGCCGGCGACCGCGGCGTTGAGGCTTTCGATGCGGCCGTACATGGGCAGTCGCACCAAGAAGTCGCATTTCTCGCGCGTCAGGCGGCTGATGCCCTCGGCTTCGCTGCCCACCACCACGGCCACAGCCCCGGTGAGGGCGCGCTCTTCCAACAGCGGCGCATCCGGCTCGCTGTCCAGCCCGGTGATCCAGATGTTCTGCGCCTTGAGGGCGTCGATGGTGCGGTTGAGGTTGGTGACTTGCGCAACCCGCAACTGCTCGATCGCGCCGGCGCTGGCGTTGGAAACCGCAGGCGTGATGCCGGCGGCGCGTCGTTCCGGGATGATCACGCCGTGGACGGCCATCGCCTCGGCCGTGCGGAAGAGCGCGCCGAGGTTCTGCGGGTCCTGGATGTGGTCGAGGATGAGTAGCAAAGGCGGCTCGCCGCGGTCCTGAGCGAGAATGTCGTCGAGTTCGACGTAGGGATAGGCGTCGACTTCGAGCGCAACGCCCTGGGCGTTGGCGCGCTGTTGGGCGAGCTTGTCGAACAGCCCGCCCTTGATGCTGCGCGTGGGAATTTTGGCCGCCTCGGCCTGCTCAAGAATCTCTGCGACGATGCCCCCGCCCTGGGAGCCGTCGGCGCCTTCTAGCCACAGGCGGTAGATGCGCCGGCGCGAGGCGCGCAGGGCTTCCAGCACGGCATGCCGCCCATAGATCAGTTCACTCATGGACTAGCGCTCCTCGAAACGCCAATTCGTGCCGTCGGGCGAATCTTCCAGAACGACGCCCAACTCCTTGAGACCGTCGCGCACGCGGTCGGCAAGCTGCCATTGCTTGGCGGCGCGCAGCTCGCTGCGCACACCCACAAGCAGGTCGACGAAGGGCCTGGCAGCCACGCTGCTGCCGCTTTCCGCAGCCGGCCCTTCCAGAGTCAACCCCAAGACGCCCGCCTGTTCGCGCAGGGTGCGCTGCGCCGCCTCGAAGAACGGACCGCTCACGCCGGCGCTGCGTGCGCTGTTGATAGCCCGCACCAAATCAAAAAGGACTGCCAGCGCACCGCTCGTGTTGAAGTCGTCGTCCATAGCCTCGATGAAGCCGGCGCGGGCGTTCTCGGTGGCCTGGCGCAGTGCATCCGCCTCTTGTCCGGTAGAGGCGGAGCCGGAAGCCGGACGCAAGGCGCTGCGCAGGCGCGCCAGACTGCGCTCAGCGGAATCCAGCGTCTCGTCATTAAAAACGACGGGCTTGCGGTAGTGGCCGGCGAAGATGAGCATGCGCAGCGTATCGGGAGAACGCGTGGCCAGGAAATCGTCGATAGTGACGAGGTTGCCCAGCGACTTGCTCATTTTCTCGCCGGAAAGCTGCAACATGCCGTTGTGCATCCAGTATTTCGCCAGCGGCTTGCCGGTCAGGCTTTCGCTCTGCGCGATCTCGTTTTCGTGGTGCGGGAAGACGAGGTCATTGCCGCCGCCGTGGATGTCGATGGTCTCGCCTAGGTGGTGAAGGCACATGGCAGAGCATTCGATATGCCAGCCGGGGCGGCCCGGCCCCCACGGGCTGTCCCAGGCCGGTTCGCCGGGCTTGGCCGACTTCCACAGGGCAAAGTCGGCAGGGCTTTCCTTGCGCGCGTCTTCTTCGACGCGTGTGCCGCTCATGGCCTCTTGCAGGCTGCGACGGCTCAATTTGCCGTAGTCGTCATCCTTCGTCACGCGAAAATAGACGTCTCCGTCGAGCTCATAGGCATAACCCGCCTCGCCCAACTCTTGAATAAAAGTGATGATCCCGGATATCTCGTTGCTGACGCGCGGGTACTCGTCCGCAGGCAGGACGTTTAGGTCGTCCAGATGGCGCAGATACTCGTCCGCATAGCGCTTGGCAAGCTCGACAGGGTCCTGTCCGGTCTCATTGGCGCGGCGGATGATCTTGTCGTCGACATCGGTGAAGTTGGTGACGTAGCGCACGGAGTAGCCGCGGAACGTCAGGTAGCGGCGCACCATGTCGAACACGATCGCGGCCATGGCGTGCCCGACGTGCGCATCGGAATAGACGGTCGGCCCGCATACGTACATGCGCACCTTGCCTTCATCCACCGGAACGAACTCTTCGCGGGTGCGCGTCAATGAATTGTAGATCTTAAGCCCCATAACAGTTTCCATGCTGTGTGGTCGCCGGCCCGTCATCAGAGCGGGCGACTAGGAGAGGTTGTTCGGTTCGGGCGTGGCAAAAACCAGGCGGCCCGCATTGGTCTGCAGCACCTTGGTCACCTGTACCAGCACCTCTTGATTGAGATATTGGCGTCCGTTCTCGACGACGACCATCGTGCCGTCGTCCAGATAGCCGACGCCCTGGCCGACTTCCTTGCCGGCCTGGATGATTCTGATCGGCATTTCCTCGCCGGGGAGGAAGACCGATTTGACCGCGTTCGCCAGTTCGTTGATGTTCAGAATCGTAACGCCTTGCAGCCGGGCGATGCGGTTGAGGTTGTAGTCGTTGGTGATAATGGCCGCGCCCAGTTCGAGGGCGAGGCTGATCAGTTTATCGTCGACCTGCTGAGCGTCCTGCGGGTCGAGATCGATGAACTCGATCTCGACGCCGGGGTTCTGCTGCAATCGGTCGAGCATCTCTAGGCCGCGGCGGCCGCGGTTGCGGCGCAACGGATCGGCGGAGTCCGCAATATACTGGAGTTCGTTGAGCACAAAGCGTGGGGCCAGCAGCTTGCCCATAAGGAAGCCGGTGTCGGCTACGTCGGCGATGCGCCCGTCGATGATCACGCTCGTATCGAGCAACAATTGCTGGCTAGCCGTCCGTTCCGCTGCCGCAGACCGTTCCGTCGGGCGCAGAAGAGAGAAGAAGTCGGCCTTGCGCAGCGTCATGACCGTGGCGCCGAGATAGCCGAAGATCAGGACGGCCACCAGGGGCAAGATGCCGCCAAAAGGCGGAGGCAGGCGGGAAATCGGGTAGGCTAGGAGTGCGGCGATCAGCAGGCCGACCGCCAGACCAATGGTCGCGGCCACCAGATCGTCCATCGGCACGGAACGCAGGAAATTACGCGCCGCGCGCGCCGGCGCGATGATGAGCCACGGCGCCAGAAAATAGCCCAACACCATGCCGGCGATAGTGGCTGTCCATACCACGGGACCGGAGGCTGTCGTAAGTTGGTAGGTGCCGACGATGGACACGCCCAAGTAATAACCGACGATTCCGTAAAGAAGCGCTCCTAGAACCCCAAAAAGCGGAGCGAGACGCATGCCGTAGATTCTCCTATCTGTCCGTACGACATCGTACGCGGCACGAAAGCGCAACCTGGCAATCCGGCAAACATATGTTCACCCTAAGCCTCCGCATCATACCTGAATTCCGCTGGTAGAGCAATCTTCCGGCGCGCCTATAGATGCGCCCCAAGATAGGGGGCGACAGTCGCCGCGCCACTGACCCGGCTTCTAATCACAGGAGCTAGCAACGGAGTTTCTGCGCAGACGCTCCGTTGCTTTGTGTCGCATAGGCGCGGGCCACTGGAGACGGCGCGCTTTTTGCGACCGGCCTTGCGCTTGTATACTTGGTCGAACGCGGAGACGCTGCGCGCCGGTGGGACGGCGCACTTTGCGCAAGCAGGGATTGGCGCGCACCCGCAGGGAGAGAACGAGGCAACCATGAAACAGCCTACAGTGCGACAGAAGCGAACCTTACTGGGCATCTTTGCCCATCCTGACGACGAGAGCTTTGGGCCGGGGGGCACGCTGGCGAAATACGCCGCAGCAGGTGCAGATGTGCATGTGATCATTGCCACAGACGGCATCGCCGGCTCGGTGGAGAGCCCCGACCACCTGCAAAGCCATGACTCCCTGGCGCAGGTGCGTTCCGCCGAACTGGCAAGCGCAGCCGTCGCTCTGGGGCTGACCAGCGTGTGGTCGCTGCCCTATCGCGACAGCGGCATGCGCGGCGCGCCCGACAACGACCACCCCGACGCGTTGATCCGCCAGCCGCTCCCCGCGTTGACAGACGAGTTAGCCGGCTACATGGACCGTCTACAGCCGCAGGTGGTGATCACGCATGACCCCTATGGCGGCTACGGGCACCCGGATCACATACACGTGCACGAGGCCGCCACCGCCGCCTTTCAGCGCGTGGCTGAACGAAACAGGCAGCCCGATGGTCGCCTCCCCATGAAGCTCTATTACACCGCGTTCGACACGCGCCTGCTGAAGGCGATGGTGCGCATCATGCCCTTATTCGGCCAGGACCCTACCGCATTCGGGCGCAACAAGGACATCAACTTCGTGGAGATTGCCCAGTGGGAGATGCCGGTACACGCCCGCATCGACGTCAGCGGGCAGTTGGCCGCGAAGACCGCGGCCAGCATGGCGCACGCCAGCCAGTACAGCGGCGGGCCCGGCTTCCTGCGCATCCTGCCGGGCTTCCTGCGCCAGCGCATGGACGGATATGACACCTTCACGCGTGCCTACCCTGCGCCGGACGGCCGCGTGGAGCGCGATCTGTTCGAGGGCCTGGGGTTATAGACGACGCCGGTTTTATGCCGCGAATTATACGAATTTCACGAAACGGAGAGTGTTATCGAATACCGAATGACGCATGACGGGTGACGCGTGGCGCTGCGCCTGCGGCGCAAAACGGTTTGCTCTCGCCAACCGGCAGGAGTACACTTAGGAGCGATATTCACCGCCGCCGGTCCTGTTGTGACCGGACCAGACTAACCCGCAACCCTCTGGGGCGCCTAAGCCGTGAACAAGGAGATGCGAAGATGAGACGGCCCATCCGATGGCGTTTCTCGCCAAGAGCGAGTCGCAGGCGGTTTCTGTTTGGCTTGATGACGTTGGCCCTTTTGCTGCTCCCCGCGACGGCCGCGGCGGCTGAATATGTGGACGCCGAAACCTATCATCTGCCGCAGGGACAGACAGTGAATGACGACTTGATCGTGACGGCGCAGGAGGTGATCATCGACGGCACGGTGGAGGGCGATCTGGTCGCGTTCGGCGCTTATGTGGAGATGAACGGCGTCGTGACGGGCGACCTGATGGCGGCTGCCGCCGAGGTGCGCATCAACGGCGTGGTGCAAGACGACGCGCGCGTAGCGGGCGCCGGCGTGCATCTGCTCGGCAACGTAGGCGATGACCTGTTTGCAGCTGCGGGCGGCTCTTGGCCCGGCTTCGTGATGTTCACACAGGAGGCGGCGCCGGGCCGCGCCCTCACGCCGGGGCTGACAACCAGCCCCAGTTCGACGGTCGGCGGCAGCGCCTACCTGGCCGCCGGTCAAGCAACCCTAGACGGTGCGGTGCGCGGCGACCTTTTCGCCGGAGCAGAGTCGTTGGCCTTCAACGCACGAGTCGACGGCAACGCCAGCCTGTACCTCAACACGTTGGCGACGAGCGAAGGCGCACGAGTGGGCGGCAACCTCAAGTATTCGATCGGACGCGACGCGGTTCAACTGCCCGAAACGAGCGGAACCGTCACGCGTATCATGCCGGAGCAAGAGCCGGAGGAAAAAGCGCAGCCCAATCCGCTGCTTGGCTTCGCCTGGTGGCTGCTGCGCACCGTCATGCTGCTGGCGGGCACGCTCCTGCTGGCCGCGATTGTCTGGCAGTTTGCGCCGCGACTGTTGAACCGGCCTGCCGCCGCTATCGACCGCAAGCCGGTCGAAGCGGGCCTCTACGGCCTCGCGGTCGCAGTCATGGCCCTCCCCGTGAGCGCGGCGCTGGCCTTTCTCGTCGTCCTCTTTTGGGGCTGGTTCCCCGGCGGCGCCGCGGTCTCCGCCTTCTCCTTTGGTCTGTTGTCAATGGCGTGGCTGTTTAGCCCAATCCTGACCGGGTTATGGTTGGGGCGGCGAATCTTCGCCCTAACGCCTACGGTACGCGGGGATCTCTACGCGCTGCTATTGGGCAGTGGGCTGATTGTGCTGGCGGGGCGGCTGTTGAGCGCAGTTCCCTGTGTGGGCGGGCTGATGCACTGGGGCCTCTTCTTGCTGAGTTTCGCGCTGGCTGCAGGCGGGCTTCTGCTGGCGCGGCGCGCGCCGGCGGAGACGGCGGCGACAGCCTAACATTAGCTTGCACCAGACCGGAACGCACCGCGGGACAACCCGCTGAATGCCTATGGAAATTGCCGAAAAACTGTACGTGGGCGACATCGTGGAAATGCGGAAGCCGCATCCGTGCGGCGGAAAGCAGTGGGAGATCGTGCGCGTAGGCGCAGATATCGGTCTCGTCTGCCGCACATGTAGCCGTCGCATCCTATTGCCGCGCCGCCAGTTCGCAAGGCAGGCCAAGCGCTTCGTGATGCGCAGCCCGCTGGCAAGTGCAGACGACAACCACGCGCATGATGACAAAGAGACGGAGGAGCCGGGGAACGCATGAAAAGGGCTGAGTTAGTGCAATATCTGGACGAATATCTGCGTATTGACGAAATCCGCGACTACGGGCCGCAGGGCCTCCAGGTCGAAGGCCGCGACGAAGTGCGCAAGATCGTCGGGCTGGTCGACGCGCACCTGCCCTGCGTCGAAGCGGCGTTGGCGCAGGACGCCGACCTGATGCTGGTGCATCACGGCATTTTCTGGGGACCGACGAAGTTGCTGAACGGCTCGCATGGCCGGCTGGTGCGGGCGCTGATGGCCGCGGACCTCAACCTCTACGCCGCGCATCTGGCCCTGGACGCGCACCAGGAAGTCGGCAACAACGCCGAATTGGCGCGGCGACTCGGCCTGGAAGTGACCGGCTGGTGGGGAGAGGTTAACGGCACGCCGCTGGCCGCGCTGGCGACAGCGCCGGACGGCATGGACCTGGATGACCTGACGGCGCGCTTTGAGCAGCGCGTCGGGCCGATTAAGTTGGTACAGGCGCACGGCCCGCGGCAAGTCAAGCGTGTCGGCGTCATGAGCGGCGGCGGCGCCGGCCAGATCGCAGAAGCCGCAGACTTCGGCTGCGACACGTTCCTCACCGGCGAGCCTGAGCACGCCCACTACTACGATGCGCTCAACGCCTCGCTCAACGTGGTTTACGGCGGTCATTACACAACCGAGACCGCCGGCGTCCAGGCATTGGGCCGGCATCTGCAAGAGCGATTCGGCGTTGATTTCGCATTCGTGGACCTACCCACGGGCCTCTAATCCCGCCCGTTCCGTTACCCCTATTCGCTGCCAATCCGGCGCGGCTCCGGCAAGATACAGAGCCGCGCCGGATTCTGTCGCCCTCCGGCGCCCTGACGCCTGCCCGGAACTCGAACGAGGAAGCGTGCGTCTATTGGGGGCGATCAAGCAATTAGCGACAAGTTTCGGACAGGTGCTATAGTATCGACATGCAAGAACAAACCCCGTCGAATTCCGGCCGTGATGAGGGCCGTCCGCAGCCATCCGACCAACCGTCCGAAGCGGTTGAGCAGACCGAAGCCCGTCCGCCGCAATCCGACAGGGTTCTATCGCGGCGGCGGTTTTTATCGGCTGCGGCGAGCGGCGCGGCGGCGGCAGCCCTAGCCGCATGCGGGCGCTCTCGCCCGACGCCGACGGCATCCCCCCTCCTGCCGACGCCCACGTCGACGCCGGTCGCCGGTTCCAGCCTGCCGGGCATAGCCACGCCGGGCGAGTATCAGATATATCTTCCCCAGGTGAACAATGCGGGGGGCATCGGTTCAGCGCTGGTTCCGGAGCCAACGCTGACGCCTACGCCGGCCAAGCCCACGCCGACGCCGCCCCCGCCGCCTACGCCCACGCCTGTGGCGACGCCCTTCCCGCCCGGCCCGCCCAGCAAACTGGGCCTGTTCGTGGGGCGCAACCACCCGCAGATCTTCGAGTTGCTGGAGACCCAAGCCGTCACGGTGGTGAAAACGCTCGAACTGGACGCCAACTTCGCCGCGCAGATCAAGCAGACATCGCCGCGCACGCTGCTCATCGGGCGCATCGATCTGCCGCAGATCAGTCTGGGCGACCTTGACCCGGCAGGCGCGGCGCGGTCTTTCGTCGAGCAGTTGCTGCCCTATGCCGACGACCCGGCGCGGCGCCAACATTTCGACGGCTGGGAAGCGTATAACGAGCCGGTGGCGAGCAACGCCGATGAGATGAAGCGCCTGGCGGATTTCGAGGCCGAGCGGACGCGCCTGCTCGGCGATCGCGGGCTGCGCAGCGTCGTCGGCAACTTCGGCACAGGCCAGCCTCCGCTAGATCTGTGGGAGCCGTTTTTGCCCGCAGTGCAGGCCGCAAAGGAGTATAACGGCTGGCTTGGCCTGCATGAATACTCCGCGCCGACCATCTACTACCTGACGACGCGCGAAAATCAGGGCCGCTATCCCGGCGTGGGGCCGGGTGACACAGGTTGGCTGACGCTGCGCTACCGCCAGGTCTATGACCAGATTCTCCTGCCGCGCGGGCTGGGCATCCCCTTGATCTTCACCGAACTGGGCGTAGACGGTCTGGTGACCGAACGCCCCGGCCCGCCCGATGCGCGCGGCTGGCAGCATTTCCAGCAGTACTGGGGCGAAAACGGCTACGGCATATGGGGGCCGGGGGCCTACGTCGAGCAATTGGTCTGGTACGACGAGGCGATGCGCCAGAATGACTACGTCGTGGGCGGCTGCATCTATGCGCTTGCGGCCAGCAGCGGCTGGGAATCGTATGACATCTTGGGGCCGGCGGCGACCGTGTTGCAGCAATATCTCAGCGTCCACGCGCCGGCGTGAACGCACCAGTTAATACGCGGGAGATGTTCCGATGGCGCTCCACCAACTGCATGCCGGGCTGGCGAACACAGCTATTCTCTTTATCGCTGCGATCGGCGTCTGGGCGCTAGTCTTGCGCTTCACCACGCGGCGGCTCATGCCCGCCTGGTATGGCGCCGCCGTGGTCGGCGAGATCGTGATCGTGGTGCAGGCGGTGATCGGCCTGGTCCTCTATTTGCAAGGACTGGGCGTGGCGCTGCCGCGTCCGTTCATGCACATCCTCTACGGGGTGGTAGCCGTGGTGACGCTGCCCGCCGCATACGGCTATTTCGGCAACATCCAGGACGAGGGTGCGAAGGCAATCGCCATGGCGCTGACTTGCTTCTTCCTGTGGGGCATCCTGCTGCGCGCCACGTCGGTCGCGCAGTTCTTGCCGGTGTGAGCGCGGCCGGCGGCTTGGGCCAATGCGCCCCGGAGAACCGGCTCTATTTGATTGCGATCCGATTTTCTTGATAGAATTGAGCAGGCAAGTCGGCAATAGCGCCAGATGAGTCTGGAACATGTCCAAACAAGTTCTGGTCCTGAATGCAAGCTATGAACCGCTCAGTTTAGTATCGGTGAGGCGCGCCATCGTCCTGCTGCTGCGAGAGAAAGCCGAGATGTTGGAGGCGACAGAGAGCCTGTTGCGCAGCAGCCGCAAGGCGATCCCCGTCCCGCTGGTCATCCGTTTGGTGCACTATGTGCGCCTGCCGCATCGCAAAGTGCCGGCGACCCGCGTCTCGGTCATGCTGCGCGATGCATATACGTGCCAGTATTGCGGCGCTACGCCGGGACGGAGTTGGCTGACGGTTGACCATGTGGTGCCGCGCAGCCGCGGCGGCGCACACGATTGGGAGAACCTCGTCACAGCCTGCACGCGCTGCAACCAAAAAAAGGGCTCGTGCACGCCGGAAGAAGCGGAAATGCCGCTGCGCCGCAAGCCGTTTGAGCCGAGCTATGTGGCGTTGGTTCTGCTCAGCAACCCGTTGGCGGCCAAGCGCTGGGAAAGGCTGGTCGAACTGACCCATGGCCAGACCGCCGGCGTCGCCTTGCCCGTTCTCGTTTAGGCCTACAGCCCCGCGGCCCAGGATAGGGGATGATCATGCCCGCCTATGACGCCCGTCGCGAGACGTTGGATGCAATCACGCGCCGCATCTCCGATCTGAGCGAACAATCGCTGACCCAGCTTGCCCAGTACATCAGCTACTTGAAGTGGCAGGAGGAACTGTGGCACAGCCTGCTGGATGACGACGCAGATGAGCGCCCAGACCAGACCTTGATCTGGCAGTATGACTTCCTGGAGGGTTTTCCCGCGGCGCGACAGGCATCGACGCGCGAACCGGACATGATGGAGGTGAAAGTAGGTGCGGCAACCTGCGGCATGGTCCAGCAGTTGGCGCTATGGGAACATCCGCCCGTGACGGGCAGCGCGGTGTGCGAGTACCAGTTGCACGTGCCGGCGGAAGTCGAGAGTCTGCGCCTGCGCTTCGCCGCGGGCATCCGTGACGGCGCCCTAATGGAAGGACAAAACTGGTGCGCTTTTCGCATCTATGTCAACGGCATGCGCCTGTGGAGCACGACCAAACAGACTAACGTATGGGAACGGTACGTGATCGACCTGCCCAGCCTGCCGGGGCAGGATTTGGTGGTACAGTTCGTGACCGACGCGCTCGGCGATAACCGCTGGAACTGGGCCGTATGGGCCGAGCCGCAACTGCTTGGCTACGCCACGCGGCGTGACGGGCCGCCCAAAGCGCGCTGACGTTGCGTCAATCCGGTCAGGCGCGACGGGTCGCGCCGGCGCGCAAATGACAGGCGTATGGCTGTCATTTGCGCGTTTCTGTTGGCGGAC
>CAYXRG010000045.1:3485-20981 GCA_964467575.1 uncultured Caldilineaceae bacterium | reverse complement strand
CGCCAGTTGTTCGAGGGCGCGAATCTATTAGTAAACGAGGGCGACCGCATCGGCCTGATCGGCGTGAACGGCAGCGGCAAAAGCACGCTCCTGCGTATTCTTGCCGGGCTGGAAGCGCCGGACGAGGGCAACGCAACCATGTGGGGCGGGGTGCGCGTGGAGTACTTGGCCCAAGAGCCGCTCCTGGACGACGAACAGACGGTGCTGGCAACCGTATTCGCCAGCGAACTGCCGCAGATGCAGCTTGTGCGCCGTTACGAGGAAGCCGTCGCCGCGCTTGAGCGCAGCCCGAATGACCCCGCGCGGCAGGCCGCGCTCGCACAGGCCGGCGCCGAGATGGATCGCATGGACGCCTGGGCCGCAGAAGCGGATGCCAAGGCCATCCTCACCCGCCTAGGCATCCGCGACTTTGAAGCGCGCATCGGCCACCTGAGCGGCGGGCAGCGCAAACGCGTGGCGCTGGCGCGCGCGCTCATCGACCGCGCCGACGTGCTCATCCTCGACGAACCGACCAACCACATCGACGCCGAGACGGTAGCCTGGCTGGAAACCTATCTGGCGGACACGCCCGGCGCGCTGGTGATGGTGACGCATGACCGCTACTTCCTCGATCGGGTGGTTACGCGCATCGTCGAACTGGACAGGCGGCGTCTGGTCAGCTATCCCGGCAACTACAGCCATTATCTGCGTCTGCACGCCGAACGCCAGACCCAGTTGGCAGAGGCGGAACAGAAACGCCAGAACCTGCTGCGCCGAGAGTTGGAATGGCTGCGTCGCGCGCCGATGGCGCGCGGCACGAAGCAGAAGGCGCGCAAGCAACGCGCCGAGGAGTTGCTGCAACTGCGCTACGACTCCGGCGAGGAGACTGTCTCGATTGCGCTTGCCTCGCGGCGGTTGGGCAAGCAGGCCCTCACCGCCGCGGGGCTGACTAAGCGCTACGACGGGCAGGCCGTGGTGGACAGCATATCGTTGCAACTAGAACCGGGAGACCGCATCGGCATCACCGGGCCGAACGGCGCCGGCAAGAGCACGCTGCTCGACATCCTGGCGGGCAAGACGGAGCCGGACGCTGGCATAGTGCGCTGGGGCGAGACGGTGCGCATCGGCTATTACGACCAGGCGAGCGAAGACCTGGACGACCACATGCGCATCCTCGAGTTCGTGGAGGAGGAGGCGCCGTTGATCCGCACCAAGGACGGCGAGCGGGTGGAAGCGGCCAAAATTCTGGAGTGGTTCCTCTTCCCTCGCGCTATGCAGTGGGGCCGCATCGGCAGCCTCAGCGGCGGCGAGCGGCGGCGACTCTATCTGCTGCGCACGCTCATCCACCAGCCCAACGTGCTGTTGCTAGACGAGCCGACCAACGATCTCGACATCCAGACGCTTGGCGTGCTGGAGGAATTTCTGGACCACTTCACCGGCTGCCTGATCGTTGTGAGCCACGACCGCTATTTCCTGGATCGCACGGTGGACTACCTGTGCCGCATGGAAGACGGGCGGCTGGGGCCGCGCTATCCGGGGCCGTACGCCGCCTATGTAGAGTTGCAGGAGCAGGCGGCGACCGAATTGGCCGCGCCACAGGCGCCGGCGCGAGCAGCCGTCCGCAGCGCCGAATCTGCGTCGCCCGCCTCTCGCAAGCTGACGTGGAAGGAGCAGCGTGAACTGGAGGCGCTGGAGATTCACATCGCCGACCTGGAACAGCAGAAGAACGACCTGGCGGAAAGCATGGCGTCCAGCGGCGACGACTACCTGGCCTTGCAGCGCCTGTCGACGCAGTTGGATGATGTCGAAGAGCAGCTATCCGCCGCGCTGGACCGCTGGTTCCAGCTTTCAGAATTAGCCGAACAGATGGAAGGGACATAGAGGGGCCGATGGCCGATTTCGCCCGCTATCTAAACATTCGCAGCGCGCTCATGCCCGTTCTGTCGCCCGAGGGGGACCGGGCGGCGTTCCTGACGGACATCAGCGGCAACTTCCAGGCGTGGAGTGCAGCCGCCGTGCCAAACCCGGCGGATCCCTGGCCGCGCCAGTTGACCTTCTTTGCAGACAAGGTATGGGAGTTGTACGGCACGGCGCAGGCCGGCCATCTGGTCGCGGTTAGCGACTACGCCGGCAACGAGCGCCAACAGCTTTATCTGATCTCGAACTTCGGAGCAGGCGCAGATGCCGGCGGCCATACGGTGCGGCGGCTGACGCAGAACGATGATGCCATCCATACTTTCGGCGCCTGGAGCGCGGACGGGCAGGAGATCCTCTACACCAGCAACGCGCGCAACGACGTCGACTTCGACATCTACCGTATGGACCTGCGCAGCGGTGATGAGCGTCGGGTGTGCGAGTGCACAGGCCGGCGCAGCATCGTCGCCTGGATCGGCGAGGGACGCTATGCCGTGTCGGCGGATTCGGTCGCCAGCGAGCAGATCGAACTGTACCTGCACGACCTAGCAACAGGCGAGGAACGGCATCTGACCGCGGACCGCCCGCCGGCGCGCTACGCCTCGTTCGCCGCCAGCGGCGACGCGGTGTACCTCGTGACGGATCGCGACCATGACCGCGGCGCAATCTGCCGGTTGGACTGGCAGACGGGCGCGCTGGTCGAGATCGCCAACGCCAGCCGGTTCGATGCGCATTTGGACGGGGCCGCCGGTGAGGTCGAATTACTGGCCGCGGCCGCGGACGGTCGCACCGCAGCCGCGACGGTCAACGTCGAGGGCTACAGCCGGCTTTTCCTGCTCGACCTGCAAGAGGGCGACCTGGAGCCGGTGACGCATCTGCCCGACGGCGTGATCACAAACCTAAGCTTTGGCGCAGACGCGCGCACCCTGGCCTTCGACTTCCAGTCGCCGTTGCAGCCCGCAGACGTGTGGACGCTGGACGTGGGCAGCCGCGCGCTCTTCCGGCTGACGCACAGCGACCGCGCCGGCATCGACAGCGCCGGCTTCGTCGCGCCGCAACTGATCCGCTTCACGACCTTCGACGGGCGTTCGCTGCCCGCCTTCTACTGCCAGCCGCAAACTCCGCCCCCGGATGGCGGCTACCCGTGCATCCTCTATGTACATGGCGGGCCGGCTTCCCAGCAGCGTCCGGATTTCGACGTGCGCTTCCAATACTTCCTCAGCCAGGGGTATGCGCTGCTGGTTCCAAACGTGCGCGGCAGCACCGGCTATGGCCGCGAATACATGATGCTCGACGACGTGGAGCGGCGCATGGACAGCGTAGCGGATCTGAAGGCGGCAGTGGAATGGCTGCACGGTCGCCCGGAGATCGCGGCGGACCGCATCGCCATCTACGGGCGCAGCTACGGCGGCTTCATGGTCCTGGCTGCGCTGACCGAATACCCGGAGCTGTTTGCGGCGGGCATCGACATCGTCGGCATTGCCGATTGGGTGACGTTCTTGGAGCGCACCAGCCCGTGGCGTCGCGCGCACCGCGAGCGCGAGTACGGCAGCCTGGAACAGCACCGCGACTTCCTGCGCAGCATCTCGCCGCTGCACAAAGCCGAACGCATCCGTGCGCCGCTCCTGGTGCAGGCGGGCGACAACGACCCGCGTGTGCCGCTTTACGAGTCGCAGCAGATTGTAGAGCGTGTACGCGCTGCCGGGGGGACGGTGGAGTTCGTCCATTACGCCGACGAGGGGCACATGTTCAGCAAGCTGGAGAACCGCATCGACAGCTTCACACAGATGGCCGAGTTCTTGCGACGGCACATCGGCGACGGGCGCAGCGGTGCAGCGTAAAGAGCGACTGACTTCCAACACGCTGCGATCTATCCTGTAGGACGGACGCTCTCCTTTGCGCTCATTGGGTCTTTACGGTTAACCATATGCGCGCGGCGTTTGTTTGCGTGCGGTTAGACGCCATGATACACTGCAAAGGCAAGATGTGATCGGTGCGGCAATCTGCAAACGTTCTTGCAGAGTCGGCGTTCGGGTCGCATCACCCAACTACATGCCCGCACGTCCGGCGCGCACCCGTCCAAGCTATCTGTCTGTACTAACTGCCCGGCGGGCAGTCTTACGGCTTTGAAGCCATTATCCTGACGTTATTGTCGAGTGATGCAAGAAGTCACCTGTTTCAACTGCCATAGTCGCGTCCGCATTACGCCGGACATGGAACACTGTTCGGTGTGCGGGGAGGATCTGCGCGGGCTGTTGGAGCCGCAGGTCGTGTCGCGCTATTTCGCCGAGCGCGCCGAGGCATTGGCCGCAGACGGCAAGTTGGAGGGCGCCCTGCTCGAGGTCAAGCGCGGCCTGGTCTATGCAGACCTGCCCGACCTGCGCCTGTTGGGCGCGATCCTGGCGGAGCAATTGGGTCGCTACGATGTGATGCGCCGGCACGTCGCCGCCATTCCGGTGGATGACTCGCTGCGCGCCGAGGCCGAATGGCTGCTGCGCTCGCATCAGGACCGGCAGGCCGCACTGCGCGAGGGACTGAAGCGAGAGCGCGGTGCGACGCACGCCGCGCCGCCGGCAGTCCTGGCCGATGTGTTGGGCATGCCGGCGGAGCCGCCTGCACAGCCGCGGCGTGCGCGCTGGCTCTGGCCGGCGGTGACCGTGACGCTGACCGTGGCGCTTGTGCTGTCTAGCTGGTTCGTCTTTCGGCAAGGCGCAGACCTCATGGCCGACCTGATGGCCGGGATCAACGGGGACGATGCCGGCGCAGAGGCGCGCCAGCCGGAAACGGAACCCGCGGCTGCCCAGACGGTCTCATCGCCAACGCCTGCGCCGGCAGAGCCAAGTCCCACGGTCGCAGTCACGCCAACCCCGAGCCCGCAGCCGACAGCCGCCGTGCCGGAGGACTTGGTCTTGCAGGTGACGGAGACGCCGGCGCTCGCAGACAGCAGCCTGAGCGGCGCGGTCGCGGGTGCTGCCAATGGCTTTGACCTGCAGAAGTACCTGATTGACGCGGGCTATCCCGCACTGGCCGAATTGCCCATCGAGGCGCGAGTCCAGGACGGCGCCCTGGTCTTGCAGGGCCTCGTCTTCATGGATGTGCAGCGCCGCGACCTGTTGAGCCTGGTCAGACAGGCGCCGGGCATCCGAGAAGTGAACGCCGTGGATGTACTGCTGCGGCCCAAGGCGACCTATACCGTGCAAGAAGGCGACACGCTCTGGTCGATTGTCTACGACATCTACGGAGACGTCGAGCGTCTGGAGGAGTTTTCCGCCGCCAATCTCGACGTGGCGCCGCAGCCCGGTCTGTTGCGCGTCGGTGACGTGCTCAAGGTGCCGCCTGTCGACTAAAGGGACGTCGATCCGGGTACAAAAAACGGGGGGCATCCGTGTCGCGACCCCCCGTTTCAATTTACCAACTGATGCCTAGCGCGGCGGGTGCATCGGCATGACGACGTGCAGGAACTCCTCCTCGCCGAGGCCGACGGGACGGATGGTGCCCGGCCGCGTGCTCTGCGTCGTTTCGATCACGACCTGGGGCTGATCGATCTGGCTGAGGACGTCGATCAGATAGCGCGCGTTGAACGCGATCTCCAGGTCCGAACCTTCCACCAGCGCGTCGAGTTCGTTGACGTTGTCGCCCATCTCCTGGCTGGAAGCGGTCAGGCGCACCTGGCCTTGCTTCTCGCCGTTGCCGGGCACGACGGCTAGGCGGATGATGTTGGCGTTGTCGCGGGCGAAGAGAAAGGCCACACGCACGGCCTTGAGCAGCGAAGCGGTATCGACCACGGTGCGCGTGGTGTGCGTTTTGGGGATGATGGCCCGATAGTCAGGGAAGCGCGCGTCGATGAGCTGGCTGACGAGTTCTACGCGGTGGAAGCTGCTGCGCGCTTCCGGCTTGCCCCAGATCTGGAACAGAGCCTGATTGCGCGATTGCGTGACAATAACCTGGACGGTCCGCTCCTCGTCGGCGTCCGCGCTGATGCGCGCCAGTTCGCCGAGGCTTCTGGCCGGCACGATCACGGTCATCGGCTCCTTGACCGAAGCTTTGTCTAGAACGATGCTGCGCACGCTGAGACGGTAGCCGTCGGTGGCGGCCATTGCCAAACGTTCCGGATTGAAGCTGACCTCCACGCCCGTGAGGGTGGGCCGGCTTTCGTCGGTGGATGCGGCGAAGGCCACCTGGTCGATCATCTTGCGCAGACCGGCCGGTTCCAGTTCGATGCGCGTCCCTTCGAGGACTTCGGTCGACTCTTCGATCTCATGGCCGCCGCCGGCAGTGGGAATGATGGGAAAATCGGCGGCGTCGATGCCCTTCATGTTGGCCTCGTAGCGGGCGCAGCGCAGATGCAGCGTCTGCGTGCGCACGGCCAACTCCATATCGATGCGCTCCGGCGGCAGGCTGTTGACGAACTCGGCCAGCAGCCGGGCGGGCACCGTGATGGCGCCCTCATCCTCGACCTTGGCGCCGATCCAGCAGTTGACGCCGATTTCGAGGTTGGTGGCGGCCAGGCGCAGTTCGCCGTCTTTGGCCTCGAGCAGAATGTTGCCCAACACCGGGAGCGTACTGCGCGATGCCACGGCGCGACCGACGATTGAAAGTCCTTTTGCCAAGTTTTCCTGAAGACAGCTTACCCGCACTGAGTCCTCCCTGCATCACGCGCTGCTTGTGTGCCGAATTCGCTCCGGGCTGTTGTGCCTGCCGGTCTATCAAGTCTATTGTACGAATGTACGAAAATGTCAAGCGCTGCCAAGACGTATGGGCTGCGTCACAGGCTGCGGAACAAAGCCCTGTCGCCGCGCAGGTTGAGAAGACGCGTACACCAGGGATCGATCCGGAACCGGTTCGCTGCCCGGCTGGAGAGAGTATATCATAGGATCTGACAAAGACGGAATGGTGGAACCGGACGGCGTTGAATGAGCGTTGGGGACTTGCCGGCGGCTTGCCCGTCCCCAGCATACGGCCTATAATCCGGTTAGCCCGCCGGCATACCAACCTGCGGACGAGATGTGTGAAGCGTAATGACCAAAACGAGCCTGAACCAGCGAATTTTAGAGGCGATCAAGCCGTCTAGCCGAGAGCAGCGGCCGGCGGAGGCCGGGCAAGGCAAGCCTGCTCCTGCAGCCGAGCCGAGCGCAACCGGCGACTCCGGAGAGTCGGAGTTGGTGGCGCGCGCCAAGCAGGACCCCGCCGCATTCGGCGCGCTCTACGAAGCGTATGTGGACCGCATCTACGCCTACATCTATCACCGCGTGGGCAACGTGCAAGATGCGGAGGACCTGACCGCGCGCACCTTCTACCGGGCGTTAGATCGGCTCGAAACATACGAGGATCGCGGGTTGCCTTTTGCGGCGTGGCTATTTCGCATTGCGCACAATGTGACGGCCAACTGGCATCGCGATAGCAGCCGCCGCCATTTTCTTTCGCTAGACCGGCTGTGGGGCCACAGCCATGACGGCGATACGCCGGAGAACCGGGTGGAGCAGGAGGAGACGCATGCCGCGCTCTGGGCCGCGATTCGCCGGCTGCCGGAAGATCGCCGCAATTTGCTGTTGCTTAAATTCGGCAGCCGGATGTCGAACGTCGAGATCGGCGCCCTGCTGCAAAAGAGCGAAAGCGCTATCAAATCCCTCTATTTCCGCACGCTGACCGCACTGCGCAGCGACTTGGAAGCGCGCGGCTGGGGCGCGGCGGAGGCAGTTCAGGCCAGCACAGAGCGAAGCGAGGGTTCAGGTGCAGACCAAGACTAAGCTTCAGCAAGGCGCAAGCGGCGGAAAGCGGGCGCTGCACAAGTTTGCAGAGAACCTGCTCGGCGCGCGGGCCGAGCGAGATTACGCCGCCAGCCGGATCGACATGGGCGACGGGCGGACGTTGGGGCCGGAAGATGTGCTGGAAGGTCACTGGAACCGCTTAGTTGCGCAACGACGCGCCCGCGACCCGCGCACGGTGCAGGTACGCGTAGCCGACAATTTCAGCGCGGCCATTATGGTCATGGCGCCCGAGTTGGCGCCCCTGACCGAACTGGCCGAAGAGGTGGCGGACGTCTTGCCCGCGGTGCATCCCGCGCCTCAGTTTCGCCGCGATCTCTACGCGGCTCTGGAGCAGACGCATCGCCAGCACAGCGCACAACGTGCGCTCGGCACGCGCTTGGAGCAGCCGCCGGACGAGGAGCGGCGGGCCGTGTGGCAGGCATTAGCCCTTTTGGCATTGGGTCTGCTGCTGTGGGCGGGCTGGCGCAAAGCACGGCGCCGCTCCTGAGGCGCTGCGCGAGGCCTTTCCGTCTGTTTTGCGATACTCGAATGCCCGCATAGGCGCACAAACCAAGAGCCGGAGCATGATTGCGCTCCGGCTCTTTGCTGTCTATGGTTTTGGTAATATAGACGGATTGCTGGCCCCGCGCCTGTCATTCTGAAGCGAGCAGCAGCGAGCTGAAGAATCTCTTCTTACCACTCTCCGGGCGCCGGTTAGGTGTTTCGCTCCGCTTCCATGAAACTGACACAGTAGACAAAGGCCGGATGCTTCACTTCGTTCAGCATGACAGTACGCATAGAGACGCGTACGCACTAGATCACCGTGCGGTTGCGGATATCGTCCAGGTATTCGACCGCTGTCGAGAACGCATCGCGTTCGCCTTCTTCGCTCTCACCCGCCTCTCCCGGCGCGGAGAGGCGCGCCGGCCCTACGCCCGGCACATCGATCATGGCTTGCGCCTCGCTTTGTGCAATCTTGAGCATACTGTCCGCTACGGCAGCGCCCGCGGTCTCGCGCTGTTTGATGGCGCTGTTGCCGAGCAAGTTCTTGGTCTGCGTGAGCATGCCGATCAGGTCATGCATCGGCTTGGCGCCGGCGCCGATGATGAAACCCGTAATGATTACGTCCCACACGCCCGGCACGCTGTCCACGAAGTTGGGAACGAGCGGACGCAGGTAATCGAACAGGCGCATGCCCGTATAGTTTGAGATGAGGATGCCCAGCACCACGCTGAGCACCAGGCTCGTGCCGCTCTTGAACTGGACATATTGCGGCGATTTAACCTGGGCGGGTTGCCAGCGGCGGAAATTGAGCAGCACCCAGTCGATGTAATTCCAAAACATCTCGACGCCGCGCTCGATGGCAAGGGAGGCGGCCATGAGCGGCAGCAGGATAAACCACAGCGACGGTTCGGGCGTCGCTGCGCCTTCCTGCGCGTCGATGACGGCCTGGGCGGGCGCGGCGAACAGGAGGATGGCGCCTACAGCGATGAGCAAGCCCCACAGCCGCCCGTTCGGCCGGAAAAGGTTGCGGCGTGCCGATTGCTGGTCTGCTGAAGACTGACTGTTCTGATGCATGGGAGTTGTCCCTTCTTCTGTTGCCGGCTTACGCCTAGAATGCCTGCGCCAACTCGACGAGCAACCGCACGCCGTAACCGGTGGCGCCCTTCGGATTGAGCGGGTTGGCGTCGACGTCGGTCCATACCATCGACGCGATGTCCAGGTGCGCCCAGGGGTAGCCCTCGGTAAAGTGCTCGATGAACTTGGCGCTGCTTGACACGCCGCTGGTGCGCCCGCCGGAGTTCTTAACCTCGGCCATGTCGCTCTTGATCTCGTCGGCGTATTCGGCGTACATGGGCATAGGCCAGAGCCGTTCGCCGCTGCGCTCCGCCGCGGCAAGCAGCGCGTTGAGCAGCGCCTCGTCGTTGGCAAAGAGGCCGGCGGCTTGACGACCCAGGGCAACGCCGATAGCGCCGGTCAGCGTCGCCAGGTCGACGACGGCAGCCGGTTCGTAGCGCGCCGCATAGCCGAGCGCATCCGCCAAGACGAGCCGGCCCTCCGCGTCGGTGCTGATAATCTCGGCCGTCTTGCCCGTGATGCCGGTGAGAATATCGCCGGGCCGGTAGGCTTTGCCGTCGGGCATGTTCTCGACGCAGATGGCGAGGCCAATCACGCGACGCGGGATGTTGAGAAGGGCGATGGCCTCCATCGCGCCGATGACCGCGGCCGCGCCGCTCATGTCGTCCTTCATATACCACATATTCTCGGACGGCTTGATGCTGATGCCGCCGGTGTCGAAGGTGATGCCTTTGCCGACCAGGACCAGCGGCGGTTGATCCGCCGCGGCGTCCGGCGCGTGTTCGAGGATGACGAGGCGCGGCTTGTGTGCGCTGCCGCGGCTCACCGCCAACGCCAGACCCATGCCAAACTCGCGCATCTCTCGCTTGCCCAGCACAGACCATGACAGGCCCGTCGCCTCGGCCATAGCGATGGCGCGCTCGGCGAACTCCGCCGGGTAGAGTACATTGGGCGGCTCGCTGACATAATTGCGCGCGCTGTTGACGCCCGCGGCGATAGCCTTGCCCGCCTCCAGTCCGGCTTGAATGGCGGGAAGCTTTTCCGCGTCGAACTCGACCACAACGCACGACTCGGGCCCGGCCTCAGAAGCCTCGCGCTTGTACTGCGGCGGACGGTAGAGCGCGAGCAGCGCGCCTTCCGCCAGCGCTTGCGCCGCCGCCGCGGTTTCCAGGCCGCCCAAGCCCGCGCCATGCAGCACCGTGGCATAGGTCTTGACGCCCCGGAGGCCGGCGATGGCCTTGGCGGCAACAGCGGAAGCCTGGCGCGCGGCGTGCAGGTCAAAGGCTTCGGGCTTGCCGAGGCCGACCACCAGCACGCGCGGCGCGGGGGCTTCACTGCCGGCGTAGAGCAGCGCGGTCTTGCCCGCCTCGCCGGAAAAATCGCCCGACCAGATCAGGCGACTGATGGCTCCGCCCAGGGCTTGGTCGAGCGCGCCCGTGCCGCCTTTGGGCGCAGTCATGCCCTCGAAGAGGTTGACGACTACACAATCGGCTTGTTGTTGGGTGATGTCGCCTTGTAGCGCAGAAATCTCCATAGATCGCCGGGATTCCTTTCGGGAACAGGATAAGGTCAGGATCAGCCCAGGGCCGCAACCAGGCGTTGCGCCGCTTCGTCGAGCGCATCGTCGGTCTTGCAGAAAGTAAAGCGCGCCAGGTTATCGGTCAGATATTGGTGCGGCGGGCTGTAGAACGGGCTGGGCGGGATGGCGGCTACGCCAACCTCTTGGGTGAACCAGCGGCAGACGGCATAGTCGCGGCGGACGCCCGCCTCAACCGGCACATCCAGCCGCGCCGTGTCGAACAGAATAAAGTAGGAGCCATCAGGCTTGACCGGGTTGAGGCCGATCTCGTCCAGCACGCGGTACAGACGGTCGCGCTTGCCGCGGTACATCTCGCCGAGCCAGGCGAAATAGCCGTCCTCCTTCGCCTGTTGCAGCGCAACCGCAACCGCCTCTTGCAGCGGCGTGGCGACGGTGAACGGGATCCACTGGTGCGCGCTGAAGATGGCCCAGGCCAGCGGCGCGTCGGCAATAGCCCAGCCGATCTTCCAGCCTGTCACCGAGAAGGTCTTGCCGGCGCTGCCCAGGGTGACGGTGCGCTCCCACATGCCGGGCAGCGTGGCGATGCGCATGTGCTTGACCGGGTTGGCCCCGTCGGGGTACGTCATCCACTCGTAGACCTCGTCGCTGAGCACGTAGGCGTTCGACCTGCGCACCAGCGCCGCGATCTGTTCGAGTTCGACCGCGCTATAGACCTTGCCTAGCGGGTTTTGCGGCGTGTTGAGGATCAACAGCCGGGTGCGCGGGGAGAAGGCCGCGGCCAGTTCGTCCATGTCCAGCGCCCAGCTTGCCGCGTCGCCGCCCTCATGCACGGGGCGCAGCGGCACGTACACCGGCGTACCGCCTGCCATAATGACCGAGGCGGGATAGCTGTCGTAGAACGGTTCGATCAAGATCACCTCGTCGCCGGGGTCGACCAGGGCTTGCACCGTGGCGAAGATGCCCTCGGTGGCGCCGTCGGTTACGACGATGTTTGTCAGCGGATCCAGTTCGCGGCCGAAGAGCGGGCCGTACAGATCGGCCAGCGCCTGCACCAGATTGGGCTGCCCGGCGCTGCGGGCGTACTGGTTCAAGTCCGCGGCGATGGCCTGTTGCGCCGCCTCCTTGATGAAATCGGGCGCGGGAAAGTCGGGAAAGCCCTGGCCGAGATTGACGGCGTTGTGCCGGTTCGCCAGGGCCGTAAACTCGGCAAACACGGTTGTGCCGAAGCCGCTGACCCGCTGCGCGGGCCGAAATGAGGGGGATGCAGAAGCAGATGCAGTGGAATTCGTCATGCGCTCGTTCGTCTATCGCCTCCGGCGGATCGGTTAACAGGAGATCATTATAGCCGATCGCCGCGTTGGAAGCGAAGGCCGCGGGCCGGGCGGATCAATCCGCGTCCAGCGAGCGAACGATCCGCACCAGCGCATCGTCGCCGCCCACGTTGCCGGGAAAGACGACGTAGGCCAGGCCGGGGTAGCGACTCTCCGGCCCTGCCTGCCACACGGGCACGCCGGGCAGCGCCTGACCGAACACGAAGGCGCGGCGGATGCCCAGAGCCTTGGTGGCGATGTCGCTGGATGTGATGCCGCCCTTGGCGACCAGGTAGCGCGGGCGCACCTCCAGGCTGCGCACGATCTCGACCAGGCTGTCGGAAACGCGCTTGCCGATCGCCAGGCTTTCGGCGGCGTCCGCGCCGGTGATAAGGCCGCGGCTGGTGTAGAGCACGACGTCGCGGCCATCCTGCAACGCCGCGTTCAGCGCGTCGACGGCGGCGGCTACGGCCTGGCGGGCGTGCGCGTCGTCGAGCAGCGCGGCTACGTCGATCTCGACATGCCCGATGCCGGTCTCGGCCAGCAGGCGCTCCACCTGCGCAGTCGTCTTGGGCACATAGGAGCCGACGACAAACAGCGCGCCGCCCTCTGCGGGCAAGGAGAGGTCGGCGGGGCTGAGCAACGGGCGCGGCGCGATGCCGGCGCGCGCCTGCACGAAGGAGGCCGCTGTGCGATAGAGGAAACGCTTACCGCCCTCCTCTGCGTCCAGCAGCCCGCTGACAAAGACCTCCATGTCGCGCATCTCAGCCGCGTTGACGACGCAGACTGCCCCGTCCGCCAGCTCCATCAGCGCCTTTCCCGCCGCATGCGGGCCGCCCTTGCGAAGCTGCTCGATGCTGATGGCCCGCACATCCGCCGCGCGCACGCGGCCGCCCGTCTTTTCCTCGACCCAATCGCGCAGGTCGGACGAGCGATAGCCGAAGGCGGCGTCGCGGGCGAAGGGCGTCTCCGCCGCGGGGATGAGCGCGTCGCCCTCCGCCACGTAGTGGATGTCGCCAATGGTGTAGCGGCCGCCTTCGAGGAAGAAGGGGATGATGAGCGTGGCGTCGAAGCGTTGGCCCAGGCCCTCGGCCAGCGCGTCAACCTCGCCCGGGTAGTGGCCGCGCAGGGTAGAGTCGCTGCGACTGACCACGGCGAAGTCGCGGCCGGCTGCCTGGGCGGCGCGTGTCAGGTTGCGCCCGATCTCGGCATTTAGCGCCTGGGCTTCGGCCAACGGCAAGCTGCGCGAGTTGGTAAGGACAAAGAAGACCGGCTGGCGGCGCGCCAGTTCAGCCTGCAAGGCGGGCGCGGACCACTCGGTCAACACCGGCACGTCGTGGACGGTCTGAGTGCCGGTCGGGTCATCGTCCAGGACCACGAGGGTTCGCTCCGTGGCGGCCAGCCGTTCTTGAATTTCAGGCAGAAGCGAGTCGGGCCACGGTTCAGGCAGCGCGGCTAGCGTCTCGCTCAGGCGGATCGATTGAGCATCCATTGCACGCAGTTCCCTTTCTGGCGGCGTGTTGTGGGCGGCGAGTGTATGAATGGAATCATGGGCTAGAGCCAATTCAGAGGCATCTGCGGCGGCGACCCGCCTGCTCGGCGCCATACGCTGCGCATCATCCAGGCAAGGGATCGCCGGGCAGGGAGAAAAGATCATCGGGCGCGGTATCGGGCGTAAGAATATGCAGCGCTTGCGGCCGCAGCCGGCAGGTGAAAGGCGTATCGCCCGCCGGCTCGCCATCCAGGTGATATTGGATCGGCGGCGAACAGCGCACCGCTACATTGCGGCCTGTCAGCACCGTCACGTCAGGGTCCTGTTCGTGCTGTTCGAGCGTCATTTCGAGGGCGTATTCGGCGAGCTTGGACCACTCGCGCCAGCGCAGCAGCCAGATCTCGAACTGGCCGTCGTCGAGGACGGCGTTGCGGTTGAGGTTGACTTCGCCGCCGAGAAACATGCGGATGTTGCTGGCGTTGACCATCAGGTACTCGCCCTCCAGCGTGCGGTCGTCCACCGTCACCACGGCGTGCGGGCTGCGGTAGCTGGGCAGATGCAGCAGAGCTTTGGCTAAGTAGCCGAGTTTGCCCAGACGTTTGAGCCAGCGCGAGCGCGGCTCCACCTGGTTGACGATGTAGCCGTCTACGCCTGTGCTGGCCCACAACAGCCAGTGGCGACCGCTCTCCTCATTTTGACCTGCGTCCATGCGCCGGATGCGTCCCTGCGCCAACGAGCGCGAAACCTGGATGATCCAGTTCGGCATGAGAAGGTTGGGCAGAGGCAGGCCGAATTCTTTGGCAAGCACGTTGGCCGTGCCTGCGGGCAACGGGGCCAGCACGGCATCCGTGCCGATCAACGCGTTGGCGACCTCGTTCAGCGTGCCGTCGCCGCCGGCAGCGAAGACCAGACGATGACCTGCCGCCACCGCGGCGCGGGCAAGATCCGTCGCATGGTTCGGACGCTCGGTCGATTCGACCTGAAGGGACCAGCCTCGCCGCTTCCAGAACTGGGCGAAATCGTCGATAGCATCATGCCAGTCCCAAAAACCGGCGTTCGGATTGTAGATCAGGGAGGCGCGGCGCTGTGAGGCGGGCATGACTTGGTTTTCCGGACAAGGCCGAACACGCAGTGCGTTCGCGCTCAAAGCGCACGCGACCGGCGAACTAGGCAGCCAGAAGCTGTCGATAGCCTACACGCTGCCAGCGGCGATCAACGCGCACCTCTGGCCGAAGTGTACCATCGCCGTCCGTCCTTTGGCAACGCAGGGGATTGCACCCGGAATTTGACTTGCGATTGTGAGTCAAATTACAATTAGGTGCATACGCGTCTGTTTCTTGCAGGCGTGTTCACTCACTTATTCACGCAACGGCGCCATGCAATGTCTGCACCGGAATCGACATCGCCATCATCAAAGTCATCGACATTGTCATCAACGTTGCCGTTGATCGATTTTCACCTGTGGCCGCTCGCAGTGCGCATGGCGGCACGCGGCGTCACCGCAGCCAGTAATCCCTAAGCCTCTGCCCCGACGCTGATCGGCGGAGGCTTATTTTACATCTGGCGCACCGATGACCGCTGCGCCGCCTGCACAGATGCGACGCGTAGGCTCGACCTTTCTGCTTTGCCCCCGGCTTGGCGCGCATGAGGCCGGCCTCGCCCCGCACCGCGCAGTTCAATGCCGAATTCGGCCTCTGTGAAGCCCATCCGGGCCTGTCATTGTCCTAATGAAGCAGTAGCAGCATTGTTCCCAAAAGGAGGCAATACCTTGTTAGCAGGATCCGCATCAATATATGTCGCCCTTGTCTTGGGCATCGTCGGCCTCGGCTTCGTCATCTGGAAGCTGCGCGAGGTCCTCTCCGAAGACGCCGGCAACGAAAAAATGCAGCAGATCGCGGCTGCCGTCCAAGAAGGCGCCGCCGCATTTCTGAACCGGGAATACACCTATCTAGCCGGCTTCGTCGTGGTCGTAGCGCTGATCATTGGCCTCTTTGTCAACTGGCTGACCGCCATTTCCTTCGTGACCGGCGCCTTGACCTCAGCTGCAGCCGGCTACCTGGGCATGTGGACGGCGGTACGCTCGAACGTGCGCACCGCAGCCGCGGCCTCTCGCAGCCTGAACGACGGTCTGCGCGTCGCCTTCGGCAGCGGCTCGATCATGGGCATGGCCGTGGTGAGCTTCAGCCTCATCGGCATCACCGTGCTCTACATCGTCTTTAGCGGCCTCGGCCACAGCATGCTGGAGGTCATCACCTACATCGCCGGCTTCAGCTTCGGCGCCAGCAGCATCGCTCTCTTCGCCCGCGTGGGCGGCGGCATCTACACCAAGGCCGCGGACGTGGGTGCAGACTTGGTCGGCAAGGTGGAGCAGGGCATCCCCGAAGACGACCCCCGCAACCCGGCCGTCATCGCCGACAACGTGGGCGACAACGTGGGCGACGTGGCAGGCATGGGCGCAGACCTCTTCGAGAGCTACAGCGGCTCCATCATCGCCGCCGCCACCCTCGGCCTGGCCGTCGCGGCGACGCTCCCGGAGCAGAACCTGATTGGCCTGGCGACGCTGCCCTTCCTGGTAGCGGCTGTAGGCATCATCGCTTCTTTGATCGGCACCTTCCTGGTCAAGACCCAAGACGGAGCCACGCAGCACGATCTGCTCAAGACCCTGCGCACTGCGGTTTACGGCGCGTCGGCCATCGTGCTCGTCCTGGCGGCCATTGTCGTCCCGCTCTCCGGCCTCAGCTTCCTCTTCTGGGTCGTCATCCTGATCGGCCTGCTGGCGGGCAACGGCATCTCCTTCTTCACCGAATACTACACGTCGTACTCGTCTAAGCCCACGCAAGGCATTGCCGCAGCTTCGGAAACCGGCCCTGCTACCCTCATCATCCAGGGGCTATCAGTCGGCATGATGAGCACCGTCGGCCCGGCCGTCATCGTAGCCGTCGCCATCCTGCTCAGCTATCTCTTGGGCCTGCGTGCAGTCGGGCAGGTCTTTGACGCCACCAGCGCCACCTTCTTCGCCAATGGCGGCCTCTACGCCGTCGCCCTCGCCGGCGTCGGCATGCTCAGCACGTTGGGCGTAACTCTGGCGAGCGACGCCTACGGCCCAGTGGCCGACAACGCCGGCGGCATCGCCGAAATGTCCGACCTGCCCGACGAGGTGCGCAACCGCACCGACGCTCTGGACAGCCTGGGCAACACCACGGCGGCTACGGGCAAGGGCTTCGCCATCGGCTCCGCGGTCCTCACCGCTCTGGCACTGATGGCCGCTTACGTAGCCGCCGTCGGCGCAGCGGGGACAACGATCAACCTCAACATGCTCGATCCCAAGATGCTGCCCGGCCTCATCATCGGCGCGGTGCTGCCCTTCCTCTTCTCCGCCCTGACGATGACGGCCGTGGGCAAGGCCGCCTTCCAGATCGTGCTGGAGGTGCGCCGCCAGTTCCGTGAGATCCCCGGCCTGATGGAAGGTACGGGCACGCCTGACTACCGCACCTGCGTCGCCATCAGCACGCAGAGCGCGCTGCGCGAGATGGTCATCCCCGGCGCGCTTGCTATCGTCGTACCCGTAGCAGTCGGCTTCATCCTGGGCGCCGAAGCCCTGGCCGGCCTGCTCATCGGCGCCATCGCCTCCGGCTTCATGCTCGCCGTCATGATGGCGAACTCCGGCGGCGCCTGGGACAACGCCAAGAAGTGGATCGAGACAGGCGAGATGGGCGGCAAGGGTTCGCCCGCGCATAAGGCCGCCGTCATCGGCGACACCGTCGGCGACCCCTTCAAGGACACCAGCGGCCCGTCGCTCAACATCCTCATCAAGCTCATGAGCATCGTCAGCCTGGTTTTTGCCGGCCTCTTCGGCACCGGCATCTTCTAGGCCAGCTCCACAACCTAGACTATACACAGAGCGGGGAACATGATGTTCCCCGCTCTGCGCGCCCG
>CAYXRG010000045.1:0-3385 GCA_964467575.1 uncultured Caldilineaceae bacterium | reverse complement strand
TTCGTATACTCCTTACCAACTATACGAAACGCCGGCAATGTCCCGATGCCGGTCTCATCTGTCTTCGTCTCGAATAACCGGCAAAGGACGCCTGCCATGTCATCCCAAGAACCGCCACGACCAAACGCCGAATCGCTCCTGCATGACGCCGGCGAACAAGACCTTCCGCCGCCGCTGCGCGCCGACAGTTCGCTCACCGCAGCCGATGTAGCCTTTGGCGAATACATGGTGCGCAAAGGCTTCAGCGACAACACGATCAAGGCCTTTCGCAACGACCTGAAAATCTTGCTCGGCTACCTCGGCCCAGAAACGCCGCTTCACCAGGTCTCGACGCGCCGCCTAGAGGAATTCCTGGAGTGGATGCAGTTCGGCCGCGGCAAGCCGTGCAGCGCCAAGACCCTCACCCGCCGCATCACCACGCTCAAGGTCTTCTTCGGCTGGCTGCACGGCATCGGCGTTCTCGGCACAGACCCGGCGGAACCCGTCATCCAGCAGTCCGCCCGCACACCGCTGCCGACGATTCTGCGCGATGCGGAGGTGAACCGGCTGGTGCGCGCCGCGCAGGACTATCTCTGGGACCGGCGCCGGCCTGACGCCCGCCCCTATCTGCTCGTCAGCCTCCTGCTCCAAACCGGCATGAAGAAGGCCGAGTGCGCCAACTTGCTGCTCTCCGACCTGGACGTGTCCGACCCGCAAAATCCCCAGGCGACGATCCGCTACCGCGAAGAGCGCAATGCACACAAGAATCGCCGGCTGAGCCTGCACCCCAGCATCGTGCCCGCCTTCAATCAATACCGGGATCAGTACAAGCCGGCCACGTATCTCTTCGAGTGCACGCCCCGCAATTTAGAATACGTGCTGGAGGAGGTCGGCGAGCGCGCCGGCATCCGCTCCGTCCAGGTGGGCTTCGAGACCTTGCGCTGGACGTCGGCGGTCAATGATTTTCGTCACGGCATGCCGGAAGAGCAGTTGCGCCAGAAGATGGGCTTGAGCAAGATTTCCTGGAGGGAGACGCGCGAGAAAATCTTCGCCCTCACCGGACGATAGGCGCCCTTCGCGTCCAGACGGTAAGCGGGCCTAGTCCCCGCGAATCATCGGCAGCAGGGCCCGAAATGCGCTCTGATATTCCTGATGCACATCCAGATAGCCCCCGCTCCATCCGCCGAGCAGCCAGATGCGGCCGTCCTGGGCCGCAGCGGCCAGATGTCGCCACTCTCCGCTGAAGGGCGAGGGGAAGTTGCTCCACTGGTTGGCATAGGCGTCATAACGCTCGTGCGTCTCGATAGCCCTCGTCCAACCGCCGCCCAGTGCAAACACCGCCATGCCGTCATACACCGCGGTCAACCCGCTGCGCGGGACGGACATAGGCGGCAGCCGCTGCCATTCTCTCGTCTCCAGGTCAAACGCTGCGGCTTCGGCCAGGGCGCGCTGCCCGTCATACCCGCCGATGACATAGAGCCGGTTGCCGGCGAGCGTTGCGCCGAAAAACGCAACCGGCGTGTTTAAGCGCGTCGCCAATTCCCAGCGCAGCGTCTCGCCCCCATCGGTCTGGGGCTGCGTGCGCCACACCTCGTCGCGCATGTTCTCGCCGTCCCAGCCGCCCAGCACATATAGCGCATCGCCGGCCGCAACCATCGCCGCGCCGGCCAGAGGACTGGGGAGCGTTCCCGCCTGCCGCCAGCGGTTCTCGGCAGGGTCCAGCACATAGACGCGATCGCTGATTGCGATCGCGCCCTCGATGCCGGCGCTGCTAGCGCTACCTCCTGCAGCGTAGATGCGCCCGCCCAGCGCGGCGACGGCCAGGTTCGCCAGCGGTTCCGGCAGCGGCGTTAGGCTGCGCCACGAATTGAAGAGCAGATCATAGGCGTCCGTCGCGGCGATGGTCTGCCCCTGTGCATTCTCGCCGCCTACCACGAAGATCTCGCCGTTTTGCAGAGCAGCGCCGTGCCGGCTGCGCGCCTGGGCTAGCGGCGTCCGCGCTTCCCAGCGGGCCAGCGTTTCCGGTGTCAGGCGGCCTTCCGTCGACAAGCCGGCATCGCTCAAGAGAGTGAAAGAGGTCTTGGGGCGCGTCAAAACGGCAGGTGCGGCCAGCAGGAACACGGCCAGCGCCAGCGCAACAAAGAGCGCAAGACGTTGCCAGGGCGAGGGCGAAAGCGGCAGATCGGCCAGCGGCTCCGGTTCGGAGATGGCCTCCTCCTCAGCCTCTGGTTCGGTCGCCTCGACGCCGGGCACGGCTACCCAGCCGCGTTGCAATAGCACCAGCGTCGCCTCGGTTCGGCTGCTCACCTGGAGTTTTTCAAAGACGTTGCGCAGGTGAACCTTGACCGTATGCGGGCTGATGACCAGTTCGCGCGCGATCTCGGCGTTGCTGGCGCCGGTCGCCAACAGGCGCGAGACTTCCATCTCGCGCTCGCTTAGCGGGTTCTCACCCTCCGCGGCTGTCGTAGACGCGCGCTCTATGGGTTTTGCAGCGGAGCGAGAGGTCTGGCCTTTGCGCCCCTTGTGCAACTCATCTTGCGACGCCATCATCGATCCCAACGCGGATTCTCAACGACCGGAGTTCAGGCGCGCCCCAAGGCAAAGCAGACGGCACGCCACTCCTGCAGTGTCAACGTCTCCGGACGGCGGCGCGCGTCGATGTCGCTCTCGGCCAGCGCTGCGCGCACGAACTCCTTGGACAGCCCCAAATTGGCGCTCAGGCTGTTGCCCAACTGCTTGCGCCGTTGCCCGAAACCGGCGCGCGCCACCTTAAAGTACTGATCGGGCCGCACATCGCGCACCACGGGCTCGGCGTACACGTCCAGCCGCAGCACCGCGCTGTCCACCTTGGGTTGCGGGTAAAAAGCGGCTGCGGGCACGACACGCACGATCTGCGGGCGGGCATAGAACTGCACGCTGAGCGCCAACAGCGACATATCCCCCGGCCCGGCGCAAATGCGTTCAGCGACTTCCTTTTGCACCATGAGCACAGCCAGGCTTGGCGGAGTGCTTGCTTCGAGGATGTGGCGCAGCGCCGCGCTGGTGATGTAGTAGGGCAGGTTCGCCGCCACCTTGTACGTCGCCTCGCCCGCCGCGGCGGCAGGGTCGAGTTCCAGTATATCCCCGTGCAGCACGCTCACATGGGGACGGTCGGCGAAGTCGGCGCGCAGCAGGTCGACCAGCCGGTCGTCCAGTTCGACGGCGACGACGCGCCCCGCGCGCGCCGCCAACTCATCGGTCAGCACGCCCACGCCAGGGCCGATTTCCAGCACCGTGTCGTCCGGCGTCAGTTCCGCCGCGCCTACGATGTCGGCCAAATAGCGCTCGTCAGTCAGAAAATTCTGCGCCAGCGACTGCTTGGGCCGCAGACCGTATCGTCGGAGTCGTTCGCTTACTCGGCTCATGC
>CAYXRG010000044.1:0-35883 GCA_964467575.1 uncultured Caldilineaceae bacterium | reverse complement strand
TTGCACGAATGGTACGAATTACTTCCTTTTCGCAAAATTCGTGTGATTCGTGGCTAGCTGATTACTCATTTTGCGGCTATTGCTGGGTTCGCCACGCCGCGATCGCCGCGCGCAACCTTTCCAGATGCTCCGGCTGTTCGACATGGCCGTACCAGAACTCGCGCGCCGGAAGCTGACCGGAGCGCAGGTCTAGCCCCTGCCACAACTGCACGGCGCGTTCCGGCTCGCCCTGCAGGGCGTAGATCTCTCCGAGCAACTGGCGCACGGGGCGGCGGTCGGGCGCGGCTGCATAGGCCGCGGCCAGGTGATGCTCCGCCGCGTCCAGGTCCCCGCGCGCCAAGGCGATCTGGCCGAGCCGTTGGTGCGCCGTGACGTTGCCGGGGTCCAAGAGCAGTGCGGCGGTGTAGCGCGCTTCTGCAGCCGCCAGGTCAACTCCGCCGGTGCGGCGTAGATCGTCCTGCAGCGGCCAGGCGGGCCATTCGTAGACCGACAGCTCGGCGACGGTCTGCTCTACCGCGCCCAAGTTGGCCTGGAAAGCCGCGCGGTTTCCCGGCCACACAAAGACCAGCGCGGTGAGGGCTATGGGGAGGACCGCGCCCAAGAACGACAGCGATCCCCAGGCCACGCGGTCATCTGTGCGGCGGCGCGGGCGTATCGGCCAGGCGATTGCCAGCGGCAGCGCCAGCAGCGGGGCCAGCCGGCTCGCATACAGCCCGGCATCTATCAGGCCGTGTACCAGCAGCGCCACGATCGCGGCCAGCGCGCCCGCCGCCAGTCGTCGCCGGCCCGGCGTCCCTTCCGCCAGGGTGATCGCCGGCAGCGCAGCCGTACCCGCGGCCAGGCACAGAAACGCGATCAGCCCCGGCACGCCCTGCTGCACCGCGATCTCCAGATAGAGGTTGTGCATGTGGCTGGTGTGCCCGACGTGCAACAACAGGTAGTAGGTGGAGTAGACCATCATCGTGCTGCCCAGCCCGCTGCCGGTGAAACGATAGTCGGCGGCGATGGCTCTGCCGTCCGGCCAGAGTTGGGCGCGTCCCAGTGCGGTCGAGCCGCCCAGGTGCGTGAGGATGCCGCCCGCCTGCGCCGGGGCCGCCAGCACGAATGCGATGGCCGCGGCCAACACCAGCGCGCCGAGGAGCGCGGCCGCGTCTGCGGCTAGCCGCACGCTTCGATGATGCGACGAGCCGCTGCGCCACAGGGCGATCGCCAACGTCGCCGCGCCGGCGACGCCCGCCGCCCACGCGCCGCGCGACTCCGTGATGACCAGCGTCAGCCCGGCAAAGAGCAGCGCCGGCAGCAGAAGCAGCAGGAGGACGATCTTGAGGAAGATAGACCGGCGGCGCAGCAGCCATAATAGGCCGCCGGTTCCGGTCAAGAGGAGGATGATGAGCGCGCCGCCGGCCACATTGGGGTTGACCGTGTCGGTCAGGGTAACGGATGGGCGCAGCGCTAACAACGGCTCAGCCAGAGCGCTCACGGCCGAAAAGTGCGTCTCTGCCGCATCCAGGTCGTAGGTCAGCAGGAAATAGGCGGAAAGCGCGGCAGCCGCAGCCAGTGAGCCCAACGACAACACGCCCGCCACCGTCCGGCCTGGGCCGCCTGCGCCGAGCCAGGAGAGCGGCACGAACAACAGGAAACCGGCGGCAAGTAGTGCGAAACGTACGAGCGCGGCGCCACGGTCATAGGCCGCCAATACCCCGATCCCCGCTGTGGCGACGAACAGCACAGATGCGCAGGCGACTACGCCCGCGATAAGCGCGGCCATGCGGGCGGCCCTTCTAGCGCGCGCCCTCGGCCAACGGCTAATCTGCGTAGAATGCGACATAGGCCGGCCTACGTTGTGTGGCGACCGCTTAGGTGCGCGAGAAACGGAGCATCTGCCAACCGATATTGACCGCGCTCTTGAAGCCCTCCCAGCTATTCAGCCCCTTGACGAAGGTCCAGATCGGCCCAGGCCGCACAGACCATTCCCAGGTAGCGCGCTTTTGCCAGTATTCGAGCCGTTCGGCGGTCAGGTCGCCGTAATCCAGCACGGTCGACTGGTCCATATCGACCTCTTCCCATTTGACGCCGGGGCGGAACCAGTTGTTCTCGACAACCTCATAGAAGAAGGGCGTGCCGGGATAGGGCGCGGCGATGTGGAACAGGGCGATGTCGAGCGGCAGTTGCTTCGAGTAGGCGATGGTCTCGCGGATCGTCTCTTCGGTTTCGCCCGGCAGGCCGATGATGAAGTAGCCCCAGTTCTTGATGCCCGCGGCGTGCGCCCAGCGCAGCGCGCGTTGGGCTTGCTCCTTCTTATAGCCCTTGCGCGCCCGCTTCAAGATCGCTTCGTTGGCGCTTTCGATGCCCCACGAGATCATCCAACAGCCGGCGCGGCCCATTAGGGTGAGCATCTCTTCGTCCACATAGTCCACGCGGCTGTTGCACGTCCACCTGATTTTCAGCCCCTCGTCCAGGATCGCCTGGCAGAGGCTGACCACGTGCTCGCGGTTCACCGTGAAGAGGTCGGCGTACATGTGGATGTTGTGGATGCCCAGGTCGCGCAGGATTTTCAACTCGGCGACGATGTTTTCCGCCGAGCGCACGCGCACGCTGTTCTGGTAAGAGACGTGTTTGATGCAGTACTTGCAGCCGGCGGGGCAGCCGCGGCTCGTGACGATGAAGGTAAACGGCCCTTTGATCATGGGCATGCGCTGCTTGTCCAGCGGCAGCAGATCGTGACGCGGCAGGGGCAGGTCGTCCAGGTTGGGGATGAAAGGCCGGTCCGGGTTGACGACGATCTCGCCGCCCTTGCGCCAGGCCAGCCCCAGTACCGACGCCAACGTCGTGTCATCTGTCTCCGCGGCGCTGTCTGCCTGTGTAGGCGAATCCAGCGGCGGGCGGCTTGTGTCCTTCAGCATCTTGGCGACTTGCGGGCTGCTCGGCGTCTTGCCTTCCAGCCGGTCAAGCAGATCGCGCAGGGTCATCTCCGGCTCCCCGCGCAGGATGAAGTCCAGCGCCGGGAAGGAGCGCATTGTCTCCTGCGTCATCGGCGTGACATGCGTGCCGAAGGCCAGCGTCTTGGCCCCTAGCGCCTTGGCGACGAAGACGCCGTACAGGTCGTTGCGCAGGGTGGGCGCCGTCACTTGGGTTAGGTAGTACTTGGGGCGCTTCTCCTCGAGCAGCGCTTCAAATTCGGGCCAGCCCATGCGCAGCGCGTTGGCATCGGCGATCTCCACCGTATACTCCGGCAGGAGGATGGCCGCCATCTGGGCCAGGCTCACCTGGGGCCAGACCATGTTTTCGCGGCTGCGCCGCCCCACCCGGTGTTGGCTGCGAATCCAGATCGCGCCGTCCGGCGTCGGCGGGTTAACGAGCAGGACGTCTACGCTGCCGGGCGGGCGCACCGCCGAGGTCAACGTCGGGACGACTGCGCCGGTGTCGGGAAACTCCGCCGGACGCAGGGGCGGGATGCGCCGGCTCCCCAGGTTGTTGCGGATATCCTCGGAAACGTCTGCGTCTGGCTTGCGGTTATCGACAGGCATCGCTTCTCCACGAGCTAATCTCCACGAGCGTACGCCAGCAATCAAGCGGCTCTAGCCGGCTCTCCCGACCAGGCAGGCGCGGTTTCCTTGCCCGCCTTCTGTCCCAGGTCTTCATGCACCAACTGCTCGCGGATGCTGAGCGCCTCCAGCACCTGCATCTGCACCCACGCCACGATCAACTGCACCCCAATCAGAACCAAGCCCGCGCTGGTCAGGTAATAGAACCAAAGCCGCTCCATCGCCATGCCGCCCAGGCCAAACAAAAGGGCGGCGACGCTCAGAGCGACGCCCAAGGCGAGCACGATCACGCCGGCGGGGCCGAAGGCCGGCTCAAGCCGTCTGCGTATGAGCGGCCGGCCAAATAGGCCCTGACGCACCGGCGTGCGGTGGAAGAGCGCCACGAAGTAGTTGAAGCTGATGCCGAGCGTAACCACGCTTAGGCCGGCCACGGCAAGCGCCACGCCCGCGAAGACGACGAAGGCGCCCGCCGGCCCCAGCGAACTGACGCCCCGCAGCCGCAGCGCGATCAAGGCTAGCGCCGCAACTGCGGTGGCGGTCAGCGCGCCCATGCCGATCAGCCCCAGGATGCGCACCGGATTGTAGCTCAACGCGGTCCAGACGATGGACTGGGCGAAGAGCATGCCGTCGCGCACCACGCTGAGCTTGGAGCGCCCCACCCGCTCGCTATAGGGGATGGGCGTCTCGACCATCTTAAGCTGTTCGTGCAAGGCGCGAGTGCTCATCACCGGCGTCAAGTTGAGGCCGTCGGGCAGCGGATAGAGGCGCTCCAGCAGCGATTTGCGGAAGATGCGCATGCCGCTGGCCGAATCGGTGATGCTCTGCGCGCTGATCAGGCTGACCAGCCCGGCGAAGATGCGATTGCCCAGGCGACGTACGGCCGGCATTTGGCTCTCTGCGCCGGCCATGCGCGAGCCGATCACGATGTCGGCCTGCTGTTCTGCGGTTGTGCGGCATAGCTGTGGGAAGTACTCGGGCGGGTAGGTGCCGTCCGCGTCGAGAAAGCCGATCCACTCGCCCTGTGCGGCGTTGAAGCCGGTCTTCAGCGCCGCGCCGTAGCCGCGATTCACCGGGTGGCGCAGCAGGCGCACGCTCGGCTGCGCGGCTGCGATCTCGGCGGTGCGGTCGGTCGAGCCGTCGTCGACGACGATCAGTTCGAGGTCTTCGATGCCGGCGTCGCGCAGGGCGGGCTGCACAGCCAGCACGCGGTCGACGATGTTCCGGATGCCGGCCTCTTCGTTCAGCGCCGGGATCACGACGGAAAGGGTGGTCATAACTTGGTCCTCCACGCAGCTTTGCATCGGCTCTACCTTGCCGCGTTCATCCCCGGCGGCAGGAAACCGGACGATGCCTCAATTGGCCCCAATCCTGCGCAGCACACGGGCCGGCACGCCGCCCGCCACGGTGTGCGCCGGCACGTCCGCCGTAACCACCGCGCCGGCTGCTATCACCGCGCCCTTGCCCACGCGCACGCCGTCCGTGATGATGGCTCCGGCGCCGATCCATACGTCATCTTCCACCACGATGCCTTCTGCGGTAATGCCCTGTTCCGTAAAGGGGCGGGCGGGGTCGGCAAACACATGGTTCACGGCCAACATCTGCACCAGCGGCGCGGTGTATACCCGGTCGCCGACGGTGATGCCGCCCTGCCCGCGCAGGATATTGCGTTCGCCGATCAAGCTGTCGCGGCCAATGCGGATGAAGGCGTGGGGCAGGTCGCGAAAGTTGTAGACGTGCAGGATGGCCCCGTGCATGATCAGGGTGTTGTCGCCGATCTCGATGCCTTGCGGGCAGGCATGCAGATAGACGCCCTGATCCAGGTAGGCGCGGCGGCCTAACGTGATATGGTCGGCGTAGCGCAGCCGCACGCCCGCCTCGATGGCGGCAATGCCCCGCATGCGCAGGATCAGGCGGTAGACGACGGCGCGCACGCCGATGCCGATCAGCGTGGGCATCCACCCCACCGCGGCGCAGACGATCTGCTCCAGCCAGTAGCGCGGCCAACTGCTGGCCTGGCGGCGCACGTAGACGGAAACGCCCTGCCCGACCGCGTCGGGGATGACGCGCCCGTCCCCCGGCAGACCGGCGATGGCCTGTTCTGATTCGAGTCGTGCGTCCGTACGCGCGTGGGCGATAGCGCTCTCCCTCCGGCTGGCAGGCGGTGTGTTGCGCGCCGCTTGGCGGCTCACAAAAATCCCCGTCGACCCAGACTAGCGCCTCGCCCCGCGGCTGCCGTAAGGATACTGTTGGGCAGCCACGAGGGATCCGTTGGCGTGTCCCCAATTTTAATGGTGAATTCGTCATGTAAATTCATGCAGAATTGCTTACCCGCCAACAGTCTTCTTTGTCTTCCCTCGCGCAACGCTAACGAATGGCGAAGAGACGGCGCGTATAGTGGTTGCAGACAGACAGGGGGCGTGAGGCCGAAGGAGATCAACCTAGTTCGACGTGCGCATCGTCTATATCCTCCTCTCCTCTACATTTGGCATGCATCAGTACACGGCAGACCTGGCGCAGACGGCGGTCCGGGCCGGCCATGAGGTCCATCTGGCGACCAGCAGCCGCTATGCCGCCGATCGCTATGGGCCTGGCGTGTGCGTGCATACGCCCGTCTCTACAGGGGGGACCGGCTTCGGGCGCGCCGGCCTGCAATGGCGACAACTCTGCACAGCGATGCGTTTTGTGCTGGACTTGCAGCCCGACATCGTGCACATCACCGGCGTGCACCTCTGGAACCTGCCGCTGTTGTGGCGGCTGCGCAGCGCCGGCATTCGCACGCTGCACACGCTGCACGACCTGGACCCGCACCCCGGCGTGCAACACGGCAGCCTGATCCGGCTGTGGAACCGGCTCGTGATCCGCAGCGCAGACCACCTGCTGGTGCACGGCGAGGTCTACCGCCGGCGGTTGTTGACGGCAGGCAGGGCGCCGGAGAGCGTGACGGCCCTTCCCCTGTTGCATCTTTTCGGCGGCTATCGCAACGTGGAGGAATGGGAGCATGCGCCGCCGAAACCCAAGTTTGGGAACTGGGCGCTCTTTTTCGGCAGACAGGAAGCGTATAAGGGCATTCACGAGCTGCTCAGAGCCGGCCGCAGCATCGCCGTCCAACGCCCGCACCCCTGGCTCGTGATCGCCGGCGAAGGCGGCGCACCCGTGGCGGATGCCGAGACGCCGCCAGGCGTGGAGTGGCGCAGCCGTCGCATCGACGACGACGAAGGGGCGGACCTCTTCCAGCGCTGCGGGTTGGTCGTCCTGCCCTATACGGGCGCAACGCAGTCGGCGTTGATCGCTGCGGCCTACGCCTTCGCGAAGCCCGTGCTCGTCAGCGACAGCGGCGCGCTGCCCGAATACGTGACCCCCGGCGAGACCGGCTGGGTGGTCCCCGCAGGCAATGTGCAGGCGCTCGCCGGCAGCCTACACAGCGCTTTGGTTGATCCGGACCGGCTGGCGCACATGGGCCGGCAGGGTCGCCGCTGGTATGTGGAGCAGCGCCGCCGCGCCGCAGGGATGATGGACAACATGCTTTACCAGACGGCCGGCCATTCACGACGTTACCAGACAGCCAACTGATTTCGGCGAAGGCGCCGGCGTTCCCCGGCGCTCTTCAGAGATATGGCAATGATTCCGAGCGAACTAGACGCCTATTTGAACGATACAGCGCAAGGTTACCAGACTAGGGTCAGGGCGATCGGACGCATCCCTCTGCCGAGTTTGCGCCTGCGAGTTTCCGAGCGCCGGCTGCTGCTGGTGCTCGTCGACTTGTTGTTGATCAACGGTTCGCTCGCCCTCGCCCTTTGGCTGCGCACCGACATCGGCCGGGCCTACGTGTGGGCGCTGCCCCGGTGGTATGTCGTTCTCAGCTTTATGTGGCTGGGGTGCGCCATCTTCTTCGACGTCTATAACCTGAGCAGTGCGGCCCACCCCCCTACGGCGGTCCGGCGCATCCTCGGGGCGAGTCTGGCGGCGACGCTGATTTACACGTTGACGCCGGTCCTGACCCCGCCCCTGGGCGCCCGCAGCCAGACGTTCCTCTTCGTCAGCATCGGCTGCGCGGTTTTGCCCATTTGGCGGCTGCTCTACGCGCAACTCTTTGTGCAGCCGTGGTTTAGCCAGCAGGCGCTGGTCGTCGGCGCAGGCCCGGCGGGCCGCGAACTGGCGATGGCGTTGTCGCAAGACAATCGCACCGCGGACAGCGCGCACATCAGCTATGAGTTGGCGGGCTATATCGACGCCAATCCGGCCTATTGGGAGACGACCATCTGCGACGCGCCGGTGTTCGGCGGTCATAACCTGCTGCTGCCGCTGCTCAGACGCCTGGCTGTCGACGAGGTCGTGCTCGCAATCACCCATCGCCACCGCATCAGCGAGGACCTGCTCGACGCACTGGTGCAGTGTACCGAGCAGGGCGTGCGCGTGACGACCATGAGCCTGGTGTACGAGCGCCTCTTCGGCCGCGTGCCCGTGGACCATCTGGGCAACGATCTGCCGCGCCTGCTGAACATGGAGGAATCGGTCGCCGAGCGCGTCTATGCCGGCATCCGCCGCCTGGCCGACATCGTGCTCGCCATTGCGGTTCTGCTCGTGCTGGGCGCGGTCATGCCGGCGATCCTGGCGGCTAACGCGCTCACGTCGCCGGGCGACGCCTTCTACCGCCAGCGTCGCGTTGGCCGGGGCGGTCGCCTCTTTGACATCATCAAATTGCGCACGATGATCCCCGACGCCGAAAAAGCCAGCGGGCCGGTGTGGGCTGAGTTGAACGACCCGCGCATCACGCCCGTCGGGCGCTGGCTGCGGCGCACGCGGCTGGATGAACTACCGCAGGCGATCAACGTCCTGCGCGGCGAGATGAGCTTCATCGGGCCGCGCCCCGAACGCCCCAAGTTCGTCGAGGAACTGGCGAAGGAGTTGCCCTTCTACCGCACGCGACATGCCGTCCGCCCAGGCCTAACCGGGTGGGCGCAGGTGCAATATCGCTACGCCAATTCGGTGGACGACGCCCGCATCAAGCTCGAATACGACCTGTACTACATCAAGCACTACGGGCCGCTGCTGGATCTCCAGATTCTCGTCAAAACGCTGGCGGTCATGCTGCGGTGTAGGGGCGCATAGGCGTGGCGTCTATCCTGTTTCTAACGCAGGTGCTGCCCTATCCGCTCGACGCAGGGCCGAAGGTGCGCGCCTACTACGTGCTGCGCCACTTGGCCCAATCTCACCGCGTCACGCTGGTCTCCTTCGTGCGCTCGGAGGATACGCCGGAGTACATCGCTCACCTGCGCACATTCTGCGGGCAGGTGCAACCAGTGCCGATGCATCGTTCCGCCTGGCGCACGGCCAAGGCGGCTGCGATCGCGCTGTCAACCAGCCGGCCGGTCATCATCGAGCGCGACCGCAGCCCGGAGATGCTCGCCCTGCTGCACAGCCTGGTCGAGACGCAGCGTTATGACTACATCCACGCTGACCAAACGTCTATGGTACAATATGCGTTGACTGCCAGTGAGGCTGCATTAGTCCACGGAAGCGCCCGGTCCCACCTAGTACTCGACGCCCATAACGCGCTTTTCAAAGTCATGGAAAGGCTGGCGGCGCAGACGCGCAACCCCGTGCTGCGGCTAGTATTCGAGCGCGAGGCGCGCCATCTGCGATGCTATGAGGCGGAGAGCTATCGCCGCTTCGACGACGTCGTCTTCGTCACCGAGGAAGACCGCGATCGGATCGGCCTGGCGCATGCGCATGCCATTCCCATCTGCGGCGACCCGGATGCGACCCCGATGGCGCCCAGGCGGGACGGGAAGCGCATCACCTTTGCCGGCGCGCTGCACTGGCCGCCCAACGCCGAGGGCATTCGCTGGTTCCTGAACGAGGTATGGCCGATTGTGCACAGGTCCCTGCCGGACGTGACGCTTACCATCATCGGCAAGCAGCCGCCGCGCGCGCTCGCCGAGATGAACCGGCCTAATGTGGAAACGCTTGGCTATGTGGCGGACCTGCAACCGCTTTTGGCCGAGACATGCGCCTGGATCGTGCCGCTATGGTCGGGCGGCGGGATGCGCGTCAAGATCGTCGACGCCTGGACGTGGGGCGTGCCCGTCGTATCAACCCGCATCGGCGCGGAGGGGCTAGCCTACACGGACGGCGAGAATCTGCTCATCGCCGACACGCCGCAGGACTTCGCCGCCGCGATTTCCCGGCTGGTGCATAACGCCGACCTGGCCGAGAGTCTGCGCCAGGCAGGCCGGCGTACGGCGATCGAACGCTATGGCTGGCGGAGCGTCTACACGGCATGGGATGCCATCTATCCGCCCAACGCGGGCCGCGGCGCAACCAACCCCGAACCGAGAGCCCAACCGCACACACATGGCTGAACAGATCCCCGGCGCTATTTGCAGCTACCTTGGCCTATTTGACGACAGATCGCTGGTTCGCTCGGCGCCGACCGAGTCGCACCGTTGCTATGCCCAGCAACCGGCAGGCGCCCCCGATCTGGCGCACCAGGGGACGTTCTGTCTGAGCGGCAACTACGCAGCTTGCCCGCTCTATCAGGCTGCCGCGGCGCGACCCAAGGCCGCACAGTCCGCGCCGGAGCCGGCTGAGGAAGAGGAAGGCCGGTCGGCCGGCTGGCCTGCGATCGCGGCCGGCGTCGTGTTGCTCGCCGCTGCGTTGGCCGTCCTTTCGTTCTTTATCGGAGACTGGTTCGAGCCGCCCGCCGCCACGCCCTCACCCTCGCCGATGGTGACGCTGACGCCGGCCGTAACCGATACGCCAACTCCGGTCGCCACTGCCACGCCGCTGTCTGAGGCCGCGCCGGTCGCCGCCGGCCTGTACACGCCCACGCCGCCGCCGGGCGGCAGCGTCCATTCGCTGCGTCCCAGCCCAGGCGATGTCGGCTGGTGGACCAACGAGAGCGGGCGACGCGGCAACATCGGTGATTCGTTCCTCTATGCGGGCACGCGTGAGGGCGTCTCCTTCCTTTCCGCCGCCCGCTTCGACCTGCGCCGCATCGCCCGCGGCGCTGAGATCGTCGAAGGAACGCTCGCGTTGACCGGGCTGCGCGACGAACGCATAGAACCGGACGCCGCGGCAACGTGGATCGTCCAACTGATACCCGCCCGCGACCTGCCGGAGTTGACGCGCGCCGGCTACGACGCCGTGCTGGCCGCGCCGGCCCCGATCACGCTGCCCGTGTTGGGCGGCAGCGCCTTGGTCGAGGGGGAGACCATCCGCCTGCCCCTGGATCGCAACACGCTCGACTGGCTGGCCCGGCAACTGATCGACGGCGAAACAGCCCTCATCGTGCGCATCCAGGCATGGACGCAGAGCGACGATCACCTTTTTGCCTGGGACAGCGGAACCGGCCCCTCGACGGCAGGCTTCAGCCCGGAGTTGATCTTCAGCGTGGGGCCGCCGCCGCCCACCCCGCCGCCTACGCCGACCCGACCCTTCATCATCGCCACGCTGACGCCGGAGCCGGGCAACATGATCACGGCATTGGCACAGGCCGCCACCGCCACCTTCGTGGCGACGACTACCGGCACCTATACGCCCGATCCCTACGAGGTGCATACGCCGACGCCCTACCCGGCGAACATCGCCACCCAGCAGGCCATCGCCGTCGAGCAGGGCTTGCCGCCCATCGTGCTGCCCACGCAGCCGCCCGCCAACCCGGCGGAGGCGACCGAGATCGCCCTCTACCCGACGCTGGTGGCGCTGACCACGGGCACCTTTACGCCGACACCGACCGAGTACGTCACGCCCATCGTCATCATGCCCTCGCCGCCCGCGGCCAACATTGCCACGGAAGCCGCCCGCGTCATCGAGGCCACGGCCCGCGCCGAAAACCCGGCGGCGCCCACCGCTACGCCACTGCCCTACAACGCCGTCACCGGCATGTGGGTGTTCGCCACGCCCACGCCGGGCAACGTCGCCACCGCGCAGGCCATGCACGCGCTGGCTGAGGCCCGCGCCGTCGTCGACGGCACGTCCACGCCGCTGCCCTGGTACGCCGTGGTCATCACGCCGTCGCCCATGCCCACGCCCACCCCGATCCCGCTCCTCGTCGACAGCACGGTGACGCCTTCGCCCACGCCGACAGAAGCGCCGGATGTCCTGCCCGAAGCCATGCGCGGCAAGATCCTCTTCAAGTCCAACCGCATCGACAACAGAGAAGCGATCTTCTTGCTCGATCCGGAGACGGGTCAGGTGAGTCAGGTGACCTGGGGATGGATCTATCCGCTGGCTCGCGAGCAATTGACGCTCTCGCCCGACGGCAGCAACCTGGTCTATGTCAAAGTGGACGGCGGCGTTTCGCAGATTTTCGTGGACGAACTGCTCTACGAACGCACCCAACAGGTGACGCGCATGAAGGGGCTCAACTACGACCCTGCCTGGTCGCCGGACGGCCAACGCATCGCCTTTGTCAGCACCGATTCGGGCAACGACGAGATCTACACAGTGCACTGGGACAACGACCAGCCTCTGCGTCTGACCAACAACATCTGGGAATGGGACAAGCACCCCAGTTGGTCGCCCGACGGCAGCCGCATCGTCTTCTACTCCAACCGCGAGTCGGGCCGGCGCCAGTTGTGGATCATGAACGCCGACGGTTCGGATCAGCATAACCTGAGCAACAACGAGTTCGAGGATTGGGACCCGGTCTGGGTGCGCTGACGCCAAACGCGGTTAGCGTCGCCCCCGCCCGATCACGAGACGTCTGTGTAAGCAGCGAGAGGAAGGGAAAGGCTCATGGAAACGACTGACCTGCGCGAGTATCTGATTGCGTTGCGCCGCTGGTGGTGGCTGGTATTGGCCTCCGCGCTGCTGGCCGCGGCGTCGAGCGCCTATGTCAGCTATCTCCAGCCGCCTCTCTACCAATCGCGCACCACGATCATGGTGGGCACGATGATCAACGACCCCAACCCGTCGAGCAACCAGATCGCCATGGCCCAGCAACTGCTCACCATGTACGCCGGCATGGTCAATCGCGAGAGTCTGCGCCAGGACACAATGGAAGCGCTCGGCCTGTCGGACTTGCCCGAATACACCGCTAAGGTCGTGCCCAACACGCAGTTCATGGACATCACCGTGATCGACACCGACGCGCTGCGCGCCCAGGCCGTCGCCAATGAGTTGGTCAACCAACTCATCCTACGCAGCCCGGCAGGCTCGCAAGAGCAGGAACGCCAGGCCTTCGTCTACGAACAGCTCGACGAGCTGGAGCGCAACATCCGCGCCACCAAGGACGAGATCGGCCGCCTGGAATCCGCCCTGGCCGAGATGCTCAGCGCCCGCCAGATCGCCGACACCCAAAACCAGATCACGGCGCTGGAACAGAAGCTGAACACGCTGCAGGCCAACTACGCCTCGCTGCTCGCCACCACGCAGCGCGGCGCCGTCAACACGATCAACGTGGTGGAGCCGGCCAATCTGCCCCACGAGCCGATGCCGTCCAAGCTGCTGATCAACATGCTGCTCGCCGCAGCCATCGGTTTCGTGCTGGGCGCAGGCGCCGCCTACCTCCTCGAATATCTGGACGACTCGGTGAAGTCCGCCGAGGACATCCAGAAAATCCTGGATGTGCCGGCGCTGGGCGCGGCGCCCGCCCTAACGGACAAGGACCTGCGCGGCGGCGACTTGGTGATGGTGAACAACCCGCAGTCGCCGCCTTCGGAAGCCTATCGCATCCTGCGCACCAACCTCCAGTTCGCCTCCATCGACGAGCCGGTGCGCACGCTACTGGTCACCAGCGCCGACCCAGCGGAAGGCAAGACTATCACGGTCGCCAACCTGGCCGTGGCGTTGGCCCAAAGCGGCCGCCGCGTCGTCATACTCGACTGTGACATGCACCGCCCGCGCCTGCACCGCGTCTTCAACGCGGTCAACAACGTAGGCGTCACCTCGGCGCTGCTCAGCGAATCGCTCGACCCGACGCCGTTCTTGCAGCGCACCGACGTGCCCAACCTGCGCATCATGACCACCGGCCCGCTGCCGCCCAACTCGGCCGAGCTGCTCGGTTCGCAGCGCATGCACACCCTGCTCACCGAACTGCGCGCCCAGGCGGACTTCGTCCTGGTCGACAGCCCGCCGGTGCTGGCCCTCTCCGACGCGCCGGTGATCTCCACGCAGGTGGACGGCGTGCTGCTGGTGGTGCATGCGGGGCGCACGCGCCGCGAGACATTGAAGCGCGCCCAGGCCGTCTTACGGCAGGTCAACGCCAACTTGGTCGGCGTGTTGTTGAATCGCGTCTCGCGGCGCAGTAAGGGTTACTATTACTCCTATCACTACTCCAAGCGCTACCGCAACAAGTACTACCGTCGCGAAGACGCCGGCTCGATTCCGGCGCTGCCGCCGGCCGCGCCCGCCGGCGTCAACGGGCATCATCACCCGGCCGGCGTCGAGGATGGCCGCGCCGCCGCGCCGCGTACGCAGGACGCCGGCTAAGCGGCGGCTTCGCACGAGGCCCGGCCGCAAGCTGATCGGACGCATGCCGCCGTGAAACGGATTCTGGTCGTCTGTACAGCCAACGTCTGCCGCTCGCCCATGATCGCCGCGCTGCTGCGCAACCGCTTTGTCCGCGCCGGTCTGGGCGATCGCGCGCACATCACGTCGTCAGGCATCTATGCGTTGGTAGGGGAGCCGGCAGACCCGGCCGGCGTGCGCCTGTTGGCCGAGCGCGGCATCGACCTGAGCGGGCATCGGGCCACGGCGCTGGACGAGGAGGAACTGCGCCTGGCCGACCTGATCCTGGTGAGCGAGGAAGCGCACCGACAGGCCATCTTCTATCGCAGCCCGCAGGCGCTGCACAAAGTGTGGCTGCTGACTGAACTCAACCGCGGCGACGGCGATCTGCCCGATCCCTACGGAGAGGGCGAGCAGGCCTACGTGCGGGTACTGGCGCAGATCGACGCCATTCTCGACGAAGGGTGGCCGCGCCTACTGCGCCAACTCGACCTGGCTTGAGGGTCAGGTCGCCGGCCGCGCCGGCGCGATCTTCGAGTCGCCGCTACCCTCCGCTGCGCGCCACCAGCGGCAATAGCGTCTGCTCCAGCGTTTCGCCTGGATGCAGCAGCCACAGCGACAAGTTCACGCGGTTGTCCTCCAGGTTCTTCTCCGCTTGGGGGTTCCGCATCTCGATCGCCGCGGTGAGCGAGTAGAGACCCGGCGCCCAGCCGGTTGCATCAAATACCACCGCCAGCCGCGCCTCCTGGCCGCAGTGCGACGCCAGCGTGACGCCGGGCTGCGACCTCCCCAGCAACCTCCCGCCCGCATCCGGGTCTCCCGCATACACGGCCAGTCGCACGTCCTCAGCGTCCAGGTTGCCGCCGTTGAAGAGCGTTGCCGTCACCGTGACGACGGACGCCGCGGCCGCGGGGATGGGCGCGGCCGGCTCGATTGCCGCCGCGACGATGGCTGCGTTGCTGTGCAGGTCCATCAGCGGTTGGGCGGAGGCCGCGAAACGCCAGCCCACCGGCGTGATCTGCCCGCTGTCGTGGTCAACAAGATTGCCGTTGAACCCCCGGCTGGTTTCGGTCACCGGATCGTAGACATACTCATAGTCGTTGAGGCTATACCACGCCCACGCCTGCACCAGCCGGTTGCCGTCCGGCGCATAGCCCGTATGCGGGTCCGTGGCCGTCTGTAGAAAGCCGAAGCTCTCCACCATGAAGTTGGCGACCGCCGCATCGCTGAAGCCGTAGGCCTTGGGCAGCAGGATGCCGTATTCCGAAAGGATCAGCGGCCTGTCCCGGTAGCCGCGGCCCGCTATCCAGCGGCGGAAGTCGACGATCTGCTGCCGGAAGATGTCCATGCGGTCGTGGTCGTCGACCGTGCGGCGCAGACCTTCATCGGCAAACGCCTCCAGCCCCACGGGGATGCTCGCGCCCCACTCGTCCGGCGCCTCGTTGAGGATGAAGCCGTGCACCGTCCACACGTCCACAGGCATGCGCACGCCGTAACGCTGGCGATACGCGTCCAGCACCCTGTCCAGATAGCGCAGGCGGATGGGCGTGGGCTGCACCACGCCGGCAACGGCGATGCGGGCCGTAGGGTCCCGGCCCTTGATGAAGGCGTATAGGTCATGGTAAAAGGCCGCGTACGCCTCGGGCGTCATCCCGTCCTGCAGGTCGCGGTCCGGTTCATTGCCCAGCGTCCACAGCGCGCCGGGATTGGCGTCCACGAGGGGACCAAGCGCATCAGGCCGGATGGGGTAGTGCTGTGAAGGCAATACGGTCTGCATGTAGCCCATGCCTGCAGGCCGCGCCGGCGAAAGCTGGACGCTATAGTCCACATACCAGCCGGCATATAGCTGCGCCACGTCGTAGTCGTCCACGGCCTTGCCGTAGTTGCGCACGACGTTGACGCCTAAGCGCTCATGCTCCGAGGGAAAAAGCGGGCAGACGCCGATCAAGCCCGGCATCAGGCTCGACCAGAGCGCCTGCCACGCCAACACTACGGCAAGCCACATTGCCTTCTACCTCTTTGCGTCCTCCGGCTTCCGGTCGCCGGCAGCAACACCATCAGCGGGTTGCACCCCCGGCCTTGATCAACTCCGGGATATACACGACGACCTCTTGTCCGAGGCGCTTGATGCCGAAGTTAGCCGCACCTGTGCCATTGGATGCAAGCGTCACCGTCACTTCAAGCGGCGTGGTCCTGCGGAAGCCGTCTAGGAGCGTCAGCGCTACCGTATAGGCTTGGGCAGACCTGTTCTCGAATTGGTAGGAGCCGTCGCCATTCGTGACGGCGGTCCCCACTGTGATCCCCTGGCTGTTCTTGAGTGTGACGGTGGCGTTTCCCACGCCCGGCTCGCCTACGTCTCGCTTCCCGTTGTCGTTGAGGTCCTCAAACACGATCCCGCCGATCGTGTTTATCTCTCGATATCCGAAACTGGTAAAACCAACGCCGTCGGCGGCGAGGATGACCTCTGCCGTGGCGGGCGTCGTGGCGACCATGCCCGCCGGGGCGCTCGCCCGTACGCGGTAAGTCCCGCCGCTGACAGAAGTGAAGGAGTAGTCTCCACCAGCAAGCGTGTAAGCGGTCTTCACCACGGCGCCGTCCGAGAGAAGCTCCACCATGACGTTGGGCAGGCCCGGTTCGCTTGCCTGCTGCACGCCGTCGCCGTTCTGGTCCAGAAAAGCGAAGCCGGAGATGCTGCTCTTAATGGCCTCAGGCATGTTCACCACGGTCGGCCGGCCTTCTATGACCGTTACCTGCTTCACGTTGGAGGTGAGGCCTACATAGCCGGCAGGCGTATGGACCGTGACCAGATAAACGCCCGGAGGCTGCGGCGGGAAGGAAAACCGGCCTTGGGAATTGGTCTGCACGGTGATAGGCAGTTGGTCGACGCTCTGGGCGGCTGCCGCGCTTGCGTTGTTCAGCGTAACGTTCCAGCCGGCCAGCCCCTCGTCGCCCGATTCAGGCACGCCGTCGCCGTGTTTGTCCAGGAAAACCGTGCCCCGGATCGTGCCGTCGGCCAGACCAAGGGCGAAATTGGCCGTGCCAAAGCCGCCATCGGTCACATCGGTCACGACTGTGTCGGGGGACAGAGCGGCATAGTCGGCAGGCACGGTGACTACGACCGCATAGAATCCGACGGCCACGTCGTTGATCTCATATGCGCCGAATTCATCCGTCGTCACGTCGACCGAGGCGCCTCCTCCTTGGGGCGTAATGCTTACGGATACGCCGCCCACGCCCAGTTCTCCCGCGTCCTGGACGCCGTTGCCGTTAAAGTCATCGAAGACCACGCCGGCCACGCTGCGGATGCGGCGGTCCCCGAAGAAAACCTCGGCCACGCAATTCCCCGCCATCGGCACTTTCTGCCGGTTAGGCGACACGCTCGCCCAGCCTGGCAAGTCCGTCTCGATCACCGTGTAGAAGTCCAGTTGCGCCAGCCCCTGGAAACGAAACCAGCCGGTGTTTTCGTCGCCCGCGAAGCTGAGCGTCTCGGCCGCCTTGACTCCGCTTGGGTTCTCCAGCGAGATCGTCACATCTCCGATGCCGGGCTCCGACGACTGGACGTCGCTGGAACCGATCACCGGTTCGCCGTACTGAAAGACGCCGTCGGCGTTGCGGTCGTTGAAGACCCAGCCGCTGATGCCGCAGGGATCGTCGATGGTCGGCGCAGCCTGGGCCTTGTGTACGAAGGACGGGAAGCCCGCCAGGATATTCATAGCGGCCAGGGCCAACAGGACAGCCGCCATCACCAGATACAGCGGCATCTTCCGGTGCGAAGCCGTCGGCCGCTCTTTGCTGGGCATGCTCTACCTTCCTCTCTGACTGTTGTGGCGACAGGTCATCTTTACGTGTTTACGTGCGCTGGAGTTCGCCGGCCGTTCAAGCGTCAACCGTACGCGGCTCGGCTGCACGCCGAAGCCGCACCACAGCGCGCATCCCTTTGCCGGCCTTGCGCCGCACCTCGAGGGAGCCGCCGTGCATCACAGCCAGCCGGCGCACGATCTCCAGCCCGATCTCCATCCCCAACGCAGAGGTCGTTCTGTAGCTCGCCTGCGGGCGTCCGCCCGCCCGCTCTGCGACTGCCTCCGGCGCCGCCGTGACGGTGAGCTCGTAGCGCCGCTTGGCCCGCGACGCGACGGACACCGCCGCGCCGGGCGGGGAGACGCTGAACGCGTGCCGGACCAACTCCTCGACGATCCACTCCAAATCCACTGCCGCAACCTGCGCCCAAGCAGGTTCCAGCGCAAGAACGAGTTCTGCCTTGCGGCCGCATAGCTGCGCCGTCTGAACGGCTGTCTGCTCGACGATGGCGGCGGCGTCCGCCGCCTGCCCGCGGGCAGGCGGCCCGTGTTCCGCGCCCGCGCTTTCCTCTTCCAGCGTGGCGGCGAGCATCAGCTTGCCCAACATGCGATGCAGCCTGTGCGCCGCCGAGACGATCTCGCGTCCTGTATCCGCCACCGCGGATGCGCCGGTGACCGCCTCGCTGCGAGCGAGATACTCGCCGTTCGCTTCGATCTCGAGCAGCGGGTAAAAGACCTCGTGCGAGAGCGCCTGCACTACTTTGGAGCGCGTCTGCTCGATGCGCCGGTTGTAGAAGGCGTTCCACTCCCGCCAACGCCGCGTGCGCGCGTTGAGCAGGGCCAAAAAGGCGGGCCAATCAAGGGGGCGCGCCAGATAGTCGTCCGCCCCATCCTCTAGCAGGGCTTGCGGGTCTTGCGGCGCCGAGTCCACGATCTGCACAACCGGCAACAGACCGGCCGGCTCCGCCGTGTGAAGCTGCTTGACGATGTCGGACGCCGAACAGCCCGGCAAGCGCCCGTTGATGACGATCACGTCGGGCTGTTTTTCCGACGCCATCTCTACGCCCTTGGCCGGGTCCTTCTCCGCCAGAACGTCAAACCCCTCGGCGCTCAAACGAGGGGCAAGGCTTTCCTCTCGTTCCGCCGCGCCCTCTAGCAACAATATTCGCGCCACCATTATTTTGTCCAGGCCATGCCTTGTGGGAATGCGCCAGGAGGTCTCACATCCGCCGGTTCGGATCGCCCCGCAGCAGTTTTGTGTCCCAAATGAGGTTTGTTCTCTGCCGAAGCCGGGTCGCCGCAGCCAGGAAATTCGGGGGCGCCTGGGTCAACGCTGATACGCCAACTTCTGCCCCCAAGCATAGGGCATAACAAATCGGACGTACGCGAGGATTCCGTTGGCGGTACGCGAGGATGTTGTTTTCTCTGGCTGCCCTATTCTTCTTTAGGGGCGGCCAGCATATAGCCGTGGTGGCCCACGGTCAGTAATAGCTCGGGGTTGGTGGGATCCGCCTCGAGCTTTTGGCGCAGGTTCTTGATGTGCCAGCGCAGCACCGCCGTGCTGTCGGAGCCGTCGCCCTCGGCGTTCCACAAGGCGGTGAGGAGATGCCGTCCGGAGAGGATGCGGCCCGCGTTCTGCATGAAGTAGCGCAGAAGTTGGAGCTCGGTGGGCGTGAGCAGCGCCGAACTCCAACCGGTGCTGGCGGTGGCGGTATCCAAGTCCAACTCCAGTTCGCCGACGCGTAGGCTGCGCTCCGGCGCGTCGGCCAGGTCGCCGCGCATCGGGTCGCCGCTGGTGCGGCGCAACACGGCCTGAATGCGCATGAGCAGCTCGCGGATGTCGAACGGCTTGACCAGATAGTCGTCGGCGCCGGCGGCGAACCCTATGATCTTGCTCTCCAGCTCCGGGTTGACGGTCATGAAGATGATGGGGATGCGTCCCCCGTCGACAGAGGCGCGTATCTGCCGCGCCAGGCGATAGCCGTCCGCGCCCGGCAGTTGCACGTCGAGCAGGATCAGATCTGGGCGTTGCTCGCGATAGCGGTGCAGAGCTTCTTCACCGCTGCCCACGCCGAGCGTCTGGTAGCCGTGGCTGTTGAGCACGCGGCACACCGTCCAATTCAGGTCAATATCGTCTTCGACGACCAATACTCGCGGCATAAGAATGAGTCCTAACAGGCCTTACCGCCAATAAAGCAAACGAAGCCACGAATAGCACGAATTCTACGAATCGCCTGTCTTTCAGCGACGAGGCGCGCCGCTCCGGCGCGCGAAACTCCGGCGGTACAGATGCCGCTCCGCTTTCACGAACGGCAAGGATGCCGTTTCTACGCACCCTGTTTCTCCCACGCGGGGAACCAGACTGTGAAGACGCTGCCTTGACCGGCGCGGCTGCGCACCTGCACGCGCCCGCCCATCGCCTCCATCAACTTCGTCACGATGTGCAGACCGACGCCCGCCCCCCGTTTGGTCTGCGCGTGACGCGCGCTCCGGTAGTACGGGCGGAACACAGCCTCCTGTTCCTCCTCCGGTATGCCCGGCCCTGAATCTGTGCAGTCCACGTAGACGCCGGCATCACCCGGCCGGGTCCGCACCGTCACCTCGCCGCCGCTGGGCGTGTACTTGACGGCGTTGTCGACCAGGTTGGTCAACACGAGCTGCGCCAACGTCTTATTGCCGCTGATCGCCGTCGGATGGGGGTCCGGCGCGAAGCGAAGCCGGATGCGCTTGCGTCCGGCGAGCAGACGATACTCCTCGATCACCGCTGCGATCGGCTCGTCGATGTTCAGCGGTCGGCATTCGGCGCTGTAGACGCCGCGCTCGCACTTGCCCGCCGCCAGCAACGAGTCGAGCAACATGCGCTGCCGGTGCAGCGTGTCCATCACGACCTGCCAGGCGCGTTCGTCGGCCGGTTCAACCTCGTGGCTGTCGTGGACCATCTCCAGGTTGAGGATGACGGTGGAGAGCGGCGTGCTCAGTTCGTGGGCGAACTGGACAAGCACGTCCGGAAGAGAATCGTCCGATTCCACAGATGCGGCGGATTCGGTCTCGCTCTGGTTATTGGGTTTGGATGTATTGAAATTGATTGAATGCGTAAACGCTCGATGCGCGGCTGGCAGTCCTGCGGGGAATACGATGCTGCGGTCCATGATAACCCTTATTGGCTTATGCACCTCTTGAGCACAACGCCGTTTGCGATGGGCTGCGGTGTAGTGAGAATGAGCGGCCAGACGGCCCGCCCCGTGCTATGCGCTGCCGTAATCTGCTGGTGCGAATGGTTCGGGGATGAACGGCGCGTTGCTTACAGTATACAAACATTATAGCGGTCTGTAACGAATCGTCAAACGACAAATGCCTGATCATAGGCGGATCAGGGGCGAATTGGCGGGAATTCTCAAAACTTGAGAAAATCCGTGCGCCGTAATGGAGCGGCGGCGCGCTTGTAACAGCCCAACCCGCGGGATACTTTATAAATGCGACGAATGACGTAGAAAAAACGCGCGAATGTCTATACAAAGTCGCGACGTTTGTCCTGTGCGACTCCGCCGTCATTCGATGCGCCTGACGGGACGAATGGATAACGCTGGCTCAGCCGCAACAGGAGGGGGCGAGAAACGGCTATGCGGCGCGGGGGCGGATATGCCCGATCCGCCGCCAAAGCTCGTCGATCGCCAGCGCCGCGAAGAGAAGGAGGACGGCGTCGGCGGGCAGCCGGTAGCGGATCATGGCCCACGTGAGGATGTGCAGGACGCTGTAGAAGAGGATGAAGAGGTAGAGCAGCCGGTAGCGCCGCCGCTCTGTGCGCGACAGCCACAGCCCATAGAGCATGAAGGGCAGAAACAGGCCAAAGGAGGCCACGCGGCCCACGTTGTGCAGCAGCGTCGTCTCCGCACTGGGCCAGAATTTGAAGTAGTCGACGACACGGCTGAGCGAGAGGCGCAGATAGCGCACCGGCTCCGCTATGACGAACTCGATGCCGCGGCGCATCAGCGCCCGTTCCCACTGGGCTTCGTTGGCCGGCCGCGGGGACAGGTCGTCGGGCAGGGGCGCGGCCGCGAACGCCTGGAAGCTGACGCCGTGCAGCGGGTGCTGCGCCGAGTACATGGCGTAGCCCGTGTTGGAGTTGAGCAGGAGGAACTCGCCGTAGGCCCGGTAGTTGCGTACGGTGAAGGGCAGGATGAAAAGTAGGATGATCACCCCCGCCGTGAAAAGCGCTCGCAACGCCGCGGCTGTGCGCCCGCTGCGATAGCCGGCCCACAGCAGGTAGAGGAAAAGCGCGGCGGCCCAGGGCAGGATGGCCTGGCGCAACAGCGCGGCCGCGCCCAGGCTGAGGCCCAGCGTCAGCGCCGTAGGCAGGAACGAACGCTTGCCCGGTGCGCCCTCCTCCGCCCGGCTGTGCAATGCCTGTTCCAGCGCCAGCCCGCGCTCCAGCGACCAGAGCAAGGCGCAGATGTACAGTCCTTCGGTCATGACCATGGCGCCGTAGAGGACGAAGTAGGCGTAGATTGCACCCAGCGCGGCGGTGAGCAGGGCGATGGCTGCGGGGCGACCTGCGGCGAGCGCTTCACCCGGCGTGCAGGGTCCCAGCACGCGGCAGGCCAGGCGGTAGAGCAGCCAGGGCAGCAGCAGGCCGGTGAGCACGGCGCCGGCCAGCCGCGCCGCCAGCGGGTGCACGCCAAAAACGGCGTACAGACCGGCCACGAAGGCCGTATACAGGTAGGACCAGTGGGCCGTGGGCGTATCGGACGAGGCGAAGGGATACCAGTACTCCGGGAAGCTATAGCCGTGGCCCGCGGCCAGCCGCGCCGCCAGCACGGAGTACGACGTCTCGTCCTTGCCGGGCGGCGTGGCGTCGCCGTAGTAAAAGGCTACGCCCAGCCGCAACGCCGTCGAGAGCGCCAGAATCAACGCCAGCCACACGCCCGGCCGGCGCCAGATGGTGCAGTTGCTTGCCTTCCCCTGAGCGTCAAGATGCATCGTAACGGCTTCTAGCGGATGAGCGCGGGCAGGTAAACCTCGAACGTCTCGCGTACAAATACGGCCGAGACCTGTTCGTCGCCGGCTAGCTAATGCTTCGTACATGCCCAGAATGTGCGCAGCAGCCACCGATCCGGCAGTAGCGTCTCGAATCTGTCCAGCCCGCGTACGATTGAAGCCGGCAACCGGCGCTGCAAGATGGGGGAGAACAGGTAACTCCAGCGAGTATCGACTACACGCAGGCCAGCTTCACCAATCGTCGCTACCGTTTCGTCATAGGAGTATTCGTGTATATAGCTTTGTTCTACAATGCTGCGCAACACCGGCCAACGCCGCGGCGTCCAGCGAAAGCTGTCGAATATCACCCGGCCGCCCGGCTTAATCACTCTGCCTAATTCCCGCAACGAACGCGCTATCTCGACGCTCTCAAAATGCGAAAACAGACGAAGCGTCACCACTATATCAAGCGCGTTGTCGTCCACCGGCAGGCCAGCGATATCTGCTTGGAGTCTTGCTTTCTGTGGCTGGTATAGCCCGGCGATCTGTAACATCGACCCGGAGGCATCGGCAGCGATAGTGCGATAGCCCTGTTTAGTCAAGGCATCCGTATAGACTCCCGTGCCGCATGGGATATCCAGTACAAGCGCCGGCGGCGGCGGGAGCAAAGACAACAGCGTGCGAACATCTTTGCTTAATATGAACTGGCCGCTTTGACCTCCAAAATGCCGGTAGTCGTATTTCTCCGCTAATTCCCGCGAGTACGCCTTCGACGAAGTCACGATGGTTTTCTCTCTGTGCATAAGGATTGAAAAGAGACGCCGCTCAAGACGCCGTGCAGTAAATGCTGGGCCTTATCGACCAGCAGGGTATTTCCTGTCAGCCGTCCGGCGCGGATATGCGTGTGGCTGCGTAGCGCCGCTTCGAGACGAAGATCGTCGTCAAACTGCTCATCCATCTCGCCCGGATATTGATCGGCATAACGACGATAGAGTTGTTGGCCCAACGCCGGATCCGCATGATGATAGCCATCCCATAACTGGGCGAAGTTGGTGGCCGCTTTGCCGATATGCATTGTTTCCAGGTCAATAATGCCGAACGTCCGATTGTCGGAATCGACAAGCACATGAGATGCGTGGAGATCACCGTGCACCAACACTCGACTGCCTGTCTTCCCTAGAACGTATCGAGCCACTAGCCGCCTTAGCTCCTTTCTCTCGGTGTCGGATAAGGAAGACGCGTCAAATGCTGTACGGACAATGAGCCGGAGTCCTTTGAACCACCGAAAGACCCAACCGAAAAGGTCGGAAGGCGCCGAGTCGAGATTTGCTGAGTGAAACGCCTCTAGTACCGTCATCCCCATGTCAACGGCGGCTGTCTGATGACAAGGATCGTAGAGCAAAGACAGCAGCGAAGGTCCCTCCAGGCGGCGCGTTGTAGTTTTGACGCAGAACCCTAGAGCGGTTTCCGTCTCAGGAAATTCGATGTGCATTCCGTTGACGATTGGGGCAACCGCCCGCTGCGCGTATTGCGACCAGGCCGCCTCGCGCAATAGGCGTAAGCCGCCCGGCTGCCAAATGTAGCGGCGCTTAATGTAGACCGATGGCGAGACTTTATCGTTTGGGGTCGACATCGGTCATGCGTTCCAGTGCCACCAGCCCTCCCAGGAACAGCCACACGAGCACACTAGCCTGGAAGCCGGGAAAGCCGATGTTGTACACGAAGGGCAGGATCCAGTCGGCCATCAGCATGATGACCAGCGATCCCGCGCCTGCGGCCAACATGCCGTTGACATAGCCCGCCGCGAATCCCTCCTGATAGCGGCGATACAGGCGCAGCCCCAGCCGGTAGACTTCCCACGCAAACCAGGCAAAGAGCGCCAAGCCCAGCACGCCTCCATGCGCGAAGAGGTCCACATAGTTGTTGTGCGAGTTGATCAGCGGAGCCACCCAGTACGCTCCCAAATAGGGCAGCGGCTTCATGTTGGCGTAGGGCCGGTAGGCCGCCGGCCCCAGGCCGGTGACGGGGTTGCGCAGCGTCACTTCGACGACGCGCCCGATCAACGCCAGGCGCGAGCCGCCGGTGCTGCGCCACGCATCGTCACCGCCGGCAAATTCGTATACGGCGGGAAACAGAACGCCGGCTGCGAGCAGCGCCAGGGCAAGCACGACGATGGGCAGGCGCAAGCGGGCAAAGCGCAGCCATATGAGTACGCCCAGGGCTGCGCCGATTCCCACCCAGGTTGAAGAAGAATCTCTGTTGACAAAAAAGCCGAAATAAACGGAGCAGAGAGTCACAGCCCACAGAAAGACTCTCCAGGGCCGCGCCAGCCCGCGGTTGAAGAGCAACTGCCCGCCCGCCAGCGCAGACAGCAACACCCACAGCGGCGCGCGGATAAAGGCGACGGTCGTCACCCGATTGAGCGGGCCGCCCAAGCCTGGAACCATACGCAGGATGGCGATTGAGCCGGCGACCAGCAGGAAGAGCATAGTGAGCTGCCGCAGTTGCGCCTCGCTGCTCACCTGGTTGGCCGTCAGCCAAAACGCGCCAGCCGAAAAGGCGAAGATGCTCCACTGGGCCATCTGCACCAGCCAGAAGTTGGCGCTGATGGGCACAAAGGGATCCCACGTGAGCCGGCCGACGGCGAAGGAGACCAGGCTCGCAACCAGAAAGAGCAGCAGCGGCTGGTTCACCGGCGAGGGAACCCAGGCGATGTTGCGCTCGACCACGGCCATGCGGAACAGCCACAGGCCGAGCAGCGCAGGGACCAGCAGCGCCGCCGGGTTGAGTACGACCTGTGTGCCCGTGCCGATCTCCAGCGGGACGACCAGAGCCGCCACCATGAGCAGCGGCAGCCCCAGCGCCGGGCGCTGCAAGAGCGCCGCGGCCCCAAGGCCGCCGCCCAGCAGAGCCAGCCAGACAATCGACGGCTGCATGCCCAGCACAATCGCCAGGGTCAGCAGGACAGCCGCCACGCCCCAGACGAGGAGGGAACGCTGGTTAGGCAGAGAAAGCCGGACTCCGGTCATGGCTCACATTCCCGGCAGCGCGGCAAGCAGCCGGCGATAAATGCGGGCGCGACTGCGCCATCCGGGCGATAAGAGGGCCGCCCCACTGGCTGCACAAGCACGCGGCAGATAGGCTAAGGCCATCAGGGCCTTAAAGCGCCGTGCGCGCGATGCGCCGCCGAACTTGCGATGGAACTGGACCTTGCTGCGATAGAGCTGCACGTACATATCCGCGGCGACCTGGCGACTGCTCGCCTCGCCATAATGGGTGACCGTCGCGGCGGGTACATGCCATAGCTCCCACCCGGCCTGTGCCATGCGATAGCAGAGGTCCATCTCTTCCGTGTACATGAAATACGACTCATCCAACAGCCCCGTCTGGTCGAGGACCATTCTCCGCCCCAACAGGCACGCGCCCTTGATGACCTCCACGCGGTGTGGCGTTGTCGCGTCCCACGCCTCTAGAGGATAGGTCGCCCTGGCATAAAGCCGTTCGAGAAAGCTCAGCCGCCAGAACTCGCGTTCGGGCGTGAGCAGGGGATGGCAGGAGACCTGCAGCGTGCCGTCCCCGTTCAGCAGCCGCGGCCCCGCGGCGCCTGCGGCGGGATGTGCGTCCATGAAGTCCACGAGGGTCTGTAAGCTGCCGGCATGGAGGCAGGTATCGCTGTTGAGCAGCAGCAGGTAGCGGCCTTGCGCCAGGCGGATGGCCTGGTTATTGGCGCGGGCGAAGCCCACATTCTCCGTATTGCGAATCAACCGCACCCAGGGGAAGTCCTCCTGCACCATCTCCGGGCTGCCGTCGGTCGAGGCGTTGTCGACGACGAAGGTCTCCGCCTCGCCCTCGCCCATGCGGGCGATCTCCGCGGCTACTGACTCCAGGCACGCGGCCAGGAGATCACGGGTGTTCCAGTTGACAATGATGATGGAGAGGGTCACGCCGTCGATTGGTTCGCCTGTCATGCGCTAGTCCGCCTGTGTTCGCTTCCGTTCCACGGCCTGCTCCACCAACTCCACAAAGCGCCCGCCGATCTGCCGCCAGTCGTAGCGCTCCTGGACGAGGCGCCGCGCTGGCAGAGAAGGCGCGGCGCGAAGGCCGGCATCGCGCAGCAGCGCCACGGTGCGCCTGGTAAAAGCCACACTCAATATTCTATCGATGACGCAGAACTAATCCTGGTCAAATAGACGCATTTCCGGCGCTAAACCGTGCCAATTGCCGTGGCGTCGGATTTTGCGCAAATGTTCTACCGTCGCTTGCGATACTGGTTGACGAGACCTAAACGCATCTTTCGCGCTCGCAACTGCCGCGCCCCAGGCTTTCAACATGCGCCCAACAGGAATCTTGCCCTGTACAGTCAGTTTTAGGCGGCTTCCCAATTCGTGAAGCGTCTCCGTAAGGACATATGGCCTTGGATACAGACTCCAAATGTACAAGTAGTAGTTTCGCAGGCCGTAGTGAGCAAGAGGCGGGTTAGAGGTGCCGGAGGGTCGGCAATGCCACACCTCGATTTCCGGAAAGCATTGCACCTTCCAGCCGGAATCGATCAGGCGGGTGCAGAGATGTAGTTCGATGTACGAACGAAAGAAATAGCGCGGATACATGGGCAGAAGCGGACGCACCGCTGCCGCCCGCAATCCCACCCCGGTTCCATTGTAGGCAGCACAGGAATATCCGCGAGAACCGTCACCCTCGGGGATAAATTGGGGGCTGTCCTTGGCAATCCTGCCGGTATCCTGCATACGTACCGTACATGCTACTGCGCCAAGCTGTGGATCAGCCTCGAAACGCTTTACGACCTCAGTTATCCAGTTGTTCTGGCCAGGCAGTCCGTCGTCATCAATCATAAGCCAGTAATCACCCCGCGCAGCCTCAGCGCCAAGAGTATACGAGTAGTTGGCCATATTTTGTGGAGACTCAATCACCTGCACATCAGGAAACTGGCCACGAATCATCTCGGCTGTACCATCGGTGGAGGCGTTGTCCACCACGATCACTTCAAAGGGAACATAATCCTGCTGTTGGAGGGCGCGTAACAGGGAGGCGATGCGTTCCTTGCGGTTGTAAGTCAGCGATATCACGCTCACCAGGGGCCGAGGGTTAGATTCCATAACGATAGGCTCGATTTCCATATTTGCGTCCTACGGAATCGATCAAGGCTTTGAATAGGGCGTCACGATCCTCGCGCCTGTGCCGCCACTTTGCATTCACTGACCAGTTCAATAACCATACTAGATGACGCAGCGCTACTCTGGCGTATGAAGCAATATTTGCCTGAGAATTGGACAGAAGAAGGTATGTATTGCGGGTCATGTAATAAGTAGTAAATGCCTGGCGACTAGCCATGACATTCGGCCGGCGATGCCAAACCCTTGCCTGCGGCGCGTAAAACACTCTGTAACCAACCTGCTTGGCGCGGACACAGAGATCTACTTCCTCCCTATACATGAAGAAGCGCTCGTCGAATCCGCTGAGTGCCTTGAGCAACTGCCGGCGCAGTACCAAAGCGCAGCCATGCGCGACATCTATTTCAGCAGCCTCATCTAGCTGTCCTTGGTCTTTCTCGCCGGCGCCGCGCCATTGGACATCGAATTTGTCGTCGAGAATGCCGCCGGCAGACTGAATCTCAGCAGGCGCATCCAACTGATAGACCTTGGGGCCTACTATGCCGACATCCGCCTCCGCTTGCAGCGCACCGACCAGCGGCCCCAGAAAACCGGGATCGACGATGACGTCGTTATTCAGGATGCAGACGTACTCTGCCCCCTGCGCCAGGGCGTGGCGAACGCCCACATTGTTGCCGCCGGCGTAGCCGAGATTCTCGCCCGTCTCGATGAGTTCGACATCCGGGTATGCGGCGCGAATGCGGGCGGCGGAGTCGTCCGTCGAGCCGTTGTCCACCACGATGACGCGTGCGGCCGGGTAGTCGAGCGCTGCCACCGAACCCAGGCACGCCAGCGTGTCCTCCGCGTTGTTCCAGTTCAGGATGACGATGGAGACGAATGGCTGCGCTGCGTGGTCAGGCATGACGTCCGTCTCCGCACGCGCTCTTGCTGTTGGCAACCGCCTGCAGGCTTGCCTCCACTCGCTCAAGCGATGCCTCCCACGTCCACGCTTCCTGCACGTGACGCAGCCCATTCTGCCCCAACTCGGTGGCCCAAACGGGATCGTCAAGAAGGCGGCGCAACGCCGATGCGAATGCCTGCGGATCTCGATCCGCTAGCAGACCCGTCACGCCATGCACAACCGTCTCGCGCACGCCGCCCTCGCGCACGCCGACGACCGGCGTCCCGCAGGCCATCGCCTCGATCGGCACGAAGCCGAACGGCTCCATAACCGGCGCATAGACCGTGGCGCGCGCCTGGTTGTAGAACGCCAGAAGCTTCTCGTCGCTGATCCGGCGGTGAAATGCCGCCGGTACATGCAACTGCTTGGCCAGCTGCGACAGATACCGCTCCTCGGGCTCGTTCGTAAAGTTGCTGACCAGGACCAAACACGGCCGATTGGGCTCGTCCAGCAGCGCCAGGCTGCGGATCACAAAGTCAAAGCCCTTGGATGGGTGAAGCGCGCCCACGGAAAGGACAAAGTCCTCTTTGGGAAGCGAGAGCGGGTGAAAGCGCTCTGTGTCTACGCCCAGATAACAGACCTGCACGTAGATGCCGTAGGTGCGGTACAGGCTTTCGCGCGAATAAGCCGAGTTGACCAGCACCGTTGTCGCCGCGCGGACATTGCGGCGGTCGAGCGAGGCCAGCGTTTTGCGATATAGGCCGGGAAGCGGATCAACCAGATTGCCCGCCCTTTGCGCCCGCGAATGGCGTGAATAAGGCCGGTCGATCGGCGGCTCATAGATGCGGCGCGGCGGCTCCTGGCAATAGTAGACCGAAGGCGTGTGCAAAAAGGATAGCAAGCTGGGACTCTGGCCATACTGGCAGTTGTGCACAAAGACCACGTCGTACCCTTCGGCATCGATGCGCGCGGCAATCTTGCGCTGAAGGGCGTGCAGACGCAGCAGGTCGGCCGCGCGGATGCCCTGATTTAGCCGTCCAAAGGGCCGGCGCGCCAGGGGTAATGGTCGAAACGGCCAGACCACATGTCTTTGGCAGTGCGGGCGCAGGTCGCAGAATTCATGGTCGGCCGTGGACAGTGTATGGACGACGAGCTCATGTCGTTGCGCCAGACGCCGCAGCATCTCATAAAGGGCGCGCTTGCCGCCGCCGGACGGCAGGTTGTGGTAGATGGCGATGCGCATTAGGTCTCCCGGCCGCGGCGGCGGATCAACCTGGCGGGGACGCCCGCAACGATGCCCATTGAGGGGGCCGAGCGGGTGACTACTGCGCCCGCCGCAACCACCGCTCCGCGGCCTACGGTCACGCCGTCAAGGATCATAGCGCCAGATCCGATCCAGACATCATCTTCGATCACAACGCCCTGATAATGTACGCCCTGTTCGCGAATTGGGCGGGCGGTGTCATGGAAAATATGGTTCTCGGCATGGATGTGGACGCCTTGGCCGATCAAGACATTGTTGCCGATGCGGATTCCCCCGCCGGCTCCCAACACGGCATTGCAGCCGATGAACGAATGACTGCCGATCTCGAACCAGCCATGGGCGTGATCCTCCAGACTGCCACCGCAGTGCAGCCACACGTTGCGGGCAATGCTGGTATGGCCGCCTATGCGCACGCCGCGCTCGCTCAGACAGTGCAAGTAGCCCGGACCCTCGATGGTCACGTCATCCCCGACCTCAAGGCAGCCTGGGAAGAGTATCCGAAGCCCAGCGCCAAGGCCGAAACGTTGCCCGGCGCGGACCCCCCGCCACTGCGCCCAGCGCCCCCGAGCGAGTTGCAGGCGGCGCTCGAGGCGCGCCTCCCATATGTCCAGCTTATTTATAGTAAAAGTGCCGGGGCGGGTAACCATCTCTTTACCATCGAAACTGCTGATTTGTCATTTGGCTCATGCTACCGTGTCATAGAGTGCCTGAATTTGAATGACATGCTGTCCTACATCAAAGCGCTGGGCCGAGCGTAGACCCGCTTCCGCCAACCGCCTTCGTGTTGTCGAATTCTGGGCTAGTCCGATGATAGCCTCTGCCAGCCTGTCTGGATCTTTGGGCGGGATGAGCAAACCATTGAATCCATCTTCGATGATCTCGGGTATCCCGCCGACGTCAGTCCCGACCACGGAGCAGCCTGCAGCCAGGCCTTCGACCACGACCCGGCCAAAGGGTTCGGTCCAAGAGGGGACAGCAAGCACATCAAACGATCTCATGACTCGAGAAAGATCGTGACGATATCCAAGAAAATGAAAATACCTAGTCAGATCGGCATCTGCGATTGAATGTTCTAGTTGCTCCTTGACCGTCTTTGAGTCAGGGGTGAACGCCTCTCCAACCACGGCAAAATGTGCGTGTGGAATCGCACGCAAAATTCTGGGCGCAGCTTGCACCAGTTCGCTATGCCCTTTAACTACATGGAACTGTCCAACTATACCAACTACAAATGCATCATCGGGCAGACCGAGATCACGTCTTAGCTCGTCCGGGTTGATGTCGCCGGCTTGTTGATAAAGGGTGACATCGACCGGGTTGTAGATAACATTTAGCCGAAACGACTCCACACCGGCGTGGATACATGCCTCCGCGACCGCCTTCGAGTTGGCGATGACAGCGGACGCCCGGTTAAGCGCAGCGACGTTGGCGGGCTGAAACCAGGTTCGCACAAAGTCCCGAACATGAGAGACGTAGGGAATCCGACTCCATTGGCAAGCGTGCATGGCATAGCGTAGGCTACAGTCGCAATTGGTATGAACTAGAGACACGCGTTCTTGATGAATCGTGTTCATCATCTGAATGATGCTAGCCGGATAGCGCCAAGGGTAACGTTTCCTGAACCAGGGGAACCCTTGGACAACTGTCTTGATTTCATATTTGAGCGCATCTTCGGTTAGTTGGCCTGCGCCGCTCGTCATTAGAAGAGGCGTGTAACGCTGCGGGTCCAGATGCCGCATTAGCGTCAACAGGCTGATTTCCGCGCCTCCGATGTAGGTTGGGGTATTTGTGTAAAGAACGCGAACGCTCATGGGCCCTCAACAAGCAAATGAAATTACACTGGTCCGCAAGTTTGCCGTTCGGTTCCGTCAACCAGTAGAGTGTGGTATGAGGCGATAGTTAGGAAGCAAGCGAATAGCGTCACCTCAGTTCTGCGAACCGCGATCCATGTAGGCATTAAGTGTCTCTGCGCCAAACCGCTCAACGGTAAACGGCTCAACTGCCGCGCAGTCGCCCATTGCCTGAAGGTCTAGCTCTGTGCAGCGCAGCAGTGCGTTTTTCAGCCCCTCAGGGTCCTGCGCGTCATACAGCACGCCACTTGTGGGAGTAACAAGTTCCGGCAGGCATCCCATCGCCGGCGCAACCACCGGCCGACCGAACGACATGGCGAGCATAGTCGAACTAGACGTCAGGATTCTGGCGAAGGGCAGCGTTACTGCGTCGGCGGCGTTCATATACGTCGCCACCTCGTCATCCGAAATGAATCGGTCAGACAGGCGCACCCTAGAGTCCAGAGATGCCAGCCGCTGCAACTCTGACTGGTATTCCTCCGGGGGAAACGGCTGACCGGCAACCAGCAACGCAAGATGCTCGCCGGGAATTTCGCGAAAGGCGCGCAACAACTGGTCGATGCCCTTATTGGGGCGCAACCCACCAAAGAACAGGAAGACCTTCTGGTCGGGCAACAAGCCAAGTTGCGCCCGAGCAGCATCCCTATCTATCGTATTGGGGTAGACGCCAATATAATTGGGGTGGGAGACGACGTGTATATTGCGGCGCCGGCCAAATTGACTGATGAGCGCCGCCGCCGCTGTGCGGCAGTGAACAATGACGCTGTCTACCAATTGTACCGTGAACCAGTGCCCCAGGTAGTCGACCCAAGCTGGCGACAACGGGTACGTAGGCATGAGGTTGTGCAAGGTGAGCACGGTGTGGTAGCCGAGCATGCGAGCCAGGACCAGGTTGGAGGCAAGGCGCAGCACCCACTTGAGGCGCGCATACGTGTTTTCGTAGGCATAGAACTGCTGGACATAATGAAAATGCAAGAAATCAACTCTTCGACGATTTCGTAACAGCCATCGCCGCCCAAATAGAAGGGTCTCGTCAGTTGTGCTGCGCACCCCAACGTCCCTGAGGCCCTTCTCTAGGAGAACCCAATAGGGGTTAGCGGATAGAGCGGCAATTGACGGGAAATGTACAACCGTTGCCATCGCTCAGAATCTTCTCGTTCGAGTGATGCGCCAACCAAGCACGACGGCCAACAACCCCAAGACAGGCAGAACTCCTACGACCAAAGGATGAACTGCCGGATTGCTGTCAATATCCGGTAATGAGTCGAGCGGAGGAGGAGGCTGAGTGGGTAATGGCAAAGGGGATGGAGTAGGCGCTGGTACTTCTGTCGGAGCCAGGGGCAAACGCATCAATGGTTCTGATTCAGCGCTCTCTATTTTGCTAGGGACATCGGTTTGGAATGCAGCAAACCAGATCTGAGACATATCGTCGTTACCATAATGCCAGACAGCGTTTAGTGTATTGCCAGATGTTACCGTCAAGTCAGGGCTTTCATTAGACACTAGGTCATCGGATATAGATTGGGGCGAGGTCCAGTTCTCATCCTGCCAGTAACTCCAGAGCATTCTTGTTGCCCCGTCGAACATAGCGCCAGTTAGGACATGCAGCGTGCCGCTACCGTCTCTCCTCAGAGCTGGCGCACGTGTCCTGCCGCTAAGACCTGGGAAAATCGGCACTGGATCAGACCAAGTGTACCCCTCATCAGTAGACCAACGGTGATAGCGACCATCAACTGAACCGACAGCATTGTTCCACAACATATGAAGCCTACCATCGCCATCATAGGCACAATTCGGCGAACTCCCCCGGTTGGCAAGAAATTCTGCATCCGACCACGTATGCCCCTGATCTTCGGAGCGGGAATACCAGATGCCGTTAGGATTCCAGTCAAGATCTCGCGCATTCTCATGCCAAACTGCGTGCAGATACAGACCTGCGTCATCAATACAAAGGCGGGGATCGTTCCCTGCATAGCTATTGCTTTGCGGACTCCACACAGTAACGGGATCCATCCACGTATTGCCTGAGTCGGTAGACTGAGAATAAATAACCTCGTTCTGAACATCGCCGACCAAGAGAACGTGGAGCGTTGTGGGCGGTGAGAAATACATGAACCCAGTGCGTGCCAAGAGCCAGGGAAATAGAGTAGTTGTCTTCCAGGCATTTGCCCTTTGCGCATCCCCAATAAAGACTTGACTAAACTGCAGGTGATTAGCGCCAATCCAGAGTAGAGCTAGTTTATCTGAAGGTAACGCAACAAGCTCACCCGTGACGATGTTGCCTTGGTCCGGTGATACCAACACATCTACGGGATAGGACCAAGTATTTCCATCAAAATAAGAATAGTAGACTGCATCTGCCTCGCCACGCTCTACGTAGCTTTTCTCAACCCACGATACATGTAACCGTCCCTCAGAGTCATGCGCAATGTTGGGCAACTGCGATGGACCAACAAGTTGGGCGGAAATGGAAATCGGCGGCGTCCATTCATTAGCCATATTTGAAGCAATCGCCGGCAGTAGCGTTAAGCTGCAAGCTATGCTGATCGCAATGGTTCTAACAATTCGGTTTGTTCCATACTTAGTCAACAGAAATCGCTTGACCATCTAGTCTATAGACCCGTTATTGTACTTCGGGCATATACGACACAGACCAGTCCAAGGCTGGCCTTATGATGCCAGGTTTGCGAGGAGTTGGGCCTACGCCTCCAGCATAAACTACCTGAAATGCAAGAATACCCTCTTCATGCACAAACACTCGATGCCGTGGAATGTACGAAACGAGATTGAGCGTATAACCTCCCTCGTTTAGAAGAAAGGCAGGCAACTTGCAGCGGCCTACGTAGGCTCCTGACTTTCGCCCATTGGGGAACAGGTTCCGGGAATCTTGGTCATGAGAATCGAGGACGATGATCCCGTCGGATGTCACCAGCTGAAGACCTACATATAGGTCTTGGATATCATCCAATATACGATAACCGATTTCGATGCAGCTTTCTTCTGTGTTCGCAATCTCGCTGACGACTTCACCCGTTGCGTTGGTTAGCCGGATATAGTCAAAGCGTATGGGCCCATTGCTCAGTGCAGCATCATCCCGCGGCCACCTTCGTTCTGCCTCATGTGGTGCATTTCTCGATAAATAGAGCCTTACTCCATGCTTCGTGCCCCCTATGAATTCAACCCGACCTTTCTCCAGTAACACTGCGCGGTCGCAGAACTCTGCTATGGCAGCCATATTATGACTCACGAATAGAACGGTTCGTCCCGCTCTGGCCACAGCACCCATCTTTCCGAGACATTTTCTCTGAAAACTCAAATCCCCCACGGACAGCACCTCGTCCACCAGCAGGATCTCCGGCTCCAGGTGGGCGGCTACGGCAAAGGCCAGCCGTACGTACATCCCGCTGCTGTAGCGCTTGACCGGCGTGTCCAGGAACTTCTCGATCTCGGCGAAGGCCACGATCTCGTCGAACTTGCGGTCGATCTCCACGCGCTTCATGCCCAAGATGGCGCCGTTGAGGTAGATGTTCTCGCGGCCCGTCAGCTCCGGGTGGAAGCCGGTGCCCACCTCCAGCAGCGAACCCACCCGCCCGTGGATCTCGGCCACGCCGCTGGTCGGCTCGGTGATGCGCGACAGGACCTTGAGCAGCGTGCTCTTGCCCGCGCCGTTGCGGCCGATCACGCCCACCACCTCGCCGCGCTTCACCTCGAACGAGACATCCTTCAGCGCCCAGAACTCGGTCTCGTTCGACGAATGGGAGTTCTGCCGCGGATTTGACGAATGCGGCGAATCGCCATTCCTTCGTGCCATGCGTGCAATTCGTGGCCAAAGGTTGTGGACAAGCGCGTCGCGCAGCGTGTCCTGGCGGATCGTCTCGCCGATGCTGTACTTCTTGGATAGGTTCTCAACGCGAATCGCAATATCGGACATTCAAACTGCCTGAGTGCCTTGTTAACTTAATTAGTGCACATTAACAACTGGATAGAGTCGTTTC
>CAYXRG010000043.1:0-36159 GCA_964467575.1 uncultured Caldilineaceae bacterium | reverse complement strand
GAGAGTAGGCCATCGCCAACCCATCCCTCTCGCCGTTTTTTCGTCCCTCACCCACTCAAACATGCCGAACGCTGTCGTCTGCTGGTCAGTGATATCGCTTTATAGCGATTCAACGCAAAAAGCGACCGGGCCGGCGCGGCGTTATACTATTTGGCTTTTTGTACTCGAGCAGGTTGCGCTGCCTCGTGCAGCATGTTAGAATCGAGTACTGGAGTTGCCGGCACGCTTTTCATCGGTTGGTGAATGGACGACGATAAACCGCCCAGTTTGTGCGGGCGCCGGGTCGAAGACCGGACGGTAAACAGAATATACGGAACGAATAGACAACCAGACCGCATGCTGGACGGCGTGCGCGTCTGGTTTTTCGATTGGCGGGGAGGGGCGTTTTGCGAACGGCGAACGTAATTCTGGCGGCCGGTTCGGGTACGCGCATGAAGTCCGATCTGCCCAAGGTGCTGCATCCGCTGCTGGGCAGACCCATGATCGTCTGGGCCGTCGGGATGGCGGAGGCGGTCAGCGACCGGCCGCCCGTGCTGGTTGTAGGGCATGGCAAGGAACAGGTCGAAGCGTTGCTGCACGGCCGCGTGGAGTTCGTAGAGCAGAAGGAATTGCTCGGCACCGGCCATGCCGTGCAGCAGGCGGCGCCGGTCTTGCAGGGCCAGGCGGATGCCGTAGTCGTGACTTACGGCGATATGCCGCTGCTGCGCGCCGAGACGGTGCGTTCGCTCGTCGAGTTGTTCGCGCGCGAGCGGCAGGCTTGTGCGCAGACGGCGCTGGCGATGCTCACGGTGGTGCGCGACGATCCGCAGGGGTTCGGCCGGGTGGTGCGCGACGCTCAGGGCGAGGTCGTGCGTATTGTGGAGGAGGCGGACTGCACGCCGCAGCAGCGCGCGCTGCGTGAGCTGAATCCCGGCATCTACTGCTTCGACGCCGAGTGGCTGTGGCAGAATCTCGGCCAGATTCCGTTGAGCGCCAAGGGCGAGTATTACCTGACCGATATGGTCGGCATGGCTGTGGAGCAGGGGCGGCGGGTGGTCGCCACGCCGGCGCCGCTGGACGAGGTCAACGGCATCAACACGCGCGTGCATTTGGCCGAGGCCGCGCAGATCTTGCGTTACCGCGTTCTGGAAGCGCACATGCTGGCCGGCGTGACCGTCGTCGACCCTGCCGCCACGTATGTGGACGCAGAGGTGCGCATCGGCCGGGACAGCGTTTTGCTGCCGGGCGCGATGTTGGAAGGAGATACGGAGATCGGCGAACACGCCCAGATCGGACCGTACAGCCGCATCGTCAACAGCCGGATCGGCAGCCGGTGCCGTGTACAGAATTCCGTCGTCGAAGACGCGATCATGGAGGATGACTGCCAGATCGGCCCGTTCGGCCATTTACGCAAGGGCGCCCATCTGGCCCAGGGCGTACACATGGGCAATTTCGGCGAGGTGAAGAATAGCTATTTGGCGCCGGGCGTGAAGATGGGCCATTTCAGCTACCTGGGCGATGCACAGGTCGGCGAGAACGTGAACATCGGCGCGGGGACGATCACGTGCAATTACGATGGCGCGCGCAAGCATCGCACGGTAATTGGAGAGGGCGTCTTTATCGGCAGCGATACGCTGCTGGTGGCGCCGGTGGAAGTGGGCGAAGGGGCTAAGACCGGCGCCGGCGCAGTTGTGACGCACGATGTGCCGCCGCATACGGTGGTGGTCGGCGTGCCCGCACGCCCAATGAACCCGAAACCACATACAGGGGAGCGGCCGAAATCCGCCTAGTTTGGGCGACGGCCGGCAGTATAGGAGTAAACCAGAGGAGTAACTTGTGGAACCTGAGCCGCTTTCTTATATCGTCTTGGCATTATCATTGCTGGCGGTGGGCTTTGCCGTAGTGATGGAGCTTGCCTTGACGATGGCGAGCCGCAGCGAAATTCGCAAACTGAGTGATGAGGACGACAGCCGTGCGGCGATAGCCGATCGGCTCTTGCGCGAGCCGGATCAGCTATTCGTCACGGCGATGCTGCTCAAGACCGTGGGGCTGGTCGCAGCGGGGGCGGCGATTGTGCGCATGTTGCCGGATGCGGCGGCGACATCCCAGGTGGTGACGGCTGTGGGCGGCGCGTGGATCGGCTTTGCCGTGGTGCAGGTGTTGGGCCGCGCCCTGGTCGCACGACGTCCGCTAGCGATTGCGCTGCGGACCGCGCCGGTGACGCAGGCGTTGAGCCGCGTGCTGTGGCCGTTCTACCTGCTGTTGCGTCGCATCGGACTCTCGGCAGCCAGCGAGGAAGCTGTGGAAAACGGCGAGAACGTATTCCTCTCGGAGGAAGGGCTCCGTCTTCTGATCAATATGGGTGAGGAAGAGGAGACCATTCTAGAGAGCGAAAAGCAGATGATCGCCAGCATCCTGGAGATGGACGAGACCGCGGCGCGCGAGGTCATGGTGCCGCGCATCGACGTGGTTGGCCTGGACATTCGCACCACGCTGCGCGAGGCGCTGAACGTTGCTATCGAGGCGGGACACAGCCGCATCCCGGTGTACGAAGACAACATCGACCGGGTGGTGGGCTTCCTATATGCCAAGGATTTGCTGCGCTGCTTCCAGGAAAACCGCGACGATATGCCGATCAGTACGCTGTTGCGACCGGCCTTTTTTGTGCCGGCGAGCAAGAAGGTCAACGCTCTGTTGAAGGAGATGCAGAAACGCCGCGTCCACGCCGCTATGATTGTGGACGAGTACGGCGGCACGGCGGGCTTGGTCACAATCGAGGACATCATCGAAGAGATCGTCGGCGAGATCCAGGACGAGTACGATGAGGAAGAGGAAGCATCCGTCCAGACGTTGGGCGGCAACGTCTATTTGCTCAACGGGCGGCTGGACATCGTCGAAGTCTCTAAATTGATCGGTGCGGACGTGCCTGAGGAGGATGCTGACACGCTGGGCGGGCTGATTTACAGCAAACTGGGGCATGTGCCCGTCCAGGGTGAAACCGCAGAGGTCGCCGGTTGGCGCTTCACGGTTCTTTCGTTGGAAGGGCGCCGCATCGACGAGGTGCGCGCCGAACCTGTGGCGCAGGCGGAGGCCAACGACGAGCACGCTGTCGCCAATGACGACAATGATGTGTCGGCGGCTAACGGCAAGTCCGTTTTCAACTATTCCATGTCCGATTAGGCGCTATTCGCCGGGAAAGGTCTCGCCTTGTGATCACGCCGGAGCAATTGGTCGAGCAGGCGCTGCAAGCCCGCATGCGTGCGTATGCGCCCTATAGCGGCTACCAGGTGGGCGCGGCTGTGCTGACGGCCGGCGGCCAGGTGGCGTTGGGCTGCAATGTAGAAAACGCGTCGTATCCGGCTACGATCTGCGCTGAGCGGGTGGCGTTGACCGCGGCCGTAGCGCAAGGTCTGTCGGCGCCGGTCGCCATTGCGGTAGCAACGAAAAACGGCGGCTCACCGTGCGGCATCTGTCGCCAGGTGATGGCGGAACTGGGACCGGAAATGACGGTCTATATTGCAGACGAGCGCGGCGAGTATCGCACGACCTCGGTCGCGGAGTTGCTGCCCGATTCATTTTCGGGCCGGAATTTGGCGCGCTAGACGTTTCCCGCCTGTTCGGGCGCCCGCTTATTCGTTTGCATCCTCTCCTCGCTAGGCTATAATCCGGACTATGAACGTACCCGCTTTGATGGCGACGTACCAGTTGCGCCAGCGCGAGTATCTGCTGCGCATCACACGCGCCATGACCTCTCGCCTCGACTTGCCGAGTTTGCTGCGGCTGATCTTGAGCAGCGCGGCAGAGATGGTCGGCTGTCGCGCCGGCCTGATCGCGTTGGAAGATGAACGCTCCGAACTGGGACGCCCGCATATAGGACGGGGCGGGCTGCAGATGCGCGCCGTCTATAACATTCCCCCAAAGTATGCCTCTGCGTTTGAGCCGTTGCTGGACGTGCTGCCGCCGGATTGGGAGGAGGGCGCAGACGAGGCGGAACGGTTTGAACCCTACTACCTGAATTTGCAGGCGCGGGTGCGTCTGGTGGAAGAAGAGCTTGGCATCACCCTGGGTCAGGTCGTCGGGCTGCCGCTGCTCTTCGAGCGGGAGCTGCTGGGCATCATCTATCTGTTCCGCAGCGAATATGCTTTCACCCAGATGGATTGGCAGTTCTTGCAGGGTTTTGCCGACCAGGCCGCCATTGCGGTGCGCAACGCCCGGCTCTATCATCAACTAGAGACCGAGCGCAGCCGGCTGGCTACGATCATCGAGAACAGCGCTGACGGCATCATGATCCTGGATATGGACCGCCGCGTGACGGTCATCAACCAGGCGCTGGCTGCCATGATCGGCATTACCGAGTGGGAGGCGTTGGGCAGGCCTTGCCACGAGGTGTTGCAGATCGAGAACGTGCAAGGCGAGGACTTGTGCCAGCCTGACGTTATGCCGGAGATTCTGGGCGACACGGGCATGCACTGCGAAGGCGAACTGGTGCGGCCGGGCGGAGGTCGCATCACCGTGTCGATTACCTATACGCCCCTGCACGACGACGAGACCGGCAACCTGGTGAGCATCATCGCTAACGTGCATGACATCACGCGCTTTCGCGAGGAAGAGGAAATCAAGTCGACCTTTACATCGATCATCAGCCATGAGTTGAAGACGCCAGTAGCGCTGATCAAGGGCTATGCGCAGACGCTTGCCAGACCCGACGCAGACTGGGACGCGGAGACAGCCAGCCAGGGCTTGCAGGTGATTGAAGAGGAGGCCGACCGCCTGGAAGCCCTGATCAACAATCTGCTGGACGTCAGCCGCATTCAGGCGAGCGGGTTAAGCCTGGACTACGCCGACGTAGACGTCGAGAGCCTCGCCCGGCGCGTGGCGGAGGCTTACCGTACGCAGACAGACCGGCATCGCATCGAGGTGGACTTTCCCCACCAACTGCCCTTGATCTGGGGCGACGAGGAGCGGCTGCGCCAGGTGTTGACCAACCTGGTAAGCAATGCCCTCAAGTATTCGCCGGACGGCGGGCTGATCCGCATCGGCGGATGGGCGGAGCGCAGTACGGAACCGGCGGACGGCGAGCGGGTTGTGCTTTATGTGGCCGACCAAGGGATCGGCATTCCGCGTTACGAGCTGGACCACATCTTCGAGCGGTTCTACCGTGCGGATAGCAGCTTGCGGCGCAGCACGACCGGCAGCGGGCTGGGATTGTTTTTAACCAAGGCGATCGTAGAGGCGCACGGCGGGCAAATCTGGGTGCGCAGCGAGTCCGGCAGCGGTACGACATTCTTCGTGGCGCTGCCCGCAAATCAGGAAGTTCGAGCGGCGGAGCAGGAAATTGTCGCTTCGGCTGAATAGCCGTTTGCCGCCATACATATATATATCTGGAGGGGGTGGAGAGATCCATGCGAAAGTATGCTTGGCTTAGGTATTTGCTTGCGCTGGCGGTGATCGCCGGCATGGCAGGGCCGGCGACGTCTATGGCTGCGGGCTTTGACGCCAGTCCCATGTTCCAGGCCGGTCCATCCGACCCAGGGACAGCGGCCGCGACCACGGGTTTGGCGGAGGTGGCGCGGATTGTGCGGGCGACGAAGGGCGGCGCCGCTGTGCCGCGTGCCGCACAGGGCCCCGCGCTTACGGTCGAGGAGTTGGCGCCTACGCCCGAACCTCAGGTCGAAGAACTGACGCCTACGCCCGAATCGGCTGTCGTCATATTGGTTCCTACGCCTACGCCCGAGACGGTTGAGCCGGTTGAGGAGGAGATGGCGGAGACAGTGGAAGAAGCCGGTCCGACGCCGACGGATGTGGAACCGATCCAATACATCAATGCCGGCGTCAGCCTCTTGGCGCCGAACGGGTGGCTTGTGGAGCCCGGCGAATTCGGCACGATCTTCAATATCGAGATCCCTGAGACCGAGTTCGTCGGCGTCGTACAGCCGCTGGGCATCGACGAGTTCCCTGGTTTGATGGCAGTCGTCCTATTCAAGACGCAGCCGGGGATTTTTGTGGCGGCGATTGATCCCGGCGCACAATTGACGGATGTCGCCTTCTTCTTCACCGGGCAGCAGTTGCCGGTCGCCAAGATTTCGTTGAGCAGCGAAGACGGCTTTGGCGAGGCCGGTTCCGGCGCTATCTACCTGGTTTCGCCCGGCCTAGAGTCGTATGCGCTGTATGCGTTTGCCGCCCCCGATGCATGGCCGGAGGTGGAAGCCGCGACAGATTTGATGGCTGAGAGTCTGTTCTTCGATCCCGCGTTGATCGAGGTGGTAACCGCCGAAGGCGGCCCGCTCGACTATGTGGACGCGGAGAGCGGGCTGCGCCTGGTATTGCCGGAGGGCTGGCAGATTACGCCCACCGGCGACGCGGACATGCCCGCCATCATTGCCGACCCTCATTTTGAAGGGGCTGGGCTGCTGGGCGTCGCCCCCGGCACGCCGGAGGAAGAGGGGCTTGATGCGGGCGCGCTGGTGCAGAGCCTGGAGAGCGGGGAAGGTCTGGCCGAAGCTGCCAGCATGACTCAGGCCATCTTGGAGTTGATGGACTTTTCTTCCGAGGAGTTTGCCTTCGATGAAACTCTGTCGGAAGCCTTTTTGGTCGACGGCATAGCAGTGTTGCGCATCGGCGGGCTTGCCGGCTTTGACGAGATGCTGGACATTCCGATGATGCTCTATGTGGCAATGGATGAGGAGCAACTGGCTCTGTTGATCCTATTCGGCGCCGAGGAGCAGATATTGATTATGGAGCCGGAGATTTTGGAGATCATGGCTTCGGTCGAGCGAATCGAGTAGAGCGACCGGCCAGAGCCTTGGGGCGAATGGGTCTGGGCGTCTGCATCACAGATCGGATTTACCGATCAGATGCGGATGGGCCAGGCCCGTTTTGTTGTGCCGCCAGAGAAGGCAGCCATAAGGTGAAGACGCTGCCGCGTTGCGGTTCGCTGTCGACGGTGATTTTGGCATTGTGCGCCTGGGCGATGGAGAGAACGATGCTCAGGCCCAGGCCGCTGCCGCCCATCTCCCGGCTGCGCGCTTTGTCGGAGCGGTAGAAGCGGTCAAAGATGTGCTGTTGGTTTTCCTTGCTGATGCCGATGCCGGTGTCAGCCACGGAGACCTTTACCCAGTCGCCTGCGTTTTCCAGGCTGAAGGTGATGACGCCGCCGGCGGGCGTGTATTTGACGGCGTTATCGGCCAGGTTGAGCAGGAGTTGGCGCAGCCGCTCTGCATCGCCGAAGACCAGGGCTTGGTCTTCGCTGCCGAGACGGATGTCGAGCGCTCCGGGGCCTTTGGTGCGCTCGGCGATGCGGCGCGCCTGTCGAAAGACGTCGAGCAGCACCGTGTCCAATTCCACCGGTCCCATCTGGAACTGAAGTGCGCCGCTGTCGGCTTGGGCGAGGAGCAGCAGATCGTTGATCATGGCGCCCATGCGTGCGGTTTCGCTTTCCACTTCGTTGAGCGATTCCTGCACCAGCGGAGAGGCAAGGTCGGCGCGTGTCGCGCCGGCGGCCGCGGCGCGGCGCAGCAGCTCGATGTTGCCCTGCACGGTGGTGAGCGGCGTGCGCAGTTCGTGGCTGACGTCCGCGATCAGGCGCTGCTGCGTCTTGAACAACTGCTGGATGCGGTCGAGCATCTCGTTGAAGGTGGCTGCCAGCCGGCCTACTTCGCTCGAATCGGCGATGATGTGCAGGCGACGGCTGAGGTCTTTGGTGCGACTGATGGCGCTCGCCGTGTTGGTGATGGTGTCGATCGGGAACAGGGCGCGGCGAGCCAGGAAGGCCCCGACGATGGCGGCGACGATGAGGCTAAGCGCGGTGCCCAGGATGAGATAACGGCTGACCTGGCTGAGCGTATCTTCCACGCTTCCGACCGGCTTGATGATCTGGACGGCCCCAAGGATGGTTCTATTTGCCACGACCGGCACGCTGTAGACGAGTAAAGGTGTGCCGGTCTCATTCGTGGTGTAGAAGCGATGGTTTTGACCGTTGCGGATGTCATCGAGCGCGTCGCTATAGTTTTGGACGGCCATGGGACCGAGGTTGCTGCTGCGCTTGAGGATCATGCCGTTGAGGTCGACGATCTGGACGCCGACCGAACTGGCGAAGAACTCCAGGTCGGGGAACTGGATGCGCGTCGGGTTGTTGCGGATGATCAGAATGTCGCCCTGGAGTTGTTGGGTGAGGGCATTGGCGACTTCGCCGGCTTGGCGCGCGGCGTCCTGCTGGGTCTGCATGCGCAGGTTGGCGGCTAGCGCGGTATAAAAGACGAAGCTGAAAAGAATGAGGGTTGCACCCAGGAGGGCGGTATACCACAGGGTGAGGCGCAGGCGAATCGTCATCGGATAGGCGACGCGCGGAAGGCGCATCTCCGCGCCGCGCTGGCTTTGATCCGCGGGCAGGGGGCGGGCCTTTGCAGAGTTCTGGCGAACAGCGGTCCATGCCATGTCATGAATCTACCGCGGGGAGGTGAAAGCAAGGTGAAGCGCCTATTAGAAGTGGATGAGGCAGGCGGCGTTTGCGTCGGGTTATGCCTCGCGCAGAGCATAGCCCACGCCGCGCACGGTTTGAATGAGTCGCGAGGCGTCGCCTGCTTCGAGCTTGGTGCGCAGGTAGCGTACGTAGACCTCGATGATGTTGCTTTCGCCTCCGAAGTCATAGTTCCAAATATGTTCGTAGATCATCTCTCGCGTCAGCACTTGGTTGGGGTGGCGCATGAAAAGCTCCAGCAGGTCGAACTCTTTGGCGGTGAGCTGGATTTCGCGTCCGCTGCGAAAGACTTGGCGCGTGCGCGGGTTCAAGGTCAGGTCCGTGAACTGGAGTACGTCCGGCGCCATTTCCATGCGATGGCGTCGGAAAAGGGCGCGCAGGCGGGCCAGTAATTCGTCGAAGGCGAAAGGCTTGACCATGTAGTCGTCGGCGCCGGCATCCAGCCCGGTCACCCGGTCGGGCACGGTGTCTCTGGCCGTGAGGACGAGGATGGGCAAGTGGGACACGCTGCGCAGCCGGCGGCAAACTTCCAAGCCGTCGATGCCCGGCAGCATGAGGTCGAGGATCACGGCGTCGGGCAGTTTGTCGCGGATAGCGCGCAGCGCGGTTTCGCCGTCTTCGGCTGTGATAACTTCATATCCTTCAAAGGCGAGGCCTCTGCGCAGCAGGTCGCGAATTCTGCGGTCGTCTTCGACTACCAGAATGGTTTCGGTCATGGTCTTTTGTTCGCCGCGTTGGATAGAGGACGGTGCGCTGTGTGAGCAGGTTGCCGTATGCCGCGTATAGGATGGATTGTAGGCGAGCCTGGACGAAGTGTCAAGGAAAACGCGGCCATCCTTGCCGGTCGCCTCAGGAAGCCGGCTCTCAGCCGGCGCGCTCGGTTACGGGCGTTATTGCGCCCTATGCGAACGGCGTGCAATCGTCCGGCAGGGATGATACAATGACGCACGCTTTTCCGCATAGATACGGATCGGCGCAAGCGCCGGTCGGTCCGGCGGCTGTGCGGAGTCGTATGCGTCCTATGCATCGTCGTTAGCCGTCATTGCCACAAAAGGGGCGGCCAGCCAGTAGAGGAGCAGCAGATGTCTGAGCAGGAATTGCGAATAGAGCGTGACAGCATGGGTGAGGTTCGCGTGCCGGCGGATGCGTTGTATGGGGCGCAGACGCAGCGGGCTGTCGAGAATTTTCCGATCAGCGAGCTGCGCTTTCCACGCAGCATGATCCGCGCGCTGGGTATGATTAAGGCCGCGGCTGCTGCGGTCAATGAGGATTTGGGCCTGATGGATGCCAAGATGAGCGCCGCCATTCAGGAGGTCGCTCTCGCCGTGGCGGAAGGCCGCTATGACGGTCATTTCCCCCTGGACATCTTCCAGACCGGGTCCGGCACCAGTTCGAACATGAATGCCAACGAGGTGATCGCTGCGCTGGCGAGCAGCCGCCTGGGCGCCAAGGTGCATCCTAACGACCATGTGAACATGGGGCAGAGCAGCAACGACGTCATTCCCACCGCCATCCATGTGGCGGCGTATTTACAGGTGACGGAATCGCTGATCCCCGCACTGCGGCATTTGCAGGCTGTGCTGGAGAGCAAGGCGGCAGAGGTCGATCATGTGGTGACGACCGGGCGCACCCACTTGATGGACGCGATGCCGGTGCGGCTGGGCCAGGAGTTGGGCGGCTGGGCCAGCCAGGTGCGTCACGGCATCGAGCGTGTGGAGGCGACGCTGCCGCGACTGGCCGAATTGGCGCAGGGCGCGACCGCGGTAGGCACAGGCATCAACGCACACCCCGAGTTCGGCGCACGCATTGCGGCCAAGCTGGCGGAGATGACGGGCGGGGATTTTGTCACCAGCCCCAACTATTTTGAGAGCCTCAGCGCCCAAGACGCTGCGGTCGAGTTGAGCGGGCAGTTGAAGACGGTTGCAACCAGCCTGATGAAGATCGCCAACGACCTGCGCTGGATGAACAGCGGGCCGATTGCAGGCTTCGCCGAGATCGTGCTGCCCGCGTTACAGCCCGGCAGCAGTATCATGCCCGGCAAGATCAACCCCGTGATCCCCGAAGCGGTGACGATGGTCTGCGCACAGGTGATCGGCAATGACGTCACCATCACCATCGGCGGCCAGTCGGGCAGTTTCCAACTGAACGTGATGCTGCCGGTCATTGCCTATAACTTGATACAGAGCATCGATCTGCTGGCGAGTGCGAGCAGGGTGTTGTCCGACAAGGCGGTGCAGGGCTTCACCGTCAACGAGGAGCGCATCGCCGGGCTAGTGGGGCGGAACCCAATATTGGTGACGGCGCTCAATCCGGTAATTGGCTATGAACTGGGGGCCAAGATCGCCAAGACGGCCTATGCGCAGGGGCGTTCGCTCAAAGAAGTGGCGCTGGAAATGACGGACCTCTCGGCCGAGGAGTTGGACCGGCTGCTGGACCCGCGCCAGTTGACCGAGGGCGGCATCCAGCAGTAAGCGCGTTGAACGCTTCACCGTACAACTTGGAAAAGAATAGCCAATGACAACGCCCCGGTCACGAACGGCCGGGGCGTTGATGTGTGCGGATGTATGCAGCGCTGCTAGGGCAGGTAGCTCAATGGGTTGCGCGGCACGCCCTGATAGCGAATCTCCAAGTGGAGGTGAGGGCCGGTGCTGTTGCCCGTATTGCCCAGGCTGCCGATCTGCTGGCCTCTGGTTACGCTTTCCCCGGCTTGCACGTAGATGCTGTTGAGATGAGCGTAGAGCGTGACGAAGCCGTTGCCGTGATCGATGATGACGTGATTGCCGTAGCCGCCGCTCCAGCCGCCGGTCGCCAACGCCACGTAGCCCGAGTCCGCCGCTTTGACCGGGGCGCCGGTCCACCCGGCGATGTCGATGGCGGGATGGCCGCCCCAGTAGCCCTGGCTGATGGAGCCGCTGGCCGGCCAGACAAACGAGCCGGAGCCAAGCTTGGCCGTGGAGGGAACGACGCCGGTATAGGCGAAGACCTGTTGCTGGACAAAAGGCTTCGTGCCGCCGGGGATGACCAATTCTCGTCCCACTACCAAAGGAGACGAGACGTCTTCCAGCCCGTTCGTCCTGTAGTTGACGATATCTTCGATGGCGACCTTGTATTTGGCGGCGAGAGATGACAAGGTGTCGCCCGGCGCGACGACGTGGATGGCGCCGTTGACCGGCAGGATGCGCAACTGGTCGCCTGGGCGAATCATGTCGGCGTTCACTTCGAGGCCGGCGTTCGACCACTGGACTGTCTCAGGGCGCAGGCCGAACCTCTGCGCGATGCCCAGGACGGTGTCGCCGGGCTGGACGGTGTAGTACTGCACTTCTTTTTGCGGCTCTTCACCGACAATGGTGAAGGGGATGGCGGCGCGCTGCAGGGATTCGCTATTCGAGACGAGGACGCCGGACGAATTGCCGGTCAGGATGCTGGCGCCCGCATAGCCGCCTCCGACATTGTTGGACGTCAGCATGGCGCTGCTGGGCAGCACTCGCAGCGAGAAATCCCAGTTGGGTATGTTGACTTGGCTCAGGATAAGGATCAGCGCGGCTACGCCTAGGACAGAGAGGTGGCTGGCTAGACGGACCGGCGTCACCGGGTCGGCCAGCAAGCGTCGCACCTGATTCTGCGCCAGCTCGACGGCAGTGTCGAAGAGCGGGAACGAGCGTGCATTGCGGTCATTCCATGCGCCGGAGGGAAGGGCGCTGCTCTTGACTATGCCTTGGCTGGGGAGTGAACTGCCGAACGGCAGGCGATCTGTTTGAGAGGCAGTAAAGCTTGCTGTCTCTAACGTACCAGACGTTGCGCTCCGTGACGGGAACAACTGCGTCCTGTCAGGGCGGAGACTCCGCAGCCAATCCGAGGCAGTCGTGTCTCCGAACGCCGAGTCACCGTTTGATGACATATATGTTGGTCTCCATGTTGTCAGCTTCCGCTGGGGTAGGTGAAAGCCTTTTGGGATTTGACGTTCACCTGCATACGAAACCGCTGCATGCGACCCAATTAGTTGCAGATTATACCACTATGATCCGCGGCTGCAAAGACCTCATAGCGCAAAAAGCCTACGTCAAATCGACTAATGATGCGCGTTGGCGGGCAATCGTCGGCTTGACGTAGGCTTGGCGTAGGTCAGAGCGGTTGATTCGGCGGGTAAGGCGCGGCGACAGGCGCCGCCTATCCGCTTCGGTTTAGCGCTTGGTCAGGGTTTCGAGGAACTCGCGGTTGTCGCGGGTGCGGCTCAGGCGTTCGATGATAGGCAGGATGGCTTCGCTGCCGCCGCCCATGGCGTCGATCATGCGGCGCAGGGTATAGACCTTGGCGAGGGTCTCGGGGTCGAGAAGTTTCTCCTCGGCGCGGGTGCCGCTGCGCTCGATGTCGAAGGCGGGGAAGATGCGGCGTTCGGCCAACTTGCGGTTGAGGTGAAGCTCCATGTTGCCGGTGCCTTTGAACTCCTCGTAAATGACGTCATCCATGCGGCTGCCCGTGTCTACCAGCGTGGTGGCGATGATCGTCAGGCTGCCGCCTTCTTCGATCTTGCGGGCGGCGCCGAAGAAGCGCTTGGGCGGGTAGAGAGCGGCCGGGTCGATGCCGCCGGAGAGCGTGCGGCCAGAGGGGGGAACCGTCAGGTTATAGGCGCGTGAGAGGCGCGTGATGCTGTCGAGCAGGATGACGACGTCTTTCTCGCTTTCTACAAGGCGTTTGGCGCGTTCCAGGGCCATTTCGGCGACGCGCACATGGTTCTGCACCGGCTCGTCGAAGGTGCTGCTGATGACCTCGGCTTCTACGGAGCGATCCATGTCGGTCACCTCTTCGGGGCGCTCACCGATGAGCACCACCATCAGGTGAATGTCCTTGTAGTTGGCGGTGATGCCGTTGGCGACCCGTTTGAGGATGGTCGTCTTGCCGGCCTTGGGCGGGCTGACGATGAGGCCGCGCTGGCCGCGACCGATGGGAGCCAGCAGATCGATCATGCGGGTCGAGATGATATTGGAGCGCGTCTCCAGCACGAGTTGTTGGTTGGGAAAGATCGGCGTGAGCTTCTCGAAATTGGGGCGCCGCTTGGCCTCCTCGGGGTCCAGGCTGTTGACGGCTTCCACCTTGAGCAGGCCGTGGTACTTTTCGGTTTCCTTCGGCGGGCGCACCTGTCCCACGACGAAGTCGCCGGTGCGCAGGCCGAAGCGGCGAATCTGGCTCTGGCTGACATAGACGTCTTCGTCGCCAGGGAGCAAGTATTCGCTGCGCAGGAAACCGATGCCGTCCTGCACGATTTCAAGCGTCCCGCCGCCGAAGATATAGCCCTGGCTTTCGGCGCTGGCGCGCAACAGCCGCATGACCAAGTCGTATTTTTTTAGGCGGGTGTAGCCCGTGATGCCCATAGACCGAGCAATTTCGCGCAACTCGTCCAAGTTCATGGCATCCAGTTGCGAAATTGTCATCGTGCCGATCTGTTGGTCTGTCATTTGGATTCTTCCTTCACGGTATCGTTTCCCATATGAGGAAATGAATGCAGGCTTTCGCCAAGAATGGTGTGGTAGTAAATTTTGTTAGGAAAATGACCGAGTCTTCGGTTGGAGTCAAGTAATGGGCCAGTTGAGCCGCTTATCATTTGTGTGTGGTGCGCTGTGGCCTGGCAATCATGTGCAGCGAAACAGACGGCGATGTTCCAAACAGGGTTTGGACGCGCTTGGGCGAGTGAAGAGGGTCCACTGATACCTTGTTGCCAACGGATGCGGGCTGCTGGAGGTTTTCTACTCTGCTTATATAGGTAGGAACGCCGGCTGAATTGCAGACAGCGCAGATCGTTCAGTTTGATGACGGCGAGCGCACATCGCTGCTATGGCGGTTGCGGCGCATGACGCCCAAGGGCGACCGGAACCGGCAGGATGCGAGCGATGATGCATAGGAAGGCGCCGAAAGCGGCCGGCGCGAGGACTGCGGTATCACATTCGACAAGAGGTCGGCCACGCTGCTGTCAACTCGTTTCATGCCGCCATCCGCAACAAGTTCGCCTCTCCGATGCGCCGCTCAATGGGGCGCACGGTGTTACAGGCAAACCTTGGCGGTTGAAGATCGCTGTGGGTAACGGGCATGAACTGAGGTCTCTTGCGCTTGACTTCATTATAGCAATGCTTCAACCTAGCGTCAACTAGGAATAAATCGCAAATGAACCGCACCTAGAACGCATTCGGGCGGGCATCGGTTCCACACCGCTTTTCGCAGACGGCCCGCCAATTGAGGCGAGGGACGCGCCGTAGACAGCGCGTCCCTCGCGACCTTGCTCTTAGTCCCAGATGCCCGCGATATCCTTGAGCGATTCGGCGTCGAGAATTGTGATGCGCCGGTAGCCTAACTCGACCAACTCCTGACGCTTGAAATCGCGCAGGATAGCGCTTACCGTCTCGCGATAGGTGCCGAGATGATCGGCCAGAGCCTGATGGCTGACGCCCTTGATCTGGCCGTTGGCGTTGTTGCTCAAGTCGAGGAGCAGCATAGCGAGACGTTCGGGCAGCTTCTTATAGGCCACGTCCTCCAGGCTGTTTTCGACCTGCAGAAGGCGTTCGCCGTAGGTCTGGAGCATGCCCCAGCCCAAAATGGGGTACTGCATGGTCATGTTGCGCGCTTGGCTGGAGGGGATCACCCAAACGGCGACCTTCTCGGCGGCCTCGACGAACACGTTCGGGTCGCCGGGGTTGTCGAGGGCGCCTTCGCCGAAGATAGCGCCTGCTTCTAGGGAGGCGATGACCAGGCGCCGGCCTTCATTGTTGGTGCAGACCAGGTTGACCTTGCCGCTCATCAACACATACATCCTGCTGGACAGATCGTCCGCGGTGGCGACGACGCTTCCTTTCTCGCAGCTTTTAACGCTGATTACCTTGTTGAAGGCGGGATCGTCCGCCCGCAAGGCGGTCAGCGCCTGGGCAACGCCGGTCAACCCAGAAGCATTGGCGCCGTTTCGGGGGGAAGGTGAAAGGAACGGCGAGTGGGGGGCCGGTTGGAACTCGCGAGTTTGAAATGCCATTGCCTGGTTTTCCTTTCTGTAGAGGCCACTACAGAGGCCGTAGCCTAGGTCGATCTGCCGATTAACCGCCTCTCCTGCGGTTGCCGCTTTGTTTTGGTTCTCTGCTCTATTCGCCAGCCTAAACGTCACGCAATATGATTGCGTTCCACTTAGGCTCGAACAGGATATAGATATATCCTGTTCAAACATTGTGCGTTGATTAAACCACAGGTTTGTGAATTTGTCCAGCTATTTTTATTAAGATCACCTTAAAATTTCGCGCCGTCTGGTACATAACAGGCTACACTATACACGTCCAAGCTTAGAATCAGATTTGAGAAGTATATGAATTGCGTTAACGCCGGCTGTGGTGGAACAGCCGGCGTGCGACGAGCAGGCCGCCGGTTTACGGGTGTTGGGACAAAATGATTTGTGCAGCGAGCTGTCGCAGTGGATATGGGCGCGGGGTTATCAGTTGCCGGCTGCGGCAGAGGTAAAACGGCGTTGCAGAGCGCACCAGCGCTCTTGGTGCGAAGCCGGCAAGGTCGCGAGCATGTCCGCATCGAGCAAGGCCGGCGTTGCGGGCGCAGTGTGTTGCATTGCCGCACTGCACGCGGCCAACTGGAGGACGGTCCTGCGATCGCTGTCGGAGAGGTTCGAGAGTTCCAAAGCAGCGGCGGCGCCTGAGCGAAGCAGGATGCTGAGGCTGCCGGCGGGCGTGCCCGGCGCGGCTGTGCGGTTGTCGAAGAGAGCGCGCAGGTTGTTTTCGCTGATGTCTTGCAGAGCGTGGGAGAAGATGGCGACGATGCGCGGGTTGTCGGTCTGCGCAGCGAGGCGGGCGGCGCGGCCGAAGCAGTAGTCGCCGGCGAGGATGGCGCTGCCGATTAAGGATTTGTCGAGGTCCGTTGCGGACGCGGCAGCCAACAACTGGTGGATGCTGAGTGCGATATGGAGCATTTCGAGCGCGGCGGCAAGCGAGACGCGCGTCTGCATAGAACTGTCGTCATCCTGCTGGTTGTAAGCTGCGGCGAGGACGACGGCGGCGCATAGATGAGGCATGGCCGCGCGGATGCGGGCGCTGACCAGTTCGCTGAGCGGGGATACGATTTCCGCCGCCGCCGCCGCCAGATGCCGGCGGACCGCGTCCAGTTCGCGATCGAACTGCTCTTGGGCGGGAGATGACGGCTGCATAGCGGGAGGCTCTCTGTCAGGATTGGGCGGAATGGCGTCGTGCGGCTGCATCGTTGGCAAGGATTTCGTCGACGACTTCCAGCGCTTCGTAGGCCGAGGCGCCCATAAAGATGCCGGAAACCTGGTCGCGCAACTCCGGATGGCGGATGAAGACTTGGCCCCCGTAGCCGATCACGGGGCGACGCGGCGTGATGGCGGCGACAGCCTCGGACAGGGCGGCAAGCTCTCGCGCCGTCTTCTGGGTAGACGCGCTGAACAGGATCATGGCTGGTTGCTGAAGCGCGACCTCGCGCACTGTGTCCTCTATGTCCAAGCTCTGGCCGAAGTAATGTACGGCATAGCCGGCGCGGCGCAGATAGATGCTGAGAAGGAGCGCGCCGATTTCATGTTGCTCGCCAGGTGCGCAGCCGACCCAGATCGGCGCGCCGCCCGGCGCATTGGGCAGCGTATGCAGGAGCGCGTTCAGCCGTTGCCGCAAGTAGTTGCTGGCGAAGTGTTCGGCGGCGACGCTGAGGTCGCCGTCGCGCCAGCGCGCGCCGACTTCGACGAGTACGGGCTGGATCAACTGCTCGCCGATTTCCTCGACCGTATACATGGCAAAGGCTTCCGAGAGCACGACTTCCGCCCTGTGTTCGTCAAAGGCGAGCAGTGCGGCGAGCAGGTCCGCTTGCAGCGCGGCGAAGTGGCGCACTTGAGGCCGGCTTGGTACGGCCTGGGCGCCCATGCGATCGGCGGCCGCGCCGGGCAGAATGGCGTCTTCCGGGTTCTCGGCTCCTTCCACAATCGATTCCAGCCAGGCGACCGCCTGGCTGATCGCCATGCCTGCATCCACCTGGCTTTTTAGCCAGCGGATAATAGCGACGTCGCGCTCAGAATAGAGGCGGTAGCCGCTCTCCGAACGTTGGGGCCGGCACATATGATAGCGGCGTTCCCAGGCACGCAGCGTGCTGGGGCTGATGTTCGTTGCTTGCACGACGGCTTTGATGTTGTAGAGCGGCGTTGTCGCAAAGTCGCCAAGACGGATGTTTGTAATCACGGGCGCCTCGTCGGGAATATACTGCCGAAGGCAGCGACATGCCCCGGCTACTGTCGACGGTCTGCAACAGATTGATCTAGAGATTGTATTATGACATATCTTAGCATAGCCCGCACGGAATGCCGTAAGCGCACTCACATGCGAGAACGAAGCGGAACCGCGCAGGGCGTGGGGTAAGGCGGAAGGCGACATGACGATATGACGTCATCCGGCGCACGCGCATCCGCCGGCGCTTCATGCCAAGCTGCGGTCGTCGAACGGTCGTCCGGGCAACTCGACTTGGATGCGGTGACCGCGCCGGATCGATTCGCGAACAGCCAGGGCGACGGCGAGGTTGCGGATGCCGTCGCCGCTGCCGGCGATGGGGCGGCCATTCCCCCGAACCGCAGCATGAAAGCGGGCGATGGCCTCCGCATACGTATCAACATTGTCCAGGGGGACGGACACAGGGCGTCCGTGGCGGATCAGCGCCAGCTCGCTCGGCTCGTCGTCGACAAAAACGTGGCGGGCGGACAGAGTGCCGGCGCTGCCGTACAGCGTGACCCCGCCCGCGTCGTGAGGAAGGATATAGGAATCGTGCAGTTGGAAGAGCAGGCCGCTGCGCCGCATCGTGATCAAGGCGACGACATCTTCCTCAACCGTGTCGCTGAGCAGATGCTGCGTATTGACCGCGGCGACGGTCTGTACTTCGTCGCGCAGGAGAAAGCGCAACAGGTCGATGTCGTGCACTGTGCGGTCGAGCGCGACGCCCCCGCCATTGGGGCGCAGGCGCCAGGTGTGCAAGCTTGGGCGAAGGAGTTCGATGTTGGCGAGGCGCCCGCCCAGAAGGTCGCCGATTTCCCCCTCTAGGAGCAGGCGCAACATGGTCTCGATTGCGGCGTCGACGCGGCGCTGGCAGTTGACAGCCAGCACGAGACCGCGGCCGGCTGCGGTATGGGCCATTGCCAGCGCATCGCCGAGCGTGAGGGCCATGGGCGTTTCGCACAATACGTGTTTGCCCGCGGCAAGGGCCGCCAGCGTCGTCTGGGCAAGATGGCGCGGATGGCCGCCGGCATAGACGCAGTCCACATCGTGACGAGCGAGCAGATCGGCTAGGTTGGCGAAGCTATGCGGGATGTGATGCGTCTCGGCAAAGCGACGCGCCCGATCTTCGTCGTGGCTGAAGATGCCGACGACGCGTGCGTTGCATAACGGGTAGCGCAAGTCGGGCGCGGGCAGCGACGACTGGCCGCGGATGGCGGGGATGATGCGTTCGGCCGCGCTGGCGCTGGCCCCGACGATAGCCCAGCCGAGCGTTTCTTCGCCGATGACCTCGCGGGGCCGCGGTTGCGGCGGGCGAGGCGACGACTCAGCCAAGTTCGTCATCGGCATCCGCCGCGATCAGACGATAGAGATTATCGAGATCGTCGTCGCTGTAGAAATGCACGATGAGGCGTCCGGAGCCATTGGCGCTGCGGTTGAGCGTGACCCGCGTGCCGAGCGCGGACCGGAAGCGGCCTTCGAGGAACTGGAGATGGGGGTCAGGTTCCGGTTCTGTCTCGGCGGCGGGTTCGGGCGCGGTGAGCAGACGTTTGACCAATTCCTCGGTTTGACGCACGCTCAGGCCGCGGGCGAGGATGCGCTTTAGCGCGTCGCTCATGACGGCTGCGTCGGGCAGGGCGAGCAGCGCGCGGGCGTGCCCGGCGGTGATGCTGCCTTCGATGACTGCGTGTTGTACCTCGGCAGGGAGCTGCAACAGGCGGACGGTATTGGCGACGGCAGAGCGGCTGCGGCCGACGCGGCGGCCGATCTCCTCTTGCGTAAGCGAGAAGTTCTCGAGCAGCATCTGGTAGGCCGCGGCCTCTTCCAGCGGGTTGAGGTCGGCGCGCTGCACGTTTTCGACCAAGGCCCATTCGAGCAACTGCTGGGGCGAAGCCTCGCGCACGATGGCGGGCACTTCGTCGAGTTGGGCAAGCTGGGCGGCGCGCCAGCGCCGTTCGCCCGTGATCAGCCAGTATTGGCCGGGCTGGTCGCCGCTGTCGGTGACGATCAGCGGCTGCAGGATGCCGTGCTCGCGGATGGAGGCGGCCAGCTCTTCGAGGGCGGACGGGTCGAATTGGCTGCGCGGTTGCTGCGGGTTGGGGCGGATGGCGTCGACTGGAACGAGCCGGATGCCGCCGGCTGCACCTTGTTCAGCCGCCTTTTGTTCGGTCAGGCGGTCGGTCTCGGTGTTGACGATCAGGGCGCCCAATCCCCGGCCCAATCCGAACCGTTTGCCGCTGCTTCTCGTGTCTTCTGGCATGTCGATACTCTCCGTGGCCGGGATACGTTTGCGCTGTGCAACGAAGCAATTGCGTGCGAACTACGCGCTCCCGGAAGGCGCGCTGCGGTTAGGCCCGGATCAAGTTGGGCGCGGTCTGCTCGGCGCGCTGCATAAACTCCTGGGCTAGGGCCTCATAGGCAAGGGCGCCGGCGCTTGCCGGGGCGTAGCTCAAGATGGTTTGGCCGTGGCTGGGGGCCTCGCTGAGCCGGACATTGCGCGGGATGATCGTCTTGAAGACGACGCCGGGGAAGTATTGCCGCACTTCCTGCACGACCTGTTGCGCCAAGTTGGTGCGGCTGTCGTACATGGTCAGCACCACGCCGGCAATGGCGAGCCGTTCGTTGAGCACGTCGCGCACCTGTTGGATCGTGCGCAGCAGGAGGCTCAGGCCCTCCAGGGCGAGATATTCACACTGCACGGGGATGATCACGCCGTTGGCGGAGGCGGTCAGCCCGTTGATAGTCAGCAGGCCCAGGCTGGGCGGCTCGTCGATAAGAATGTAGTCATAGTCGTCGAGCAGCGGGCGCAGGGCGCGCTCCAGCAGGCGTTCGCGCGCCATCATACGCGCCATCTCGACTTCGGCGCCGGCCAGGTCTGTAGTGGCAGGAACGAGATCGAGGCCGACGCGCTCGGTGAGGGTGACGGCTTTCTGGATCGGCGCCTGGTCGATCAGCACGTCGTAGATGCTGAGCGAGAGCGAGCGCGGGTCGACCCCCAGACTGGTGGTGGCGTTGCCCTGCGGGTCCATATCGACTACGAGCGTGCGCCGGCCGGCTGCGGTGAGGTAGGCGGCGAGGTTGACGGTGGTCGTCGTTTTGGCGACGCCGCCTTTTTGGTTGGCAAACACAAAACTCTTTGCGGTCATGGTTATTGTACCGGCAGGTTGCTGCGGCGGGCGGCGCGCCGTTGCCCCGCCGTTCTATGCCACGGGAACAAACGGATGTTTCGCCATATAGGCCAACACCTGCTCGCGGCTGGGAATGCCGGACACGCCCGGGTGTTCGACGCTGAACGAGGCCGTGACGTTGGCGAAGCGGGCGGACTGCACCGGATCGCCGGTCTCTTGCAGACGAATCATGAAAGCGGTGGCGAACACATCGCCCGCGCCTGTCGGATCGAATTCTGCGGCCGGGCGGGGCGCGATCTTAATCTCTTCGACGGCGCCGTTTTCGAGGCGGCGATAGATGGTGCTGCCATCGTGGTATTCAGTCAACACGACCAATGGGACTTGCTCCAGGGCAGGGGCCAGACGACTGACGTCGTAGTCGATGTCTTCCAGTGACAGGACCAGCACATCCAGATAAGGCAAGATGTCCGGCGCCGAGTCCCACGGCTTGCTGTAGACGCGCCCCGTGTCGTCCCAGCGGCGCATCCATCCCTGGGGCACGGCGACGACCAGCGTCTGCTCGTCGAAGATGCGAACCACATCAGGGCCGATCTCGTTCACCAGCGGGCCGATTAGGACGGCCCGCGGGGCGCGCATGCCGGGTGCAATGTCGCCGGCGGTGATGGGCAAGGCCTGGGCATAGCAGTACTGAATGCGTCCGTGCTCGGTGTAGACATTGGCAAAGGTTGTCGTCTCCGGCGACGGCAGAACATGCAGGTCAACTTCGGCGGGCAGTTCGGACAGGTCTGTGGTCGACGCGGCGCGGGTGATAACCGAGGCGCGCCGGCCAAGGCGAATGGCCGTGACCGATGCGAAACTTACGGTGCCGCCGAGCCGGTAGTCGCTCTCTCGGTCGGCGCTAATCAGATCGCAGGTGACATGCCCGATGAGCAGAATATCCGGCCCGGAAGCCGGAGCCTCTTGCGGTTTCGATTGTAGCATCTCTCCTACCCTTGGTCAATGCAAACGGGTTTGGCGTCTAAGGGCTCATGCAGAAGAATTCATGCAAGATAAGCGGCGACGGCAACGCCCGGCGAGAAAGGCCGGCGGCGCGTTGTTGTCGCGCGCTTCCCTGGCCGGTGCAGTAAGCGGCCCGACCAGGATTGCGGGACTAGGCTGTCGTACCACTATTTTGCTGCCAAGCCGCACTGTTTGCCAATGTTCGGCGGCGTTCGCGCGACAGAAGTGCGGTATGAAGCGGTTCTATGGCTCGTCCGGCGGAACGCCTACCTCCGACGGTCGCTGCCAGGGCGTGCCCAAGAGAGGCAGCAGCAAGCGATCCAACCCATACCAGCCGGCTACTTTCCAGGCGAGCATGAGTGCGATAGCCAGGGCGAACAGGAGACCGTTGGTGCTGGCCGAACCGGCCATGATGAAGTTCCAGTTCATAAACGCACCGGCAAAGGCGGCGATCCCGACCAGCGCGCCCAATATCAGGGCGATGCCGACCGCTATCTCGCCCAAGGTGACGAATTTGCCGAACCAGACGTACCACTCTTGGTCGAGCATGAACTGAATGAAGTTGCGATACCAGCCGAAACTGATGGCCGGGCGACCTTGCTCCGGTATGGCGACCGCGCCGGACCAGAACCCGGCCAGCGCTTGGCCGCTCCACCAGGCGGGGTTGTTGAACTTGCCCCAGCCGGATTGCAGCCACTGGTAACCGACATAAAGGCGGATGATCAGCCACAGCCAGGCAAAACGAGTCGTATTGAACAGATAGAACGACCAGGGCGGATCGGCGATGGTTATGACGCCGCGCGGGGTGACAATCGGATTGATTCGATTAGACATACGGAGCTCCCTTTGCTGTCGAGCCATTTGGTAGCGGTTGCACGTATCGCGGCCTAGCCTAGCGCAATATGAGGTTCGCCGTCTGTGCCGTCACTTCCGATGCGGCAGAAGTGACGGGTTGGAACGGGCGGGACAGCGCGCTGTATGCGGGCAACCGGGTCGCGGGCGGTGAACAAAAAGCCCCGCCCTCGATGGGGCGGGGCGACCGGTTCGGGTCCTGTACAGTGCGCCGGGCCGCGTGACGGGCTAGGCGATATCTCTGGGGACAATGTTGACTTTGCGGCGATCATCTTCCCCTGAGCTCTGGGTGTATACGTGCGGGTGGTCGCGCAGCGCCAGGTGTACGATGCGGCGTTCGTTGGCGGGCATCGGTTCGAGCGCGACGGCGCGGCCGGTCTCGATGACTTGTCCGGCCATGCGATGGGCCAACTGCGTGAGCTGCGTGACCCGGCGCTCTTTGTACTTCTCGACATCGACGACGATGTTCCTCCATTGCCGGATGCGCTGGTTGACCATGAGACGGACGAGGTATTGGATGCTGGCGAGGGTTTCGCCGCGGCGGCCGATCAGTGCGCCGAGGTCTTCGCCTTCGATGTCGAGCAGGAGGTACGGGTCGCCTTCCTGTTCGTCCGGCTCTTGCCAACTTGCCGCGACGGTTGCCTCGAAGCCCATCAGGCGGACCATTTCTTTGAGCATGTCCGCCGCCATCTCGGCCAGTTCATCGTCCGAGACAACGGCAGCCGCCTGCTCTTCGACCGCGGCCGGCTCTTCTTCTTGCTCGCCGGCTGTGTCGATCTCGACGGCGCCTGTTGCAACGACGCCGGTTGGCGGCATGACGGCTTCCGGTTCGGGGGCCGGTTGCACCGGCGGCTGAGCCGGCTGTGCGGCGGGGCGGGGCGGGGCGGGCGCTTGCGGCTTGGCAACGGGCGTCAGGCGCACGCGCGCCGGTTCGCTGCCGATGCCGAAGATGCCCCGGCTGCCCTTGCTGAGAATCTCGACGGATACGTCGCTGCGACTGAGTCGCAGCCGAGCCAATCCGTCGGCTACTGCCTCATCGACTGTCTTGCCAGAAAATTCGTGTGATTGTTCGGCCATTTGTCTATCTCCGTTTCGCGCGGCGTCGTTTCGGCGTTCTCGACTTATCTGCAGCGGGGGCCGGCTTTTCGCCTGCGACCGCGGGCACAGGCGCAGAGCCGCTCGTTCCGGCGGCGGGCGCGGCGTCGAGTTGCGTTCCGCTTCCCGCCGGCGCTGCGGCGGGAGCCAAGCCGAAGCGGGCGTCGGTAATCAGCCACTGTTGCAGCATTTGGAGCAGGTTGCTTGTCACCCAGTAAAGAGAAAGGCCGGCGGGCACCTGCAACGTAAAGAAGCCGAACATGAAGGTCATCATGAGACCGATTTGCTTGGTCATGTTGGCGGCCTGCCCGCCGTCGGGCGTGGCCGGAGTCATCCATTTCTGCATGATGAACTGGGTGACCACCAGCAGAATGGGCAGGATCAGGTAGGCGATCAGGGTGTAGAAGTCGCCCCTGCCGAATGCTTCGCCGATCCAGCTCAGGCCTTTGGTATATTGGGGGAAGCCTAGGTCCGGGATCCAGAAGAAGCGAGCGTCCGCCAGGTTCGGGCCCAGGGCGACGAGGGCGGCATAGAGGCCGAAGAGAATGGGCATCTGCACCAAAAGCGGCAGACAGCCGCTGAGCGGATTGACGCCGGCCTCGCGATAGAGCCTCATCTGCTCTTGAGAGAGCTTTTCGCGATCCTTGCCGTACTTCTTCTGCAGTTCCTGGATCTTGGGCTGGATCTCGCGCTGCGCCTGCATGCCGCGGATTTGGGTGATGGTAAGCGGCAGCGTGACGAGCTTGATGATCAGCGTAAAGAGGATGATGGCAAAACCCCAACTATAAGGGATGTTGAGGCCCGCCAAAACGTTGTTCAGCCAGATCAGCGCCTTGGCCAGCGGCCAGACGACCAGCGTCTGCCACCAGCCGTCCGGCGGGACTTCGGTAACGTCGACCCCTTCGAGGGCGACGCCGCAGCCGGAGAGCAGCAACGCCGCGAGGACGAGCAGGGGCAAAATAAGCCAGCGGTTACGTTTCACGTTTGTTTCTTCTCCTCCGCGCATATGGGTCCTTGCACATTTGGGGCCTGGCGCGGCGTGTGGCGCTGTCAGCCGGTTAGGGAACCGGATCGATGCCGCCGGGGTTCCAGGGGTGGCAACGTGCAATGCGCTTGATGCCAAGCCAGCCGCCTCTGCGCACGCCATAGCGTTCGATCGCCTCGTAGGTGTAGGCGGAGCAGGTCGGATAGAAGCGGCAGTTGCTGCCCAGCAAGGGCGAGACGAAACGGCGATAGAACCGGATCACGGCGAGTATCACGGTCTTCATCAGCGGTCGTTCGGGTCTTCACGCAACAAATGCGCCCGCCGGATCAGGCGGGCGCAGGCGGCATCTATCTCGTGATAATCCGCGCTGCGAATCGGATACTTGGCAATGAACACGATATCCCATCCGGGTTGTATGGCGTTCATGCGCAGTCTCATGGCCTCTCGCAGCCGGCGCTTGATCCGGTTGCGTTCTACGGCGTGTCCGATTCGACTGCTCACCGAAAAGCCAAAACGGCTGTAGGGCAGATCGTTGGGCAAGGCGCACAAGACCAGATGCTTGCTGTTGACCGATTGCCCATGACGGCGGATCTCCTGAAAGCGTTGGTTATCCCTGACCCGATAGCGTCGCTTCACGCTGCATGGAACCGTCGACTGGCAGTGCGGGAACCCGGCCGGCTGGGCCTGTGCGTCATGCAGTTGCGCCTGCGCCCCAGGCGACTCAGTCCTTGATCGATTTGCGCGGGGTCAACTGCACGGCGAGATTGGCGCGGCCGCGCAGCCGTCGTCGCTTCAACACATTGCGCCCGCCGGGTGTGCGCATGCGGATGCGGAACCCGTGGGTTTTCAGTCGCTTACGGACTTTCGGCTGCCAAGTTCGCTTCGGCATTTCCTGCTCCTTGTGATCGTCTATCAAATCGCGGCAACGCGCCGGACGGGTACGGATCCATGATCAGCCGCGCCGGCGCGCGAGCCGACAGCGGTGATCACCAGTATCGACGCGCCATTATAGGCGCGCCTAAACCGGAATGTCAAATTTCGGCGGCTTTCCTGGTCATCCGTCTTCAATTTGGCGTCAGGCTGGGGCGCGGCTATGATATAATGCTTGGCAAGACAAGGCAGCGACGGCGCCCAAAGCGCAGTGCCGCACCAGGTTCCGCCGCATGGAGGTGAGATGACAGAGTCCGAACGCGGTTCTTCGGATGCCCGCAGTACGTCCGGCCCCGCTCCCAAGCCCAATCCCGATCCGTCCCCTTTGTCCGATGACAGCCCGGAAATGTTGCGTTGGCGGGCGGACGCGCTCATGGAGGAGATGATGTTGGGCGCGGTCGATGTGTCCGCCGCGGATATGGGCGAGGGGACAGACGCGACGGGCGGCGGGTTTGCGCCGGAAACGCCAACGCCGGAGACGCGAAGCGCGCCGCCGCAAAACGGCGACGGCTCGGCCTCGCAAACAGACGCTCCGCCGGCTTCTTACGCACAGCCGGGCAGCGGGTGGGCGGGCTTTTCTGCGCTGGACGAGGAGCGCGAGCGAGATGCGCGGGATAGACAGGACAGCGATGCGCGCGGCGACTGGGGAACGCGCGCGTCCGCGCCCTCCTCTTCTGCGGCGCCGCCGCCTGCGCCCACGCCTACGCCGGACTGGCGAATCATGTCGGGTACGGGTTCCGGTCGCCCAACCGACGCAGGTGCAAACGACTATTTGCCGCCGATCAGGTCGACGGGTTATGAGGCGGCGGCGAACAAATGGCAGCCGGATTTTTCCACACCAGATAGCGGCGCCTCTGGGGATCGGGAAACGCGTTCCGCCGACGAGCAATATGGCACTGCATCAAGCCGAGAGGCGGGCAGCCCGGCTGACGCTTCGGCCGGCTATGCCAACGGATGGGCGGCGGACGACACGCCGCGTGCGCAGAGCGGAACATCCGAGAGCGCCGGCGTCGGATATGTCAGCGCCATGGCGGTAATGCCCGGCGGGCCGAGGCGGTCCGCGCTGTTGCCGCGCATGTCCGAGTTCGACGTCGAAGCGCTTAATAAGGAGATTGCGGACCTGCACGCCGAGATCCATAAGATATTGCCTGTGGGTCATGAGACCGCGGAACGCGCCCGGCATCTCTTGGATAAAGCCAACACGATCCTCACCAGCGACCCGATGCGCTCGGCTGAGGTTGAGTACTATATGCAGCAGGTTCGCACCATCGTGCAGCGCATGCGCCAAGCGCATCGTTGGTCCGATCTCTATCGAGACCGGCTGCGCGTCTATCTGGGGGCCTGGGCGCTGTTGGCGCTTGTTGTGCTGAGCGCGCTGGCGCTGTTTCCGCTGGACGCAGAGGCTTTTGCCGCCTGGCTGACCGCGGCGGCGAACGATAGCCTGTTCGTGGTCAATTTTGTCGGGTTCGCCGGCACGGTGATGGCGGGCGCCTTAGGCGGCTCGCTGGGCGCCATGCTTACCATGCGCAGACATGCCAGCGCCGAATATGGCTTATTTGACCGCAAGTATGGCCTGCGCGGTTTGCTGTTGCCGGTGATCGGCGCACTGGCCGGCGCGTTGATCTATTTCGCCTTTGGTGCGATTTATCACTTCGTGCGCATCAATCCCTCCCTCAATGTGGCGGCGATTGCGCCGCCCGCCCTGCTCGCGTTCGTGCTGGGCTTCAGCCAGGAATCCATCTACGGCACGCGTGAGTAGATGGCGTGAGTCAAGGTCTGCGTTAAGCCATTCGAAATTTGCGTGATCTGTACACGATCTGAGATGAACTACGCCGAGATTGTCGTCAATGTGCCGATCCGGCGCACGTTTGCGCGGCGTTTTGCCGAGGCGCCGCCCGCCAGTGATGAGGACGGGCCGCCGGGCGCGTCCGAGGCGTGGGCCGCCGAAGAGTCGTCTTTGCAGACATTTCACTATAGCCTGCCGCCGCAGATGGCAGGGACGGTGCGCCCCGGCCATCTGGTGTGGGCGCCCTTCGGCGCGCGCGAGGTGCAGGGCTTCGTGTTGCGGCTGACCGACAGCGCGCCCGTGGCGACGCGTGAGGTGTTGCGGCTGGCGCGACCCGAACCGGTGCTGACGCCCAAACAACTCGAACTGGCGGAGTGGATGGCGGATTATTACATCGCCGCGCCGGCCGAGACGCTCAAACTGTTTTTGCCGCCGGGCTTGCTGGACAAAACGGGCGCGGGGACAGGCGTCCGCGCCAAGCGAGAACTGGAAATCGAGTGGATCGGGCCGGAAGACGAGAACGAGACGTATCTGCAGCGCCTGGCGCGCTCGACGCCGGGAAGCGCCGTGCTGGCCTATATGCTGGCGCATGTCGAAGAACGGGCTACGCTCGACGAGATCCGGGCAGCGTGCGCTTTGAAGAGCGCGCAGCCGGTGAAGACGTTGGTCGATAAGGGCGTGTTAGCGCTAGACGACGACAAGCGGGTGAGCCTGGCGCAAAGCGTTGCGGAGGCGCAGGAGACGCTAGCTGCGCTGCAAGGCGTTGACCGCTACCGGCCGGCGATCGCTGCCCTGCGCAAGGCCGGCGGCCCTGTATGGAAGAGCGATCTGCCGGCGGCGGACGCCCCTCTGGCGTTGCTGCGCGATTTAGAGGCTGCGGGGCTGGTGCGCATGAGCGAACGCACGCGCTTCCGCGACCCACTGGCCGGTCGAAGTTACCCGCGAACCGCGGCCCCGGAATTGACGGATGAGCAGAAGGCCGTCTGGCGCGTGATCCGCGAGCAGGGGTTCGGCGATGATTCGCCGCCCGGCCTGCCGGAAAAGGCGGGCACGCGGCCGCACTTCTTGATCCACGGCGTGACCGGCAGCGGCAAGACCGAGATCTATCTCCACGCCATTGGCGAGGCGCTGGCGCGTGGCCGGCAGGCGATTGTGCTCGTGCCGGAGATCGCGCTGACGCCGCAGACGGTGGCCCGTTTCGCCGGTCGCTTTCCGGGACGGGTTACGGTGATTCATTCCGGGCTGAGCGCAGGCGAGCGTTATGATGTGTGGCGCAAGGTGCGCGAGGGCGAGTTCGACGTAGTCGTGGGGCCGCGTAGCGCCTTGTTTGCGCCGCTGCCGCGTCTGGGGCTCATCATCATCGACGAGGAGCACGAGCCCTCATATAAGCAGAATGCGGAGGAGTGGGGCAGCCATACGGTCTTCTACGATGCACGGCGGACGGCGGAGCGACTGGCTGATCTGTCGGACAGCGTTCTGATCCTGGGCAGCGCTACGCCGAGCCTGGAAGCCTATTGGGCAGCGCAGCGCGGCCGGCTGACGTTGCTGGAGATGCCGCGCCGCCTGGTGGGGCACGGCGCTCAAGACGGGACGGCCTACGCGGAGATGCCGCCGGTCGAGATCGTGGACATGCGCCAGGAACTGCGCGCGGACAACCGCAGCGTGTTAAGTCGCAGCCTGCAAGCCGAATTGCACGCCACGCTGGATGCCGGCGAGCAGGCGATCCTGTTTCTCAATCGACGCGGGACGAATACCTTCGTGATGTGCCGTGACTGCGGCGCAACGGCACGCTGTACGCGCTGTGATACGCCTCTGACCTATCATGAACGGGCCGAAACTTTGCTCTGCCATCATTGCAACCGGCGCTATCCGATCCCGACCGTGTGCGCCGAGTGCGGGAGCAAGCGCATCAAGTATTTTGGAACGGGCACGCAGCGCATCGAGGAGTTGATCCGGGAGATCGCACCGCGGGCGCGGCTGATGCGCTGGGACGCCGATACGACGACAGGCAAGGGCAGCCACGCGGAGATTCTGGAGCGTTTCTCGGCTCATGAAGCGGATGTGCTGGTCGGCACGCAGATGATCGCCAAAGGATTGGACTTGCCGCTGGTCACACTGGTCGGGGTGATTGCCGCAGATGTGGGGCTGTATTTGCCCGATTTTCGCAGCGGCGAACGCACTTTCCAACTGCTGACGCAGGTGGCGGGCCGGGCAGGGCGCAGCCGCCGCGGCGGGCGCGTGGTGATCCAGACCTATTCGCCGGAGCACTATGTGATCCAGGCGGCGGCGGGGCACGACTATGCGGCGTTCTATGGCCGCGAGATGGAATATCGCCGCGAACTCGGCTACCCGCCGCTGCAACGCATGGCGCGGCTGATCTATTGGGACAAGAATGCCCAAAAGGCCGAGTCTATGGCGGAGCAAATGGGGCTGCGAGTGCAGGGGCGGATCGCCGACCTGGGCTTACGACCGGAGAGCGTGACGGTTGTCGGGCCGGCGCCGGCCTACTTCGCTCGCTATCGCGGCTATTACCGCTGGCAGATCGTCTTGAGCGGCGCCGATCCGGCCGCGATTGTGCGCGGGTTGCCCATTCCCTTTGGCTGGCGAGTGGATATCGATCCGGTAAGCGTGTTGTGAGAGAGGCCGCAACATGAATCGCCGACTTCGGCCTAGCCGTCAATTAGGAAAGCTATATGTCCGGTCCTGATCAAGAGAGACAGCCGTTGGCGGGCGCGGAGGGAGATCTGCACGGTCCGCATTGGTTGACGCTAAAGGATGCAAGCCGCTTTTTGGGCGTACACTATACGACGGTGCGCGCCTGGGCGGACCGAGGGGAACTGCGGGTGTTTCGCACGCCCGGCGGCCATCGCCGTTTTAGCGTGGCGGACTTGCGCCGCTTTCTAGAGGAGCGGGCCGGGCATGCCGCGCTCGCCGACACGGAAGCGCTGGTGGACGTGGCCGTAAGCCGTGTGCGGCAGGAGATCCGCAAGATTCCCCGCGATGAAGCGCGCTGGCGCGACGGAGATGACGACAGCAATGATCTGCGCCGCCAACGGGGCCGGCAGTTGTTTGCGCTGGCGATCGCTTTCGTGCTTAAGCCAAACCAGCGCGAGCGCATTTTGCGTGAGGGCCGCGAGTTAGGACAGGCCTACGGCAGCGAGGCCGCGTTGAGCGGGGTGGGATTGCGCGATACGGGCAAGGCTGTGCAGTTCTTCCGCAGCCAGCTAACACAGGTGTTGCGCAGCAGCGAGAACCCGCGCACGCTGGATGCCGACGATGTACGCGTGCGCCAACTGATCGACCACTTTTTAGATGAAGTGCTCTATGCGGTGTTGGACGGATACGAGCGTCAATTGGCCCAAACGCCCGTATTGCCCGCCCGGATCGAGGCGCCGGCTTCAGAAGGTAAGCCGGCTGGTCCGGAGGGGCGAGAGCGAGGAAGGCAGGAGAAAAAGCCCCGACCGCGCAAGAATGTCGGCAAAGCGTAGGGCAATCGCAGTCTACCGACAGGCGCATTCATCGTACAATCTACAGATAGCGGCGTGTGTAGGATATTGGCCGCGCCGAATTGGTCGCGCGGGCGGTTCCGGCGGGCGGCACGGGTTGATCTGTGTATGCGAGGGCGCAGCGCCGCCCAAAGAAATGCCCCGGGCCTGAGGTTGCAAACCTCATTCAAAGCTGTTATACTACAGACCCTCAAAGCAGCCGACAAGAATGGATTCGCCGCCAATTTGCCGCCAATTTCGCCAGATCAAGCCGAGATCAACAAGCTGAGATCGAGATGCCGGGATCGGATGCAGCGGGATAGGGGCACGAGTAATTGCGTTTTTGCCGTGGTCGATCTCAGGGTATAATTGTGTTTGACAGATTCAGCCCTGCGGAATCTGTACGAGTAAAAACCCATCTCTAACTCTACCAACACCAACGATACTGTCTTAAGACACAAAGGGAGGTTTCAATGCTTAGCCGAAGAAACTGGGTAGTTGCTCTGGTCTCATTGTTGCTGGTCGCGAGCCTGGCGGGTTGCACATCGGGAATCGCAGTGCCGGATCGCGCCATCGCGGTCGATGTGAACACGGCGCTTGAGGCTCAGAACAAGGTTGCAAACTTGATGATGGCGGGCGAGGTCCAGTGGTCGGAAGCCGAGTTCTCCAGCCTGTTGAGCGTGTTGCTTGATCAGAACAGCGGTGAGAACAACCCGGTCGATGCCGTTCTGGTCTGGTTCGAGCCTGACAACAAGGTCATTGCCCAGGTATCGTTGATCGACGGCGTTCTGCCCCCCACCTTGGGCGGCGATGCGCTGAACCTGTCGGGCGTAGTGTCGGTTGAGGGCGGCGCGGTGAAGCTGAACCTCGACGGCGCGAGCGCCGGCGGCCTCGGCATTGATGCGGCTTTCCTTGCCCCGGTCAACGCCCAGATTAACGCGGCGTTGGCGGGCTTGGGCTTGGGCGTGCCGGTGACGGTGGAAACCGATTCCGGTTCGGTGACAGTCAAGCTCGGCATGTAAGCTGCACCTGGACAGATGAACTGAACGCCCCTTTATAAGGGTGTCGAGGGTCCGATCTCCCGGCAGGAGGTCGGACCCTTGTTTTGTGCGGATCTTGTGCGGCGCACGCCCGGCAAGCCGGCCGTCGGAAGAGCCAAAAGGAGACGGCATCGCGCGAAACCGGGCGGCGATTTGACCGGAATCGCGACAATGTGCTACACTCGCAGTTCGTGGGTCTGAGTATCTGTCTGGACCTCTGCCGTGACTTTGTTGTGGCTGTCAAGAGAGTGTCCGGCGTGTTAGGTGGGATCGGCCCCGACCGGGTAGAGATGGGCGTGCGCCGGTCCGGCGCACATCATGGCGTTCGGAAGCGGCGTGTTGGATGCAAATAGACGGCTGCCGTAATCAGAGGTGGGAGCCGTTGTCTTTTACAGGATAGGGAGGAATCTGTTGCCCACGATCAATCAATTGGTCCGCAAGGGTCGCAAAACTCTAGGAAAAAAGGAAACTGCGCCGGCGCTGCGCTTTACGCAGAATACGTTGACAGGCAGGACGCGGCGCGTTAAGAAGGGCAACCCGCAGAAGCGCGGCGTGTGTACGCAGGTGCGTACGACAACGCCCAAGAAGCCGAATTCGGCGTTGCGCAAGGTGGCTCGTGTGCGTCTGACCAACGGCATCGAGGTCACGGCCTATATTCCGGGCGAAGGGCACAACTTGCAGGAGCACAGCGTCGTGTTGGTGCGCGGCGGGCGTGTGAAGGACCTGCCCGGCGTGCGCTATCACATTGTGCGCGGGGCGCTGGATACCACGGGCGTGAACCAGCGCAAGCGCGGGCGCAGCAAGTACGGAACCAAACGGCCGAAGGCATAGCCTGGTCGCCGGAGACGAGTAGCTAGGTGGAGATAGAGCCTAATGCGTAGAAAACGTGCAGAACTTCGGTCTGTATTGCCGGACCCGCGCTATCACAGCGAAACTGTAGCAAAGTTCATCAACAATGTGATGGAACGGGGCAAGAAGAGCCTGGCCGCCAGCGTGGTCTATTCCGCATTTGAGGTGATGGAAGAGCGGACCAAGCGACCGGCGTTGGAGGTTTTTGAAGAGGCGCTGAAGAACGCTACGCCGATGGTAGAGGTGAAGCCGCGACGCGTTGGCGGGGCGACGTATCAGATCCCCGTTGAGATCAGCGCAAATCGACGGACGGCTTTGGCGATGCGGTGGCTCATCGCCAGCGCACGCAAGCGCAGCGGTCGCGACATGTCGGCGCGCCTGGCTGCCGAACTGCTGGACGCGGCCCGCAACGAGGGGGCGACGGTCAAGCGGCGCGAGGATACGCATCGGATGGCAGAGGCCAACCAGGCGTTCGCTCACTTCCGCTACTAAGTCGCCGTCGCAGCCTTTGCGGCCGGCGGCAGCCCCTCCCGCGCGGACTCTGCAGAAGATGCGGCGCAGGGATGCGGCGCGAAAATGCGGCGCGAAAATGCGGCGTGCGGGGGAGAACCCGGGGCGGCCTTCCGGGTAATATACAGCAGCATATCCGTCTTTGACGAGTGCGGCGCCTTTGCCACAATTGACTGACATGATGTCTGCCGGCGCGACGGCCTGAACTTGCCGATGAGCAAGACAAGGCTAGGCAGACGCCATACAGGACATAGAGCCGGAGATTGTGGCGCTCGGCGCCGCTCTGTTTTGCGCTGAATTAGGAACGAATCTATGAGTATTGAATATCCGATTGAGCGAACGCGCAACATCGGCATCATCGCCCACATCGACGCAGGCAAAACGACCACGACTGAGCGCATCTTGTTTTATTCGGGACGCATTCATCGCATGGGCGAAGTGCACGAGGGAACGGCGGTGACTGACTGGATGGTGCAGGAGCGCGAACGCGGCATCACCATTACCGCCGCGGCGATCACTACCTCGTGGCAGGACCGCGTGACCGGCGAGGAATGCCAGATCAACGTGATCGACACGCCCGGCCATATCGACTTTACGGCCGAGGTGCAGCGCAGCCTGCGCGTCTTGGACGGCGGCGTCGTAGTGTTCGACGCCGTAGCCGGGGTGGAGCCTCAGTCGGAGACGGTATGGCGTCAGGCCGACCGTTACCAGGTGCCGCGTATCTGCTTCATCAATAAGATGGATCGCGTGGGCGCAAGCTTCGAACGCACGGTGCAGATGATCATCGACCGCCTCGGGGCCAATCCGCTGCCGATCCAACTGCCTGTGGGCGCGGAGGACAGCTTCCGCGGGGTGATCGATCTGTTCCGTATGCAGGCGCTGATCTTCTCCGATGAGTTGGGCGCGAAGCCGACGATTGAGGAGATTCCGGCCGACATGCGCGAGCAGGCCGAAGCCGCGCGCGAGCAGATGATCGAGCGCATCGCCGAGACCGACGAGGAACTGACCATGAAGTTCCTCGAGGGCGAAGAGATCGGTGAGATGGAGTTGTATGCGGCTTTGCGGCGCGCGGTAATTGCAAACGAGTTGGTGCCGGTGATGGCCGGCAGTTCGTTGCGCAACAAGGGCGTGCAACCCTTGCTCGACGCGGTGGTGCGCTATTTGCCCAGCCCACTCGACGTGCCGCCGGTGATGGGGACTGACCCGGCGACGGACGAGCCGGTCGAACGCAAGCCGGACAACGCCGAGCCTTTTTCGGCGCTGGTCTTTAAGATTGTCACGGACCCCTTCGTCGGGCGGCTGGCCTACGTGCGCGTCTATTCGGGCAAACTCAACGCCGGCAGCGCGGTCTACAACGTGAACCGGCAGCGCAAGGAGCGCGTTGGTCGCCTCTTGCAGATGTATGCCGATAAGCGCGAGGAGATCGGCGTATGCGACGCCGGCGATATCGCCGCGGTCGTCGGCCTGAAGCAGACCTTCACGGGCGAGACGCTGGCCGATCCCGCCCGGCCGGTCTTGCTGGAGACGATCGAGTTCCCGGCCCCGGTGATCAAGGTGGCGGTGGAGCCGAAGTCGAAGGCGGATCAGGACAAGTTGGCCGAGGCGTTGATCAAGCTGGCGGAGGAAGACCCCACCTTCCAGGTCGCCTATGACGACCAAACGGGTCAGACTGTGATCTCGGGTATGGGCGAGCTGCACTTGGATATCATCGTCGACCGCCTGAAGCGCGAGTTCCGCGTGCAGTGTAATGTCGGGCGGCCGCAGGTGGCCTACCGCGAGACGATCACACGGCCGGTGCGCGTTGAGGGGCGCTTTGTACGCCAGACAGGTGGCCGCGGCCAGTATGGGCATGTGTGGCTGGAGATGGAGCCGAACGAGGCCGGCGAAGGCTTCCTCTTTGAAGACCGCATTGTGGGCGGTGTTGTGCCCAGAGAGTATATCCCGGCGGTGCGCAAGGGTATCGAAGAGGCCATGCAGAGCGGCGTCTTGGCCGGATATCCGGTCGTGGACGTCAAGGTGGCGCTGGTAGACGGCAGCTATCACGAGGTGGACTCCAGCGAGATGGCCTTCAAGATCGCGGGGAGCATCGCCTTTAAGGAGGGCGCGCAGAAAGGCGGCGCCATGCTGCTCGAGCCGGTGATGAAGGTGGAAACGGTGGCGCCTGAGGAGTATGTGGGCGATGTGGTGGGCGATTTTTCCAGCCGGCGCGGGGATATTTCCGGCATGGACACGCGCAGCGGCGGCGTACAGGCCATATCGGCCAACGTGCCTTTAAGCGAGATGTTCGGCTATGCGACCGACCTGCGCTCGATGACGAGCGGCCGGGGCACCTTCACGATGGAGTTTCTGAAGTATGCGCCGGTGAGCCAGGCGGTCGCCGACCGCATATTGAAGGGAGCCGGCTGATGACGCGGGCGGGTGGGTTTCCGGCGCCGGCCGACGGCGACAAGGCTGTACGTTATTGGGCTGCGTCAAATTTGGCGCAGCAGAGCGGTTGCTGTATAATATTGAAGTTTGCGTGCCCCAATAGCGGGGCGGCACACTTCTATAGCTGATGGCTGCACCGCCGCGACCGGTTCCGGCGGTGCAGTTTCGCCATATGGGATGCCAATCCGGGCGGCATCAGTTTGCTTTCTGCGTCTCTGTGCGGGTCGCGATTCAGAAAAATGCGGATAGGCGCGGCATAGAGCCGGCCATCGGCGGGAACAGTGAAAATCATTCGGTTTTTTTGATTTTGTTAGAGGAGAATGACGAATGTCCAAGGCGGTATTTACGCGAACGAAGCCCCATGTGAACGTGGGCACGA
>CAYXRG010000042.1:34860-37110 GCA_964467575.1 uncultured Caldilineaceae bacterium | reverse complement strand
GGATGGTGCGCACATCGCGCTGGAAGGCGAGGAGTACCGCGACGAGATCCGCGTGATCGTAGTGAGGTAGCTGCTTGCCGCGATGGCGAGGCTGTAACAGGTTGGGGCAGAAATCGATGCCTGCGGATCGGGCATCCAGAGATCGGGCGATGATACGTTGCCCGGTGCGCGAAATCGAGGAGGATTAACGATGTTGAATAGTGAACTTCGGTCGCGCGTATGCGGCATGATGGCGATCCTGCCGGCGCTGGGCATAGCGCTCGGTCTCTTCCTGTTTCCGGTCGTAGCGACAGCGGAAGGTGAGGAGTTGGTTGGTGAGATGGCGGTGATGCGCGGGTCAGGCGGGCGGGCGAGCGAGTATGTAGTGGCGCTGGACGGGTTGCCGGAAGCGCCTGTTGGGCTGCGCTATGAGGTGTGGGCGTTGAGCGGGGGGGAGGAAGCGGCGCTGCTGGGCGTGTTGGAGACGGAGGCAGGGGAGTTGCGGTTGGAGGGGAGGGTCGTTGGGGGTCTGGTAGAGCAGTACGATGCGGTGGTGGTGAGTGTGGCGGAGGCAGAGGGGGAGGCGGAGTCGCCTGGGCCGGCGGCGGCGCGTGGCGAGTGGGCGGCGGAGCGGCAGGCGCTGTTGTGGCTGTTGTTGCGGGACGACGGGCTGAACGGGAAGGGGTCGTTGTTTGGGGCGAGCGAGCAGGCGGAGATAGCGGTGCAACACGGGGAGTTTCTGCGCGAGTCAGTGGAAGCGGGGGACCTGGCGGAGGCGAGACGGCATGCGGAGCATGTGGTGAACGTCCTGGACGGGAGTGGCGGGATGTTCTATGGGGATCTGAACCGAGACGGGCAGGAGCAGAACCCTGGGGACGGCGTTGGGGTGCGGGAGTATCTGGCGGAGACGAAGGCGCACCTGCTGGCGGAGTTGGACGGGTCGGAGTTGAGTGCGGAGGAGAGGACGGGGCTGCTGCAGGCGCTGGCGCTGGCGGAGGACGGCGAGGGGCTGGTGAGTGCGTCGCGAGAGCAGGCGATGAAGCTGTTCTCGGCGGACACGACTGGAGAGGCGGTTGCGTTGGGGGCCGACCTGGGGAGCCTGCTGGCGCAGTTGATGGAGACGCACGACGGCGCCTATGACGCCGCCCTCACCCTCGCCACCCTCCACTTCTTTGCTGATCCTGCCGAGATCGAAAGAATCCTCTCCGGTGCAGGCGCCTCTGAAGGTGAGGAGTTGGTTGGTGAGATGGCGGTGATGCGCGGGTCAGGCGGGCGGGCGAGCGAGTATGTAGTGGCGCTGGACGGGTTGCCGGAAGCGCCTGTTGGGCTGCGCTATGAGGTGTGGGCGTTGAGCGGGGGGGAGGAAGCGGCGCTGCTGGGCGTGTTGGAGACGGAGGCAGGGGAGTTGCGGTTGGAGGGGAGGGTCGTTGGGGGTCTGGTAGAGCAGTACGATGCGGTGGTGGTGAGTGTGGCGGAGGCAGAGGGGGAGGCGGAGTCGCCTGGGCCGGCGGCGGCGCGTGGCGAGTGGGCGGCGGAGCGGCAGGCGCTGTTGTGGCTGTTGTTGCGGGACGACGGGCTGAACGGGAAGGGGTCGTTGTTTGGGGCGAGCGAGCAGGCGGAGATAGCGGTGCAACACGGGGAGTTTCTGCGCGAGTCAGTGGAAGCGGGGGACCTGGCGGAGGCGAGACGGCATGCGGAGCATGTGGTGAACGTCCTGGACGGGAGTGGCGGGATGTTCTATGGGGATCTGAACCGAGACGGGCAGGAGCAGAACCCTGGGGACGGCGTTGGGGTGCGGGAGTATCTGGCGGAGACGAAGGCGCACCTGCTGGCGGAGTTGGACGGGTCGGAGTTGAGTGCGGAGGAGAGGACGGGGCTGCTGCAGGCGCTGGCGCTGGCGGAGGACGGCGAGGGGCTGGTGAGTGCGTCGCGAGAGCAGGCGATGAAGCTGTTCTCGGCGGACACGACTGGAGAGGCGGTTGCGTTGGGGGCCGACCTGGGGAGCCTGCTGGCGCAGTTGATGGAGACGCACGACGGCGCCTATGACGCCGCCCTCACCCTCGCCACCCTCCACTTCTTTGCAAGCCCGGCTCAACTACAGCGAGCTATTGCGGAAATTGCAGGCGAGAACGCGGCCTCTGGACCTGCTGTTACGCCTGCGACGCAGCCTGCCGTGCTTTCAGCCGAGCTACGCATTGTGCCGCCGCCGCCCGGTGCGGAGACGGGTGAGCGGTGGGAGAGTCCTGTGGACGGGAGCGTATACGTGTGGGT
>CAYXRG010000042.1:12468-34760 GCA_964467575.1 uncultured Caldilineaceae bacterium | reverse complement strand
GGAGCTAGTCCCGATGTCCAGATCCCCCACTTGGGCTTCCGCATCGTCCTGCCGGAGACGGGTGAGCGGTGGGAGAGTCCTGTGGACGGGAGCGTATACGTGTGGGTGCCTGAGGGCGAGTACACGATTGGTGCGGATGCAGGGGTTGGGGTGACGAGCCGTGAGGGGCCAGAACATGCGGTGGAGGCGGGCGGGTTCTGGCTGGCGGAGAGGGAGACGACGAACGAGCAATATGCGCGCTGCGTGGCGGCAGGGGCGTGCACGGAGCCTGGCAACGAGCGTTGGGCGGAAGGGGAGTATGCACAGCACCCGGTGAGCGATGTGGACTGGGAGCAGGCGCAGGCGTATGCGGAGTGGGCCGGCGGGCGGCTGCCGACAGAGGTTGAGTGGGAGGCGGCGTGCCGCGGGGCTGGGGCGAACGTGTACCCGTGGGGAGATGCGATGCCGACGGCGGAGTTGAGCAACTACCAGGATGTGGTGGGCGATACGATGCCGGTCGGGAGCTACCCGGAGGGGGCGAGCGCGTTCGGCGTCCTGGACATGGCCGGGAACGTGTGGGAGTGGACGAGCAGCCTGGATGCGCCTTACCCGTACGATGCGGCGGACGGCCGCGAGGAAGCGGACGCCGAAGGCCGGCGTATCATGCGCGGGGGCTCGTTCTACTACGCCGGACAACTGCTGCGCTGCAGCGCCCGCACCGGAGCTAGTCCCGATGTCCAGATCCCCCACTTGGGCTTCCGCATCGTCCTGCCGGGTTCATGAGCGCGTATACATGCGATGTGTAGAATTGGACAGTAGCGTGAACGAAGGGAGACGACAAGGCTAATGACGACTCGGGGAGGCGCTCGCGGGACCAGCTATTGGGCCGAGTTCCCGGAAACCTATCGCGCCGAGCATGTGACGACCATTGCCAAGTGGATAGCGGTCGGCGAAAGCGGTGTTGTGATCGGCGGCAGCGGCGCAGGGAAATCCAACCTGGTTGGATTCATCACCACGCGCACGGACGTCCTGTGCAAAGGGTTGCCGGGAGAACTCGACGACTATGCATTTATTCACATGGATGTGAACAGTCTGCCGGCAGTCAATACGCCGTTCTTCTACCGCAGCATGTTATTGGGTCTGCAGAATGCGGCCCGGCAGATCGACCCGGCGCTGGCACAGGAGATTCAACAGGCGGCGGGTATGCTCATCAGCCTGGACGACACGCTAGGGCTGCATTATGTACTACAACAGGCTCATGAGATCCTTGTCAATGGCGGCGGCAAACATGTGGTGTGGCTGATCGACCGGTTCGACGAGGCTTGCGTCAAACTTGAGGCGACCACCCTGAACAGCTTGCGCAATTTGCGCGACGGTCCTCAACTAAAGGGGCGACTCTCTTACGTCGTATTCACGCGGCATCCGCTGGCGCGGCTGCGCAACCCGCGCGACTATGACGAGTTCCACGAGATCATGGCGCCGAACACATGTTGGGTGGGGCCGATGACGGAACGCGACGGCCGTTGGGTGGCGGCCCAGATGGCTGAACGGCACAACTTGACATTCAGTGACGATGCAATAGACCTGCTTCTTGAATTGAGCGGAGGCCTCCCGGCGTTCCTTAAGGCTGCGTGCAGCGCATTGGCAACGGGCATGCTCGTGCCGGGAGAGCCTGCTCAGGTGTGGTTGGAGACCATTTTGGAGCAGCAATCGGCGCTGCGCAACTGCCAGGAGATGTGGGACGATCTGACCCCCGACGAGCAGAGCGCGTTGAGCGCCATCGCCGCGGGCGCGCCGGAAGAGAGCCTGGATGCCGTTGCAGTGGACTATTTGCTCGTCTCCAACCTGGTGATGCGCAAGACGCAGGAAACAGGCGATCCGATCTTGCGCGTCTTCTCGCCGGTGTTCGAGCTGTTTGTGCTGCGCCAGCAATTGCATATTGCTGAAGGCGTGACGCTCGACCCGCGCACGGGGGCGTTGAAGGTGAATGACCGCGTGCTGCGCACTAAGCTGACGCCTGCCGAGCACCGTCTGTTGGCATACCTGGTAGAACATAAAGGCGAGACGTGCGACCCGCAGGTCCTGCTGGCGCAGACTTGGCCGGAGAAGCCGCCGGCAGGGAGCGATGCGATGGCGGCGCTGGCGCAAGTCGTGGCCGATCTGCGCAGCAAGATCGAACTGGACCCGGCAAAAGGGGTGTTGGTGCAGCAGGTCGACGGAGCGGGCTACCGTCTGATGGACGTGGAGCGACTGGTCGAGGTGCACATCAGCATCGACGAGGAGCGTTTCCAGAGCCAGGTGCGAAAGATCGTCGATTCGGATTTCTTCCGCGGGCTGGAAGGCAAGGCGCGCGAGATGCGCCAAGCGCGGGCAGCAACTACCTAACCGAGAGCGTCCCAGTGTGGGATGAAGCGCTTGCCGCCGCCTTCCCGGTATAAACATTCGCGCCGCCATCAAGGCGCGTATATACGACTTCGTAGGTTTGGATTGTTGTGGTGTTGACGGACAGTTGAGAAGGGCGGCTATGGATAAGGCACAAGGCGGCTCCAAGAGGAATTCGTCCGCGACGGGGGCGAGGGTGCAGGTGAAATCCGCGCCCGGCATTCATCTGATGCCCGATCAGGCGGCGTTGCTGGGCCAGGCGTTCCCCAAAGAAGAGACTATATTGGTCAAGCAGGAGTTTCGCTCCGGGTACAGCGGCGCGGTTGTGGTGCTGGTCTCTGTCGGTGTGGGGCGTGCCCCGCTGGTCGTCAAGATGGCGCATCCGCACGACTTGCAGCGTGAGTACGAAGCGTACGAAGAGTATGTGCGCCAGGTGTCGCCGCAGAACATTGCGCACTTGCAGGGCGAGCCGATGATTGCCCCCGACGGGCAGTTGGGCCTGCTGCAATATACCTTCGCTGGCGGCGAATCGCACCTGCCTACGACGAGCCTGCAGGAGTACTTCGAGACGTCTGGGGCGGAAGAGACGTCGGCGGTGCTCAATCGCATTTTCCGCGTGTACGGACGGCACTGGTGGGCGAATAACCGGGCGCAGACCTACGTCTTGGATGAACACTACGACCGGCTGCTGCCCGTACATCTTCAGGCTTCCCGCATAGACGATAGCGTCGAGCCGGAGCACGTCGTCAGATCGGGCGAAAGCAGCATTCTGGCGGTCGAGAAGATTGCCATCGGTCAGACGGTGGAATTGGTCGAGTTCCAGGTGATCAAGGCGCGTGACGGGGGCCGCAGGCTCACACTCATGGGGCAGTCTCCACCTAGCGAGGCTTCTGCGCCTATCCGGGTGCGCGTTGAGATGGAGCAACCGACCGACTACAGGCCGGGCGACGTGGCGCCTTCGATCAAGGCGCGGGTTAGCGCTACGCGACAGACGTTGCTGGGTGCGGCTGCGCAAGCGGCATTGCGCGGCTTCGATCCGCAGGGCCGCCAATTCAGGTTGTCTTCCGGGGCGGAAGGGGGAGACATCGTTCTGCCTAATCCCCTGTTGAATATGCCGGAACTGCTGTATCGGGTGGTCGAAACCAAGATGTCGATCATCCACGGCGATCTGAATCTGCAGAACGTGCTGGTGGACGGGCCGACTGGGTTCGCCTGGCTTATTGACTTTGCGGAGACGCGCGTCGGGCCGACTCTACTCGATCTGCAGCGGCTGGAGGTGCAGGCGATCACCAAGTTACTGCCGGCAAGCGGCGAGATACCTCTCGGCGCGGTGGTGGAGATGATGACGCGGCTGCACGCCGACCCGCCGCTGCCCGCACCGCCTCAGCCGCAGCTGCGTGAGCCGTATGCGCTCCTGGTCACCATCCGGCGGTTGGCGCGGCAGTATCTCATCGACGACCTGGACTGGAACGAATATTACTACGGCTTGGTCGTGGCGCTGATCGGCGCGCTGAAATACGATGAGCTAGACAGCCATGCGCGGCGGCTGGCGCTGGTTTGCGCGGCGGCTGCCGAGAGCCTGGTCGGTCGCCCGCTGCAACAGGCTTCGTCCGCTATGCCTGCTCCGGCTGCAACTCGGTCCGTCGCAGCGGCTGGGCAAGAGGCGCGCCGCCAGCCGGCCGTCGCACCCAAGCGCGCCGCGCCGGTCAGCCCCGCCAAACCGGCGGCTCCTCCCGTAGCCGCAAAGACGGGCCGCCGGCGAGCCGGTCCGTTGCTCGTGGCCGCCGCAGTTCTGCTGATCGCGGCGGGCGGCTGGTGGATTGCGACCCTGTACGGCTCACCGGCAGCCTCCGATTCGGGCGGGATCGGACAAGGCGCGGCGACGGCGACCGTGCCAAGCTCGGATGGCGTGACGCCCGTCGCCACGCCAGTGGAGTCTATCGCCGCCGGCGAGCGAGGCGGTTCGGCGGGCGAGACGCCCGTATCCCCATCCGCTGCCAGCGTTGCAGGCGGATCGGTCTCAGGCGAGTCTGAGACGGCGGAGGCGTCTGCGGCAGAGGACTCTGCGGACCCAGCCGCGGCCGTGACGCTTTCTCCATCGCCGGCAGAAGCGTCCGCGTCGCCTACGGCGACTGCTGTCGAGGAAGCTGAGATCGCGACTCTGACGCTGTTGGCAACGGTAAATGTGCGCGCCGGTCCGGGCGCAGGCTATCCTATCGTCGGTACGCTGCGCATTGGGACGGTAGTCGAGCCGGTGGGACGCAGCGGCTCGGGCGCGGATAGCTGGTATCAGATCGCAAACCCAGAAGACGGGGAAGAGTTTGTGTGGGTGTCGGGCAATCCGCAGCTGGTCGAAGTGTCCAGTGCAGAGGGAGCGCCTGAGGTTACGCCGGCTGCGGTCGCCGCGGCCACCCCGGCCGCGAGCACAGCGCTAGCCGGGCGCAGCGGGACCATCTACTTTTCAGCTACAGATTCGTCGGGCGTGGACAACATCTACCGGGTGGCGGCTGATGGGTATGGCGAGCCGGAGGTGGCAGTCAGCGGGGGCAGGCAGCCTGCACATCAACCCGACGGCGATAGGCTGGCGTTCAAGAGCGTAGCCGACTCTGCACTTGGTATCGGCGGAATCGACGACGCCGGCCAAAACCGCACGCTCTACAGCAGCAACCCGGAGGATTCGGCGCCGAGTTGGAATCCCGGCGGCGACCGCATCATCTTTGCCAGCAACCGCGAGGGGGATCGTGACTGGCGTCTCTACGTCACCTGGCCGGAGAGCGGGGGGGCGTTCTACCAGTTGGGGCGCGGGGCTGATCCGGACTGGCATCCGACCCGCGACTTGATCGTATTCAAAGGCTGCGACGATTTCGGTGCGCGCTGCGGTCTTTGGACGATGGCGACGGGCGGCACCGCACGCCAACCGTTGACCGACAATCCGTCCGACTCACGGCCGCGCTGGTCGCCCGACGGTCAAACGGTGGTGTTTATGAGCGCGGAGCGGCACGGCAACTGGGAGCTGTACGCAGTTGATGCGGGCGGCGGCGAAGCGCGACGGCTGACGAACGACCCGGCTAACGATGGGTTGCCCGCCATTAGCCCAGACGGGCAATATGTGGCCTTCTTAAGCAGCCGCGGCGGCTCGTGGGGCGTCTGGGCGATGCCGCTGCGCGGCGGTGAGGCCGAGTTGGTCGTCCAGTTGGATGCGCCGCTGCCGGACTGGCTGGCGCAGGGGCTGTCGTGGACGCCATAGAGCGGCGCTGAACGCGACAGACGGCGATGGCTGCGCGGTCAATGACGAGCTACGGGATCGCGGCTAATTACCCAGCGCGCGCAGACCGTAGTCCCAGAGCGTAAGGGCGTCGATATCACCTGTGACGACTAGCGCGCTGCGCGCGCCATGCGGCCAGCGGCCAAGGCGAACGAGCGGGCGATCGCCGTCCTCGATCTCCGCAAGCAGCGGACGTTCGTCCCGTGCGCCAAACTGCGGGCGATCGAGGAAAAAGGCGTGTTCGCCTGGGCCGCTGGCCGTCTCGACGATGTAGCCCTGCTGCCGCAAGAAGCTGCTGAGCGCAGGGTCGGAGGCGGGCGGGACGCCGATGAAAGGGCGGATAGGTGACGAGAAGGTCAGTTCGGTACCATCGGCCAGGCGGCTGTGGCCGTCCCAGATCTCTGTCGGGCTGTGGCAGACTACGCCGCGCGCTAGGATAGCTAGACCGTCCGGTCCCTCGGTTTGTAGCCGCAAGATTGCGTTGTCTTGCGACGTGACGACGATGCGCGTGTCAAGGCGGGCGCGCCACCAACGCGCCGCCTCATCCAATCGGGTAATCCAGACGTGCGGTGACAGCGTGCGCGCCCGACGCAGCGTGTCTGTGAGCCAGGACTTACACAGCCGGATGCGCTCCGGGTGCAGGCCGAGGGTAAATAATTCGCCCAGCCGGTAGGTTTCGTCCAAAATCGCTAGCCAGGGGTTGGGTTCGGGCTGGTGCGGCGACAAGTGAAATCGGTCGATCAGCGACTCGTCGTCCGGTAGGCAGTAAGGGATGCGCAACAGGTCTCCCTCGATGCGCGGCAAGGCGGGGTAGGCTTGGGCAGAGACGGCGCCGTAGAACTGTAATACTTGGCGATACGTATCGGTTTCGAGATCGCCGGCTACATCCCACACGAGGCCCTGGCTGCTGTCGTACTGGAAGGCGGTTGCGGCGACGGCGGCGATGGTATCTTCGTTCCAGCGCAGGTAGGGACAGCGGAAGCCGTCGCTGGTGACGCCTCTTTGTCGAAAGAGCTGTCGCGCCTTGACGAGTTGCGAGATCTGTTCGTCCAAGCTGAGTTGCGAATGGTCGACGTGGTAATAACCGTGGACGGCGAACTCGATGTTTTGGGCTTGGTACTTCTCCACGACGCCCCTACTGCGGGCGAGCGCTGCAGTGGTGATGGGAAACGTGGCGCCGCAGTCGAACTCTCGCAGCGTGTCGACGAACTCGCTCAGGATGCGGTCCATCTTGCCTGCTGTCAAGCCGTAGCGGCTTGTGATGGTCCTGGCGCGGGCCATCATTCCACGCAGTCCCTTCCCTTGAATGGCAGTTGCCACAGGGCCCATGCTGATCCCTTCTATACACTAGTCGGCCGGCTGAGTACGTGGTTTAATCGCCAAGTGTCTGTCATTCTGAAGCGAGCGTTAGCGAACTGAAGAATCTCGTCGTACCAGAGGTAGAGATGTTTCGCTCGGGAACCCTTTGGGTGCAACATGACAAGTTGCGTATTTGGCGATCAAGCCAGTAAGTGACCGGCGCGCTCGAATAGGAGCATGAGCCGCACTGCGATCCGCATCCCGCCGGATCGCAGTGCGGCTCATCTTGTTAGGTTGGCGGGGTCTTACGGCCGTTGACGCCCCTCGTGACAACCGGCTCCAACACGGGCTTCTCGAAGATCTCCGGGTTCGCATCGACCCAGCGCCAAAGCCGCTCTAGCCCTTCGTGCAGCGAGACTTTGGGCTGCCAGCCAAGTTCTCGCTGCGCCTTACGGATGTCGCTAACGTAGACGGTCTGGTCACCAGGTCGCCACTCTGCGAATTTCGTCGCGATCGGTCGCCCGGACAGCCGTTCGAGGATGGGGCCAAACTCCGCCCAGATGGAGATGGTGTTGTCCGGGCCGCCGCCTACGTTGTAGATCTGCCCGGCAGCGATGTCGATGTGTTGTGCAGCGCATTCATAGGCGTCGATCAGATCTTCGACCCAAAGCACATCGCGCACCTGCTTGCCATTGCCGTAGACGGTAATGGTGCGGCCAAAGCGGGCGGCGATACAGAAGTGAGCGACCCATCCTTGGTCTTCGACGCCGAGCTGGCGTGTCCCATAGATGCACGACTGGCGCATGACAACGGTCTTGAGGCCGTAGATGCGGGCGTAGTCGCGCACGTATTGGTCACCGCTGCCCTTCGAGCAGCCGTAGGGAGAGTGAAAGTCGAGCGGCAGATCTTCAGGCACACCGAGGGGGTGATCCCGGTAACGATAGCGCGTGGCGTCTTCGACCACAGCCAGGGACTCCATGCCCCCATAGACCTTGTTGGTGGAGGCGAAGAAGACGATGGCTTGGGGAGCGGCTTCGCGTACAGCCTCCAGCACGTTGAACGTGCCGTAGGCGTTGATCTGGAAATCCTCGCGCGGATCGCGGACGGAAGTGGTGACAGCGACCTGGCCGGCCAGGTGGTAGACGCGGTCTGTCTCATCGGAAAGATGCGCGACCAACGCATAAAAGTCGCGAATATCCCCGTGCACAAAGGTGAATGACTCTCCGTGTCTCTCGCGCAGCCAGGCAAGGTTGCTATTGGTACCCTTGCGGGAGAGATTGTCGAATACGACGACATCATCTCCGCGGCGCAGATGATAGTCGGCCAGATTACAGCCGATGAAGCCAGCCCCCCCTGTGATCATGACGTTCATGTTGGTATCGCTCCCCTCTGATTAGTGGCTTGTCCGCATACGATTTGGGCCGGCTGTGGCTCTCCATCCATGCCGGCTACGCCTGTGCACTGATTGGCTCCTCTTAAGACGGTTCTTCTCATGGTGTGGCCGCGGGTTTATCTTGATTGCCTGGGACGTGTTGTGCGGGCTGACGGTTCGGGCCGTCTTCAGGCGCGGCCAGTTCCTGAAGCTGGCGCATGCGCTCGTTCCATAGCCGTCGGCTTTCCGCGCGAAACGGCTCGATCTCTGTGGCCAGTTCAGCGGCATGCGCGCGCATTTGGATCACTGCCTGGCGGATGCCCTCGGCTGTGTTGGCGGCGAACAACGTGCCGCCCGTGAAAAGCTCCTGCAGATAGGGCCAGTCCGACGTGATGAGCGGCGTACCAACGGCGAGCGCCTCACAGCCGCCGAGTTGCAGGGTGTGGTTGCGCGTGGTGAGGACGATGGCCGCGTCGGCTGCACGCAGCAAGCCGAGATATTCGCCGCCAGGGTCAAGGAAGCCGGTGAAAGTGACGTTGGCCGGCGCACTGGCGAAGAAGTCGGCAGGCATCTTGGCCTTGTTGCCCGTGATGTAGAAGTGAACGTCCGGCAGTTGCGCGGCGGCCTCCAGGACGGCTTCCACCGGCTCATCCGGAGCGAAGGTGCTGATGAAGGCCACGTTGAACCCCGGCTTGAGGGGATAGGGCTTGCCTTCCGGCAGGTCGAGATACGGGTCGTACATGACCAGGGGCTTGCCTCCCCAACCGGCGATCACATCGGCCCAATGTTGGTTGGTGACGACGTTGGCGGCGGCGCGGCGGACCATGAACTTCTGGAATGGCAGCGCCCAATCCCACGGCGGGTCAAACGCGGCGCTGTGATGCTCGAAGACAAACTTGGCGTCTGTGAATAGGCTGTAGAGATAGACGGTTAGGCCGCAGACGAAGGGCGGATTCTGGACGTGCACCGCGTTCGGGCGTTCGCGGAAGAGTATTTGCAGCGTGCGGATCGCCTGTAGCACGTACTTGACGGGCGCGTGGAGCGGGTATTGAAAGCGCAGGTAGTGGATGCAGTGCAGCTTGCCGCCAAGCTCGCGGGCGAACATTTCGCTTCTGCGGCTATACGGCGCCCAGGCGACTGCCGCCCATTTGGTGTCGTGGTTCATAGTTGTTGCCCTCTCCTTCTCAACCGTCGTGTTGTTAGTTGCGGAACCATTCGGGCCACAGTGTGGCCGCGAACCGTCGCACATTGCAATCTACATCAAATGTGTCTTCGATAGTCCGGCGCGCGTTGTCAGCGAGATGTTGGCGCAGGTCCGACTCGTCGAGCAGGCGTGCAATTGCAGCCGCGGCGGCGGTCGTATCGCCTGGAGGCGCCAATAGGCCGTTGACGCCGTCGATTACCAGTTCAGGGATGGCGGAGACTGTTGTGGATACGACGGGCGCGCGCATCGCCATTGCCTCGGCGATGACGTTGGGAATGCCGTCCATGTCACCTTCGGCCGTCACGATGCATAGCAGCGCGAACAAGGTCGCCTCGTCGTACTTCTTAATCACCTCGCCGTGGCGTAATGCACCGCAGAGCGTGACCGTATCGTGCAAGGCTAGCGCGTCGATCATGCGCTCCAACCGCGCTCGCTGCGGCCCCTCTCCCACGATCTCGCAGCGGAACTCGTGACCCTGCGCCTTAAGCAGCGAGCAGACCTCGATCAATTGCGCAAAGCCTTTGCGTTCGGCCAACTGGCCCACGGAAAGGATCAGCGGCTTGCCGTTAGCTGGGCGGCGAGCCTGCGGTCGATACAGGCTGAGGCTCAAGCCATGACGGACGTGGCTGATCTTGTCCTTGAGGTCGCGGCCCAGAACGCTCTCCAAGTATGTGCGGTTGTGCAGGGTGCAAGTTACGGCATGGCGCGCTTCGGCAATCTTCTCATCCACAAGCACGCGCTCGACAAAGACATCGGCGCCGGCGTGGATGGACAGGCTGTAGGGTATGCCGAGAAGTCTGGCTGCGACTAGAGCGAGGGTTGCCGTCCGGTCGATGAAATGCGCATGCAACTCGGTCAGCGATTGATCGCGCAGGAGATAGGCGGCGTAGACGGCCATGCCAAAATGCTGCACGGTGCGTAGTCGGCTGCCCAACGACGGGTGTGGTCGCGTGACAAGGAACGCAAGGGTTCGCACATAGACGAACGGCCGCACAAGAAGAAAATAGAGATGGGCGAGCAGCAACGTGATAGGCGCCGCCGGTAACAGATAGATCGCCCCCGTTTGCAGCGCACTCTGGTCCGGCGAAAGCGCTGCCGGATTATCGGGGCGATGAATGGCAACGATCTGCAAGTTGACGCCCCACGCGCACAGCGCGCGGACTTCCCGGTCGATGAACGTCGTCGTCAACCCGGGATACGTGCCGATCAGGTAGGCCAAGCGCAGAGTTTCCGGCGGCTTGCGACCGTTGCCGCTCGTGTCGCTGCGCACTTGTTCTGCGCGGGCGAAGTTAGTCATCAGGCGACTCTTCCAAAACCGACACTTGAGCAAACTGCCGGAGTAAGCTGTCGACGATTCCGGCAGGCGCAGAGAAGGAACCGGTATCAGTTGTCATCAGGACAAGCGGGCTGGTCCGTGTGACCGGCTCGCCGTGTTTGTCCTGTGCGGTGAGTGTCACGGCATACAGAGAAAACGGCTCCAGGTCCGTCAGCGTGTAGGTGCGTGAACCGGCGGGAATGCCATCGATGAGCCGCTCTGACAAGCCATCTGTGAGGCTGATGGCCAAACTGTCGACGGGCGCCGTGTCGAGGTCAGGCCAAGACAGCCAGATCCGCGTTAGTCCGGCGCTGCCGCGCAGAGTGGGGTGATACTCGAAGGCGCCCAGGTCGGGCACGCCGATGCGCGGACGGCCGAGGATGTCATCGGCGGGGGCCAGTTCCGGGTCGGCGGCGTCGACTGCCGGGCTGTCCGCCGGGATGCCGGCGTACTGCTCGACAAGCCGGACGAACTCGGCGCGGATAGATGTATTGCCGCTCAAGAAGGCGGAGCCGTCCCAGCGCGGCAGTATCACATCGCGGTGATCCGCGTTCAGAAGCGGATCGGCGTCGATAGGCCACGGGTCATCCTTGAGGGGAGTGACCACGGAGCCCCGCGGTATTTTCGAGCCTCCGTTCCAATAGAGGTTATTGTCGAGGAGCACTCCTGTCGATTCGCCGGGATCGCCGGTCGAGAAGCGATTGGCGGTTGATGATCCCTCTTTGCCCATTGTGCCGGCCGGATCCGCCCATATATTGTTGTAGAAATGGATATCGCGGTTAACCGGGTTGTCGCCCTTTTGGCTGATCCAAAAACCGTAGGACGAGGCCGGCAGGTCTCCGACGATGGTGTTGTTGCTGAAGACCACATCCCTGGCTCCGCGCACGCCGAATCCGGCATAGAGATGGTCACGGTTGTTGCCGATGACGAGGTTGTTTTCGACGCGGACCTCCACGGCTTCGTAGTAGGGTTTGCCGTCGTTGCCGATCTGGATCAGCGTCTCCTTGCCGCCTTCGTAGTTGAGGAAGATATTACGCCGGATGAAGATGCGCTCAGCCCCGATCTGCCCGTCTTCGTCGCCGTTGCTGTCTTTGACGGTGATGAAAGACTTGGTATCCTCGTCATTGGGCCGGTCGCTGCCGGCGAAGTCGTTGAAGAAGATGTTGTCCTGGACCGTGATGTCGGTCACGCTGTTGATGTCGATGTGTTCTTCGGCAGGGGCTTGGTTATAAAAGATATTGCCCTCAACGGTAATGAAGCGCGCGCCGTTGAAGATTTTAAGAATGTCGTCGTTGTATGAGTCGTGAAAGATGTTGTTGCGCAGGACGATATACTCCGACCATTGATCATCCGCCTGATCGATTTTTACGACCTGCGGGTCGTCGCTTGGGCCGGTGTGGCGCATGCGGAAGCCTTCGATCACGATGTTCTTGGCGCCGTCGAAGTTGAGGACTTTACCGGCGTTCTCTAGGACAACCTGATAGGGTTCGGCAGCCCGAAACACGGTCTCGGTCTTGAATCGGCGGACGAAGTGCGCCTCGCCCTCGTACACGCCTGGTTCCACCCAGACGGTGCAGTGGTCGTCGGGTACATGCTGCGCAGCGAAGTGCAAGGTAGGCCAAGGTTCGCCCGCCTTGCCCGAATTGGCGATGTGGCCTTTTGGGGGCGCGGCAACCCAATACTCGCAGTCTGCGGAGGCGACCAGGGCGGTGAAGGCAAGGAGCAGCGTCACCGCCACGGCGCCCGCACACAAGGTCAGCATCACGATCCGTCGCCGGCTACGGAGGGCGCCCGGTCTGTTTATCGTCGATGCGCCTGCGTAAATGGGCATGTTATTCGGCCTCCTCCATGTCGGCCATGATCTTGGAGGCTGGAATGCGCTCATGGTTGAGCGTCCAGGCTTGGAGGGCCAGCCACCCGGCCATGCGCAGCGAGTTGAAGGGCAATTCGGCCGCATAGAAAGCCAGCCCGTCGCGCAGCGAGAGATCGATGCCGTCGCGCCGGTAGTCATAGCGATCCATGTCCCGCTTGGCGAACAACTCGATGAAGCGGATATCCGAAGGGGACAGGACTTCGCGGTAGCGACCAACGGAACGCGTCGAGATCACGGCGCGCTCGAAGGTCCCGTATGAGCTGTTGCCGCCGCGGTCCTTCATCTCCGGCACGGCGTCCATCTGCAGCATTTCCGGCGCGTAGGCTTCGTTGATGAAAGCGCAGATTTCGCGCAGCGTTTCTTCCGGGCGCTCGACCAGGGTTTCGTAGCGCAGCACCTTGTAGTTGTCCGGGTATCGGCGCTGATTACGCTGCGCCACTTTGGCCGAGGAGAGCCACCGGCCTGTGGCTGCTGCCACGCGCCCCTGGTTCTTTTCGTAGCGCTTCATCATAGATGCGGCGCGGTCGCGCGGGTCGCGCATCATGTGGATAATCTTGGCGTTGGGGTATTCCGTCAGGATTTTACCGGCATAGTGCTCGGTGTGGAGCGACTTATCACCCCAGCGCGGCTTGCCCATGCGCGCGGCGTGGTGTTCATAGAAGAGCGCGAAGAGGCGACCATAGGTCGGCTCGCCCTGCTGGAACTCGCGGCGGATGCGGTCCGGGTCGGGCAGTAGGTGGCGCATGCGTTTGAACGTGACCATGCTTGTAAGGCACCGTTCCAGGTTCTGCGCGTCGCTCAGGTCGCCGAAGCGCCCGTAGAAGTAGCGCCACATGTTGGTGCGCCGCACCATCGCGATATTGGGGTGGGAAGCGAGCAAGGTGTAGATCAGGCTCGTCCCGCTCCGGTCTGGGCCGGCTAGGAAAATCGGTTCAGGGTGTGTCATGTTCGCGCCTCTGCTGCGGTTTGCGTGTTGGGGCGCACGCGCCCGTGTTTGTCCAGTTCAGATCGATATAGGTCGAGATGTTCTTCCGCCTGTTTGCGCGCGCCGTAATGCCGGTCGACGCGCTGCCTGGCGGCTTGCCCCAATGACGCCGCCAGGTCGGGGTCGGCTAGCAGCCGGTTCATGGCTTGCTCCAGCGCGGCAACGTCGGCGGGCGGGATGAGCAAGCCGGATTCGCCGTCGACGACGACTTCGCGGGAGCCGGACACGGCTGTGGCAATGACGGGCAAGCCCGCGGCCATCGCCTCGATGAGGGCCATCGGCAGCCCTTCCCATAAGGATGGCAGCACAAAGCAGTCGCTGGCGGCAAGCAGGTCGGGGACATCCTGGCGAAGCCCCAAGAAATGAATATGGTTTCGGACTTGCCGTTCCGTAGCTTGGGCGGCGAGTTCATCGCGCCGTTCGCCGTCGCCGACGAAAAGGATGTGCAGATTGGGGAAGCAGGCGATGACCGCGGGGGCGGCGTCGATGAGGTAGCGATGCCCTTTCTGCTTCTTGAACGTGGCGACGACGGCGGCAATGCGGGCATCCGGCGGCAGACCGAGTTCAGCGCGGATGCCGGGCTGGTCTTTATCCCGCATATAGCGTCTAACATCCACGCTGTTGGCGATCAAGGCGATCTTTGCTGCGGGAATCGGCCCATAGGTTGCCTGGATGCCGGCGCGCACGCCATCGGAAATGGCTATGAAGCCGTCGACCCAACGTGCAGCCAGGCGATACAACGCACGGTGGGCGGCTTGTTTGGGGCCGCGCAGCCAGGCAAGGCGCGGCAAGTGATCGCGGCGCAGCGTCAGGAAGGCGTTGTGGAACGTCCAGAAGACGCGCACGTTACGGCTGAACTTGAGCGTGAGGACGAGGAGGTCCAGGATGCGCAGGAGGTGCGTCTGGACGACCTGAATCCTGTACTTGTCGATCAGGTGCAGCAGGGCTCGCCGCGTGGACAGCATCTCCGCCACGAAAAACGGCAGGGCGATAACGCTGTATTGCCGGTCGGGCAGAATCTCGACGGGAATGCCCAGGCGTTCGATGTCCTGGCGCAGGGGGCCGTCCACGAAGGCGCAGACGACGGGCGCGCAGCCGATCTCGGCCAGGTTCTCGACCAGGGTGCGGACGACCTCCTGGCCTCCGCCGATTTCCAGATTGCTGATGACGTGCATCACCCTAAGCGGCTCGGCGGCCATGCCGGGGCTTCCTTTCGATGCCGTGCGGGAGCAGGTGCGTTCGTATGTTCATGCGCCGCTCCGCGCGCGGATTCCGCTGACACGCGCCGGGGATGCGCCGGCGTTCAAGCTCGCCAACTCATCTGCATGGCTCAGGGCGTACTCGGCCTGGGCGACGGCATCGCGCGCCGAGTGCAGCTTGCGTTCCGGGCCGTTGGTGGCGTAATACGAGTTCCAGTATTGCACGGCGCTCTGGTAGCGGTAGAAGGCCCAGACCTGCGGAAAGAACCGCCATTCGTCGACACTCAACGGCAGCACTTGCTGGTAGCCCTCCAGGAACCAACCGATGCTCTCGTAGTCGTAGGAGATGTCGCCCAACTCGCCGTAGCGGAAACGGGAGAGACAGGACACAAGATCGCTTAGACGCCACTCGATGCGCGCCAACTCGAAATCGACAATGACGACGCTGCCGTCGGCGCGGAAGAGGAGATTGTGCAGGCCGTAGTCACCGTGGATGATGAGGCGCGGCAGATCGGCGTCGCCGAGAACGGCATCTAGGCGGGCGATTTCGTCGCCGATGCGTCCGCTGTTCTCCACGAGCCAGGCCGAGTCGCTGCCCGGTTCCGGTTGTTTTGTCTCGATGGAGCGAGTCTTGAACTCCTCCAGTTTGCGTCTGTGCCACTCGACATCGCGCCAGCGAGGGCCTGTGTAGTCCGAGAAGCCCATGTGGTGGCGACCGGCGGGCATGAAGCCTTTCAACTGGCGGTGTAGGCGGGCCATCATCTCGCCGGCGAGGATCATCAGCTTGCGCCGGTGGGCGCGGACAAGGAACCGGCCTGAGTAATTCATGCCCTCGTCGAACTCGAACAGGGTGAAGTAGTCGCCCCTTAGGTCGACATAAGTAGACCCGTCCGGGGCGGGGCTCAGGCGCGACGCCGGAAAGCCCGTTTCGGCAAGGCGCGCCAGGATCGAATGTGTATAATCCACCGTGTCGGCCTGCCAGTTCGGGCGATAGCCCTTGAGCAATTTCCTGCCGCCGGTCGTATCCAGGTCCAAGTTGCGATTGCGCCGTCCCACAGGCAGATTACGCGGCGGGCCGGCGAGGCTCAAGCCGTAGTGCTCCAGGATTTCGTGCACATCCTGGGCGGGGATATCCGCCGGGCGCAGGCGGGCGTGCAGGCGCGCGTAGAGGGTGGAGGGGCGGGGCAGACAGTAAATGCGAAAGCTATCAGTCATACAGCTAAGTTCCTATAGAGTTCCGTTGTAACGGGGTGCGGGGTGAGTGCGGGCATGAACGCCTCTAGGCCGGCGCGCAGGCGTTGCTGAGCGAGAACAGGATCGTCGCTTCCGTTGTCCACTTCCAACAGCCTCCAACCGGCGCCGCGAATGTAGTCGATGGTCAGGTTGACGACGCTGTGCGCATTGCGAACGAAGGCGGCGACCTCATCCGGGCTATAGCGTTGAAAGCGTTCCCAAAGCCCTCTCTGGTAGATGCGATCCAGGCATTCTTCCCAAGGGGTATGCACGGCAATCACCAGATCGGGGCGCGGGATCAGGTCGACATAAGCGGTAACGCGATCTATGTCGGGCGTCTCCAGATGCGAGGCGTACATTTGCACCACACGGTGGATGAAGCCTTCGTCGAGAATGAGAGCCTCGTCGTCGCGCGCATGGGCGCGCAGGAACTGGTAGTAGCCGGTAAGGTGGATGAACCAGTGCCAGGCATGGCGGCGCGTCTCGGCGGGAACGGGGCGGCGCAACTGCGTGGTCAGCGCCAAGCCAATCAGCCGCGGATGCCTGGCGCAGAAGGCGAACCTGCTCCATGCGCTTAGGTGGTAGAAGACCTGCCACAGCAGCGGTCGCCGCCAGGTCTGCGGGGCGAAGCGGGCGACCGCTTGGCCTGCCCATGTACGCTGTGCAGTGGGGCGGGCCGCGTCTACGACGGTGCGCGCACAAATGCCCCGTGTCCGGCAGACGTCCGCCACGATAGGGAGCAGCGTCGTTTTGCCCGCGCCAGGCGCGCCGATGAACTCAATGACCATGCGTCATGACTCCCTGCCGGGTACGGACGGGCGGAACACAAGCAGACTCAGCATCATTACAGCGCCTTCCAGAGCTGCGCTTTGAGCCGGCGCAACACCGCGTCAAGCGGCTGACCGGCGTCGACGTGGACGAGACGGAACTCTGACGGTGCGTCGCTGTCCATCGCCGCCAGTTCGCCAATGGCACGACTTTTGGCTTCTACCGCAGAACGCTCATGGTCCGGCTTGCGCTGCAAAGCGACCTCCGGGTTGACATCGAGCACGAAGAGGATGTCGGGCGGGCGCATGCGGCGGTAGAGCCGTTCTTCCGCCGCGGCCAGCCTCGGCATAACGAAACCGCGGCCGTTGCCGTTGGACGAGATCTGCGGGCCGTCCAACAGCCGGAAGCCTGCGTCGGAGCGGATCGATTCAAGCGGAAAGCGGTCATAGAGGACGACGGAGCCTGACAGCGCCTGCCTCACGCCCGCCTTGTAGCGGGCCATGCGGTCCCATCCGATGGAGATGTGGTAGACGCCTAGCAATCCGTCGCGCAGAGAGGCCAGCGCTTTCGCCGGGAGGCTCTTTTCGCCGAACCACTGACCGGCGTGTCGTTGGCTGCGTCGCGCCATGCGAAAGACGATATAGAGCGCTCGGCTGCGGCGCGACGGCTGTTTGCTGCCCAGGTAGTGGGCGTGTACGTCTAGCTTCCAGCCGAGCCACTCCGCCAGCAGGGCTGAGAGCGTGGACTTGCCGGCTCCGTCGGCGCCAACCAGTGCGAAAGACAGGCCGCCCTGAGCAGACGTCATCCCGCGGGCCGGCATAAGACGGAGAAAGGCGTTGCGGCGGTTCCACAGTTCGTGCAGGTAGGTCAACGAGGCGCGCAGCCGGCTGGTTCGCTGGAAGGGCCGCAAGGCTTGGCGCGTGCGGCGGCGCAGGTAGAAGAGACGATAGCCGGCGCGCGGCGACTCGGTCAATAGGCGCAGCGCCTCTTGCACGACCTCAGACGGCACGACGCCGTCTACCGCGGCCAAAGCGCTCTCGACCTGTTCCGCAGTCGTCTGGGCAAGGAGATGGCGCACCTCCTCTAAGATCGGTTCCGGAATACCGGGAGAACGAATCTTCAGGACATCTTTGACCACATCGCGGTCTCGGTACTTGAGCATGGCGCGCAACGCCAGAACGATCAACTCCAATTCAGGCGCAGGGACCATCACGCCATCCCGCGGGCGCGCCGAGGCGAGGAAGCGCTCCTCCAGCGGCAGCCGGTAGTTCTTGACAAACTGCTCGCCCAACACGAGTTGGTAGTGGACGTGCAGATGGAACATGCGACCGCTCTCGGCGTCGAAGCCCAGATAGTCTTCGAGTCCCGGATAGCGTTTGCCGGGAGGAGCCAACACCGGCTTGACGTCGTGTTCGAGGAGCAGTGCGCGGAATCGCCGTGCATCGCGCCGGTCGACCAACAGATCGAGGTCGGTGCGTCCGTCCAGGCTCACGGCCAGCCGCAGATTGCTCTTCCAATGGCAATAGCGAACGCCCTGATCGGCGAGCGCCTGCATGAGTTCGACGATGGCGCGCAGCCCCGGCGCGGAGGGCGCGGATTGCGAAGAAAGGGAAGCGCCCTCGATGTCATGGCCGAGGCGCCTTCCTGCGGCTTGTTCCTCAATCTCTGCCGCAGAGTAACGGCCTACGCGCTCCAGATCTCTAGCTGTCAAAAGAGTACCCTTCCAGGAAATCGAACTGCTTGATCTGCCGCTCGACCTCTTCGATCCAGCGATCCTCCCACGGCACGAGACGGCGCGTTTGGTCGGGCGAATCGCGCAGGATGCCGCTGCACGCTTTGAGATAGTCATCGTCATAGGGAAGGTCCAGGAAGCCGCAGACGGCGCGCAGGTTCCGTTCCGGGTGGCGGACGACGTCCTCGTAATGGACGGCTAGCAGGTTGGATTCGTCTAGTTGGCTGCGCGTGTCCGCCAACATCCGGCATGCCTCGAAATAGCGGTCGACTGCGTTCTCTACGGTGCGCTTGCCGCGGATGCGCATGGCGCTGATCGGATCGAATGGGTTCCGAATGACCTGGATGAACTTGACGTCGACGTTCTTCATCATGCGTCGCAGGTTGTCGATCAGGTGCGGGTCTTTGGCTATGCGACGGATGGCGGTCTCTGATGTCGTATCGCCAATCACCTGGAGTCTGTCGTAGCGGCCTTGCCATTGATCCGGGACCTGAAACGAGTAGGGCGTCAGTCGCCGGGCGGTGACGCGGCCTTTGAGCGCTTCGCGGCGCGAGCATTTGACGAGGAGGTGGAACAACTGCTCTTTATTGAAACCGGCCGGTACGTATTGCAGCATATCGGATCCATCGGCGATGATGGCGCTGCGGTGCGCATCCAGCATCGAGCCGAGCAAACTGCTGCCGCTCTTGGTGTGGCCGATGAAAACGCAGCAGATCTTCACATCCTTGAAGCGCGCGGGGTTGACGACCGTGTGGCCGTAGGAAGTGAGATAGCGTCGCGCCATGCTGAGGCGTCGCGCCGCGTCACTTTCAAGCACGGATACGCCAATGCTCGAATCCGCGATTCGGCGGAAATGGTCGGAGTTGACCAGCGACACCCACAGACGTTCGGTAGTTCCACTCATGAATTTCTCCTTCGGGTCAGTTCGGCCAGCGCCGGAGTCTTGTAGGACGCAGATGCGATGCCGGGAATGCGATAGAACGGCAGTCTTCGAGTATCATGCGGCCGGACGGCAAGATGGCTGTGTACGAAGCTGCCGATCAAGCCCAAGGCGATCCACCAGATCCCAAGTGCGTAGGGGATGATCGTGTTGAAGAAGTTGTTGACGATGAAGGCATGGGCGACGATCAGCCAGAGGACGAACAACAGCCTCCAACTCCAGAAGCCCTTACTCCGCATGCGCGGCAGCGCGATGAACGAGAGCGCCAGCCACCAGAAGACCGGCGCCAGGAAGAGCGAGATGCCGAGCAGCCCCTGTTCGGCCAGAATGGTCAGATAGAGGTTGTGCGAGGTATGGTCCTTTTCAGGGTTCACAAGGTCTGCCACGCGCCCCTGGAACTCCCGGTCGTAGCGGTCGAAGTTGCCGTAGCCCCAGCCAAGCAGCGGTTTGGCCTCGAACATTCGGATCGACGCATAGATGATCGGCAGCCGGCTGAGGGCAGACTCCTGGGATTGTTCGGAGTCCAGTCGATAGGCGGCCTGGACAAGTTGATCGGCCAGGAGCGCGGCGCCCACGCCGCCGATGAGTAATGCAGCTATGAGAAACAGGCGGAGCATAAAGCCCGGATAGAGAAAGGTTAAGCCGGCGATGCCGATCAGCCCGCCTAGCCAACTGGCGCGAGTGAAGGAAATGAAGATGCCGTAAGTCCCCAAAAGGAACGCGCCGACGCCGGCCATGCGGATCAGGCCGGACTTGGCATTCATCCCCGCGTGCATGGCGAGCAGGCTGCCGAATGCCAATGCCGTCGTGTAGATTACGGGGTTTTCCAGAGAGCCGACTGTACGGTCGCCGACATGCACCGAGTCCCACATTGACGGCAGAATATGGGGGGCCACCCACGAGACCATGCCGATCAGCGACTGGGCGACGCAGATGGTGAATGCGATCAAGGCCAATTGCCGAAAATCCTGCTCTGAGGGGGCAAGCAGACGGATGATGAAGTAGAGGCACATCGGCGCGAACACCCGGTCGTAGAGCCAAACGGTTGTGCCTGCCGGGTTGGCGTTGAAGTAGACAATCGAAAACTCGGTGGCGACCAGATAGCCGACCATGGCGAGTTCGGGCCAGCCAAGCCTGGGCAATACGCGCTGGTTTAGTCCAAGCCAGGAACTGACGACAATGATCACGATCGTGAGGGGCGGCAAAGCCCGGTGAATAGTCCAATAGACCATGCGCATGGCAGTCGTGTCTGCGTCCATGATGAACTGGGCAAAGAACAGCCAGGCGAGAAGTCCGACCAGCGGGCGCCGGTGTAGGATGACGAACCCCAGCGGTGCGGCAAGAACGGCCAAGATGACGGGCCACATGCCGGCGGCAATTAGGAACGCCGCCAGCACGCCGAGGATGGGCGCAAGCGCGATCACGTACCAGCGCCGGGCGGGGCTGCCTAGGCCGTATTGGTCGGATATTTCGGACAATGCCGGTATATGCAGCGTCATGTTCCCCCTGAATGACTGCGGGTGAAATCTCGCCCGAAGCGACGTTTGCAAGCCGGCAACGTCACGCGGCGGCCCCTTCCGGCACGAGCCGATAACTTGGAACGGGCCGGCCCAGGCGGTCCTGGGCCGCTTCCATGACGCGCCAGGCGACCATGAGCGCCGCGTTCAACGGCCACTGGGCGAAGATGTAGCGCATGCGCTCTTTCGCTTCGAACGTTACGGGGTGCGGCTGATAGTCGAAGGCCAGCATTTCCGGCGTTGCGCGTGACTGGACGAAGGCGATTTCACCTTTGGAGAGGACGCGACTGTAGCGGCCGATCGAGTCAGGCGAGATCACGCCGGGCTTACGCGAGCCGTAGGAGCTGTTGCCGCCCTTGTCGAGGAAGGTCGGCGCGCCTTCCATCGTGAGCATGCCGGGAGAGTATTCCTCACCGATGAAGTCGCAGATGGACTGCAAGGTTTCTTCAGGCTGCAAGGCGAGCGTTTCATAGCGCAAGATCATATAGCGGTCGGGGTAGCGCTGCTGATTGCGGCGCGCCAACTTGACTGACTCCAGCCACATGGCTGTGCCGGCGCCGACGCCGCCGCGACGCACTTTCCAGCGTGTGATCACAGAGGCATAGCGGTCACGCGGGTCGCGCATCATGTGGATCATGCGGGCGTCCGGGTAGGCGGCGAAGATCGGGTCGGCGTAGCGCTCGGTGTTGAGCGACTTATCACCCCAACGCGGCTTGCCCATGCGCCGGGCGTATTGCTCTTCGAGCAGGGCAAAGAGCCGGGCGTAGGTTGGTTCGCCTTGGCGGAACTCATCGCGCAGCGCGTCCGGGTCCGGTTCCAGCACCAGCAATCGCTTGTAGCGCATCATCATCGTGAGGCAGCGCTCGAAGTTGGCCGGATCGCTAAGGTCGCCATACTGGTTGTAGAAGTGCGTCCAAAGGTTGGTGCGCCGCGTCATGGCGATGTTGGCATGGGAAGCTAACAGCGCATAGATCAGGCTTGTGCCGCTGCGTTCGAGTCCTGCGATAAATATCGGTCCGTTGTTCATTGCTTCATATACCTCGATGTTCTATGCATAGCGTCCAGGATTCGCGGCCCGCCATGCCGCCATCGCGACACGGTTGGCAGGCCAGTCAACCAAGAGAAACAGCACCCAGTCGCGCAGGGAGAGCTTGTTCGCCTCAAGCGAATAGCCGAGAGCGTGTAGGTCGCGGCGAGCATAGGTGCGCATGAAGGCCACTTCGCCGGGG
>CAYXRG010000042.1:0-12368 GCA_964467575.1 uncultured Caldilineaceae bacterium | reverse complement strand
TCTTCGCCGATGAAGGTGCAGATGTCGCGCACAGTCTGCTCGGGCTGCGCCATCAGGGCTTCGTAGCGGACCATCTTGTAGCATCCGGGGAAGCGGGCGAGGTTCTCCTTGCCGGCGCCGACCGAACTGAGCCAATCGGCGGTGGTCCAGCCGACTTTGCCCTTGCGCTGGCGATGGCGCGCCATCGCCTCTTCATAGACGTGGCGCGGGTTGCGAACCATGTGAATCATACGGGCTGCGGGGAAGGCGTCGAAGATCGGCGCGGCGAACTGCTCGACATGGCCGAGTTGATCGCCCCAGCGCGGCTTGCCCATGCGTTCAGCATGGTGGGCGTGAAAGAGGCCGAAAAGCCGCGCGTAGGTCGGCGCGCCCTGCGCAAACTCGGCGCGGATGCGTGTTAGGTCGGGCTCCAGTTGGCGAATCGGCTGGTGCGCCAGCATGGCTTCCAAGCATCTCTCCAAGTTCTCGGATCGGCTAAGGTCTCCATAACTTTCGTAGAAACGCGTCCACATATAGGTGCGCCGGGTAAAACTGAGATGCGGATGTGCTTCAAGCATCAGGCGCAACTCGGTCTTTCCGGAATTTGCCAGTCCGCCGATGAAGATCGGCCCTGTTTCCATACGAATATTCCCTCGTCCTAACTCACCGCGGGCAGACCGGCGGCAAGGCGGCGCCAGGCAGCGGCGCGCAGCAGGTTGGCGGGCCAGTCTGCCAGCCAGAAGACGAACCGCTCTGGCCCATTCATCTGTAGCGGTTCCGTCGCATATCCGAAAGCGCGCATCTCCTCACCAGCGTAGCGCTGGATGAAGGCCGCCTCGCGGCGCGACAGAACGTTGCGAAAGCCGCCGATGTAAGCGGCGGAGATCGGGCTTTGTCCTGGCGCGGTCGACTGGCGGAACCGGGGGATATCGTCTAACGCCAGCATGGCGGGATGGTAGTCTTCGCCCAGGAAGTCGCACGCCTGGCGCAGCGTCTGCTCCGGCTGCCGGACCAACGTCTCGTACTGTACGGTCAAGCAGCGGTCCGGGTAGCGTTGCTGATTGCGTTGGGCGAGCCGAGCGGACAACGCCCAGGCGGCGGAGACAGTCGCAACGCTCCCTTTGCTGCGGGGGCGGCGCTCCAGTGCTGCGGCGCAGCAGTCGCGCGGGTCGCGCACCATGTGGATCAGTTTGGCTGTTGGCAAGGCGGTCAGCACGCGGTCTGCGCGCGTTTCGATCAGTTCGGTCTGGTCGCCCCAACGCGGCTTGCCTTGTTGTTCGGCGTAGTGCTCGTGCATGAGAGCGAAGATGCGTGCATAGTCGGCTGGCCCCTGCCGGAACTCGCTCTGAATGCGGTCGGCATTAGGATTGAGTAAGCGGACGTGTTTCGAGCGGAGTAACGCATGTAGGCAGCGCTCCAAGTTGGCGTTGCTGCTGAGATCGCCGTAGCGTCCGTCGTGATCGGTCCACAGATTGGTGCGACGGCTCATGCAGATGTTCGGATGTGAGGATAGCATGAAACGCATCCAGGTCTTGCCTGAACGCCTAATGCCGCCGATGAAGATTGGTCCCCGTTCCATGTGTTTCTGTTCCATGTTTTGTATCTAGGCTGTCTGGGCGACGCTTTGCCTGTTCCGTCCGGAGGCTCTCAGCGTCTTGCGGTCGGGCCGGCGGCCAAAGAGGACAGGCAGCCGGTTATGCGCCGCCTCTCGCCCGCGCCACGCGGCCATGCGCGCCAGGTTTGACGGCCAATCTACGACCCAGAAGCGCAGCCGGCCCACGGCGGACAGGCGCACAGGCTCGAGCTCATAACCGTATTCGACCATCTTATTGCCCGCGACTTGTTGGATGAAGGCGATGTCGCTCGCGGTGATAGAGTGGCGAAAGCCGCCGATGAAGTCTGTCGAGAGCGGACTCTGTCCAGGTGTGCGGCCGGCCGTGCGCGCCAACTTGTCACGCTGCAGGGGCGAGCCGTCCATCGTGAGCATGGTCGGGAAGTACTCTTCGCCGAGGAAGGCGCACACCTGACGCAGCGCCTGTTCCGGCTGCGCGATCATCGTCTCGAAGCGTATGACAGCGTATCGGTCCGGGTAGCGGCTGCGGTTGCGTTCTGCCATGCGGACGGAGTAGAGCCAGCGAGCGGTGGCGCCGCCAGCGCGGCCTTTGCCTTTGGGCGCGCGGGCTAAGGATGCGGCGTAGCGATCTCTTGGGTCGCGCACCATGTGGATCAGTTTGGCCGAAGGGTTTGCGGCGAATAGCTTATCGGCGTATGTCTCGATCAACCCGGACTGGTCGCCCCAGCGCGGTTTGCCTTGCTGTTCGGCATAGTGTTCGTGCAGCAGGGCGAAGAGGCGAGCATAGGCGGCAGGACCTTGCCGGAACTCGCGCCGAATGCGGTCGGGATCGGGGTTCAGAGCGACTACGTGCGAGTAGTTTAGAAGGGCGGCCAGACAGCGTTCGAAGTTGTCGCTCTGCGAGAGGTCTCCGTAGCGCGCGTAGAAGAAACTCCAAAGGTTGGAGCCGGCATAAGGGATGGCGATGTGCGGGTGCGATGCGAGAAACGCCTGCATCGTGGTCTTGCCGCTGCGGTCTAGGCCGCCGATATAGATAGGTCCGTCATTCATTGCTAATACCGTTTATCCGAACAGAAAGCCAGAGCCGAGGCCGCCGCGCCGGTCTGCATGTAAGAGCCGTTAATCACCGGCGCCGGCGAGAAACCTGCGCGCCCGTCCGCCGCGATCCAGGAAAAGGGTGCGGACGCGTTCAAGCATCTGCACCACTATGAGCTTGTCTTGCGGGGCTAGACCGAACAGCAGCATAGTCCCGGCATATACGAGCAGAATTGCCGCAGTGTGAAACGCCACGAAGATGAGGTTGGCATCGGTGTGAAACTGCCAGCGCGTATAGAATGCCAGGGCTGATGTTACGGCAGCGCTCGCCGCCGCTCTGGCAAACCAGATATCGTAGGGCTGCATACGCAGCAGAATTGCGGTTTGCACCAGGCGAGCGACCTGGATGATGCCGCTGGAGAGCAGGGCCGCCGTGGCAGCGCCGATTACGCCCCAGCGCGGGATGAAGAGCGCGCTGGTGATCACGAACAAGGCGAGCTGAGTGACGGAGTTGATGAGCTTGAGGCGCGTATATCCGGCCATCTCGATGACGGTGCCGGCCAAGCCGGTGCTAACGGTGACCAGCGTCGAGAGAGACAGTAGAATAAGGGCGAACGAACCGCTGACAAAGCTCTCGCCGAAGATGGCGAGGAGCGGTTCGGCAAAGAGAATCGTGATCAGGACGACGGGAAAGTTGAGGGCGAACATCCAGCGCGACGTCGCACGGTAGAGATGAAGCATCTGCCCCCGATTTTCTTTGGCGTGGAGCTCGGCAAAGGCCGGCTCGGCCGACGCCATCAGCGAGAAAGAGGAGATGCGGCTGATCATGTTGATCTTGCTGGCGACCGTAAAGACGCCTACGCTGGCGACGGCATAGGTGGCGCCGAGCAGAATTGTCTGAATATCGCTGCGGAAGGTCTTGAGCATCTCCGAAAGGAATAGGGGCACGGAGAAGCTCAAGATATTCCTGAGTTCGCGCCGCGCCGTCTGCAGAGGACGCTTCCACGGAAACACGCCGTTGAGCAGATAAAGGAGAATGACGACGCTGACTAGATCGGCGATGCCGTAGGTCAAGATGGCAAGGTAAGCGTTGAGGCCGGTAAACGCAAGCGCCCCGATCAGCGCTAGCCGCACGAGCAGATGTACGATGTCTTGGGCTAGCACCGGAAAGTGCATACGCTTGAAGCCGCGGCTGGCGCCGATCAAAATATCGTTGAGAACTGCAATGGGGACCATGACCACGCCGAGGCGCAAAAGCGACGCCAACTGCGGTTCGTGGTAGATGCGCAGCGCGATGGTTTCGGCCAGGAAGTACAGACCGAGCCCCAGCAGAATGCTGGCGCAGAGAGCCAGCGCCAAGGCAATTTGCAGCACGCCCCATATGCCGGCTTCATCTTTATTGCCGGAGAAGACGGCCACGAAACGCACGACAGCGGAATCCATGCCGACTTTGCCGATGCTCGCCACCAGGGCCGTCGTAGCCAGCGCAAGGGTGTACTGGCCGAACTGGTCGGCTCCCAAGATGCGGGCTAGCAACACGGCGACGACAAACCTGCCGCCGGTTTCCACGATCTTGCCAGCCGCCAAGATGCCGCTGCCTTTGGCGGTGGAGAGAATGGCGGCGTCCGCGGCGGAGGCGGCCCGATTCATTTTGCGTTTCACGCCGGGGGCGATGTCCGATGACAAGTTAGGTATCCTCTGCCTCAGTTAGGCGGAAGTCGGTTCGCGTTCCGTGCGCCAATCCGCCAGGCGCCCGGCTGATGACTCAAATGAGTCGTTCATCTGCGAGTACAGGGTGACTTTCCCATAGGCGAATATGTCGGCGTCGTTCAGGGCAAGAGCCGCCTGACCCCAGAATTCGTCGGCATCCAGCAACGCATCGAGGAAACTGCTGACGCCCGCGGAGCAGCGGAGTCCCCACGAATCACTGGCGTTCGTCTGCGCCGGCCCGGCGGCCTGCAGGCGGATGCACAGCTCTTCGACCATCTCTTTGGCGATTGCGCCGGTGGTCTCGGGCAAGATTAGGGCGAAGATGGCGTCGCTCGCATAGGCCAAGACATCTTCCTCGCGCAGCCTGGACTGGAGCAGCAATGCGCCCTTTTGGAGCACGAGCCGCTCGGCTGGTTCGCCGTTCTGGGTGATGCGGATTAGCGCCAGCGAGAAAGGCCGGCCGTTTCGCTTGGCGCGACTGACCTCGGCGCGGAGCCGCAGCCGGAAGTAGGCGAGGTTGTTCACCCCTACTTCAGGGTCGATGATGTCAAAGCGGCGGCTCATGAAATGAGGCATGCGCAAGTACGCGACGAGTAAGCTCAGGCCTATGCCGAGCGCTGCACCCAAGAAGAGGCCAAGCGCCAGGTTCAGAATCAGATTTGGGCTGATAGGATTGCGCGGCGTTGTGGCAGGGTCGAGCGGCTCCAGCTCGAAGACCTCATAAAGGCCGCTGACGAACTCGACTGTTTCGACGCCGACCTGGTTGGCGTAATCCCGAGTGATTTCCGGATCAACGCCTTGCGCTGAAATCTTGATGATGTTCGTGCCGGCGACCGCCTGCCCGCTCACGGATAGATTCTCGCGTTGCAGCGCGGAGAGGTTTAGGCTCTCGGCGGCGCGCTGTTTTATCAGCCTACTAGAGGCCACTTCGACGTAGGTGGAAGCGATGGACAGGTGGCGTCCTAACGTTTCGAGGATGCGCACGGAGTCGTTCTGATTCTCAACCAGTTCGGCGCGCGGGCGCATAACAAAGGTAGCCGTGCTCTGGTAAATATCCGGCTGGCGTTGCGTAAAGACGTAGGTTGCGATCAGCGCCGCTGCCGTGCAGAGCAGAACAATCCACCACTCTTGCTTTAGGATGTTGAAGTACGTTCGAAGTTCCACCTATGGTTTCCTCATCGTCTGCCGGCTGTTTAGCCGGTCAACTAAGGCCGCATATTGTGCGGAGACCTGGGGCCAACTGTATTTTTCGTCGAATTTACCGGCGTTCCTGGCAAGCCGCACGAGAAGCGAGCGGTCCGTGTGCAGATCGAGGATGGCGTTTGCCAGGTCGTCGGCATCGCCCGGACGGAAGAATTTCACCATCGAGTCATCGAAGTAGGCTGCGATGGTCTGGGTGCGGGCGGCGATAACTGGCGTGCCCAGGGCGACGTATTCCAGGAGCTTGGTCGGGAGTAATGTGTCCGTGAAAGGGTCGTTGCGGTTAGGGACGACGCCCGCGTCCGCTTGTGCGATGAGCGGCGGCAGGTGAGCGGCGTGCAATTCGCGGCTGAATTCGACCTGTTCGCCCAAGCCCAACTCCTCGGCCAAGCGCTGCAAGTCGTCAAGTGCGTCGCCGGCGCCGATTAAGGTCAGGCGGATGCCGGGGACAGCGCTGCGCACTTGGGCAAGGGCGCGGAGGATGAGGTCGACGCCGTAGCGATGCGTGAGCGTGCCGTGGTAGATCAGCCGGAAAGAGCCGTTGCGGCTGAGCGACGGTTCATCGACCAGGCTGCGCTGAAAGATGCGGGTGTCGGCCACGTTCATGACGACGGAGACTTTGCCGGCAGGTACGCCGCGGCGGATGAGGGTCTCGCGCCAGATATCCGTCACGGTAATGACGTGGTCGGCGAACCTGCACGAGATCTGTTCCTGCCAGATGACCAGACGCACAGGCCAACTTGTCATCGAGCGGTTGCCGCGCGCGGCATAGAATTCCGGCATGAGATCGTGCAGGTCGAGGATCACGCGTGCGCCCAGGAGTTTCGGGCCGATCGCGGCGAAGACCAGGAAATCGGGCAGGTTATGCGCCTGGATCACACCGTACCGGTTGCGCCAGTGAAGGCCAATCAGCTTAATCGAAGCCAGCACGAAAAAGGCGAGATACTCAAACAACTGGAATACCTGCCCGCGACGCTTGCCGCGTTGAACGGGCAACCGGTATACGGTTACGCCGTCGACGCTTTCTTGGGCCGGTTCTCCGGCATCTTGCAGACAAACGACATCCACGGCATAACCGCGGTCGATCAGCGCCAGCGCCTCGCGCTCGACGCGTGTCTCGCCGAGCGGGTAATAGGCATGGACGACCATGCAATGTCGTTTGACCGGCTGACTCCTGTTCTGATGCGCCATCACGTCCGTTTCGCTTTCTTACGCATTCAGCCTTGGCTGCGCCTGCCGCGTGAACGCGCGAGCGCGCTCTACCCCGGCCAACAGACGCCGGTATACGCTATATCCGCGCTTGCTGAAGTCGAGGAGGCGAGGAGCGTGGACACACACGTTGCGGCCGAAATTGACCAGTTCGCCGCCATATTTGGCTTTATAGTCGCGGACGCCGTACTCCTCGTCCGGCCTTCCGGCGCCGCCGAAGTCATATTGGGCGTAGCCGTGCGCCCGCCCCCATTGAAAGATGTGCCATTGTAAGAGTTCGGTCGGGTTCAGGTTGCCGTATCGCCGGTCCATGCCGCCGTAGAAGCCGTACATCGACTCCTTGAAGAGCAGTTCGACTGAGCCGGCAATGGGCGTATCTTGATAATAGACCACCAAGAAGAGCGCCATCTGCCGGGGGCGCATAATGTCGAACATAGCTTGGAATAGCGAGAAATCCGCCAACGGGATGCGGGCGTTCTCATAGGTCATGCGCAGCAGCGAATAGCATTCGCGCAGTTGGTCGGCTGTGCTGGCTTCGACGACCGTCAGGTCTTCTTGACGCAGAGCGCGCCGGATGTGTTTACGAGCGCTTTTGCTCATCTTCTGCCAAACGACGTCTTCCGGCTGTGTCAGATCAACCAGATAATCGAGATGGCCTTCGTATACAAAGCCCGACCGGTTAAGCGCGGGCTGTAGCGCTGCGAGATTGGATAGATTGCGCAATTCGCTGAAGAGGCTGTAGCGGCTCGCGGTGCGCTTATAGGCGTCGAGCAAGCGAACGACGGCCTCCTCTCCGCGTTCGCCAGGAGCGGCGAGCAGGCTGCCGTAGGCTATGTCTCTGGACGTGAGCCGATGCAACGGCACGTTCGATAACGTAACTTGTACAGGCGTAAGCAGCGCTAAGACGTCACCGGAATAGTCGTCGACCGCCGCCCACAGCGAAGGGCGATAGCCCGCTGCGCGAGAAAACGCATCGTGCATTTCCGGCGTGTGGAAGACGTTGCCCTGCGGATGGCGGTTCAAGAAGTCCCGCCATGCCCCTTCGTTCAGCCTATTCTCCACACGCACGGTTTGCGTATGGCGGGCTGTGACGGAGCCGCTCCGGCTATCTATTGCTGCGGTATAGCTGCGAGAGTTAGCCATGCAGTCGGTTCCTGATTGCGTTAACCGGCATCTTGCTGTCCGAGAACCTGCGCCACGGTCCACCACAGGATCTGCATATCCAGCGTGAGGCTCTGCCGGTGCACGTATTCGAGGTCGTGCTGGACGATCTCCTGGAATGTGACGTTGCTGCGTCCGCGCACCTGAGCAAGGCCGGTGATCCCCGGCAGCACGGCAAGGCGCTGGCGCTGCATATCCGTGTACTGCTCCACTTCCCAGGGCACGTTCGGACGCGGGCCGATTAGGCTCATATCCCCGCGCAGCACATTCCAGATCTGGGGCAGTTCATCCAAGCTGGATTTGCGCAGGAAGCGGCCAACGCGAGTGATGTGCGCGTCCATAGCCGGCTTGAAGGTTGTCTTGCCATCGCCGTCTGTGTTCGGGCCGGCGATGCCTGCGACAAAGGCGGCCATGTACTTGCGGTCCTCGCTGCTGTCGTAGCTGCTCGACATGGTACGGAACTTGTAGATGCGGAAAGGACGGCCATCTTTGCCGATCCGCGTCTGTACAAAGAGAAACGATCCGGGAGAATCAAGCACGATCGCCAACGCGATCAGCCCCATGATCGGCAGCAGCCACACCATTGCCAGCGCGCAGATCGTCAAATCGATCAGGCGTTTGATGTACGGGTAGACCTGAGCGGGCGCCGCCCTGGTGATACGATTGACTTGGTAGATCTCTGATTCCGACATTCGTCCCGCCTCAATACGGAACCCGAAGGTTCCGCGGCAATGTTGTGAACTGTCCATATGCGCCCCCAGGCGTGGCTAGACGGCTACGCCGTTCTGCGGCACGGGAACTAGGCGCCGCACCGTACCGGTTTGTGACGATTCGATAAAGGCGACTGCCAATGCCATCGCGGCATGACCGTCGCGACCGTTGGCGGCGGAGGTGTTCTCACCTTTCACTTGGCTGACAAACGCCTCCAACTCCAGATGCAAGGGTTCTCTCTTTGAGACGGCGAACTTCGTTTCCGGGCCTTCTTTTACCCCGCGCAGCAGGCTCAGGGGGGCCCAATCGTCGCCGTTGGTTTCGGCGTTCTCGCAGAAGCGCAGATCCTGAGTGATGTAGTCGACATGGAACATGCCCCGTTCGCCCGTGACGTACAACTCGCGTATCTTTCGGGGCGTGAGCCAGTTGATCTCCAGCACGCCCAAGGCGCCATTAGCGAAGCGCACCATGCCTGCGAACATGTCTTCGTAGGCGGGATGCACGTGGCGCCCGACTTCGGCGACAACGTGGACCGCCTCGCTTCCGGTCAGGTAGCGCATGATGTCGAGATCGTGCGTCGCCAGGTCCATGACGACGCCAACATCATGGATGCGACTAGGGAACGGGCCGAGGCGGCGAGCGTGTATCTGGAAGATTCTGCCGAGCTGCCCGGCGTTCAGACGGCGACGCAGTTCGATGATGGCCGGGTTGTAGCGCTCGATGTGGCCGACCATAAGGATCCGGCCGGCTTGCTCGGCAAACTCGATCAACTGCTGCGCCTCGTCTAGCGTCGTGGCAAGCGGCTTCTCGACGAGCGCATGGGAACCGGCGGCAAGCACATCGCGCGCCACGGTGAAGTGGTGTGCGCTGGGCACGACTACAGACACGGCGTCGGGCCGCTCGCGCATGAGCATTTCCCGATAGTCGGTATAGCCGGGAACGCAGTACATTCGGGCCACAGCCTCGGCTGCATACGGGTTTTCGTCGGCGATGCCCACAAGTTCGACTTCGGGCATTTCGCGATAGACGCGGGCATGATTCCGGCCCATTGAGCCTACGCCAATGACGGCGACAGTGGTCATAATCGATTCACCTCCGCTGCAATCGTCTCCAACTCATCGGTGGAGAGTTGCGGATGGACCGGTAGAGAGAGGACTTCACGCGCAAGCCGTTCGGCGACTGGCAGGCGGACCTCGCCGAACGCGTCACGCAGAGACGGCTGGCGATGTACGGGCACAGGGTAGTAGACGCCTGCGCCGATGCCCGCATCGGCTAGTTTTCGCAGGCTCTCATCGCGTGAGCGCCCGCCGTTGATGCGCACCGTGTATTGATGCCAGACATGCTCATAGCCGGGCGGGATAGTCGGGGTGCGCACCGATTCGATAGTCGCATTGAAGTACGCGGCGTTGGCGCGTCGCTTGGCGATCAACTCCTCTATGCGGCTAAGTTGCACTAGGCCGAGGGCGGCCTGCATTTCGGTCATGCGGTAGTTGAGACCCAATATCTCGTGATGGTACCTGCGGGTCATGCCGTGCGAGCGCAGCAGGCGGCACTGTTCGGCAACGACTTCGTCATTGGTCGTGATCATGCCGCCTTCACCGGTCATCAGGTTCTTGGTGGCATAGAAACTGAATGCGCCGGCGCCAAAGCTGCCCGCATAGCGGCCGCGACACGTCGCCAGAAATGATTGGCATGCGTCTTCGATCAGCTTTAGGCCATGTTCAGCCGCGATCTCCTCTGCGCGTGGCATGTCGCTCATCAGGCCGTACAGATCTACGGGCAGGATGGCCTTCGTGCGTGACGTGATGGCGTCTTCGACCAGGTCGAGATCGATATTGAAGGTGTCTTCGTCGATGTCGACCAGCACCGGCTTCGCTCCCGTGAGTAGTATGGCGTTCACAGTCGCCATAAATGTGAAGGGCGTGGTGATCACTTCGTCACCAGGCCCGATGTCATACGCCAACAAAGCCAGATGCAGGGCGGCCGTACCGGAAGAGACGGCTACGGCGTGGGCGACGCCGCACATCTTGGCGAAACGCTGCTCGAACAGGGCCGTACGCGGCCCCTGGCTGAGCTGTCCAGACTCTAGCACCTCTAGGACAGCCGCCTTTTCTTCCTCACCGATGTAAGGCTTGGAGATAGCGATCAAGGGTCTCTCCCATGAACTGGTATTCGTTTCCGCAGTCTGGGCAGCGGGCGACGCCGCGCTCGTCTTCAATCAGACGGCTGCCGCAGGCGCAGACATAGCCGATCTGCCGTGCCGGGCTGCCGATCACGAGTGCGTAATCAGCCACGTCATGCGTAACCAACGCGCCGGCGCCGACCATGGCGTAGCGGCCTATGCATACATCAGGCAGAAGGATCGCGCCGGCGCCGATGGATGCGCCGTAGCAGACGCGAATCTCGCCGACGATCCAATCATCTGCGCCCTTGAGCCGGCCGTCCGGAGTCGTCGCTCGCGGCTTCTTATCGTTTGTGAAGACAACGCGCGGTCCGACGAACACGTTCGACTCGATGGTCGTGCCGTGGTAGACCGAAACGCCGTTCTGAATCTTGACGTTGTCACCGATCTGCACGCCGGCGTCGATGTAGACGTCTTTGCCCAGGATACAGCCTTGGCCGATGCTGACGCTCTCTCGCACCTGGCAGTTATTCCAGATCTGCGTGCCCGGCCCGATACGCGCCGCGTCGGAAACGTCGGCGGACGGGTGAATGCGCACGCTGGGGTTGCGATGGAGCCGCCCGCCTGTTCGTATCCGGCCTGAGTCAGGCCTATGGGTATTGCGTGTGATCCGGATCATGTCATGCCGTCTTTTCGAGATGCGGCCAACTGCTTAGGCCGATTATGTAGTGCGATTGATGTTGCGCCAGCGCTCCCGGCGGTACGCCTTTCCGGCCGTATCGCCGGGAGCGCAATGGTTTGCTACTGGTTAATCTGCGGCAAGAAGAGAATCAGGTCATTGCTGGTCGGATTGGTTACGAGGACGATGAACGCATCCGACAGCACAGCCGAATCCCCGTCCGGCAGAGTCACCCGCAAGTCCCAGGCGTGCTCATCCGTCAGAGTCGTCTCCCCGACGGTAATGGTAGCCGTGATGAGCGTGTCTTCCACCACCGTGACGTTGGATGCAACCGGCGCCGGCCCGCCGCCGTTTTCAAACGAGAGCGTCGCGCCGTCGATGAAGCCGCTGCCGATTATCTGGATGTTTACACTCTCGCCAGAAGACAACACCGCCATTTGGTTGGGCACGATCTGCTTCACGGAGAGCGATGCCCGGTTGACCGTGATCGTGATGTCGTCGGAGGCCGACAGGGCGCCGTCATTGGCCGTGAGTCGGAGGACATACGTTCCGGCTTTCTTGAACGTAGCGGTAGTGGTCGCACTGCGCGCATTGGCGAACGTCACGCCTCCTGAACCGGAGACCTTGCTCCAGCGTATGTTGAGCCGGTTGTTCGGCAGGCCGTCGTCGGTGACTGTGCCGTTCAGCGTTGCCTTGCTGGGCAGGGTGATAGTCTGGTCGGGGCCTGCGTTGACGACAGGCGGCTGGTTGACAGGCGGCGCGGCGTTGACGGTGATCGTCACTTCGTCGAAGGCGGAGAGAGCGCCGTCGTCGGCCGTGAGCCGCAGCACATACGTCCCAGCCTGCGAGAAGGACGCTGACGTGTTAAGCGCGTTGGCGTTGCCGAAGGTGACGTCGCCCGGCCCGGACTGCTTGCTCCAGGTCGTGACAAGGTTCGGCGGAGCGGGCAGACCGTCGTCCATAACCGTGCCGCTTAACGAAGCGCTGCT
>CAYXRG010000041.1:11467-37869 GCA_964467575.1 uncultured Caldilineaceae bacterium | reverse complement strand
GAAGCGTCCTACAAGGAGATGATAGAGTATCCTCGTGGCGGTTTTGATGCCGCCGATCGTTTTTTCCGCCGGAAGCCGGTTGATTGGGCAGACCTCTGGTTTCGCTCTAGAATGAAACGATGAGCGACTACAGCAGTGAGAACGGCGGGGCTGCGCCCGTCATCGAAATTCGCGATTTGACCAAGACGTATCTCATGGGACAGACCGAGGTCCATGCGCTGCGCGGCGTTTCGCTCACCATTTGCGAGGGTGAATACGTCGCCATTGTCGGGGCGAGCGGTTCGGGCAAGAGTACGCTGATGAACATGATCGGCCTGCTCGACCGCTCGACGAGCGGCAGCTACCGTATCCGCGGCGAGGAGGTGAGCCGCCTGAGCCGCAACCGCATGGCCGACCTGCGCAACCGGGAGATCGGCTTCGTGTTCCAGAGCTTCAACCTGCTTGCCCGCACCTCGGCCCGGCGCCAGGTGCAACTGCCGCTCTTCTATGCGGGCGTGTCCGAACGCCAGTCGGCGCGGCGCGCGGTCGAGGCGTTGCAGCGCGTGGGGCTGGGCGACCGCGTCGACCACCGGCCGGACGAGCTTTCGGGCGGGCAGCAGCAACGCGTCGCCATTGCCCGCGCCCTGGTCAACAACCCGAGCCTGCTGCTGGCCGACGAGCCGACCGGCGCGCTCGACTCAAAGACCGGCGAAGAACTCCTGGCGCTTTTCGACGATCTGCACCGCCAGGGCATGACGCTGGTCGTCGTCACGCACGATGACCATGTGGCGCACCGGGCCGAGCGCATCGTCACCCTGCGCGACGGCGTGATCCTCTCGGATGAGCCGGTGCGGGAACGGGCCTCTTCGACGCCCATCGCCAACCGTACCAACGCCTTAGCCGCCGGAGACGGGCAGCCCGCATGAAGGTTCTTCGCTATTTCGTCGTCGCGCTGGACAGCATCCGCGCCAACAAGCTGCGCTCCTCGCTCACCATGCTTGGCATCATCATCGGCGTGGCGGCTGTGCTCACCACGATGGGCATCGGCAGCGGCGCCGCGGCCAGCATCACCCAGCAGATCGAAAGCCAGGGCACCAACCTGCTCTCGGTCAGCCCTACGGGCGGCGGTTCGACCCTGACGATGGGCGATGCCGAGGCCCTGTCCGACCGTTCGCTGCACCCGGCCTTGCTCACGGTCGTCCCCGAGTATACGGCCAACGCCACCTTGACCAATGGGTCGAGCGAAAGCCAGACGCAAGTCGTGGGCGTGCTGCCGGCGTATGCGCCTGTGCGCAACCTAGAGGCGGCGGCGGGCCGCTTTTTCTCCGAGGAGGAGACGGAAGCCAACCAGCGCGTCGTCGTGCTGGGCGATACGGTTGCCGCGGATCTTTTTGCCGTGGCGGCGGAGGCGCTGAACCAGCAGGTGCGCATCAACGGCGAGCCGTTCCAGGTCATCGGCGTGCTCAAGAAGAGCGGCAGCGCCGGCTTTGGCGGCCCCGACAGCCGTGCATATGTGCCCATCGGCGTCGCCCAGGGCCGGCTTTTCAACGCGCCGCGCTACCGCGGCGATTACACGATCACCGCCATGAGCATCCAGGCCGACGGGACGCGCATGGAAGAGGCCGAGCGCCAGACGGAGCTCACCTTGCGTTTGCGCCACCGGCTTGGCCCGAACGACGACAACGACTTTTCGATTTTCAACCAGGCCAGCCTGCTCGAACTCGCCGGCGAGGTCACGGCGACGCTTACCGTGTTTCTGGGCAGCATCGGCGCCATCAGCCTTTTGGTGGGCGGCATCGGCATTATGAACATCATGCTCGTATCGGTCACCGAGCGGACGCGCGAGATCGGGCTGCGCAAGGCCGTCGGCGCGCACGACAGCGATATTCTGCTCCAATTTCTGATCGAGTCGCTGGTGCTCGCCACGATCGGCGGGCTGATCGGCATGGGCATCAGCTTTGGCCTTGCCTTTGCCGTGGGGCGCATTCCGAATTTCCCCTTTGCCGTGATCATCGAGCCGCAAGCGCTGCTTCTGGCGCTCGGCGTCAGTTCCGCCAGCGGCTTTATCTTTGGCATCTACCCCGCCATGCGCGCCACGCGCCTCGACCCGATCGAAGCGCTGCGCTTTGAGTAACCGGCAGTTAGGAGATTCCTGTTATGTCCAGAAAAGGTTGGATACTCGCCCTTTTATCGGCGGTTGTCCTAGTCGTCGCGCTCTACGTCTTTGCCACGGCGACAGAGAGCGGCCGGCAGATGTTGGCTTCCTTGACAGGCGGGGGAGCGCCGTCCTCTGCGCCCGCGACGCAAGGCGAGGGCGTCTTGCCCGAAGGGGCGAGCACGGTGCAGATCCAGCCGGCGGCGAGCATGCTGGGAGAGGTCAGCGCTTCGGGCAACATCCAACTGGTCAATCTGCGCTCCGTTGCGCTCGAGGTGGAAGGCACGGTCAGCGGCGTGCTGGTGAAGCCCGGCGACTTTGTGGCCCGCGGCGATCTGCTGCTTACGCTCACCAACCCCGATCTGGAGCGCGCGGTGCGGCGCGCCGAGTTGAGCGTGGAAACTGCCAAGACGCAACTGGCGCAGCTCACCGAAGCCTCGGACCCTGCCGACATTGCCGCATCCGAGGCGGCCCTGGCCGAAGCGCTGGAGGCGCTGGAAGAAACCAAACAGGGGCCGAGCGCAGCGCAGATCGCGGCAGCGCGCAGTACGCTCGCCTCTGCCCAGGCGCGTTACGACGAATTGCTCCAAGGCCCCACCGCGGCGGAACTGACGCAACTGAGCGCAGACTTGCGCAAGAAGGAAGTGGCCTTGCAGAAAGCGCAGGAGGACTACGACAGGATCGCCTGGCAGACCAGCGCAGGCATGACCAGCCAGGCCGTCGCTTTACAAGACGCCACTATTGACTACGAGTCCGCGCTGGCCGCTTACGAGACGGCTACAGCCGCCGCCTCTGACTCCGATCTGGAGTCGGCGCGCAGCAGCATCCAAGACGCGCAGGCCAAGCTGGACGATCTGCTCAAATCCCCCACCGAGGCCGAGATCGCCAGCGCCGAGGCCAAGGTCGCCCAGGCCCGCGCCAGCCTGCTCAACCTCCAGATCGGCCCCTCTGCGCTGGACCTGCGCGACGCCGAGATTTCGCTGGAAAGAGCGATTGTCGACCTGGAAGAGGCCTATACCAATTTGTCCAAGCTCAAGGTTGTGTCGCCGATTGACGGCGCCGTGATGGCGGTGGATGCAGAACAGGGCGAGCGCGTCAGCAAGAGCGCGCTGATCGCCGCGGTGGCCGACCCGACCCAGCTCGAACTGACGGTGAACGTGGCCGAGATCGACGTGGTGAAACTCACGGCCGGGCAGCCCGCCCAGATCGAGATCGACGCCATTCCCGGCCGCACCTTTGACGGCGTAATCGACTATATCGCCCCGTCCAGCGATACCTCGTCGGGCATTGTCTACTATCCGGTCACCATTCGCCTCGATCCCGAATCGTTGGAAGGCGTGCTGCCCGGCATGACCGCGGTCGCCGCCATGCAGGACACGACGGCTGTGGCGGAAGACGCCTGGCTTGTGCCCAACAACGCCATCCGCCAGCAAGAAGATGGCGCGGTTGTTATGGTGGTGCGTGACGGGGCGATGCAGCGCGTGGCCGTCACGCCGGGCAGCGTGCAGGGCGAGTGGATCGTGGTGCAGTCGCCGGAACTGCGCGCCGGCGATCAGGTGGTCGGCAGTGTCACCTCCTTTGTGGGCGGCAATAGTTTCCGCTTTGGACCTGGCGGCGGCGGGGGCGTGCCGATGGGCGGGGCTCCTGGCGGCGGTCGCTAGATAGGAAGATGCCATGAAACGCCATTCTGCGTGGCTGACGGACCTGAAAGCCTTACTGGGCGGAGTTGTCGTCCTGGCTGTGATCTTTGTGGCGGCGGCCATAGCGCTGCCGCGGCTGGGCATCACCCCTGCGGACGCAGCTCCTGTGCAGTTGGTTGCGCCTTCCGGCGACGGTCTGCCCGCTGCCGTAGATGCGAATAGGGCAGGGCCGCCCGCGATGGGTGCGCAAGAGGCAGAGGCCACGCCTTTCGCGCCGTCCTCGGCAGATGTCCAGCCGCCCCAAACGGACGCTGCGGTCGTGGGTGAACAGCCTGCTGCGCCCGTAAGCCCAGGCGGGCGAACCGGGCAAGGCATGCCCCGCGGCGAAGGCGGTTTCCCCCCGGTTGACGGCACGCCGCGTTTCCCCGGCGGCGAGGGCGGCGCACCGCCTGCTGAGACGATACAGGCGGAGGCCGCACCCGAACCGGACGTCACAACGACGACGCCTGCTGTGGAAACGCCTGCTGCGCCGTCCGGCGGTGAAGTTCGCTCGATTGCGCTGGCGGGCGCGCTGGGCGCGGACCTCTACGACCGGCCCCAGGGGAGCGCCCACGCCGCACTGCCCGCGGGCGCGGTGCTGACCGCCATCGGCCGCAGCGCGGACGGCGGCTGGCTGCTCGTACAGAGCGAGGACGCGGCCGGCTGGGCCGAGACCGCGCGCCTGGTCATCTTCGAAACGGCCGGCCTGCCCGTACTGCCTGCCGGCAACGAGGGCCTCGTCGTCGAGGGCCTCGTCGCCCAAGCTTCGCCGGAGGACGACCCGGCTGCGTCACCAGTCGCGGCTAGTGAGATACAGGAGGCGGGCGAAGGTGCGTCGACGCCTGAAGCCGCGCCGATCCAAGCCGCCATCATCACAGCCACGGTCATTACCGAGGATGCAAGGCTGAACGTGCGCGCCGGCCCCGGTTCCGGCTATGCGATTGTGACGAAGGCCGACCCCGGCGAGCAGTTCATCGCGCTGGCGCGCAGCGCCGGCGATGCCTGGATTATGGTGGCGCTGCCCGCTACGGCGGACGGCTTCGGCTGGGTGTCCGCCGAGTTTGTCGCGCTCAGCGCGCCGCCGGCGGGCTTGCCGGTCTCGGACGAAACCGGCTCAGCTGACACGGTTACGGAGGTCGCGATGACCGCCGCCCCGGTTGCCCAGGTTAGCACAAGCGACAGCGCGCCGGCAGCGGACACCCCAAGCAGCGACATAGGTCTGCGCGGTACGCTCGTCTTTGAGGAAAGCAACGGCGGCATGATCTACGCCTATAACCTGGAGAGCGGTTCGCTCCGAGCTCTCACCTACGGCTTTGATCCCGCCATCAGCCCGGACAGCAGCACGGTGGCCTTTACGCGTGACGGCGGCGAGAACGGCCTCTATCTGATCGACATCGACGGCGGCAACCAGCGCCTGATCTATTCCGGACGACAGCGGCTCGCCTCGCCCAAGTGGAGCCCGGATGGGGGCCAGATCGTCTTCTCGCGCGGGGACGAAGTGCTGCGCTGCTACATGTTGGGGCCGTTCGGGTGTATTCCGGAGGAAGAGGCGGATGACATTGTGGGGCCGGACGGCAAGAAGATCAAGCTCGACCCCGACATGCTGATCACCCAGGTTTCCTATAAATTGTCGGTTGTCGACACGAACGGCAACGGTTTTCACGACCTTGCCACGCTCTCGTCGGCGCGGACGCCCGATTGGAACGAGGCCGGCGTCGTCTATCAGTCGGATGCCGGCTTGCAGATCACGGCGGATGAACCCAATGCCGAGAATCGCCTGGTGATCTTCGACTATCTCAAGCCATTCTTCCACGACCCCGATTGGCAGCCTGGCGGCGGGGCCATCGTCTACCAGGGCAAGGAAGCCAGTCACTGGGAAATCTTCAAGGTCAACCCGGACGGCACGGGCAAGGTTGCGCTGACGCGGCCCGCCACGACCCTGGTCGAAGAACTGCCCAGCAACGTGGCCCCGGCGTGGAGTCCGGATGGCGAGTCCATCGCGTTCCTGAGCAACCGCAGCGAAGGCGGCTCCGCCGGGCCGTGGCGGCTGTGGGTGATGGATGCGGACGGGTCGAACCAGCGCCCGCTGCCCATCGACATCCCTCTCACCTATAGCTTTGGGGATGAGCAGCAGGTGAGTTGGGGGCCGTAAACCGGCCCGGCGCGCGCTTCGTCCCTATTTCGTATGCGCCTAGGCTATTCCCCGGTTCTTTTGCAGGAACGTCAGCGCGATCGGCATGAACTGTTCCGGCATCTCCGCCTGCGGATAGTGCCCGGCCCCCTCGATGATGGCGACCTCGCCCGACAGACGCTCGGCCAGCAAGCGCGCTTCTTCTTCCGGCGAGGGGAAATCCGGGTCCTTGCTTCCCATCACGATCAATACCGGCGCCTGGACTCGTCCAAAGCGTTCTTCCGCGGGCGCGCGCGGGGCTTCGCCCATGGCCTTGGTGGCGGCAAAGCGGCCTGGCTCAGCCAGATTGGCGCGCAACTCGGCTAGATAGGCGGCGAAATCGTCCGGCTTACGCGTCGGGTAGAGCGACTGGTAAAACAGCTCCCAGGCGCGCACCTTCCACGGCCCATGCATGATCGCCCACATGCCGATCTGTTGCACCAGGCTCATTTTGATCGTGCGTGCGAACGGCCCGATCAGGATGAGCGAGCGGATCGCTTGCGGGCGTTCCGCCGCGGCCCAGATCGCTGCGGCCGGGGTGAAAGAGGTCGCGATGATGTGGGCCGGGCCTGCGTCCAGGTGGTCGATGAGGGCCAGGATATCATCGCCCACGGCCGGCACAGTGTATTCGGGCCAATGAGCGCTTGATTCGCCCAGCCCGCGCAGGTCCGCCGTCACGGTGCGGTAACCGGCGGCTCGCAGCAGCGGCGCGACGAAACGGTATTCGGCGCGCAGGTCGCCCATGCCGGGCAGCATCATCACCAGTTCGCCTGCGTCGCCGCTATCGTCGTAAGCGATAGCGCCCGCCGGACGCTCGAAAAACAGTGTCTGCATCCCATTCTCCTGTGTGGCGTCTCCGCCTGTTTGGCAGCAAGCAAAAACCGGGCCTAAGTCTACACCTCCAAGCGGGTTTTGCAGAAAGGCTTTGTTCAGCGATCCGTCTCTTCCGGCACAGCCAGGATTGCCGTTATACGGCTGCGCAGGTATTGTGCTAGCGCCAGCGCGGCCGCGCTGGCCAACCCTTCGTCGCCGGCTAGGTTCCGGTAGGCATACAGCGCTTGCTCGACCGCAGTGCGATAAGCCGGCGGCAGATGTCGCCGCGCCCACTCGCCGCCTTCGTCTTTGGAGAGCGTTTGTCCGCAGACAAGATAGGCGAGGGTGCGGCAGCCGTTGAGCAGGGCGTAGACAGGCGACGCGTCCGCGGACGCAAGGCCGAACTCGTCGCTGAGGACATCGCCGCGCACGGAATCCAGATAGTCAGCGCGGGGGATGTCGGGGAAGACTTCGGGAATGGGCGGCCCCCAGAGGCGCACGCCGCGCTGCCTGACGATGGTGATGTGCGCAGCCAGGTCCGGGTCGGTATGCACTTGGCCGGTCCACGGCTGGTCGCCGCCCGCAAGCTGCGCTGTGTAGGCCGCGCGCCAGCTTTCGCCGTAGTGAAATTCGAACGGGGCGGGATGGCGCCAGGGGTGCAGGGCGCTGCGGCACAGGAAGCTGACCTCGACTGGATGGGGCTGCTGCGAAACGTCGAGGAGGAACGCGGCCAGTTGGCGCATGACATCCGCATCGAGGGCCGCGTGCGTGACGGCGAGGATGTCCAGGTCGCTGCGCAGAGGGTTGAAGCAGCCCAGGGCGAGCGAACCGTGCAGGTAGACGCCGAGCAGGTTGTCGCCTGCGATCGCACGGAAGCCGCTAACCAGGCGGGCGACCTGGTCGTGGACGGCAGCGGGGCAGTTGTCCCAGGCGAATTGGCTCATGTTGCATCGAATTCCCGCGGGTCGCCAACGCGTTTCCGCTGAACGCTTCCCGTCCTCATTCTGCCAGGAAGGCGCGGACCACGCGCAGGAATTCGTCCGTCTCTTCCAGATAGGACATGTGGGCGGAGTTCTCGAAGACGTGCAGTCGCGAACCTGGGATCTGTTGCTGATAGAGCGCCAGGGTTTCGGGGCGCGCTTCGTCGTGTCGCCCGCACAGCCAGAGCGTCGGCGCGTCGATTTCGGCCAGTCGCTCAAAACGCTCGTAGTCGCGCAGCGTGCCCGTGCAGGTGAACTCGCTCGGCCCCCACATGTGGTTATAAACCTGTTCGCCGAGGCCGGCGACGCTCTCTTCATAGGCTGCGGGCAGGGGCCGGAGACGGCAGACGTGGCGGGCATAGAAGACTTCGCACGCCTGCACATAGGCTTCGTTCGCATAGTTGCCGTCGCGCTCGCAGCGGTCGATGGTCGCCCGGAAGTCCGTAGGCAGCGCGGCTTTGAGAATGGCGGCGTCGGCCAGCCAACGCCGCGTGCTGACCAGCGGGCTGACGAGGACCAGCTTCTCCACGCCGGCGGGTTTGCTCAGCACGTAGTCGATGGCGAGCGCGCCGCCCCACGAGTGGCCGAGCAGGTTAATGCGCGTGAGGCCGAGATGGCGGCGCAGCGCGTCCACTTCTTCGACGGCGCGCTCGATGCGCCACAGGGAGGGGTCGTCGGGCCGGTCGGATTGGCCGCAGCCGAGTTGGTCATAGAAGATGACGGCGCGTTCATCGCCTAGTTGGACGAGCGGGGCAAAGGCGTTGTGGGGGAAGCCTGGACCGCCGTGCAGTGTGAGCAGCGGCGCGGCCTCTCCGCCGCCGATCACGCGATAGAACACATTGCCGCCGGGGACCGGCGCGTAGCCGCCGGCATCGTGCGAGAGCATTTTCATGGCGATATTCCGTGGCAGGTGGCAGTATCCGGATGTCGAAGCGGCATGAAGGCAATACCGGCTTTACGATAGCCCAAGGCCCGTCAAAGGGCAAGCTTCGGCGCGCCCTGCACGGCAGCGCGCCTAGCCGGGCGACCAGGCCAAAACCCGCCCAGATGGCGGTTGCAGCCGCGGGCATCTAGAGGCACAATAAGAGATGCCGACCCCCACGGCGCGCGTATTGGGCGCGCCTACCAAAAGGAGGGTGACAGATGTTCCGCCGCTTCCCCGCAGACGACAGGCGTGACGAAGACATTTCTCCTGCCGAGATAGCCCCGCTCTCGGACGAAGACAAGCGCACGCTTCTGCACATCGCCCGCCAAACGCTAGAGATGTTTCTGACGCAGGGCAAGCGTCCCGCAATCTCCGCCGATTCGCCTGCTTTGCGCCAGGTGCGGGCGGCTTTCGTGACGCTGTGGCGCCGCGACACCGGCGAACTGCGCGGTTGCCGCGGGGAGTGCATCCCGCGGCGCCCCTTGGCCGAGGCGGTAGCGCGCATGACGATTGCCTCGGCGCTAGATGACCCGCGCTTTCAGCCAGTCACCGCACCGGAAGTCTCGCTTCTGCGCATCGATATCAACGCGCTGACGCCGCTGCGGCCCATCCATCCGGACGAGGTGGAGGTAGGCCGTCACGGGCTGATGATCGTGCGCGCACCCTATGCCGGCTTGCTCCTGCCGGATGTCCCGGTCCGGTTGGGCTGGGATCGCATCCAGTTCTTGAACGCCGTGTGTGAGAAGGCCGGGCTGCCGCACCGCGCTTGGCGCGAGACGGAAACGGACCTGTTCGGCTTCGAGGCGGAGGAATGGGGCGAAGAGGAGTAGCAATGTAAAATTGAGCAGTGCGGCGCAGAAATCTCGCATAACAGCCACGCTTTGTCCGCCCCACCCACAGAGGAGGCTTGCCATGCTTACATCTCGAGAACGCGTGCAGCGCACGCTCAACCACCAGGAGCCTGACCTCGTGCCGCTGGACCTGGGCGGCTCTGTGCTGACCGGTATGCACGTCGACGCGGTCTACCGGTTGCGCCAGGCGCTGGGCCTCGACGCGCCGGGCACGCCGGTCAAGGTGATCGACCCCTATCAGATGCTGGGCGAGATCAAGCTCGATCTGGCGGATAGGTTGGGCGCGGACATCGTGCGTCTGGGCAACCCGCGCACCATGTTCGGCTTCCGTAATGAGAACTGGAAGCCGTGGACGACCTTCGCCGGCACGCCCGTGCTCGTGCCCGGCGGGTTCAATACCGAGTTGGAGCCGAACGGGGACTTGCTGCTCTACCCGGAAGGCGACAAATCCGCGCCGCCCAGCGGCATCATGCCCGCAGACGGCTTCTACTTCGACGCCATCGTTCGCCAACCGCCCATCGATGACGCCAACCTAAACGTCGAAGACAACGTGGAGGAGTTCCAGCCCATCTCCGCGGCGGACCTGGAATACTTTGCGGCGGAGGCGGAGCGGCTCTATACACAGACCGACAAAGCCATCCTGGGCGACTTCGGCGGCACGGCTTTCGGCGACATCGCCATGGTGCCCGCAGCATGGCTCAAGCATCCGCGCGGCATTCGCGATGTGGCGGAGTGGTACATGAGCGCCATCACGCGCCGCGACTACGTGTACGCCATCTTCGAGCGCCAATGCGAGATCGGGCTGGAGAATCTCGCCAAGATCTACGAGGTCGTGGGCGAGAAGGTGATGGTGCTGCAGGTGACGGGCACGGATTTCGGCACGCAGAATGCGCCCTTTATTTCGCCTCAGACCTATTGCGATCTGTACCAGCCGTTCCACAAGCGGGTGAACGACTGGGTCCACGCGCATACGGGGTGGAAGACTTTCATCCACACCGACGGCGCGCTGATGCCCCTGATGCCGCACTTCGTCGCGGCCGGGTTCGACATCCTCAACCCGGTGCAGTTCACCGCCAAGGGCATGGAGCCGGAGACGGTGAAAGCGAAGTTCGGTGAGAGCTTGGTCGTGTGGGGCGCAGGCGTGGATACGCAGAAGGTGCTGCCCTTCGGCACGCCCGACGAGGTGCGGGCGCAGGTGCGAGAGAATATCCGCGTCTTTGCGCCGGGCGGCGGCTTTGTGTTCGGCACGGTGCACAACGTACAGCCGCCCACGCCGGTGGAGAATTTGCTGGCGATGTATGAGACGGTGGCGGAGATGCGCACCTACCCGATCCGGTAAGACCGCGGCAGGTCGCCGTTCAAGTACGAATAAGGTCGTTGGCAAAACCGTCCAGGCGGCACGTGCCGCCTGGACGGTTTTGTCATTTTGCAGAAGCGGCATCCCTGCCGCCTTTCCGGGAAGCTCTTGCAATTTCCTGGAGGGTTGGGGTTTTAGCCCATGCCGGCGGCGAACAGCTCGGCGGATTCCTCGACGATCTTCTGGCCGACGGCGGCGGCGTCGGCCGCGCCGCTCCACAGCAGGTCCATGGCGGGGTTGTAGATGCGCTGCGTGATCTCGGGCCAGTTGATATTGACCGGGTCGCGGACGACGAATTCCTGCGCCTGGGCGAAGGCGGCGGCGTGTGCGGGCGGCAGGTCCGGGTTTAGGAAGGCGTCGGACGTGACGACGGAGACGCGCGACGGCGTGGTGGCGCCGGCGGCGACCTCATCCAACTGCGCCTGTGCGCTGCAGATGTGCTGCATGAAGGCCCAGGCTTCGTCGGGGTGCTTGGTGGCTGCGCCCGTGGCCCAGCCCGTACCGCCGCCGCCGGTGCCGCGACGTTCAGCCTTACCCAGCGGGATCGTACCGACGTCCCAGGTGAAGGCCTCGATGACGCGGAAGCGGTTGACGTCCGAGGGATTGGTGAGCATGATGGCGACGCGGCCGGTGGCGAACAACTCTACGCCGCCCAGCTCGGACTCCAGGTCGGGCCGCGGGGAGACCTCGTGCGTGTACATGAGGTCTTGCAGAAACTGCAAGGCCTCGACCGTTGCGGGTTCGGCCATCGCCGATTCCGTGGCGATGCCCTGCTCATTCTTGTGCACCAACGCGCCGCCGTTGGAATAGACCCAGGAGGCCCACGGGCGCTGGCCGCGGTTGACTAAGAAACCCCACTGGGTTGTGCGGTCGCCCTCCTTCTTAGTCAGGCGCTGCACCATGTCGAGGAAAACCTCGAAGGTGAAGTCGGTGTCATTCCAGTCGGGCGGCGGCGGTTCGAGGCCCTCGGCTTCCAGCAGATCGACGTTGTAGTAGAGATTCTGGTTGCCGTAGTCGCGCGGCAGGGCATAGGTCTTGCCGTTCCAGCGATATAGCTCAACGGCGTCGGGCCGGAAGTCGGACAGGTCATACGAGTCGCGCGCAATATAATCGTCGAGCTGCATGTGCATCTGCTTGGCGTCGACGGTGATGATGGGGGTGTTCTCCTGGAGATAGCGGTACATATCGGGCGGCGTGCCCGCGGCGAAGAGCGTCTGGATTTTGGTGGTGTAGTCGGGGCCGGCGGGAACAGGCTGGTGTTCGACGACGATGCCGGGGTTAGCCTCCGAGAATTCTGTCGCCCATTTGTCGCGGGCCTTGACATGACCTTCGTTGATGGTGTCGCAGACGAAGATCAAGGTTGCGGCCTCTGCCGCAGGGGCTTCTCCGCCTTCGCCGCTGGGCGCTACCTGGGCGGGGGCGCAGGCCGCCAGCCCGAGCGCGGCTGCAGCTGCAGCGCTGCTGCGCAAAAAAGCGCGGCGAGTCAGCTTCTCTTGTTGCATGAGTCCTCCTTGTGGATATCGAGTCTTCTCAATCTGCTGTCGTTGGGCATTCCAACACGGGCAAACCTGACACGAATTGCGCAAGCGGCGCGTGGTGCGCTCGGGGCTTTACGCCTTGACGCCGGTGAACACGATTCCCTGGATGAAATGACGCTGCGAGAAGAAGAACAGGATGATGACGGGCAACATGGTGAGGAGCGACGCGGCCATCAACAGATTCCAACTCGTGCTGGATTCGCCCTGGAACATGCGCAGACCGAGGGCGAGGGTGAAATTGGACGGGCTGTGCAAGAAGATCAGGGGCAGTAAAAATTCGTTCCAAGTGCCGTTGAAGACGTAGATGATGACGATGAGGATGGCGGGCTTGGCCATGGGCATGATGATGCGCGAATAGACGCCGAAGCTGGAGCAGCCGTCGATGCGCGCGGCGTCGTCCAACTCGCGAGGCAGCGTCATAAAATACTGGCGCACGAGGAATGTGAGCCACGGCCCGCCGAAGAAGGTGGGCACGATCAGCGGCCAGAAAGTGTCGATCCATCCCCAGTACTTGAAGAGGATGAACTGCGGGATCAGGGTGATGTGCGGCGGCAGCATCATGGTGGAGAGCATGAGCAGAAAGACCGCATCACGGCCCCGCCAGTTGAGGCGCGCAAAGGAGAAGGCGACCAGCGTGATCGAGATCACCTTGCCGGCGATGCTGACCAGCGTGATGTAGCTGGTGTTCCACAGGTAGCGAAAGAAAGGGATAGCCGTAACCGCTTTGGCGTAGTTGCTCCACAGGATCTCTTTGGGGATCCACGTCGGCGGGAAGAGATAGACCTCGCCGGGCGATTTGAGCGACGTGGAGAGCGTCCACGCCAGCGGAATGAACATGACGACCACGCCTGCGATCAGAAAGAGGTGGATGAGGGTGTGGCGCAGGGCGGTGCGTTGCCGGAAAGTCAGCCGAGAATCGCTCTTGGCGACGGTGGGGAGCGGTTGTTCAATAGTCGCCATCGTCTATGCCTTTTTCTCCTCGCCTTCGTAGTAGACCCAATAGCCGGATGAGCGATACAGAATCAGCGTGAGGACCAGGATGAAGACGAACAACACCCAGGCCAGGGCGCTGGCATAGCCCATGCGGAAGTATTCGAAGGCGTTGCGATACAGGTATAGCAAGTAGAAGAGGGTGGCGTTGTTCGGCCCGCCGGAGGTCATGATGAAGGCCTGGGTAAAGACCTGGAGGGCGAAGATGATGCCCGTGACCAGTTGGAAGAAGAGCACGGGCGTCATCATGGGTACGGTGATGCTCCAGAACTGCCGCCAGCCGTTGGCGCCGTCCACCTCGGCGGCTTCGTATAGGTCGGTGGGAATGCCCTGGAGGCCGGCCAGGTAGATGATGGTGCCGGCGCCGACGCCCCACAGGCTCATGAGCACCAGCGAGGGCAAGGCCCACTTCGGGTCCCCCAACCAGCTTGGCCCAGTGATGCCCGCGTAGGAGAGCAGAACGTTGAACAGGCCAAACTCGGTGGAGAAAAGCCAGCGCCAGAGCAAGGCGACCGCCACGCCGGATAGCACCGAGGGCAGGTAGAAGGCGGTGCGGTAGAAGCGCTGCCCGCGGATGTTGGTGTTGAGCATGAGCGCCAGCACCATGCCGAAGGCGATGTGCAGCGGCACGCTGGTGACGGCGTAGACGAGGGTTACCTTGAGCGACTGCCACGTTAGGCTGTCATTGGCCAACGTCCGGAAGTTATCGAGACCGATATAGGTAGGCGCGGTGATCAGGTCCCACTTGGTAAAGGCGATGACGAGCGAGGCCAGCATGGGGCCGAGCGTCCACAGGAAAAAGCCGATGATCCAGGGCGAGGCAAATAGCCAGCCTTCTAAATTGCGCTGGAGAGCGCGCCGATTCGGGTTGCGGCGCGCAGTCGCGGGGCCGGGCGAGGGGGATGCTGTAGGTGCCGCAGAAGTCACTGGCGTCCTCCTGTCGCCTGCGTGAGAGGGCTAAACCCGATGCACTCTGCTTAGGATGAACGATCTGCGCTTCGTTGCTGCAAGTTCATCACGGCGCCGGAACGGAGGGAAGCGTAGGGAAAGCGACAATGTGACGGGGCGATAACCGGCGCAGCATGGATGGACTGGTAGAGTTAGTTGGAATATATCATGGGCGGCGAAGGAGCGTCAAACGAGGCGAGCGGCCCGGTCAGCCCTGCGCCTCGACGCGTCCCAGAACAATCAACACTCGAACCAGAAACATGATGGAGTTTTGGGTATACTCCATTTGGTTGAATGCTCCGGAGATGACAGCGTCATATTCCGGCGCCCAATAGAGGAATGAACCCGTCGACCCCGACGCGCCGTAGAGGTTCGGATATCCCCGCAGCAGGAAAAACAGGCCGTCCGGGCGAATGCGCCACAGGCTGTAGCCGTAGTCGAGCCCGGGGGCGACGGCGTTTTCGGTCCACTCTGCCTGGAAGGCCTCCAGGGCGACGGGCTTGCCGGCTGCCAATGAGCGCAGCATCGTGTTCAGGTCCGCGGTCGTGGTCGCCAACCCGCCGCCGGCCCAGTCTAGGCTGAGGACCGGCGTGCGTGCGCTGTTGATGTCGCCGAGCCAGACATCGGCATACGGAGCGAGATCGGGTTGCGGCGGGTTCGTGTGCGAATAGTACCAGGTGTCGCGCAGGCCAAGCGGCTGCAATATCTTGGCTTCGACGACCGCATGGAAAGGCTGCCCTGTGGCCGCCTCGACGATCAGGCCCAGCAGATCGTAGTTGGTGTCGGAATAGGTAAAGACTTCGCCCGGCGCGCCGGCGGGTGCGAAATGCTCCTTGGTGTAGTCCAGCAGTTCGAGCGGCGTCCAGACGCGGTCCGGTTCGAGCGTGAGTAGTTTTTGGAGGTTGGGCGAGCCGTCGGCGGTTTTGCCCTCAAAGTAGTCGGGCAGGCCGGAGCGCTGGCTCAACAGTCTGCGGATGGTCACCTCTGTCAGGGCTGCGTCGCCGCCCGCCGCCGGCAAGCCGGCATACACTTCCGGCTCCAGCCACATGGTCACGTCATCGTCCAGGGAAAGAACGCCTTCTTCGGCCAGCGCCAGCACTGTCGCCGCAGTGAACAGCTTGCCGACGCTGGCGGAGAGGAACGGCGTGTTTTCCGTCATCGCCGCGCCGCTGCGTTCGTCCGCCACGCCGGCGGCCCAAGCGCCGGACACGCCGAGCGCCGGCGCTTCGACGCGCAACACGCCGTTGCGCACTGCCTTGTTGTTTGCAACGACGTCGCGCAACATGGCTTCCAGCTTTGCCTCAGCTTCCGCCGGCTTCAGCGGCCCGCCGAAGCCGCCCAAAGCGGCGTAGATCCCTGCGCTGCCGACAATGGGGATGGCGAGAAGGGCCACCGCGGCCGCGGCGAGCCAGCGTTTTCTGTTCACGAATTCACCCCTCAGGTCGCATTATGGTTCATCGAAAATCTTGCGCCAGTTGTAGGTCATGGCGTAGTCGGTGAAGCCGAGCGCTTCGTAGAGCCGGTTGGCGGGGACCATATCGCCCGTGCCGACGTAGACCGTATCGACGCCCAGCGGCTTGAGCCGGTGCAGCCCCTCGACCATGAGGGCCTCGGCCAGATGCTTGCGCCGGTGGTCCGGGTGCGTGCCGACCGGCTCGAAGATCGCGGTGCGGTTCGCCGCGTCTACGGTGAGGGCGGCAAAGGCGGCGAATGTCCCATCTTCGGCCTCGGCTACCAGGTGCAGGTCGCTGCGATAGGAAGGCGAGGTTGCGAATCGGGCGACCACTTCCGGCGTCGAACAGGAGCGCGGAAAGACGGTGTTGACGACCGCGGCGTAGCGCACGGCGTCATCCACGTCTGTATTTAAGGAGCGTAGGACGTAGCCGGGCGTCGGCGGCGCGGCGGGAATGGGCTTGGCGGCGGTTCGCCAGCGCAAGTAACCGTAGCCGCCGGTCTTGGCGTACCCGCGCCGCGCCAGAAGCTCCTGAAGCGAGAGGTCGTAGTCATACACTTCCATCTCAAGTTGGCGCTTGCCCTCTGCGTTGGGCAGGGCGAGGTGCGATTCGGCCCAGGCCAGCATCTCCTCTTCGAGATGGCGAAAGGCCGGGTGAATCTGCAACACGGCGCTGCCCGGCCAATCGGCGTGGACCGCGCCGGCGATTTCGCCCTGATCCGTCTCCCAAATGCGCAGGCCGGCGGCCCATTCCAGGCTGCCGGCGATTTCGCCCCAGAACCATTGGCCTTCCCAGCGGCGGATTTCCCAGTTGTGGTAGCAACCGTTGAGGCGATACGTGTCGATCAGGAATTGGCGAATGCGCAGAAAGTCGTCGAAGTCCCGGTAGGGGCGGGCGATGGTGCGCGGCTGGGCTGTTGTCATAGCGGCTAGCTCCGTTCTCGCTTAATTGCCGCGGTTCTTCTTGCGCGATGCTTTTGCCATTTTACGCTTTTTCTTGCGCTTGGCGCTGTCGTAGGTTTTAGGCGGGCGTTCGTGGTAAGCCGGCTGCTGGGGCAATGCCTCCAACGGGAGCGGCGGAATGCTTTGCCTACCATACATCGCCCATTCGGACAATGTGTCATGCAGATCGTCCAGAGAGTATGACTCCATCTCCCGGCGCAGCCCTTGGTACGCCGCCTCCTGAGACTGCTGGTTGTCTTCCCGAATAGCGTCCAGATCCGTATAGTCCTCGTCGATCAGGTCAGCCTTGAATGCCGCCTCGATGGCTTCCATCAGTTCCGCCGGATGCAGTGAGCCGGCGGCGGCGGCGGCGAACGTCGGCGTCATCATTTGCAGATCCGCGGCGTGGTCGGGGTCAAGCAGCGATTTTAGGAAGTCCATCATCTCGCTGCGAGGGAGCAAGCCGTCGACCACTGCGTAGGACAGAGCATGCAACGCGGCGATGACGGAATACTCGCACGCGTCGGGGCTTAACGCCAGGGACCTGAGGCCCTCCGCCTGGCCGCCGCAGGTGCGGTAGAGGATCATAGGCAGGTGCTCGGTGAGCGCGTCGCCCAGCAAGTCTTCTAGCTTGTCGCAGGGGAGGGCTGCGAGGTCGAGGATGGTCTGGTGCGCCTCAGCCGCCCGGAAGTGGCCGAGCAGGAAGACGGCATAGAAGGGCAGTCCGGAATCGGCGTAGGCGTCTGGGTCTTGCACGGCCTGGTGCAAGACGTCGATCAGGCGCGGGATGATTGTCTCCCGTTGCGTTACGGCTGCGTTCAGTGCCTCTTGCGGATAGTCTTCAGGATACGACGCCAATACGTTCAGAATTTCGTCGACGGTCATCTGTGGATCGCTCATTTTTCCTGTTTCCTGTGAAATGATGCGGGCAGTGACTGTGCCCGGTTAGGTGGTCACGTTGCCGGCTGGGCGCCTGTCCATTCGCGCCAGGCCAGGGTCCAGACTGTGGAGAAGTAAGCGGCAATAGCGCCTTGGATCAGGAGCAAAAGCGGCCAAAGCACGCAGCATAGCGCCATAATGATCGTGGGGAAAAGCAGGATGATGAACAGCCCAACGCCGATCGCCAGCGCCAGCAGGGCGATGAGCACGGCCTCTCCGAGGTTGTCGCGCAGCACTTGCCAGCCGCGCCGGTAGGAAGCCCACACGCCGGTCTCTTCGAGCATACATGCTCGATAGGCGAGATTGCACAAGAAGCCGACTACCAAGAGGACGGGCAGCGTTATACAGATGAAGGCCAGGACGATAGCAACCGCGCCTCCGCCCGCCAGAGACGGGTCGACGCCTCGACCAAACGCTGCGCCAAGCCCAAAGATCAGCACGCCGGCAGCCAGCGCCGCGCCGATCACGATTAGCGTCGGGATGAGCGGGACGAGGCCGATGCCGATCAGCGTCCAGCCTCTGCGCCAGCCGGCCTGCCAGGCGATGCCCAGCGATGAGTCGCGGCCGGTCTCAACCATCTCCACGCCGGCAATGAGCGCGCCTTGCGCGATCTGTGACAGCGCCCATATGAGCAGAAAAACGATCAGCAAGACGCCGATGATCACCGCAATGAGCGCAAGTTCCGCAGCGCCAATGCCGAACGAGAGTCGGGATAGTAGATCCGGCTGCGGCAGAAAATCCGGCATGTTCTGGAAATCTTGGTCGGATGCGCGATATTGGAAGCCGGACGAGGAAGATCCGCCGTTACCCAACGTAACCAGAACGCCCAACGCTATCAAGTACTTGTGCGTCCACACGATGGTCCAGGCTCGTTTCAGCAGATTGCCGTAATCCATATTGAATACTCCTTGGCCGTGGAAGCCGGTGCAGGAACGGCGTACAGAGGCTATCTACAGGCAGTAAATTGCCGGTTATGGCTGCGAATTCGCGTTTGGGGAGGATGAGCCCGTATAGATTTGGGCTTGGCTGGGATGGCGAGAATTAGCGCTGCCGATTATGGACTCATTATAGCGCTCATTGCGATTATGCTCTACTTTTTGCACTGGCCTTCTGCGGCGGGCTAGGCGAGGGTGCGGCGATAAACGTCGAGTGAGGTGTGAGCGGCTGCGCGCCAGGTGAAGCGTGCGGCTTGGTCCGGCCCACGGCGGCGCAGGTCGGCGCGCAGTTCCGGCTGGCTTGCCAGGAGCGCCAGACCCGCAGTCCAGGCGTCGACCTCGCGCGGGGGCGCCAGCAATGCGGCTTCGCCGGCTACCTCGCGCAGGCTGGGGATGTCGCTGCACAGGACCGGCGCGCCGCAGGCCAGCGCTTCCAGTACGGGCAGGCCGAAGCCCTCGAATACGCTGGGCAAGACGAAGCCCAGCGCGGAGCGGTACCAGTCCGGCAGTTCCTCGTCCGGCACGTAGCCGGGGAAGGTCACGGCGTCTTGCAAGCCGAGGGCTGCGGTCTGGGCAAAGACGGCGTCGTAGAACCAGCCCTTGCCGCCGGCGATGACGAGGCGGATGTCCCGGTCTGTGGGCGCGGCCTGGTCGCGCCAACGCGCATAAGCGTGCAGGAGCGTCTCCAGGTTTTTGCGCGGTTCCAGCGTGCTCAGAAAGAGGAAATAGCGCTCCGGCAAGCCCTTGGCGGCGCGGAAGGCGGCGCTGTGGGCTGCGTCCGCGGGCGTGAAGCGCTCATCGACGCCGTTGTAGGCGACGGCGACCTTGTCCGGCGCTGCGCCGAAACAGCGCACCACGTCACCGGCGGTCTGCCGGCTAACGGCGATGACCGCGGCGGCCTTGCGTACGCTGGCCCGGCACAGCGCGCTGAGGTAGAGCCGCTTGGTCGCGGGGAAGAGATGGCGGAAATGCAGAAAGCTGAGATCGTGGACCGTCACCACGCCGGGGACGGAGGTCGCCAGGGGCAGGACGTTGACCAGGCCGTGGACCAGGTCCGCGTCAAGTTGGCGCAAGAGCTGCGGCAGGACGATCTGCTCCCAAGCGATGCGCGCCGCGGGCCGCTCTAGGAGGCGATGCGTGACGTGAGCCGCGACGCCCGCGACGTCGAAGCCCGGCGTATGCGTGAGCGCGGTGAGCCGCCACGCCGGGTCGCCGGCGGCGAGGGGACCGAGCGCGGCGAGCAGGCTGCGGGTGTAGTTGCTCATGCCCGCGCTGCGATAACCGGCTTGGTCGCTGAGAAGTTGGGCGTTGAGGACGACGTGCATGGGAACAGGCTCAAGGACCTAAGAGGGCTGGGATCTCAGGGTACAGTGTACACCAGCGCCGCGAAAAACGCGCTGCCGAGGAGAAAGATTGTGCGTTTTCTCCTCGGCAGGCTGAAAGGCTCTTACCCCTTGACGGTTGCCCCAAGCGCTAGTCTTGCGGGGCGAAGGTCATGATCCCCGCGTCGGCGAAGAGCGCCAGATAGAGGTTGCCGTCCTGGATTACGTAGCTCACTACGGACTCTAGGTTCTGCGTGAACTCGGCGGCCTGGGAGTCTTTCGGGCAGGCCATGCGCGTGCCGGCGAGCGGGCCGAATGTCAGCATTGGGGTATCTTCGGCGTAGCTCCCCATGCCGCGGTTACAGTCCAATAGCGCCGCGAGTGATCCGTCCTCGTTGAAGGTGAGGGTATAGCGGGCAGGGTCTGCCGCCTCGGTTACGCTGTCATCGCCGTACTCGGTCTTGATCCACTGCCAGGACGTACCCGCCAGCAGGGAGCCGCCGTCCCCTTCACTGGCGGCGGCGAGGGGGTCGAGCCCGCTGATCGCCGCCACTTCGACCTGGGCGTCGTCCAGCATTTCCCAGCCGTCGTCGGCGCTGCCCGCCTCAGCCAGGTGCGCGCGCCAGACGCCCTCGCCCACGTTGGCCGGCTGCCCCAGGAGCACAAGGAAGCCGCCGTGAGTCGGGCCGGTTGCACCCGCCGTGGCCGGTTCACAGGTGTAGTTGACGCGCTCGTCGTCGAAGCCGAAGGTAGCCCCGAAGCCGGCGTGCAGGCAGGTCACGTCGCCGGCAAGGTCGATCTGCCAGGCGGTGAACTGAATGACCTCGGAAGAGTCGAGCGTAAAACCTTCGCTGCCGGGGCTGATGACGGCGACCTCGACCTGCCACTCGGTGAGGCCGGTTTCCGGCTGTACGGGGTCATCCAGGATGGCGACGATTTTGCCTTCGGGGGCCACGTCGCAGGTGTAGTTGACGCGCTTGCCGTCGAAGGCCATGGTGGCGCCGGTTCCGGCGAAGAGGCAGCGGTTGCCGTCGGGCAGGATGAAGGCGGCCTGGAGACTGGGCTGGATCTCCTCCGGCTGGATCTCCTCCGGCGAGGCCGGCGCCGCTGGGGCTTCCGCCGGGGCGGGCGGAGCAGCGTCCATCTTGGGCTGTACGGTGAAGGTGCAGGCGCTGAGCACTAACAGGGCGGCTAGTCCGGTGACGAACAAGCTTTTCGGCAACATGGCGGCGATTCCTTTCGAAAGCGTGATAGCGATAGCGTGATAGCGCGCGTTGGAAAAACAAACTCGGCCGATCGGGTACAGGAGGGTAACGCGATGATATACTGATCGCAGCGCTCGACCAAGTTCCGGAAGCTATCACAATGACGACGACAGGGATGTGCAGGTTCCGGCTGCCGGATTTCTGACAGGAAAGGCGCTGCGCGGTTTTTCCTATCGAGTGTGCGGAGGAGGAAGTGCTGTGGATGCGAGCCAATCGAAGCGACCCGCGGCGTTGATCACGCTGGCGTTCTGTCTGCTGCTGCTGGCGCTGGGCGGGTTTGCCGGCGCGTACGGCATGTTGATGGATCCAAGCGGCGCGGGCATGGGGCTTCCCTTAAGCCTATTGGAGAACACGCCGGTGTCGGATTACCTGTTGCCGGGGCTGTTCTTGCTGGTCGTGTTCGGCATTGTTCCGCTGGCGACCGTTTACGGGCTGTGGACGTTGCCGGACTGGCCGCGGCTGCAGGCGCTGAACCCTGCGCGCCGCGTGCATTGGGCGTGGAGCGCGGCGGCCGCGCTGGGCATTATCCTGATCTTGTGGATCGCACTGGAGTTTTTGCTCTGGGGCTACATATTCGTGCTGCAGCCGATCTTCGGCGTGCTGGGCGTGGTGATCCTGGCGCTGTGCTACATGCCCGCGGTGCAGGCGTACGCCGCCATGCGCAACCTGACGGGAATTTGAATTCGCCACGAATTGCACGAATTGCACGAATTACCACGAAATAATCCAGGTTTAATTCGTGCAATTCGTGGCAAAAGAACGTTCTCCGGCCTGCCAGCCTTGCTGCTAGCGCGCCGATTCTGTTTGGGCAGGCCGGCGCAGACCGGCGACCTCCCCTTCGTCTGCGCGCCCGTTGGCGCGGAACTGGCTGGTGTAAAGGTCGTAGTAGAAGCCCTGTTGCGCCAGAAGCTCGGCGTGTTTGCCCCGCTCTATGATTTCCCCGTTGTTGACGACTAGGATCTGGTCGGCATCGCGGATCGTGCTCAGCCGGTGCGCGATGACGAAGCTCGTGCGCCCCTGCATCAGCCGCAGCATGGCCTCTTGGATCTGCTTTTCCGTGCGCGTGTCGACGCTGCTTGTCGCCTCGTCCAGAATCAAAATGCTGGGGTTGGCGAGGATGGCGCGGGCGATGGCGAGCAACTGGCGTTGGCCCTGGCTGAGGTTGCCGGCGCGTTCCGATAGGTGCGTGTCGTAACCGTTGGGCAGGCGATGGATGAACTGATCGGCGTTCGCCATCTTGGCCGCGGCGATCACGTCCTCGTCGCCGGCGTCCAATCGCCCGTAGCGGATGTTGTCCATCACCGAGCCGGAGAAGAGGAAGGTGTCTTGCAGCACAATGCCCAACTGGCGGCGCAGGTCGTCTTTCTTGACATGACGGATGTCGCGGCCGTCGACGAGAATGCGGCCGCTGTCGATGTCGTAGAAGCGCGTCAGCACGTTGACGATGGTGGTCTTGCCGGCGCCGGTCGGCCCGACCAGGGCGACGATCTCGCCGGGTTTGGCGTGCAGGCTGACGTGTTTGAGCACGGGCACGCCCTGGGTATAGGAGAAAGTGACGTCCTCCATCAGCACGTCGCCGCGCATGTCGTCCAGCGACACTGCATCGGGCGCGTCAAACACCTCCGGCTCTTCGTCGATGGTCTCGAAGATGCGTTCGGCGCCTGCCACCGCGGCCTGGATCTGGTTGTAGAGGTTGGCCATCTCGTTGAGGGGGCGGCCAAACTGGCGCGTGTAGTTGATGAAACTGGCGATAGCGCCGACCGTCGCCATCCCGTTGATGGCCATCCAGCCGCCGGCGCCGGCCACGATCGCCAGCCCGCTGTTGTTGATGAAGTTCATGGTTGGCCCCATCAGGCCTGCGTAGATCTGGGCGCGGATGGCGGCTTGGCGCAGTTGCCGGTTGGTCGTGTTGAACTCGTTCAGCGTCGCCTCTTCGCGCACATAGGCCTTGACGACGCGCTGCCCAGTGACGGTTTCTTCGATCAGCCCGTTGAGCGAACCCAGCGAGGACTGCTGCTCGCGGAAGCCTTTGCGCGTGCGTTTGCCTACCCAACGCGTGAAGGTCACCATCATCAGGGGGATGGTGATCATACTGACCGCGGCCAGGTAGGGGTTCAGCCAGAGCATGACCGCGGCGACGCCGGCCAGCATCATGACGCCGGAGATCAGCCGGGTCACGCTGTCGGTCAGCACCATGTTGATGGTTTCCATGTCGTTGGTCAGGCGGCTCATCAGGTCGCCGTGGGCATGGGCGTCGAAGTAGCGCAGCGAGAGGGCCTGCAACTTGGTGAAGAGGTCGTTGCGCAGGTCGCGCAACATGCGTTGGGCTGCGCCGGCCATGACATACATCACGAGCCAGGTGAGCAAGGCGTGCAGCCAGTAAATGACGAGCATGAGCAGGGCGATGCGCGCCAGGCCGGGCAGGTCGCCGGGGAGGATGTAGCTGTCGATGGCGACGCCCAGAAGGTACGGCCCGGCCAGTTGCGTGGCTGTCGTCGCCACAGTCATGAACACCACGGCGATCAGCGCCCATTTTTGCCGGCGCAGATAGGTCCAAAGGCGGAGAACCGTGCCGCGCACGTCCTCGGCGCGCTCGACTGGGCCCATGTAGCCATGCCCTGGGCCGCGCCCCGGGCCGCGGCCTATAGGAGGGGCGGCGGGCTTGTCTTGACGGCTGCGCGGGTTAGCCTGCGACATGGCTTACGACTCCGTCGTGCATTTGTCCGTCGTCCATTTGAGAGGCATAGATTTCGCGGTAGATCGGGCTGGAGGCGAGCAATTCGGCATGCGCGCCCTGGGCGACGATGCGGCCGTCATCCAGCACCAGGATCTTGTCGGCGGCGAGCACGGTGCTGATGCGCTGGGCGACGACAAACGTCGTGCGCTGCGCGTTATCCGCCTCCAGCGCCGCTTGGATGCGGCCCTCCGTTTCCACATCGACAGCGCTGGTGCTGTCGTCCAGAATGAGGATCGAGGGCTGGATCAGCAGGGCGCGGGCGATGGCGATGCGCTGCTTCTGCCCGCCGGAGAGATTGACGCCGCGCTGGCCGACTTCGGCGTCGTAGCCGCCGGGCAGCGCGGCGATAAAGTTGTGGGCCTGGGCCATCTTGGCCGCGGCGATCACCTCTTCGTCGCTGGCGTCGGGCCGGCCGTAGCGGATGTTGTCGCGGATCGTGCCGGAGAAGAGCACGGACTCTTGCAGCGCCGTGCCGATCCGGCGACGCAGGACGGCCTCGTCGATATCGCGCACGTCGCGGCCGTCGATGGTGACGCTGCCTCCGGTCACGTCGTAGAAGCGCGGGATGAGGTGGACCAAGCTCGACTTGCCGGAACCGGTAGCCCCTAAGAGAGCTACGGTCTGCCCCGGCTCGGCCACAAAGCTGATGCGGCTGAGGACCGGGTCGTCGCCGTTGCCGCGGTAGCTGAAGCTGACATCCTCGAAGGCGACGCGCCCGCGGGGAACGAAGTCCGTCAGCGCGCCCCGCTTGTTGCGCACTTTCGGCTCACTGTCGAAAACTTCTTGGATGCGCACGGCAGAGGCTTCAGAGCGGGAGATGCGCATGAGCAACATGCTCACCATCACCAGCGACATGAGCGTCTGCATCAGATAGTTGATGAAGGCGATGACTTGGCCGACCTGCATGCCGCCGGCGCTGACCTGGATGCCGCCCAGCCAGAGCACGGCTACAACGCCGCTGTCGAGGACGATCATCATAAAGGGCATGGTCACGGCGACGGTGCGTACGGCAATGATGCTCTGGTCCATCAGGTTGTCGTTGGTCTTGCCGAAGCGCAGAATTTCGTGGGCCTCGCGCACGAAGGCCTTGACCACGCGCACGCCGGCTAGACTTTCCTGCATCACCGTGTTGAGCGCATCGAGGCGCGCCTGCACTTGGCTGAAGAGGGGGAAGGCGCGTCTGATAATGAGGACCAGGCCGATAATGACGAGCGGGATGAGTACGACGAAGAGCCACGCCAGTTGCGGCGCGGTGATGATGGCCATGACCAGACTGCCCGCCATCATCATGGGCGCGCGCACCATGATGCGCAACAGCATGAGAACGACATCCTGCACCTGGGTGACGTCGTTGGTGAGGCGCGTGATCAGCTTGCCGGTCTCCAGTTCGTCGATGTTGGCGAAGGAGAGCATCTGTACCCGGCCATAGAGCGCGCTGCGCAGGTCTGCGCCGAAGCTCTGGGAGGCGAGGACGGCGAAGAAGGTGCAGCCAACGCCGCCGACGACGCCGACGAAAGCCGCGCCGATCATCCAGAGGCCGGTCTGGAGGATGACGTTCAGATCCGAGTTGGCGATGCCCACGTCGATAATGTGTTCGAGCAGGCGCGGCTGCATGAGGTCCATCGCCACTTCGATCATCATGAGCAGAGGGGCGAGGGTCGCCCATACCCAGTAGGGCTTGAGGAATGAGAACAGCTTAACGGTTGCCCGCACGCGAGGTTTCCTCTCTAGTTACTTTGCCGGCTCAGGATGGCAGTTGTGCATGGCATTCGGCATGATCAGCGCTGCGACTTGTCTTCGCCGGTTGCTGCGGCTAGATTGGCGCGTGTTTGCAGCAGTAAGCGGTGGAAGAGCAGGCGTTCCTCCGCGGTGAATCCGGCGAAGGCTTCTTCGTCGAGGCGACGCAGCGTCGCGTCCATCTCTGCACGGACGGCGCGGCCGGCGTCGGTCAGGTAGGCGCGTGAAACGCGTTGGTCGACGGCGTCGGGACGGCGCGTCACCCAGCCGGCTTTTTCCATGCGCTGCAGCATCTTGGTGACGGTGGCGGGCGTCACGTCTAGGCGGGCGGCCAAAGCGCTGTGCGTGAGGCCGTCCTCCTCGTGCAGGAAGTGCAGCACAGGCGGCTGTCCGCGATAGAGGCCGAGCGCCTCTAGCATGGCCTGCGCCCGCGTATGGTGCAGCCGGCATACCTGTGCCAACAGGAAGCCGGGAGACTCGTCAGGTGATAGAGGGGGCATGATCACTTTCTTCGTCAAGAAATTAGGAAAATACTTAGACGGCTAAATAACTCTGCGCATTTTACAGGCCCGTCCACAGCGTGTCAAGTATAGGGCGTGGTCACGTGAGGCGCTCCTCAGGAATGCCCCTATTTCTGCGCCAGCAGCGTATAGGACATAGGCAGCATTTGATACTTCTCCAAAAAGG
>CAYXRG010000041.1:0-11367 GCA_964467575.1 uncultured Caldilineaceae bacterium | reverse complement strand
TTCTGCGCCAGCAGCGTATAGGACATAGGCAGCATTTGATACTTCTCCAAAAAGGCAAAGGCGCCGGAGATGTCGTGGCTGTGTTCGGTGAATCCGCGCAGAGCCAGCCCGCTGTTGAGCAGCGCCGTCAGAATTGCGGAGATGGTGTGTGGAAATGAATAGGCCGGCTTGGCCTCGTACTGCGTGTTGCCCACGTAGTCCAGCCCATTAGTCTCTACGAACGGGTCCGACTTGAAGTAGGAATAGACAATGCGCAGCTCCTGCTCCGCGTCGTAGGCGTTTTCTCCCGGCAGGGCCAGCATGTCGAGAATTGGGTGCATCTCGTAGATAAACAGATGCCCGCCCGGACGCAGGATGCGGTTGACCACGGCAAAGAAGCGGTCCAGATCGTGGAACCAGCCCAGCGAGCCGATGGTGATGTAGGCGATGTCGAAGCGACCGGCGTATGCCTCGCCGATATCGTAGATGTGCGTTCTGACAAATTCGCAGTGCGTATGCGACAATGAGCCGAGGAGCGTCGCTTCCTTGATCATTTCGTCAGAGATGTCGAAGCCGGTTCCGCTCTTGGCGCCTAGCTTCAGCACGGAGATGAGCTCGCGTCCGTTGTTGCAGCACAACTGGGCGACGGTCTTGTCCTGGACCGAGAGTTGGGCGAAGACTTCCCGTTCGATATCGCTGAGGACCGAGAACGAGTCGGACTGTACGGCTTGGCGCAGGTCTATCTTCCAGTGTTGCCGGTGGATCGGCGCCGCCTCGTTCCAAGCTTCCCGATTTCGTTCGGCATAATCCGGGTACTCCGGCATGTCCATCGTGTTTGGCTCCTGGATTGATGTGCGGTTCCCGCTGTCTGTCTATACCTTCCTCGAAGACTAGCATGCAACATCTATTTTTCCACCGAATGCAACGAAAGGCCTAGTTCGTATGACGCCTTCTAACTCCGCACCTTCCCGTATGCCGGAAGGAACAACCGTGCGGCGCGATCTGCCCTACGTGAGCGGCGGGCACGCGCGCCAGAAGCTCGACCTCTACCTGCCGCCGGAGGGCCGCAACCTGCCGCTCATCGTCTGGGTTCACGGCGGCGCGTTCAAGATCGGCGATAAGAGGGACCCGCTCCCGCTGGAGTATTTGGCACAGGGGTATGCGCTGGCCTCGATCAATTACCGGCTCAGCCAACACGCGCTCTTCCCCGCCCAGATCGAGGACTGTAAGGCTGCGGTGCGCTGGCTGCGCGCCCACGCACAGGAGTTCGGCCTGGACCCGCAGCGCTTCGCCGCCTGGGGCCCTTCCGCCGGCGGGCACCTAGCCGCCATGCTCGGCGTGACGGGCGATGTGGATGAGTTCGAGACGGGCGAAAATTTGGACGTGTCGAGTCGCGTGCAGGCCGTGGTCGACTATTACGGACCGACCGATTTCCTACAGATGGACGCGCACCGCACGCCGGACGGCATGCTTCACGACCCGGCTGATTCGCCCGAATCGCTGCTGATCGGCGGCTCCATCCAGGAGAATCCGGACAAGGTTGCCCGCGCCAACCCGGTTACGTATGTGTCGGCAGACGCACCGCCCTTCCTGATCGTCCACGGGGACGCGGACCCGCTCGTGCCGCATCATCAGAGCGTGTTGCTGGATGCGGCGCTGCGCGCGGCGGGCGTACCGGTGACGTTTTACACGGTCGCGGGCGGCGGGCACGGCCATTTTAGCGACCCGGCGGCGCCGCGGCTGACGCAGGAGTTTCTGGCGCGGCATCTGCAGCCGGAGGCGCGCTAGGCCGCGACTTCGATCAGGCGGATGTGATCAGAAAATGGAGCAGGCCGAAGGCGGCGCCGCCGCCTACCAGCCAGAGGATTTCGATGCGGAAGCGCAGCATCGCCGCCAGCGCCGCCGCCAGCAGGGCTGCTGTCCAGACATCTACGACGGCGGTGCGCAGCAGGCTTACGCTCACGGCCACGATCAGGGCGACGACGGCGGCGTTGACGCCGCGCAGGAAGGCGCGCAGCACGGGCGAACGACGCAGGCGCGGAATCCACGGCCCGATGAAGGCAGTGATCAGAAACGAGGGAAGAAAGACGGCGAAGGTGGCGATTAGCGCACCGGGCGCGCCGGCAACCAGATAGCCGATGAAGGTGGCGGAGGAGAGCACCGGGCCGGGCGTCATTTGGCCGACGGCGATGGCGTCTACCAGTTGTTGTTGGGTCAGCCAGCCGTAACCCTCGACAACATCCTCTTGGATGAAGGCGAAGAGCACCATGCCGCTGCCGAAGAGCAGCGCACCCACTTTGAGGAAGAAAAGCCCCAGTTGCACCAGCCGTTCGTCCATCCATCCGGCGAGAGGGACTGCCGTTAAGGGAAATGACTGGCCGAGCGGCGCCAGGGCAAAGAGGGGGCGCAACCGGCGAGGCGGCGCGTAGACCAGGATGCCGGCCGCGCCGGCTGCCAACAGTACAACGACCGCATTGACGCCCGCCAACGCGGCAATCAAGGCGGCTAGGCCGATGATAACGGTCAGCCGATCGCGCAGCGCGGCCCGCCCCAGGCGATAACAGGCAATCCAAACGACGGCCAGGACGGCAGGGCCGATGCCGTATAGCAGGGCCTCTCCCTGCGGCAGCGCTCCGTAGCGCACATAGAGCCAACTTAGGCCCAGGCTGATCAGGAAGGCCGGCGTGATAAAGGCGATGCCGGCGACGATGAGGCCGCGCCAGCCGCCGCGCACATAGCCGACGTGTACGGCCATCTCGACGATATTGGCTCCGGGGATCAGATTGGCGGCAGCCAGTAGATCGAGAAAGTGCTCATGGGTCAGCCAGCGGCGCTTGGTCACCACCTCTTGTTCCATCAGAGCTGTATTCGCCGCCGGCCCGCCGAAGCCGATGCTGCCCAGTTTTAGAAACAACCAGGCTATCTCTCGCAGAGAAGTATTGGGTAGGCCGTCGCGGTCTTTGTCGGTTGTCTCGTGCGTCATCGGCATTGGTGAGGGATGGCAGGCATGACTTGATGAAGCAGTACTGCGCGGGCGGATGCGCAAGCGTCATCCTAACAGGCAAGAGAGCAAATGGGCAAGGCGGGTGAATAGCGCAGACGCGGCGACGGTCGCAGTGTACACTGCGACCGTCGCGGACAAGTGTCCCTACCCTACCGGAGATCCGTCCTGTCTATCTGCCAGTATACACTCCCTCGGCGGAACTGCCAGCGACCGTTGACGGATACGGACGGTCAGATCCGGCATGCGTCATTTGTCCGCTTGTATTGTCCGCGTGTCATCGTACGCGCCACAACGGGCGATTCGATTAGCCCCTGTAGATGGGGGAGTGTAGGCCCCCTGCGCAGGGTAGGCGCTAGGCGAGCGCCTTATCCACCGCAGCCTGGGCGTGGATGGCGGTCGTGTCGAAGAGGGGCGTGGCCGTGTGCTCCTGCTGCACGAGCATGCCGATCTCGGTGCAGCCTTCGATGACGCCCTGCGCGCCGCGCGCGGTCAGGTCGTTGATGATGCGCAGGTATTCGGCGCGTGACGCCGGCTTGACCTCGCCCAGCACCAGTTCTTCGTAGATGACGCGGTGAACTATTCGCCGATCCTCCGCCGGCGGGACCAGAACCTCCAGTCCGTGATGCGCCAGCCTTCCCCGGTAGAAGTCCTGCTCCATCGTGAACGCGGTCCCCAGCAGCCCGACCGTATGCAGGCCTTCGGCGCGGATGCGCTGCGCTGTGGCGTCGGCTAGGTGGAGGAAGGGGATGTCGATGGCCGCTTCGATCTGAGGGGCGACCTTGTGCATGGTGTTGGTGCAGAGCAGGAGAAAGTCCGCTCCCGCAGCTTGCACCTGACGGGCGGCATGGGCCAGCATAGCGCCGGCCTGATCCCAGTCTCCAGTGCGTTGCAGCTCCTCGATCTCCTGGAAGTCCACGCTCACCAGCGCGATGTGCGCGGAGTGCAGGCCGCCCAACCTTGCCTTGATGCCCTGGTTGATCAAGCGGTAGTAGAGTTCCGTGCTCTCCCAGCTCATGCCGCCGAGCAAGCCGATAGACTTCATGGCTACAACTCCTTCTAGGTGGTCAATGATTGCGATGAAATGGGGCGATCCTTAGAGTCCCTGTGCAGGGGGGCTGCGCACACCCTCCTCGCTAGCCTCAGAGTGGGCTTATACCTCCCCCGGAAGATGACTATGGGAACCTAGCCTAGTGTATCGTCAGGGGTGTAGGCCGCCGCCCACAGCACGAGACGCCTCACCTCCGGCACGATGGAAAGATCGACCGTATCGTCTTCGCGCCATGTCTGTGAACGTGCAACCGTGGACCGCCACGGCTCCGGCAGCGTGCGCAGCGCCCAGGTCACCGCGGCGGGTTTGCTGACCAGCGCACCGCAGGCAAGCGCATAGACGGCGCGGCACATGGTCTCCACCACGTAAGCCTTGTGCCGCCTGGGCAGCAGCCAGTCGGGGTCATCCTCCTGGCGCGCCCACTCCGCCCAGTCGCCCAGGCGATCGCGCACCGCGGCGACCAGTTCACTATGCGATACGGGGTCGATCAGCGTGCGTGGGTCCGGGCCAAGGAGGGTGATGCCGTATTCGCGCACAGCCCAGCGCTCCAGTATCCAGTTGGCGTAGTGCTCGCTCCAGGTCAATGTCTCGCCCTGGCCCAGAGTTGGGTGGCGCAGACCGGGCCGGAAGCGCCGCAGCGCCGCGCGGTCGATGTAGACGATCTCCAAACGGGTGGCGTAGGGGTTGGGCAGTGCGTCGACCGCTACATGCAATGCGGCGAGTCGCGCGTACTCAGCTTCGCTGACGGGCCGCTCGGTCGCCGCCAACACATCTACGTCGCTCGTCGCCGGGACGAAATCCCCCAACGCCAGCGATCCGCGCAGATAGACGCCGCAAAGGTTGTCGCCCAGGCTGCGGCGAATGCCGGCGACGAGAAAATCGAGCAGATCTTGTACATCGTTGGGCGGCTTCATACCCTTCATTTTACCGCGAAAACGACTGTAGGCGTCGATTTAGGCTGTGCGCGAATTTCTCCCTCTTGATGAATTAGAACATATGTGCTATTTTGGGGCAGGAGAACCTGTGCGCCCTGGGGTGCACGACGTCTGTACCGCGCTCTTCCCTGCCCAGCCCGTTTCCCCTTGCGTATCATGATCACTAAAGAATTCGCCCGCATCCGCCTGCATGCCGCTCCCGAAGCCATTCTTGCCTGGCTGGATGGTACTGCGCATGCCGCCGCCAGAATGAGCAGGCGCGCCTACCGGCTGGTTCCGCTTGAGCCTGACGGGCGCGACGAGGCGCCAGCCGCCGAGTCGCTGCGCTATGGCTTGTTCGCCGCCGGCGAGATGGTCCTGGCGGCGGCTGTATGGCGAGCGAGCGCGGCATCCTCTGAAGTTGAGTTGCGCTGTAGCGCGGCCTTTCCCCTGACGGTAGATGAATTAGCAGACGATCTGCACGAACGCTTTTCCGTCGGCTCCGCAGAGGTGCTGGCTGCCCCGCAACACACGGATGCGGGCGCGCCGCCCCTGGCTTGCAATGTGTGGCTGGAGGAGGAACTGCGCCGGCTGCCCGACCCTGAGCGACAGGCGCATGGGCTATACGAGGGATGGCTGGAACGTTATATCGCCCTGCGCGGCGCAGCCCCGGCGGAACCGCGCCGCAGCTTCCGTGCGGCTGTGCGCAGCCGTCTGGACCGTATCCGGGGTGAGCCCGCTGGGCGGCGTCAGGTATAGCGGACGCCGATCGCGGGTTTGTCGACGCGTTGGGGCTTGGGGCATGATTAGGGAAAGATGCGGACGGCGGTTTGGGCGGTCCTCGCCTGCCGCCGGCAGGTTTGCCGGCACGCAGAATCGGACGCAATTCGCACTTCTGGTGAGCTTTTCGTCGGCGCTATATTCGCAGCGGAGAAGCATATGACCCGCCGGCTATTCTTGTCCTTACCAAGCAGCCTCGTCCCGGCCGAGCCGGCGACGACGTTGACCGACCTGCTGCTGGCCGCACAGACTTTCTCCTATGCGGCGCGGCTGCGCAAAGGCCCGGCCTGGGCGCACAAGTCCGGGCGGCTGTGGGTGATGGCCTTTGTCGCCGCGGGGATCGCCGCGCTGTCCGGGGCTATAGTCCACGCCTTGACCGAGGAGCGCACGCCCAGGCTGCGCGGCGGGTTGTGGAAGATCGTGGGGCTGGCGACCAGCGCTGCCAGCGCAGCCATGCTGGCGGCGGGCGCCTTCGCCGCGCTGCGACGGCCGTATCGCGGGGCGTTGTTGACCTTTGCCGCGGTCAAGTTCGTGATCGCCGGCGTTGCTACCTGGCGGTTGGGCGACTTTCTCTACATCATCGTCGACTACGCCGCGTCGATGGTCATCCTGCTGGCGCTGCAAGTGCGCCAGTGGCGATACAGCCCGGCGGCGCCCCGGTTGACGGGCGGGGTGCTCGTGTCGTTCCTGGCCGCGGGCATCCAGCAGAGCGGACTGACGCTGCATAAGCATTTCAACTACAACGACCTCTATCACGTGGTGCAGATGGGGGGCTTTCACCTGCTCTACACCGGGGCCAAGCGGGCTCAAGACCGAGAACAGTGAGAAGCTAGCCATTAAATAAAGCGATCTGCGCAGGGGGCGTGCACACCCCCTGTGCAGATCGCTTTGTGTTTGGGGGCTGTATGCCTAGATGTCCCACTCCAGATGCGGGGCGGGCAGGCGCAGCGTGCGATCGAGCGCGGCCAGCAGATCGTCCGGGCCGCGCAGATTGTCGGTGATGGCTAGGCCGCTAGCCGGGCGCACGCCCAGCCACAGCCGAGTAAACGCGCCGGCTGAAGCGGTCAGCGTGGGCAGCCCTGCATTCGACCCCGGCTGCGCGGCGGACTCCGGCCCCAGTGTGATCACGTACTCGCCGGCGACGCCTTGCCAGGGAGCATCGGCGTCGAGATAGTGCGTGATCGGGTCGCTGAGGACGAGGTTGAAGCGCAGCGGCGCGTTCGGCAGGTGTGTAGCCGCCAGACAGGTCTGCAAATCGCAGATGCGCACCTGCCAGTAGGCCGTCGCGTCGTTGCCCGTAGCAAAATCCGATTTCTGGCTGACGATGCGGCTGCGGAACGGGTGGTGCAGCAGGTCTTGCAATTGGATGTGGGCGGGCTCGCGCATGCGCAACATGCGCACCTGGTCGCCGAAGCTCTTAATGACGCCCATCAACTCCAAGAACTGCGCGCGATTGCCGTAGGCTATGTAGTTGACGCGGTAGGGGCCATGTTCGCCTTTGGCGTTGAACCATATGAAATGGCTGAGCGCGCCGTCCTCGCCGTCGAAATAACCGAGACCGAAGTCGCTTTTATCCCAGAGCAACTCGGATTCCAGATAGCTTGGCGAGTGCAGGTTGATGGCGCCGTGACCGCGGATGCGGCGTTGCAGCGCGTCGAACATCTGGCGGGCGTGCTCGCTGGTCAGCCGTTTGGGCGAGCGCGCCGGACTGGAGACCTGCAGCGTGGCGGGGTCGAAGCGAATCCAGTGCTCGTAGCTGCCGTTGCCGAAACCCAGCCGGTTGTAGAAGCCCTGCTCAAAGATGCCCAGCGCGCTGACGGCCGCGCCGTCGGCGACATCGAGGGCGATGGCCTGGGCGGTCAGCCGGCCGGCGATGCCCTGTTTGCGCGCCACGCGGCTGGTCGTCACCGCCATCACTGCGGCGAAGGGGACTTCGGCGTCGAGATAGCGCATTGCACCCGGCACGGTGAGCGTCAGGCATTCGGCCTCGCCATCGATGTCGGCTACCAGGGTGCGCCCGCTGCGCAGTACGAGTTCCTGACCGCGTTCTTGCTCCTCGCTTGCTAGCCAGCCCGTCTCGCGCCAAATGCGATGGGCGGCTGCAACGTCTTTTTCCGGGTCATACACACGGTATTGCATACCTGTCGTTTCCCTCGCCTTCTGATGGATGTGCGGAGGTCCGATTGCGGGTTGCTCAACACCCGGCCAAGGACGCCTCTGCGGCGTCTGGGCCGGAATTGCGAAAGCCTGCGTGTCGCGTCAGGTGCAGAGCGGGCGAACGTTAGGGGCGCAACCAACAGGGTCAACGCGGCCATGATACAATAAATGTGGATGTCCCCTCAAAATCTGTGCGGCTCGCGTCTGTCGTTTGACTGAAAGGCGGCGTCTGCCTCGCTCGTACTGATCGTCGCGCACGTTGCCCAACGCACTTGTTCGTTTACTTTCATTGGCTTGTTCATGTAGAGGAGAGTTTTCCGTGACCATCGCACAAGGACCGTTTCTGCCTACTTGGGAATCGCTCATGCAGTATCGCGTGCCCGACTGGTATCAAGACGCCAAGTTCGGCATCTTCATCCATTGGGGCGTCTATGCCGTGCCCGCCTTCGGCAACGAATGGTATCCGCGCAATATGTATCTGCCGGGAAGCCGCGAGTACCAGCATCACCTGGAAACGTATGGCCCCCATACCGAGTTCGGCTACAAGGACTTCATCCCGCAGTTCAAGGCCGAGCGCTATGACCCTGTGGCATGGGCCAAGCTCTTCAAGGCGGCGGGTGCGCGCTACGTCGTGCCTGTGGCCGAACATCACGACGGCTATGCCATGTACGACACCGCGCTCTCCGAGTGGTGTGCGGCCAAGATGGGGCCGCGCCGCGACCTTATCGGCGAGCTGGCCGACGCCGTTCGCCAGGAGGGGATGGTCTTCGGCGTCTCTAGTCACCGTGCCGAGCATTGGTGGTTTATGAACGGCGGCATGACCTTTCCGTCAGACGTACAGGACCCGCGTTACCGCGACTTCTACGGTCCCGCCATGCCCGGCCCGCAGCACCGCGCGCCCGAATGGCGCAGTCTGGATTGGCAGCCCCGGCCCGACGCCCGCTTCCTGGACGACTGGCTGGCGCGCCTCGTCGAGCTGGTCGATAAATACCGGCCGCAGCTCGTGTGGTTCGACTGGTGGATCGAGCAGATCGTCTTCGCGCCGTACCTGCAGAAGTTCGCCGCGCACTATTACAACCGCGGCGTCGAATGGGGGGCGGGCACGGCGATCAACTTCAAGAACGAAGCCTTTCCGCCGGGGGCGGCGGTCTACGACATCGAGCGCGGCCAGCTCAGCGGCGCAGCGCGCTTCCTCTGGCAAAATGACACGTCCGTGTCGAAGAACTCGTGGGGCTATGTGCACGACCAGCAGTACAAGGCGCCGGGCGACCTAATCCAGGACCTGGTCGACGTGGTGAGCAAGAATGGCGTCCTTCTGCTCAACGTCGGCCCCCGGCCCGACGGCGTAATCCCGGAGCCGGAGCAGGAGATACTGCTCGCCATCGGGCGCTGGCTGGCGATCAACGGCGAGGCGATCTACGCGACGCGGCCCTGGCGCACCTTCGGCGAAGGCCCGACGCTTGTGCCTGAAGGCTCGTTCACCGACACCGAGCGCAACCCATTCACCGGGCGGGACTTCCGCTTCACTGCCAAGAGTCACACGCTCTACGCCATCGCACTGGCCTGGCCGGGCGAGGAAGCGGTTATTGCCTCGCTGGCGCAGGGAGCGGCGCTCTGCCCGGAGCGCGTGACCGCAGTCGAGATGTTGGGGGCGCCAGGGGCGCTGCCCTACCGGCGTGAGGCGGACGGGTTGCACGTAACATTGCCGGCGCAGCCGCCCTGTGAGCATGCTTATGTCTTGAAGATCGCGCTAGAGTAGTAGCTTTTCGTGGCGTTATCGATACGGGTACTCCAACCGGACAATACGCAGCCGTCCGGCTGGAGTACCCGTTAATTTGATTGGTTCCCAAACAAATGGAGCGTCGCAAATCGACGACGATAAGGCAGCATGTATGACGGCGGCGTTTCGTTGGGGCGCCCAACAAAATCGCCCCGCAGGGGTGAGCGGTTGGGCGCGCTCGTGTTCAAGGCGCCGGCATCTGATCGCTTGCCGTGTAGAAGCGGCGCAAGTCGTTGAGCTGGTTCGCCAAGTCCTCTGCCTCCAGCCCATAGGTGTCCGGCAACAACTCTTCGCGGCTGCGCGTCTCTCCGGCGCGGGGGACTAGCCGGTAGCGCACCAGCTTTTTCTTGCGGCCAAGCTGCCGCACAGAGAACTCCTCCACATCGGCCCAGGCGAGCGAGCGCTTGCGAAACGAGGCGCCGATCGCCAGCCCGTCCGGCCCGGCTTCCAGGTAGCTGCCGCCGGGTATGAGCGCCAGCCCGTAGATGACGGCGCTGGTCAAACCCAATAGCGCTAGAATTCCCGGCAAGATGCTGCGGGTTTCGGCAAACAGATAGCCGCCAAAGCCGAGCCAGATCAGGCTGGCGGTAAAAAGGAGCGCGGTGCGCAGGATGGGGGGCGTGAGGCGCAGCGCGTTTGGTTGGCGTGGCTCGTTCATGGGCATTCCGCCTTTCCGCCTGTGGCGTTTGGCTGTAGGGCGCACGGATGATGCTTATCTTACCGCGCCTGATGCGGGCGGCGAAAGAGCGGGTTGGGCCGCGCGCCTTTTGTTGGGACGCCAAACAAACCGGCGCGTCGGGCCGGTGCGGGCACGACGGGGCGTCCGTCCGGACAGCGCATGGCGGCGAGGCGGCATAGAAATGCCGTGCGGCGCGGAGTGTCGCGGCGCATTTTGTTGTGCTTCCAAACAAACTCTGGCCCTGTCGTTTACGCGCATGGCAGCCGTTTGCAAGAAAGGAGAAAGCCCCTATCTTCATCCGGGCTGAATGTCCGAATCAGCTTACTAAAAAGAAGAAATATCCGATAATATGTCGGATATAGTTGACAGTATGTCGTGTCCGTGCTATGCTCAAAACATGAGCCGTGAGATACGCAAGGAGACGCAATGGCAAAGAATCTGAGGCTGAAAGCGGCGCGGGCGGCAAAAGATATGTCGCAAAAGGATGTAGCGGAGGCGGTGGGCGTGACGCGCCAGACGATCAACGCCATCGAGAACGGGGACTATAACCCCTCGATCAAGCTCTGCATCGCCATCTGTAAGGTGCTAGATAAAAGCTTGGACCAGCTCTTTTGGGAGGACGAAAATGCAACAGGATAGACGCGGCCTAGACGAGATGCAGCGGGCCTATCGGGACAAGGTAGGCAACCAGTGCTTCATCCTGCTGGCGTACTTGCTGATGTTGAACGCGGGGCTGTACGGCTTCGGCGTGCGCTGGATCGAATACCCGGCGAGCGTGATGGCGATCCTTATGCTCTGTCTGTGGATCTACCTGCTGCGCATCATCGCCGGCAACGCCTACTTCCCGCCCGCGTCGCAGCGGACGAAGGTCCGCTCCGTGCTCACGGTGGTGATCGCCATCGCCGCCTCGATCATCCTGGTGACAGTTCTCGCCAACACGGGGATTCTGCCGCTGGCGCAAGGATACTCGCTCGGCTGGGACTCGGCGCTCTTCCTGCTGATCATGTCGGCGGTGGCGCTGGTGAT
>CAYXRG010000040.1:37075-38625 GCA_964467575.1 uncultured Caldilineaceae bacterium | reverse complement strand
TGAATCAGATCGATGCGACTAGACACTTGCCGACGTGAAATTTGCACGCTTGCGTTGACGAAACCTCGATGAATTCTGCTAATACTGCCCGATCAGCGGGGGCTGCACGATCATGCTGGCCGAGCCGTTCATCTGCACCCCTCCGTTGCCCAACCGGCCGATGATCGGCGTGACGAACTCGAACGGGTAGGTCACTTGCACGGTCACTTCGCTGCCGTCGGCGGACGGGGTGACCACGATGCCGGCTCGATTCGCCTGCAAGCCGACCAGTTTGCCCTCGATGGCCTGCATGACGTTGGCGGGGTCGATGATGGCGGATCGGGCCCCTTCTTGGGCGGCCCACTGTACAACGGCGGCGGTATAAGCGGCCCGGCTGAAGTCGATCAGCCCGAAGATCAGCAGCAGCAGCACGGGGATCGAATAGGCGAACTCGACCATCGTCTGGCCGCGGCTGGACTGCGCCGCTCTCCGCACTCTCTGCACAGACGTCCCGCCCGCTGGCGCCTCCTCGTGGTTTTGCATACCGCCCCTTTCCTCAACCGGTACGGCGGGCGCATCGTCGTGCTGCGTTGCCGCCGTCATATCTACTTGGCACGATTATGGCACGCCCCTGGGGGCCGCACATGACGCAAACGTCCGGCGCTGAATACGACATAGCGTCCGTCCTGAGGGGAGGAGGATCGGCGGATTGGTGTACGCCGCATATGACGTATGCCTGTAAGCGCCCGTCGCGGCCCTGCGCCATGCGACAAAGCGCAAGACCGCAGGGCGTCTGCCGGCAACAGCCTTCCGGGAAACTCGCGGCCTTTTTGCGTCTTAGCGCGCGGCATTTTCCCGCCCGATTAAGTCTTTTGGCCGAAAGGGATACGGCTTTTACCTCTCCGTCGCGTGCGCAACGGATGTTACACTAGGCCAGGACGTCGCAGCCGGCGACAACCGGCCGGCAAGGGACGCCGATCCGCTTTTCTTGCCGCCGATGAGCAATTTGTGGAAGGAAGCCGCAATGAATGACTACAGTAGTTGCCGACCCCCCCGTTCACGGGCGGCCGCCCCGCGCGCGGGCCGGGCGCTCGCCCTCATGTCCGGCCTTGGCGCGCTCCTGCTGGTGGCGCTGTTGCTCGTCTTCGGCGGGGACCGTGCCGCCCGCGCCGCACACCCGGCCGGCATCGGCGCGCCCGGCGACCCCGACTGGACCCGCCAAGAAACGCCGTTCACCTCCTACGGCTTCTCGGTCAGCGGGGTGGGCGATGTGGACAACGACGGCTACGACGATTTCCTCGCCGGCGCGCCGGGCTATAACCTAGGCGCCGGCAACGCCTATCTTTACCGCGGCGCAAGCGGCGGTCTGATATCTCCGGCCTTTGACACGTTTCCGGGCGAATTGGACGCCGACCAGATGGGCTACCAGGCAGCCCCGGCGGGCGACGTCAACGGCGACGGGGTCGCCGACTTTCTGATCAGCGCTCCCAATGGCGATACCATCGCCATCAGCGATACGGGCAAGGTCTTTGTCTACCTAGGCCAACAGATGCCGGGGTTTCACCCAGTCC